>NZ_FMHJ01000011.1:0-264453 GCF_900090125.1 Streptomyces sp. WMMB 714
GGGGGACGCGGTGTCTGGTGCGTGCGATCGCAAGGCGGAGGGAGGAGAGCGCAGCGGGCTGCGCCGACGACCGACAACGCAGGCAGCGTGCGTGCCAGGCACCGCGGCCCAGACGGGACTTTGAGACACGCCCTAGGAGCGGCTGACGTTGCGCTCGTAGACGAGCCGGAGGCCGACGAGCGTGAGCCAGGGCTCGTGCTCGTCGATGGCGCCCGCCTCGCCCAGCACCATCGGCGCCAGTCCTCCGGTGGCGATGACGGTCACGTCGTCCGGGTCGTCGGTCAGCTCCCGAGCGATGCGGTCGACGACCCCGTCGACCTGGCCCGCGAAGCCGTAGAGGATGCCGGACTGCATGGCCTCGACGGTGTTCTTGCCGATGACGCTCCTCGGGCGGGCCAGCTCGATCTTGCGGAGCTGGGCGCCCTTGACGCCGAGCGCGTCGACGGAGATCTCGATGCCGGGGGCGATGACGCCGCCGACGTACTCGCCCCGCGCCGAGACGGCGTCGAACGTCGTGGCCGTGCCGAAGTCGACGACGACGCACGGCCCGCCGTACAGCTCGACCGCCGCCAGCGCGTTGATGATGCGGTCGGCGCCGACCTCCTTGGGGTTGTCCATGAGGATCGGCACGCCCGTCTTCACGCCCGGCTCGACGAGCACGGCGGGGATGTCGCCGTAGTAGCGGCGGGTGACCTCGCGCAGCTCGTGCAGGACGGAGGGGACGGTGGAGCAGATGGCGATGCCCTCGACGTTGTCGCCGAGCTCCTCGCCGAGCAGCGGGTGCATGCCCATCAGGCCCTGGAGCAGCACGGCCAGTTCGTCGGCGGTGCGGCGGGCGTCGGTGGAGATGCGCCAGTGCTCGACGATGTCGTCCCCGTCGAAGAGGCCGAGCACTGTGTGGGTGTTACCGACGTCGATGGTCAGCAGCATCAGACATCCACCTCTTCACGGTCGTCGTCTGCGTCCTGGGCGGGGCCGCCCTCGCGGAGGTCGAGCCCGATGTCGAGGATCGGGGAGGAGTGGGTGAGCGCACCGACGGCGAGGAAGTCGACGCCCGTGGCGGCGTACTCGGCGGCGTTCTCCAGGGAGAGGCGCCCCGAGGACTCCAGCTGGGCGCGGCCGGCGACCAGTGTGACCGCGGCGGCCGTCTCGTCGGGGGTGAAGTTGTCGAGCAGGATGAGGTCCGCGCCCTCGGCGAGGACCGGCTCGATCTGGTCGAGGCGGTCGACCTCGACCTCGACGGGCACGCCCGGGAACTCGCGCCGCACGAGCCTGAACGCCTCGGCGACCCCGCCCGCCGCGACGACGTGGTTGTCCTTGATCAGAGCGGCGTCGGACAGGGAGAAGCGGTGGTTCGTACCGCCTCCGCAGCGGACCGCGTACTTCTCCAGGGCCCGCAGGCCCGGCGTCGTCTTGCGGGTGTCGCGTACGCGGGTCTCCGCGCGGGTGGCGTCGGCCGTGGCCGTCGCGGCGCGGCTGAGCACATCGGCCCAGCGGCGCGTGACGGTGGCGATGCCCGACAGGCGGCAGAGCAGGTTCAGCGCGCTGCGCTCCGCCGTGAGCAGATCGCGGGTCCGGGTGCGCACGGTCAGCAGCCGCTGCCCGACCGTGACGCGGTCGCCGTCCTCGACGTGGCGCTCCACCTCGAACTCGTCGGTGCAGACCACGGACAGCACGGCTTCGGCGACGTGCAGTCCGGCGACCGTGCCGTCCTCCCGCGCGGTGAAGTCCCCCGTAGAGACGGCGTCCTCCGGAATGGTCGCCACCGTGGTGACGTCCACGCCGTGGTCGAGGTCCTCCTCGATGGCGAGGTGTGCGATGTCCTCGACCTGTACGGGGTCGAGGCCGGCGCCGGCGAGGAGTTCGGCCAGGTCGGGGTCGAGGCCGCAGTCCAGGGGATCGAGGCCGTACGGGCTGTCCGCCCCGGCTGCGTCCGAGCAGCCGCAGGCGTCGCCGCAGCCGCCGCCGGAGCCCGGCGCCGTGGCCGGGGTCCCCGGTCCGCCGATCTGGAGCAGGGGCACGTCGACGGGCTGGGGGCGTCGCTCCTCCGGTGAGTCCGGGAAGGGGCTGGTCACGGCTTCTCCATCAAGGGTGTGAGGGTGGCCTGGCCGTGTGGCGGCCGTGGGGCTGTCCGGGTCGGGTGGGCTGGGCGGGGTGGTGTACGGGCTTCGCGTGCTGGGCGTCGGGCGGCCGGTCCGCGGGCCGTTCCCGCGACAACCAACTCTGCGGAACGGTCGGCGGGAAGGACGTCGTCCGGGTCGTCCGGACGTCGAGACTACGGCCCCCCTCCCGCAGCTCCACGACGAGGTGGCGGGCCCAGGCCGCATCGTCCCGTCCGGGATGGTCCTCGCGCCAGTGGCAGCCACGGGTCTCGTGGCGGCGCAGGGCCGCCGCGACGAGTACGCGCGCGACGAGATGGAGGTTGGCCGTCTCCCAGCTCTCCACGCCGGGAGCGGCGGGCTCTCCGGCCGCTCCGGCGGCGACGGCGTCGAGCTGGGCCGCCGCCTCGGTCAGGCTCGCCTCGGAGCGCAGCACTCCCGCGCCGGCCGTCATGACGCGCTGGATGACGGGCCGGGCCTCGGGCGGAAGCAGCGGGGCGACGGGCAGCCGGCCGGCGGTGCCGGGGCTCTCCGCAGGGAGCGGACGGGCGGCCTCGGCCCCGTCCCGGGCCGATCCGGCGGCGGCCTCGGCCCTTCCCCCGGCCGCTCCGCCGACGGACTCGGCGACGGACTCGGCGATCCGCTCCGCGAAGACGAGCCCCTCCAGGAGGCTGTTGGAGGCGAGGCGGTTCGCCCCGTGCACGCCGGTGCAGGCGACCTCGCCGCAGGCGTACAGCCCGGGGACGGTCGTACGTCCGTGCAGGTCGGTGCGGACGCCGCCGCTGGCGTAGTGGGCCGCGGGCGCCACCGGGACGAGCTGGGTCACCGGGTCGATGCCGTGGCTGCGGCAGGCGTCGAGGATGGTGGGGAAGCGGCTCTCCCACATGGCGGGGCCGAAGTGGCGGGCGTCGAGGAACATGTGCTCCGTGCCGGGCTCGGCGCCCTGCTCCGCCGCCCGGCGCATGATCCCCTTGGCCACGACGTCCCGGGGCGCCAGTTCGCCGAGTTCGTGCCGGCCCGTCATGAAGCGCACGCCGCCGGCGTCGACGAGGTGGGCGCCCTCGCCCCGTACGGCCTCCGAGATCAGGGGCTGCTGGCCCTCGGCGTCCGGTCCGAGGTAGAGCACCGTCGGATGGAACTGGACGAACTCCAGGTCGCTGACCTCGGCGCCCGCGCGCAGCGCCAGTGCGACGCCGTCGCCGGTGGAGACCGGCGGGTTGGTGGTCGCGGAGAACACCTGGCCCATTCCGCCCGTCGCGAGCACCACTGCCGGGGCGTGCACCGCGCCGACCCCGTCGTGCTGGCCCTCGCCCATGACGTGGAGGGTGACGCCGGCCGTCGCGCCGTCCGGGGTGCGGAGCAGGTCGAGCACGAGCGCGTTCTCGACCGTGCGGACGCTCGTACGTCCGTCCCGCACGGCCTCGACCAGGGCGCGGGAGATCTCCGCACCCGTCGCGTCGCCGCCGGCGTGGGCGATGCGGCGCCGGTGGTGTCCGCCCTCGCGGGTCAGTTCGATCTGGCCGGTGCTCGCGTCCGTGTCGAACTGCGCGCCGGTGCTGATGAGCCGGCGTACGGCGGCGGGGCCTTCCGTCACGAGGAGGCGCACGGCCTCCTCGTCGCAGAGGCCGGCGCCGGCCACGAGCGTGTCGTCGAGATGCTGCTTGGGGCTGTCGCCTTCGCCGAGCGCCGCGGCGATGCCGCCCTGCGCCCAGCGGGTCGACCCGTCGTCGAGGCGGGCCTTGGTGACGACGACGGTGTCCAGGCCGGCCGCGGCGCAGCGGAGGGCGGCGGTCAGGCCGGCGACGCCGGAGCCGACGACCACGACGTCCGCGTCGATGCGCCAGCCGGGCGCGGGGGCGGGCAGGGCGGCGCGTGCGGAGGGTATGCCGCCCTCCCGGGCCTGCCGGGCGCCCCGCCCCGTCCGGTGGTCCGCGCGGCCGGTCACGGGCGTACCCCCAACAGCTCCATGGGCAGGGTGACGTTGTCGATGAGCCGGGTGCTGCCGACGCGTGCGGCGACGGCCAGCACGGCCTCGGAGCCGCCGCCCTCGCCGAGGTCCTCGCGTGCGGCGGGGGCTGCCGCTCCGGGGGCCCCGGTGGGTTCGGCGGCGGAGTCCCGCGCCGTCAGCTCCGTGAAGTCGGCGGGGTCGATGAGCGCCAAGTAGTCGACACCGAGGGGCGGTTCGGCGTGTGCCGCCTCCTCCAGGACCGCGCGGGCGGCTGCCAGCGCCGCGTCGGCTCCGCCGCCGCCCTCGATGGTGCCGCGGGCGGCGAAGAGGGCCCGGGAGAGGGCGAGCGCGCTCTCCCGTTCGGCAGGTGAGAGGTAACGGTTGCGGCTGGACAGCGCGAGACCGTCCGGCTCGCGGACCGTGGGGACTCCGACGATCTGCACGGGGAAGTTGAGGTCGCGCACCATCCGGCGGATCAGGGCGAGTTGCTGCGCGTCCTTCTGCCCGTACAGCGAGATGTCCGGCGACGTCAGATGGAGGAGCTTGGCGACGACGGTCAGCATCCCGTCGAAGTGGCCGGGCCTGTACGCCCCTTCGAAGCGCTCGCCCATAGGCCCGGCGGCGACGCGTACCTGCGGGCCCGCCCCCCTGGGGTCGGCGGCCGACCCGGGGTAGACCTCCTCGACGGACGGTGCGAAGACCACGTCCGCGCCGGCCTCCGCCGCGAGGACCAGGTCCGCGTCGAGCGTCCGGGGGTAGCGGTCGAGGTCCTCCGACGGCCCGAACTGGAGGGGGTTCACGAAGACGGTGACGACCACCTGCCCCCGCGCGCCGACCCGTTCGCGAGCGGTGCGTATGAGGGAGGCGTGGCCGGCGTGCAGCGCGCCCATCGTCATGACGGCGGCCCTGAGGCAGGGCTCGTCGCGGCTCGACGGGGCAGCGGTGTCGCGCAGTTCGGCGGCCGTACGGACCAGTCGCACGCTCCGGGGGCCCGCCGGGGACGGCCCGTGCGCACCGCCGTCCGACGGCAGGGGCCCGCCTCCCACGGCGGTGCCGGCGTCTCCTGCTGTGCGCCTCACTGGCCTCGGCCTCCTTCGGACAGTACGTCGAGCAGGTCCTCTGCGCGTTCGGGCGCGAGGAGGCCGTGCGCGAGGGCGCGGTCCGCCGTCGCACGCGCCATGGCCAGGTAGCCGGCGACCATGCGGGGTGCGTGGTCGCCCAGTTCGGTGATGTGCGCCGAGACCGTGCCGGCGTCGCCGCGGGCGACGGGGCCGGTGAGGGCGGCGTCGCCGGAGCGCAGGGCGTTGTCGAGCGCGGCGCCGAGCAGCGGCCCGAGCATGCGGTCCGGGGCCTCGACGCCGGACGTGCGCAGCAGCTCCATGGCCTGGTTGACGAGGGTGACGAGGTGGTTGGCGCCGATGGCGAGTGCCGCGTGGTAGAGCGGCCGGGCCTCCTCGGCGATCCACTCGGGTTCGCCGCCCATCTCGATGACGAGCGCCTGCGCGGCGAGCCGCAGCTCCTCCGGCGCGGTGACGCCGAAGGAGCAGCCCGCGAGCCGCTGCACGTCGACCGGTGTGCCGGTGAAGGTCATCACGGGGTGCAGCGCGAGCGGCAACCCCCCTGCGCGCAGGGCGGGTCGGAGGACGGCGGTGCCGTATCGCCCCGAGGTGTGCGCGACGAGCTGCCCCTGCCGTACGGCGCCCGTCTCGGCGAGCCCTGCCACGAGCCCCGGCAGCGCGTCGTCGGGCACGGTGAGCAGGACGAGGTCGGCGCGCGCCAGCACTTCGGCGGGATCGACGAGCGGCACCCCTGGCAGCAGTTCGGCGGCGCGGCGCCGCGAACGCTCGGAGACGCCAGACGCGGCAACGGGACGGTGCCCGGCGAGTCGCAGCGCGGCCGCCAGCGCGGGGCCTACGCGGCCGGTGCCGACGACGCCGACGTCGAGGCGGGCGGGACGGTCCTCTGCCCTGGTCCCCCGATCCGGGCCGGGGGGCGGGGCTGGCTGCTCTGGGTTCACTGGCGGGGAGCCTTCCGTCTTCCGTTCCGGTCCTCGCGGGTACCGGACGTCTCACCGCCATGCTATGCCTTCGCCGCGGCGCGGAGACGCGTGCGGTTCGCCCCGTGCACGACTCCCGGCCCGTGCGGCCGGACGCGGGACGGCGGAGCCCTCGGGCCTGGTGCGCCGGGACGGCCCTGCCCCGGTCCCGCCCCCGGTCCCGCGGGCCGGACGGAATCCGCTGGTGCCCGGGTCCCGGAAGGCCCCAGGATGCGTCCCATGACGGACACCGAGCGGGACAGCCGCAGACGGCAGCTCGACGCATGGGGCGGCGCCACGCGCCTCCTCGCCCCGGTCCCCGGACGCGAACGCATCGGCGACCGGCTGGCCCGGCTGGCCGAACAGGGCGCTCGGGCCCACGACTTCGGCGACTGGACCGACCAGTACGGCAACGAGGACGGCATCGTCGGCGAGCTGGAGCGGCGGACGGCCGCCGCCCTGGGCACGGAGGCCGCCGCCTTCTTCCCGACCGGGACCATGGCCCAGCAGGTGGCGCTGCGCTGCTGGGCGGGCCGCACCGGGAACAGCACCGTGGCGCTCCATCCGCTGTCGCATCCGATGGTCTGGGAGCGGGACGCGCTGCAGATCCTGGCCGGTCTGCGCCCCATCCGCCCGACGACGGAACCGCGGCTGCCCACCGCAGCCGAAGTACGGGCACTGGACGAGCCGTTCGGCACCCTGATGCTCGAACTGCCCCTGCGCGAAGCAGGGTTCGTCCTCCCCACCTGGGACGAGCTGACGGCCGTGGTCGAGGCGGCCCGCGAGCGGGAGGCCGTCGTGCACTTCGACGGCGCCCGGCTGTGGGAGTCCGTCACGCACTTCGGCCGGCCGCTGACCGCCGTGGCCTCGCTGGCCGACACCGTCTACGTCAGCTTCTACAAGTCCCTGGGCGGCCTGTCCGGGGCGGCTCTCGCCGGTCCCGCGACCGTCGTCGAGGAGGCGGCCGCGTGGCGGCACAGGTACGGCGGTCAGCCCTTCCAGCAGTGGCCCGCCGCACTCGCGGCCCTCGCCGGGCTGGACCTCGAACTGCCCCGCCTGCCCGAGTACGTGCGGCACGCGGCGACGGTGGCCGGGGCCCTGCACGAGGCGTTCACCGGCTCGGGTCTGCCGTGGTGGCGGGTGTGGCCGCGGACGCCGCACACGCACCAGTTCCAGGTCTGGCTCCCCTACGAGGCCGACGAGCTGACGGAGGCGGGCGTACGGCAGGCGGAGGAGACGGGGACGGTGCTCTTCAGGCGGTGGTCACGGCCGTCCGGCGCGCCGCCCGGAACCGCGGCGACCGAGGTCACGGTCGCCCGCCCGGGGCTGTCGTGGACCGCGGAGGACGTACGCGCGGCGGTGGCGGAGTTCCTGGACTTCCGGGCGGCCGCGGCCGCCGCCCCGTCCTGACGCGGCGGAGACAGGCCGCGGACGGGCCGCCGCACGGCGTGGCGGCGTCACCGTCCGGTCGCCGCGGCCCGTCCGATGGCCGGGGTCGGGGGCCGGGGTCGGGGCCGGGGTCGGGGGCCGGGATCGAGGGCCGGGTCACGGCGTCACGCGGTGCCGCCGCCGGCCCTGACCAGCCGCGTCTCGTACGCGAGGACCACGGCCTGCACCCGGTCGCGCAGTTCGAGCTTCGCCAGGATGCGGCCCACGTGGGTCTTGACCGTGGCCTCCGACAGCACGAGCTGCGCGGCGATCTCCCCGTTGGAGAGACCCTGCGCGACGAGCGTGAGCACCTCCGTCTCGCGGTCGGTCAGCCGCTCCAGCCCCCGGGTGAGCGGCCCGGGAGTGGTCGAGGGCAGCACGGTCGAGAAGCGGTCGATGAGACGGCGGGTGGTGCTCGGCGCGACCACGGCGTCCCCGCTGTGCACGGCACGGATGGCGGCGAGCAGGTCGTCCGGCGGCACGTCCTTGAGCATGAAGCCGCCGGCCCCCGCCTTGAGCGCCGTGAAGGCGTACTCGTCGAGGTCGAACGTGGTCAGGATGAGCACCTTCGGTTCGCCCGGGCCGCCCTCGCCCTCCGTGCAGATGCGACGGGTCGCCTCGACGCCGTCGACGTTGGGCATCCGTACGTCCATCAGCACGACGTCGACCTTCGTGGAGCGCAGCCGCTCCAGCGCCTCGGCGCCGTCCCCCGCCTCCGCCACGACCTCCATGTCCTCCTGCGCGCTGAGGACCATGCGGAAGCCGGTGCGCAGCAGTACCTGATCGTCGACGAGCATCACGCGGATGGTCATGGGTCGTCCCTTCGGGCGGGGGGGGCCGGGGTCGGGTGGCCGGGGTCGGGCGGGGGCAGGGTCGGAGCCGAGGTCGGGGTCGGGATTCGGGGCGGGATTCGGATCGGGGGCGGGGGCGGGCGGACGCGGAAGCCGTCCGCGGATCAGTGGACGGCTTTCAGCGGCAGGACCGCGCATATACGGAAGCCGCCCCCCGGACGGGGCCCGGTCTCCAGGCTCCCGCCCACCATGCCGACGCGTTCGCGCATGCCGATGAGGCCGTGGCCGAGACCGTCGGTGCCGCCCTCCTCGTACATCTCGCGCTCCGCGCCCCGTCCGTCGTCCTCGGCGAGCAGGGACAGCTCGTCGGCGCCGTAGCTCAGGCGGACGGTGGCGCCGACGTCCGGCCCGCCGTGCTTCCGGGAGTTCGTCAGGGCCTCCTGCACGACGCGGTAGGCGGTCAGTTCGATGCTGCTCGGCAGCGGACGCGGCGTCCCCTCGATGGTGAAGCTCACGGCGAGCCCGGCGCCGCGCACCTGCTCGATCAGCTCGGAGAGCTGGTCGACGCCCGGCTGCGGCCCGTACTCCCCGGCGCCCTCGCGGCCGGACGCGCCGTCCGGGCCGCTCTCGCCGGTGCGCAGCACGCCCAACAGGCGCCGCATCTCCGCCAGCGCCTGGCGGCCCGTGCCCGAGATCGTGGAGAGCGCCTGCTTCGCCTGATCGGGAGCGGAGTCCAGGACGTACGCGGCACCGTCGGCCTGCACCACCATCACCGAGACGTTGTGGGCGACGACGTCGTGCAGCTCCCGCGCGATGCGGGCGCGTTCGGCCGCCGCCGCGATCTGCGTCTGCGCCTCGCGCTCCTTCTCGAGACGCGTGGCGCGCTCTTCGAGCTGCGCGTAGTAGGCACGCCGGGTACGCAGCGAGTCGCCCAGCACCCAGGCGAGCACGAAGGTGACCGTGAGGAAGATGTCGCCGAGGATCGTCCCGGCGAGGGTCTGGTTCTCCTCGGGCCAGCGGAGCGTCGCGATGGTGGGTGCGGCCACTGCCCCGCCCAGGGCGAAGCGGGAGGCCCAGCGGATGTTGCGGGACGCCACCGTGAAGACGATCACCAGCATGGCGAAGTTCGCGGGCCCCACGTCGACGTGGGTCACGACCTGTGCGACGCCGGTGCCGGTGGTGAGGACCAGCATCTTCTCCGGTGCGCGGCGGCGCAGCGCGACCACCAGGCAGAGCGCGAGGACGATCGGGACCGCCGCGACCTGCTCCTTGGGCCCCTGCGGCAGGCCCTCGGAGTCGGACTCGACGCTCGAGATGAACCACACCGAGGAGATCATCAGCAGCAGGACAGCCCAGCAGCTGTCCACCCAGGTGGGGTGCCGGCGGATGAAGTCGTAGATGCGGTTCACATAACCCAGCGTATGGAGGCCGGGTACGTCCCGGGGTCAGCCCGGCGGCCGATACGGGGGCCGTGCATCTACTCCCCAAGGTGGAGGAGGGAGCTCCGGCGCCCTGCCCTAGCGTGGCCCCGTGAACGCGCCCGAGGATCACGCTCCCGAGGATCGGCCTCGCCCCCTCCGCCGGGCCGGCGGCCAGTGGACGACCTGGCGTGCGGCGGCGGAGCGCGCCCTGTACGGGACGAGCGGGGTGGGCGGAGCCCGCCGCCGCACCGGAGCCGGAGCGGGAGCGGGAGCGGGAGCGGGAGCGGGGGACGCGGCCGGGGAGGGCGCCGGAGCCGGAGACGCGGCCGGGAACGGAGCCGGAGATGCGGCCGGGCCCTCCGGAACGGAGCTGCCCGGCTTCTTCGTGCGCGAGCGGCCCGGCGCCCACTTCCGTACGTCCGTCCATGCGTCGCCTCTCTTCGCGCAGGCCGTGGCGCGGCTGCTGCTGCACGTCGACGAGGCGCTCGGACACCCCGCCGAACTGGCCTTCGTCGACGTCGGGGCGGGGGCGGGAGAGCTGCTCACCGGCGTACTCGCCGCGCTCCCCGCGGAGCCGGCCGGACGCGTATGCCCCTACGCCGTCGAGCGGGCGCCCCGCCCGGATGGACTGGACGAGCGCATCGTCTGGCGGTCCGAACTGCCCGCCGGACCAGGGCTGTCGGGGTTGCTCTTCGCGAACGAATGGCTCGACAACGTGCCCGTCGACGTGGTGGAGACCGGCCCCGGCGGGGTGCCCCACACGGTGCTCGTACGGCCGTCCGACGGTGCGGAGCGGCTCGGCGAACCGCTGGCCGAAGGCCCGGACGCCGAATGGCTCGCGCAGTGGTGGCCCCTCGCTTCCGAGTGCCTGCCGTCGACGGCGGACCCCGCGGTGCGCGCGCCGCAGGAGGACCGTCCGCATGCGCCGGACGGGGGCCGCGGACCGGAGTCACGCCCGTGCCCCGAAGGCCGGGAACCGGAGGTCGGTCTCCGTGCGGAGGTCGGTCTCCGTGCGGAGATCGGTCGGCCCCGCGACGAGGCGTGGGCCGCTGCCGTCCGAACGCTGGAGAGGGGCCTGGCCGTCGCCGTCGACTACGCGCACTTCCGCGGGAGCCGACCTCCCTTCGGCACGCTCACCGGCTATCTCGACGGCCGCGAGACCCACCCGGTCCCTGACGGGAGCCGCGACCTCACCGCCCATGTCGCGCTCGACGCCTGCGCCGCGGCCGGAGCACTGGCCGTACGGAGGCGGCGCCCTCCCCGCGCGGCCGACGACCACGCGGGCCGTGAACGCTCCGTCACTGGGCACTTGGACAACCCAGGTGACGGACACGCCGGCGAGGAACGTGTCCCCGGCGGGCGCGCGGGCAGTGACCGCGGCCGTCCGGAGGACGCCGGCGTGGAGCCCTCGGCGCAACCCGTGCTGCTGTCCCAGCGCGACGCGCTGCACGCGCTCGGCGTCCACGGCGCCCGCCCCCCGCTGCGGCTCGCGTCGGCGGAACCGGCCGAGTACGTACGGCAGTTGGCCGCCGCGGGTGAAGCCGCGGAGCTGACCGACCCGGGAGGACTGGGTGCCTTCAGCTGGCTGGTGCAGCCACTGGGCGGTGTCTCGACGCCCTTTCACTGAGCGAACGGCCCGCGCCCGCCGCAGGCTCACGTGGTGCGCCGGCCCCGCGTGAGGCGCCCTCTCCCGCGGTGAGCGTCTCGCCACAGACCCCTCGCGTCACGCACCCGCTACGTCATCCACCGTTCCGGATGCGCCTCGCGCCGCCCCAGCCGCGACCGCTCCGCCTGCGCGTGGACCAGCGCCTCCGCTTCGTCGGCGTCGCGCATGGCGGCCGCGGTCCAGCCGTTCGCTCCGTGGTCGACGCAGACGTCCGCGAGACGCATCCGCCGCTGCCACGGGCCCTGTTCCCAGCGGACGCTCTGCACCTTGGCATGGGGCACCAGTGTGGTCCGCCTCCTGAGCAGCCCGCTGCGCGTGACGAAGACGGCATCGGTGACCCCGTGCCCGTATCCGCGCCAGAACAGCGGCGTGCACCAGCGCGCACGCCGCGGCACCGGCGTGACGGCCTCCTCCACGGCGTCGAGCCCGAGCCCGGGGAGGATCCGGCCCAGCACGTCCGCGACCTCGTCACGGCGTGCCACGGGTATCAGTACGCCGCCCTTGTCCTTGCCCGCCCCCGCGATCTCCAGGTCGACCCGCAGCCAGCCGCGGCGCCGCCACAGCAACGGTTCGGCGATCTTGACGGACTGCACACGCCCCGGCGGTACGGTCGCGTGCTCGCGGTCCAGCAGGCCGTGGTCGAGGCGGAGGCCGTCGGGTGACTCGGCCACAGTCCAGTCGTACTCCTTGAGGAAGCGGCCGCCCGTGCTCGCCCAGGCGCCGCCCAGCGCGGGGAGGAGCACGGCGAGCCCCGCCAGGAAGCTGTCGCTGACCGCGAAGACGACGCCGGGCACCGCGACCATCGCGAGGAGTGCACCCCAGCCCGTGCCCATCAGCAGCAGACCCGTCACGAGAGTGCGGGTGCCGACGCGCAGCAGCTCGCGGGAGGGCGCCTCCCCGGCCTCCGGCGCCGCCTCGGGCGCGATCCCCGCGGCGCGCGCGAGGAGTTCGGCACGCAGCTCCACGGCTTCCCGCTCGCTGAGGAAGGCCAGTTCGTCCTTGTCCTCCGTGCCGACCACGTCCAGCTTGAGCTTCGCCACCCCGGCGACACGGGCGAGGAGCGGGCGCCCCACGTCGACGGCCTGGACGCGGTCCAGACGGATGTGCGCGGTGCGGCGGAAGACGAGCCCCGTGCGGATGCGCAGCTCGGTGTCGGTGACGAGGTAGCTCGTGAACCACCAGGAGAAGAAGCCGTAGGCCGCCGCTGCCGGGAGCAGCACCGCAAAGGCGGCGACCAGCCATCCCGTGGTGAGGTGCGAGAACCACTCGCGGGTCCGCTCGAAGTCGTGCACGGAGAAGGCGATCAGACCGGCGACCGGTGCCCAGGCCCGCCGCCACGGCGTCACGGGGTGCAGCCGCCGCCCGGCCGCCCGCGGAGGTGGAACCGGGCCGCCGGGGGCCGCCTGCGTGCCCTCCGGCATGCCGCTCACAGCCCCGCCGAGCGCGCGCCGCCCAACTCAGTGAGACGGTCGCGCAGCCGCTCCGCCTCCTGTGGCACGAGCCCGGGTATGGCGGCGTCCGTCGTCGCGGCAGCCGTGTGGAGCTGGAGGCGGGCCAGGCCGTACCGGCGTTCCAGCGGCCCGGACGTGACCTCCACCAGCTGCATACGCCCGTAGGGCACGACCGTCAGCTCGCGCCACAGCACACCGCGGCTGATCAGCAGGTCGTCCTCGCGCTCCGCGTACCGCCACGAACGCCAGTTGCGCTCGATCGCGCCCCAGCCCCACGCCGCGACCACGAGCGGGAGCAGCGCGAAGGCCGCCCAGCCCGGACCTGCCGTCAGACCGAGCAGGGCCGCCAGGCCCACTGCTGCCGGCGCCATCGTGAACAGCAGGACGAGCCGCCGCACCTTCAGCAGGGCCCGTTCGACGCCCTGCCACCGCTCGGGCGCGCCACCGCCCTCGGAACCGCCTTGGGAATGGCCCTCGGAACCGCCCTCGGAACCGCCTCCCGGCGCTCCCCCTGGCGTCTGCCCCGGATCGCCGCCCACCGGAGCCTGCCCGCCGTCGGGCCTCTGCCCCCGGCCGTGCTCCGGTGCCCCGCCCGGACGGCCTGTCCCCGTCGTCATGCGGCCAGCGTATGCGCTGCCCCGCACGCCGCACAGGCCTGTGGACAACGCCGGACGGGCGGCGAATCCGCGACCGCCACGAGCCGCCGCGCCGGAGGGTGCGAGACTGAGGCCCATGAGTCAGCGGACGACGACGGGCGACGCCGCCGGAACGCCCCGGCCCTCGGGGACGCGGACGACGGTCGGCGTGGGCGGCGCCGCCGAGAGCACCGACATGGTGCTCAACATCGGCCCCCAGCACCCCTCCACGCACGGCGTGCTCCGGCTGCGCCTCGTCCTCGACGGCGAGCTGATCAGCGAGGTCGAGCCCGTGGTCGGCTACATGCACCGGGGCGCCGAGAAGCTCTTCGAGGCCCGCGACTACCGCCAGATCATCGTTCTCGCGAACCGCCACGACTGGCTCTCCGCCTTCTCGAACGAGCTGGGCGTCGTCCTGGCCGTCGAACGCATGCTGGGCATGGAGGTCCCCGTCCGCGCCGTGTGGCTGCGGACGCTGCTCGCCGAACTCAACCGCGTACTCAACCACTTGATGTTCCTCGGCTCCTATCCGCTGGAACTGGGCGGCATCACGCCCGTGTTCCACGCCTTCCGCGAGCGGGAGGAGCTGCAGCACGTCATGGAGGAGCTGTCCGGCGGCCGGATGCACTACATGTTCAACCGCGTCGGCGGCCTCAAGGAGGACCTGCCCGCGGGGTGGCAGGGCAGGGCCCGGCAGGCAGTGGCGGACGTGCGGTCCCGGATGGACGTCTTCGACCGGCTCGTGACGGGGAACGAGATCTTCCGCGGGCGTACGCGCGGAGTCGGCGTCCTCGGCCAGGAGACCGTGCACGCCTACGGAGTGAGCGGCCCGATCGCCCGCGCGTCCGGCGTCGACTTCGATCTCCGGCGTGACGAGCCGTACTTGGCGTACGGAGAGCTCCAGGACGTCCTGAAGGTCGTCACACGCGGCGAGGGCGACTGCCTGGCCCGCTTCGAGGTGCTGCTCGAACAGGCCCACAACTCGCTCGACTTGGCCGACGCCTGCCTGGACCGGCTCGCCAAGCTGCCGCCGGGCCCCGTGAACCAGCGGCTGCCGAAGGTGCTCAAGGCGCCGGAGGGGGCCACCTACGCCTGGACGGAGAACCCGCTCGGCCTCAACGGCTACTACCTCGTCTCCAAGGGCGAGAAGACGCCGTACCGGCTCAAGCTGCGCTCGGCCTCGTTCAACAACATCCAGGCGCTGACCGAGCTGCTCCCGGGGACGCTCGTCGCCGACATGGTGGCGATCCTGGGCTCGTTCTTCTTCGTCGTCGGCGACATCGACAAGTAACCGGCAAGCAGCGGCGCGGACGGCGGGACGCCGCCGGGCAAGGGCGCGTCAGCACCTCACGGGCGTCGGATCCACGGCGCCGGGACGCATCGGCGCTGTGGCACGCGACGTTGTGGCGCTGCCACCGCTGTCCTGCGGCGCTGTGGCGGCGCCGTGCCAGGACGGGACGGGGCCGGGCCCGGGGCTCAACCGGCGTTGCGCACCCTGGTCTGCTTGGAACCCGACTTCGACGCGGGCCCTCCGGACGCCCTGTGCCGGGCCTTGGACTCGCCGGTCCCGGACCTCGTGGCGCCGGCGACCGTGCCGTTCGCCTTGCCGGTGGAACCGCCCTCCGCGGACTCGCCCGCGCCCTCTGAACGCCCGGACGGCTTCCCGGCGCCGGACCCCGCGTCAGGCGCCTCGTCGGACGCTGTGCCGGACGCCGCGTTCCCGGACTCCGAGGCTTCTCCCGCCGACTCCCACGCCGACCCCACCGCCGGATTCCCGGAAGTTTTCTGCGCGGAGTCCGCAGCGGACCGGCCGGTCCCCGGGGTCCCGCCGGAGTCGCCGGCCCCGTCCGCGGGCTGCGGCTTCTCCCCCTCGTGCCCCTGCTGCGACGGCGCCTGCTCCGGCTCGTGCCCCGGCTGTTCGCGCTCGGCCCGCGCGCCCTCCGCGCCCTCATCCGGCTCGGAGTCCTCGTCCGTCTTCGCGGAGGACGGTTCGACGGTCGTGGCGGCTTCGTCGACGAAAACCGGGGCACCCGCCACCGGCTTCCCGAGCCAGGCCCCTGTCTCCGCCGCGGCCTTTGCATCCGCCGCGGCCCTTGTATCCGCCGCAGCCTTGCCGCCCGCGGGCTCCGTCCCGTCCTGGTCCTTGCTCTCGTCCGTCTCCCCGTGCGAGGGCACGGCGGGAGCGGGAACCACTCCCGCCTCCTGCGCCGGCTTCCCCTGCGGGGTGGGTGCGCCTCCAGCCCCGGACGCGCTACGGCGTGCGGCCCGGCCGGTCTTCTTCCGCGGTTCGTCCGGCTTGGCCTCCGTCCTCGCAGCCGCGCCGCCGGTGACGCCCGGACCGCCCACGGGGTCGGCACCCGTGCCGCCCGCAGTGCCGGAACCGCCCACGGGGTCGGCGCCGCCCTCGGGCCGCGCGTCCGGCTTCGCGGGCCCGTCCGACTTCGCGGACTCTCCCGCGTCACTCGCCTCCCTGGGTTCCCGCGCGCGGGGCGGCGTGGGCGCGGTCTTCTTCGCGCGCCGCTTCGGCTTGGAGCCGCCGGTGCCGAAGAAGTCGAACGCACCGCCCTCCTGGTCGGTACCGCGCTCGTCCGGCGCCGGCTTCGGCTTCCGGTTGGCCCGCTCCCGCTCCCGTTCCTCCTCGCGCGCCAGCTCGCGCTGCTCCTGCTCGCGGCGCTCCTGCTCCTGCTGCTCCAGCTCCTCCTGCCGGGCCTGCTCCTCGCGTTCGAGCTTCCGGCGGAGGTTGCGGTCCAGGTGCTTCAGCGCCTCGTTGGCCTGCAGGTACGTCAGCGGCGTGGGCGCCCCGGCCGGGCTGCGGTGGTCCGTCGCGGAGGACGTCAGCGCCTTCGCGGGCTCACCCGACTCGATCTCCAGCCGGCGGCGCACCTCGAGGGCGCTCGCCCGCTCGGTCTCGGCATGCGCGTACCGCCGGAGCAGATCCGCGTGCTCGCTGCGCAGCTCCGCCAGTTCCGACCGCTTCTCCCGCAGCCGCCCCTGCAGCTTCTCGCGGGCCTCGCGGATCTCCTCGACCTCGGATTCCAGTTCGGCGTACCGCTCCTCGGCACGCCAGTCGGCGCTGGTCTGCTGTGCCTTGAGCTCGCCCACCCGCCTGCCCGCCGCCCGGTCCCAGGCGCGCAGCATCGCTGCGCCGGTGACGGCCGCGGCCGCAGCCGCGAGAACGCAGAACCGCAGCAGCACCGTGTCCGTATCGGAGAAGCCCGCCTCGCCGAAGAGCCACGCACCTCCCGCACAGATCAGCGCGGCGGCAGCGATGCTCGCCGGAGCGAGTGACCGGTGCAGTGGCTGCGATTGGCGATGGCGTCCACGAGGCATGGCCTGGAATGTACCGTGCAAGGCTCCGATCAGGCACCGGGCACGGGGCATTGTTACTACCCCGCCACCCGCGCCTGTCTGCTTCGCCCTCCGCTGTCCTGATCGGCTCCCGCGCCGCGGCGCTGGGCGCACGCCACGGGCCCCGGGCCGTCACGCCCCGGGCCTGTCTGACGAACGGCACCGTCCGCCGCATGCGGTGCGCGCGGCGGACGGTGCCATGTGCCTGCCAGGGCAATACAGCTAGAGCAGGTTCTTCTCCTTGAGGTAGTCCTCCGCGACGTCCTTGGGCTTCTGACGCTCGGCGTCGACCTTGCGGTTGAGGTCCGTCAGGTCCTCGGTCGTGAGCGTCCCGGTCAGCTTGCCCAGGGCGTCCGCGACCTTCTTGCCGCCCGCCTTCTCCGCGTTGACGACGGGCAGCACGTTGTCGGCGTTCTGGAGCTGCTTGTCGTCGTCGAGGAGGACCAGTCCGAAGTCCTCGAGCGTGGCGTCCGTGGTCGTGGTGAGGACGAGCTGGTCGGTGCCGTTCTTGACGGCCTCCTTGGCCTGCGTGGTGCCGACGCCCTTGGGGTCGATGTCCGTGATGTCGATGCCGTACTTCTTCTCGAGACCGGGGCGGCAGAACGGCCGCTCCTCGCACTCGTCGCTGGCGGCGAGCTTGATCTTCTCGCCGGACTTCCCGAGGTCGGAGAGGGTCTTGAGCTTGTGCTCGTCGGCGAAGTCCTTCGTGACGGCGAACGCGTTCTGGTCCACCGCCTTCCCCGCCGGAAGTACCTTCAGCCCGCGGGGCTTCGCCAGCTTCTCCAGCGCGGCGACGGTCTTCTTCACGTCGCTGGAGGCGACGGGCTCGGCCTTCGGCCCGTTCTTCTTCGCGTTGAGGAACTCGGCCAGCGTCGCCGCGTACTCGGGTACGACGTCGATGTCGCCCTTCTCCAGAGCCGGTTCGTACAGCTCGCGGTTCTTCAGCTTGCTGATCGACGTCTCGTAGCCCGCCTTGGTCAGCAGCTGCGCGTACAGCTCCGCCATGACCTGCGACTCGGTGAACCCCGCCGAGCCGACGACCAGTTCGCCCTTGGAACCGCCGTCCGCCGAGGTGCCGCCCTCCTTCTCCAGGCTGTTCCCGCCGCAGGCCGTCAGGGCCGCCGCCAGCACGGCGGCGCTGCCGCACGCGGCCACGACGCCGCGCGCACGGCGGGTACGGCGCGTTCCGCGAGGACCGCCGTGCGCCTGCTCGGGGTGTGCTGCCTTGTTCATGAGAGATCCACCATTCGTCGGATGCCGGGTCACGGGGTAACGGAGGCCGGAACGCCCGGGCAGCGAGCCGTCAGGCCGTCGGCTGCGCGGGAATCACCTTTTCATCGAACTTGTCGGGCGTCGATCGGGAAGGGGAACCGGATCGCGGACCGGCTGCGGACGGCTGCCGCTTCCCGCCGCCGCGGCGGCGTCCCCGCATCGGGTCGAGGAACCGCTCCGCCACCACCAGCACGCCCTCGACCAGCAGCGCCAGCGCCGCCACGAGCGCGGCGCCCGCCACGACCTGCGGGGTGTCGTACGTGCCGAAGCCCGCGGTGATGATCCGTCCGAGACCGCCGCCGCCGGGCAGCGCGGCCAGCGTGGCGGTCGCCACGACCTGCACGGCGGCCGAGCGCACCCCCGTCATGATCAGGGGGAACGCGAGCGGCACCTCCACGCGGGCCAGCAGCTGCCGGCCGGACATGCCCATGCCGCGCGCCGCTTCCACGACGTCGCGGTCGGCCTCGCGCATGCCGACGTAGGTGTTCGTCAGCAGCGGCGGCAGCGCGAACAGCACCAGCGCGATGATGGTCGGCAGGTCGCCCTGCTTCCCCAGGGGGCTCAGCGTCAGCAGCACCAGCACGGCGAACGTGGGCACCGCACGCCCGGCGTTGGAGATGTTCACCGCCAGTGCCCCGCCGCGCCCCACGTGGCCGAGCCACAGACCGGCCGGGAGCGCGATGAGGCAGGCGGCCCCCAGGCAGACGGCCGTCAGATAGAGGTGCTCGCCGAGCCTGTGGACGACGCCCTCGCCGCCGGTCCAGTTGGAGCCGGTGGCCAGCCACGTCCACGCGTCCAGGAAGAAGCCCATCGTCACGCCTCCTTGCCGGCGGCGGCCGGAACGGTGTCCGCAGGTCCGCCGGGCCCCGGCCCGCCGTCGCCGCCGCGCTCGCCCGGCCCGCGCTCGGCGTCCCGCCCGCGCCCCGGCTTCCGGCCCCCTGCGCGTACCCACGGCGTCAGCAGCCGCTGGAGCCCCAGCAGCAGCACGTCCGCGAGTACGGCCAGCAGCACGCAGATCACGGACGCGGTCAGCACCTGCGCCTTGAAGAAGCTGTCCATGCCCTCGTAGATGAGGTTCCCGAGCCCGCCGAACCCGACGATCGCGCCGACCGTCGTGAGCGCCACCGCGGAGACCGTCGCGATGCGCACGCCGGCCATCAACGCCGGGAGGGAGAGGGGCAGTTCCACTCCGAACAGCAGCCGGCCCGGTCCGTAGCCCATGCCGCGGGCGGCTTCCCTGGCGTCGTCGGGAACCGACTCCAGCCCGGCCAGGATGTTCCGTACGAGGACGGTGAGCGAGTACAGCACCAGCCCCGTCACCACGACCGACGCACCCACTCCGAACAGCGGCAGCAGCAGGGCGTACATGGCGAGCGAGGGAACGGTGTAAAGGATCGTGGTCAGCCCCAGCACGGGGCCGTACGCGCGCTGCCAGCGCCGGGCCGCGAGCGCCAGGGGGAAGGCGACGAGCAGCGCGAGCACCACGGAGACGACGGTGATCCACACGTGCTGCGCCGTGGCGTCCGCCAGCTCCTGGCCGCGGGAGGTCACGTACTCGGGGCAGATCCACTCGTTCGCGGAAAGGCAGTCGCCACCGGCCTTCCCTGCCGCCCCGGCCAAGGCCGCGTCAGCGCCGTACAACCCGTCCACCCCGCTCACCCCGCTCGCCATGCACTCGTCCCCCGCCCTCGCCCGGGCGCCGCCCGCTCACGCGGCGCTCGTGCGCGCACGTAAGCATGACGGGAGACCTTACAGTCCGCTACCGGTGAGCGCCCCGAACTGCCACACTCCTGCAACACACCCTTCATACGGGCCACGGCACAATCCCCCGGGGCCACCGAAACGGGCGAGCAGCACCGGCCCCGTCCAGCCGACGAGCGACGAGATTGAGACCATGATCCGCTTCGAGAACGTCACAAAGCGCTATCCGGACGGCACAACGGCCGTGCACGACCTGTCACTCGAGGTCGCGGAGGGCGAACTGGTCACGCTCGTCGGGCCGTCCGGCTGCGGCAAGACGACCACCATGAAGATGGTCAACCGCCTCATCGAGCCGTCGTCCGGGCGGATCCTGCTCGACGGCGAGGACATCTCCGCCGTCGACCCCGTCGAACTGCGGCGCCGCATCGGCTACGTCATCCAGCAGGTCGGCCTCTTCCCACACAAGACCGTCCTCGAGAACACCGCGACGGTCCCCTACCTGCTGGGATGGTCGAAGGCCGAACGCCGCGAACGGGCGGCCGAGCTGCTGCAGCTCGTCGGTCTCGACCCCGCCCGCTACGGCGACCGGTACCCGGACCAGCTCAGCGGCGGGCAGCGCCAGAGGGTCGGGGTGGCCCGCGCTCTCGCCGCCGACCCGCCGGTGCTGCTGATGGACGAGCCCTTCGGCGCGGTCGACCCCGTCGTGCGGGAGCATCTGCAGACCGAGTTCCTGAAGCTTCAGTCGACGCTCCACAAGACCGTCCTCTTCGTCACCCACGACATCGAGGAGGCCGTGCGCCTCGGCGACCGCATCGCCGTCTACGGCGAGGGCCGCATCGAGCAGTTCGACCCCCCGGCGAAGGTGCTCGGCGCCCCGGCCACCCCGTACGTGGCGGACTTCGTCGGCGCCGACCGCGGGCTCAAGCGGCTCTCCGTCACCCCGATCGAGCGCGGCGACCTGGAGGCCCCGCCGGTCGTGCACCTCGACGACCCCCTCGACAAGGCCCGTGCCCGCATGCGCGCCGACGGCGCACGCTGGGCCGTGGTCCTCGACGACGCGGACGAACTGCACGGCTGGCTCTCGGCGGAAGCGGCCGACGCACCGGTGCGCGAGGCGGAGACCGGGCCGGGCGGCTCGGGCCCGGTGACCGTCGCCGACCACGCCCGCCGCATGGAGGCCTGGCTCCCCCTCGGCGCGCCCCTGAAGCAGGCGTTCAGCAGCATGCTCCAGCACGACGCCGGCTGGATCGCGGTGCTCGACGAGGCGGACCGCTTCGTCGGCGTCCTGACCCCCAGCCGCCTGCACGAGGCGCTGCGCCGCTCGATCGACGCCGACGAACGGGACGTGAGCAGGGACGAGGTCGAGCTGGAGACGGTGGCGGACGCCTGAGCACCGGGCCCGGCGACCGCCCCGCCGTACCGTGTACGGGCCGCGGCACGGGGCGGCCGGCTCGGTCGGCCTGGTCACAGAGCCGGGCCGCCGGTTGACCGCGGGTGGCCGCCGTGCTTCACTCCAGCGCATGAACGGCACCGAGCTGCACCCCTGGCGGAGGGTCCACCTGGATCTGCTCCGCTACGTGGGCTGCCTGTGTCGTCCGTCCTGCTGATCGCTTCCTGCCAACGCGCGCCCGCCGGGCGCCGCACACCGATCACCCGCCAGGACGGTTCCCCGTGTCATCTGCGTCCCCCGCACCCGCGTCTCTGCCCGCCTCCGGTCCGCAGCCTGCGCCCAAAGCCGCCGTACCGGACCGCGACCACACGACGACGGCCCCCGCCGCGGCGCCCAGCGAAGCCGAACTCCTCGACTTCGTACGGGCCACGGCCGCCGACGAGCAGCTCGTCGCCTCCCTCCCCCTCGACCCCGACGGCCGCACCTGGCTCCGCCTCAACGGGCCCGGCGGCAGCGAGGCATGGGTCATCGGCTGGCCTCCCGGAACGGGCACCGGCTGGCACGACCACGGCGGTTCCCGGGGCGCCTTCGCCACGGCCAGGGGCGAACTGACGGAGGAGTCCCTCGCCGCCCGCATCCCCACGGAGGGCTGGAAGACGCTGGAACTCGCCGACGGCGTGGACCGCGAACGCCGGCTGTCCGCGGGCCGCGGCCGCGCCTTCGGCCCGCACCACGTGCATCAGGTGCTCAACGAGTCGGACGGGACGCACGCGGTCTCCGTGCACGCCTACTACCCGCCGCTGCCGCTGATGCGGCGTTACAGCCGCACGGGAGCGCTGCTGCGCCTGGAGCAGATCGAACGCCCGGGGGAGTGGGAATGAGCGTCCGGAGCAGATCGAACGCCCTTGGGGGCTCCCCGGACCCGAAGGGCCGAGGGGAAGAGCGGGGATGAGCGCCGCTTCGGCAGAGCCCGCCGGTCCCGAAGGGGAGCAGCCGCCCAGCCGCATCGACGCCCTGCTGGAGTCGGCCCGCTCCGCCCTCGGCGGGCGCCTCACCCCGCGGGAGGCGGCCGACGCCCAACGGGAGGGCGCCCTGCTGGTGGACATCCGGTACGCCGCTCTGCGGGACCGCGACGGCACCGTCCCCGGCGCCCTGATCGTCGAGCGGAACGAGCTGGAGTGGCGGCTCGACCCCACGTGCGCGTACCGCTCGCCCGAGGCGACGGGCTCCGACCTGCGGATCGTCGTGCTGTGCAACGAGGGCTACGCGTCCAGCCTGGCCGCCCGCTCCCTCCGCGAACTGGGCCTGCACAGGGCGACGGACCTCGCCGGCGGCTTCCAGGCGTGGCGTGCGGCCGGACTGCCCCTTCTGCCGCCGGTCCGCCCCGCGGAGGACGATCCGCCTACGCTGGAGCCATGAACCCCTCGCGTGGCCACGTAACCGGACTTCCCGAGTGGAACCGCTGTGCGGTGATGGGGGTGGTCAACGTCACCCCCGACTCCTTCTCCGACGGCGGCAAGTGGTTCGACAGCGAGATCGCCGTCAAGCGCGGCCTCGACCTCGTCGCCGAGGGCGCTGACCTGGTCGACGTCGGCGGCGAGTCCACCCGGCCCGGGGCTCCCCGCGTCGACGAGGCCGAGGAGCTGCGCCGGGTGCTGCCCGTCGTCCGGGGTCTGGCCTCGGACGACGTCCTTGTGAGCGTCGACACCATGCGCGCGTCCGTCGCGGAGGCCGCCGTCGAGGCGGGGGCCGTGATGGTCAACGACGTCAGCGGAGGCCTGGCCGACCCGCGGATGGTGCCGCTGGTCGCCGAGGCGCGGGTGCCGTTCGTGGTCATGCACTGGCGCGGCCAGTCCATCGACATGAACAACCGGGCCGTCTACGACGATGTGACGTCCGAGGTCGTCGGCGAGCTGCGGACGAGCCTCCGGCAGGCCGTCGACGGCGGCATCGCACCGGAGCGCATCATCGCCGACCCCGGACTGGGCTTCGCCAAGCAGGCCCGGCACGATCTGCGCCTCGTCGCCGAACTGGCCCGGCTGCGTTCCGAGTTGGGGCACCCTCTGCTGGTGGCCGCATCGCGCAAGCGGTTCCTCGGACGCGTACTGGCAGGCCCGGACGACTCGGCCGTCCCACCCGCTCGCGAACGTGACGCGGCGACGGCCGCGGTCTCGGCCCTCGCCGCCCGCGAGGGCGCCTGGGCGGTTCGGGTCCACGAGGTACGGGCCAGCGCCGACGCCGTCCGCGTCGCCCACGCCGTCGAGGAAGCCGCGCAGGACGGCACCTCGGCACCGGGAGCCGGTCCCGGGCAGGCGGCGGGCACCGGCGCACACGCGGGGCGGGTCCGGTGAGCCACGGGGCGAGCACCGACATCGAGGCGGTCGAGGCCGCCAACACCGCCCTGTACGACGCGGTGGAGCACGCCGACCTCGACGCCCTCACCGACCTGTGGATGGACGACGGAGTCAGCGTCGTCCACCCGGGCTGGCCCACCCTGACCGGCCGTGAAGAGGTGCTGCGCTCCTACGCGCTCATCATGGCCAACACCGACTACGTGCAGTTCTTCCTCACCGATGTGGACGTATCGGTCCACGGCGACACCGCGCTCGTCAGCTGTACGGAGAACATCCTCAGCGGCGGCCCCGCCGAGGAGGACGGCTCCGCCGGCCCGCTGGTGGGCGGCCTGGTGGTGGCCACCAACGTCTTCCGCCGCACGGACGACGGACGGTGGAAGGTCTGGTCGCACCACGGCTCCCCCGTCCTCGTCGAGCGCGAGGACGAAGACGACGAGGACGGGCTCGACGACGGGGACGTCCACCTCTGACCGCTGCCGGGACCGGGGCAGCGCTTCCCGGCCGCCCGCACTGCGTTCGCGTCACTCCGGGTGTGGGCAGTGCCACTCATTCGCGTCACCAGGGCGGAATCGGCGCGTGACACGCGACGCTGTCGGGTAGGCACCCGCCCCGGGTCGGCGCAGTCGTGGCTCGCGGGTACATTCGAGGCGGAAATCAGGAGGATGTTCGAGCCGTGACGGCGCGAGGCGCGCTCAGGGCACGGCCAGGACGCAGACGGGAGGGATTCGCGTGGACCGGGTCTCGCTGCGCGGCCTTCGGGTCCGCGGGCATCACGGAGTCCTCGAAAGGGAACGGGAGGAGGGTCAGATCTTCGTCGTGGACGTCGAGCTGAGCCTGGACACCCGGCCGGCCGCCGAAGCCGACGATCTGACCAGAACCGTGCATTACGGCGTACTCGCCGAGGAGATCGTCTCCGTCGTCGAGGGAGACCCCGTCGACCTCATCGAGACGCTCGCCCAGCGGATCGCCGACGTCTGCCTCGCACACGCGCCTGTGCAGGAAGCCGAGGTGATCGTGCACAAGCCGGACGCACCGATCACCGTGCCCTTCGACGACGTGACCATCACTATCAAGCGGAGCCGCGCATGACGCCGAACAGTGACCCGACCGTACAGCCGGTGCCGGCCTCCGTCGTGCGCCAGGTCGACGCGGCAGACACCACTCTCCAGAATCCGCAGCAGGCGGTGATCGCTCTCGGCAGCAACGTCGGCAACCGCCTGGAGCGCCTGCAGAGCGCCGTCGACGCGCTCGCCGACACCCCGGGGCTCGCGGTCAAGGCGGTCTCCCCCGTCTACGAGACGGAGCCGTGGGGCGTGGAGCCCGGCAGCCAGTCGTCGTACTTCAACGCCGTGGTCCTCGTACGCACGACCCTCCCGCCCGGTTCGCTGCTGGAGCGCGGCCACGCCATCGAGGAGGCCCTGGAGCGCGTACGCGACGAGCGCTGGGGACCGCGGACCATCGACGTCGACATCGTCGCCTACCAGGGCGTCGTCTCGGACGACCCCAGGCTGACCCTGCCCCACCCCCGCGCGCACGAGCGTGCCTTCGTCCTCGTGCCGTGGCACGACGTCGATCCGGGTGCCGAGGTACCGGGCCGCGGCGCGGTCGCCGAACTCCTGGCCGGACTGGGGAACGAGGGCGTCGCGCCGCGCACGGACCTGGAACTCAGCCTGCCCGAGTAGTCGTTGGGAACCCCGTGAAGGAACTGCGTATCCCTGTCCTGGCGGGCGTCTTCGTCGTCGCCGGAGTGCTGGCCTGGGCCGCGGCGCGCCTGTGGAACTCGCTGGGCACCCTGCCCGGCGTCCCCTCCGCCTCGCCGATCGTGCTCGCCGTCATCGCGACGGTGCTGCTGGCCACCGCCCTGTCGCTGCGCTCAAGACTCAAGGCCCAGCGGGAGAGGGTGCCGGGCGCCAAGGGCGTCGACCCGATGATGGCCGCGAGGGCCGTCCTCTTCGGCCACGCCAGCGCGCTGGTCGCGGCGCTGGTCGCCGGCGTCTACGGCGGGGTGGGGGTCTTCCTCCTGATGGACAGCTCGGAGGCCCCCGCGCGCCAGGACCAGACGGTGTACGCCGGGCTGGCCGTCCTGGCGGGCGTCGCCGTCGTCGCTGCCGCGGTCTTCCTGGAGCGGGTCTGCCGCCTCCCCGACGACGATGACGACAACCCCCCGGCCGCCACGGCCGCCTGACACCACCCGCTCGAGCGAAGCCCCCCGGTGACCCACGGCGGACCGGGGGCAGCTTTGCGGCAGCCGGAGCCCGGCGCCCGCCGTCCGGCTCGGGGCCGGGGTCGGGTCAGGTCAGGTCAGGTCAGGTCAGGTCAGCGCAGGATCAGGCTCATCGCCTCGGAGCGGGTCGCCGCGTCCCGCAACTGCCCGCGTACGGCCGAAGTGACGGTCTTCGCACCGGGCTTGCGTATGCCGCGCATCGACATGCACATGTGCTCGCATTCCAGGACGACGATCACGCCGCGCGGTTCGAGTATCCGCATCAGCGACTCCGCTATCTGCGTGGTCAGCCGCTCCTGCACCTGCGGGCGGCGCGCGTAGACGTCCACGAGCCGGGCCAGCTTCGACAGCCCCGTGATCTTGCCGTCGACGGACGGGATGTAGCCCACGTGGGCGACGCCGTGGAAGGGCACGAGATGGTGCTCGCACGTGCTGAACACCTCGATGTCCTTGACCAGGACCATCTCGTCGTGCCCCAGGTCGAACGTCGTCGTCAGCACGTCCTCGGGGCGCTGGTGGAGCCCGGCGAACAGCTCCCTGTAGGCGCGCGCCACCCGGGCGGGCGTCTCCCTCAGCCCCTCACGCTCCGGGTCCTCCCCGACGGCCAGCAGGAGCTCGCGCACGGCGTCCTGCGCCCTCTTCTCGTCGAAGACACCTGCCGCGCCCTGGTCCTCTTCACCGAGCATCACCGGGTCGGTCATCTGTCGCCTCGCTCCTGGTACTGGTACAGCAATGAGCCGCGCCCCTCAGGTCGGACAACCCGGGGGGCGCGGCTGACATTCCACGGCCCGATGTGGGCCGGCACACACAGACCGGTCAGTTCTCCGTGGGGTCCACCGGCTCGACGATGGCGTCCGAGTCACGGGGCCCGATCTCCTTGCCGCCGCCCTTCTCAAGGCTCGGCGTCGCACCGTTCGCGAGAGCCGGCGACGAGACCGGAGGCCGCGTGGACGGCGTCCGCCTCGACGAACCGGTCCACGCGGGACGGCTCGGGCGCTTCACCACGGGGGCGAAGACCTCGGCGATCTCCTCCTTGCCGAGCGTCTCCTTCTCCAGCAGCGCGAGCACGAGGTTGTCGAGGACGTCGCGGTTCTCCACCAGGATTTCCCAGGCTTCGTTGTGCGCCGTCTCGATCAGGCTCTTGACCTCCTCGTCCACCAGCCCGGCGACCTCCTCGGAGTAGTCGCGCTGGTGGCCCATCTCCTTGCCCAGGAAGGGCTCGGACTGGTCGGAGCCGAACTTGATCGCGCCGAGCCGCTCGGTCATGCCGTACTGCGTGACCATGGCGCGGGCCGTCGCGGTCGCCTTCTCGATGTCGTTCGCCGCACCCGTCGTCGGGTCGTGGAAGACGAGCTCCTCGGCCGCACGGCCGCCCAGCATGTAGGCGAGCTGGTCGAGCATCTCGTTCCGCGTCGTCGAGTACTTGTCCTCGTCCGGCAGCACCATCGTGTAACCGAGGGCACGGCCTCTGGAGAGGATCGTGATCTTGTGAACCGGATCGGAGTTGGGTGAGGCCGCCGCCACCAGGGCATGTCCGCCCTCGTGGTACGCGGTGATCTTCTTCTCCTTGTCGCTCATGATCCGGGTCCGCTTCTGCGGCCCGGCCACGACTCGGTCGATCGCCTCGTCCAGGAACTTGTTGTCGATGAGCTTGCTGTCGCTGCGCGCGGTGAGCAGCGCGGCCTCGTTCAGCACGTTGCTGAGGTCGGCGCCCGTGAATCCGGGCGTACGGCGCGCGACGGCACCCAGGTCCACGTCGGGAGCCATGGGCTTGCCCTTCTGGTGGACCTTGAGGATCTCGTGCCTGCCCTGCATGTCCGGACGGTCGACCGCGATCTGCCTGTCGAACCGGCCCGGGCGCAGCAGCGCCGGGTCGAGGATGTCCGGCCGGTTGGTGGCCGCGATCAGGATGACCCCGCCCTTGACGTCGAACCCGTCCATCTCGACAAGCAGCTGGTTCAGCGTCTGCTCACGCTCGTCGTGACCGCCGCCCATGCCGGCGCCGCGGTGGCGGCCGACGGCGTCGATCTCGTCGACGAAGACGATCGCCGGGGCGTTGGCCTTGGCCTGCTCGAAGAGGTCACGCACCCGGGAGGCGCCCACACCGACGAACATCTCGACGAAGTCGGAACCGGAGATCGAGTAGAACGGGACCCCCGCCTCACCCGCGACCGCGCGGGCGAGCAGCGTCTTGCCGGTGCCGGGCGGGCCGTAGAGCAGCACACCCTTCGGGATCTTGGCGCCCACCGCCTGGAACTTGGCGGGCTCCTGCAGGAACTCCTTGATCTCCTGGAGCTCCTCGCATGCCTCGTCCGCCCCCGCGACGTCGGTGAACGTCGTCTTGGGGGTGTCCTTGGTGATCAGCTTGGCCTTCGACTTGCCGAAGTTCATCACCCGGGAGCCGCCGCCCTGCATCTGATTCATCAGGAACAGGAAGACGACGATGATGAGCACGAACGGCAGGAACGAGAGCAGCATCCCGACGAACGGGTTCTGCTGCTGCGGCGCCACCGTGTAGCCCTTGGGGATTTCCCTCTGCTCGTACTTGCTCTGGAGTTTCTTGGCGAGGTCGACACCCTGGTTGTCGATGTAGCTCGCCTTGATCTTGTCGCTGTCCTCGACCTTGGCGCCGTCCTTGAGCTCGAGCTTCACGATCTGCTCATCGCCGGTCGTGAGCTCGGCGGACTTCACCTTGTCCTGGTCGATCGCCTGGACTACCTGTCCCGTGTCCACCGTCTTGAAGCCGCCGGAAGAACCGACGACCTGCATCAACACGACCACGGCGAGGACGGCCAGCACGATCCACATGACCGGCCCGCGGAAGTATCGCTTCACGTCCATCCATACGGAGCGCGTGCGCCCCGTCCCTCCTGCCACAGTGAGTTGAAAACGCTGACCTTCGGACGGTACCTCAGCATTGTCTCAGGGTGCCGCCGAGGACGGCCAAACAAGGACCGTCCTGGCTCCTCCAACGGAGCGCGGCCCGGCATGGTTCCCGCCGGGCCCGCAGGTCGCGCCCTTTGCGTGTGCTCAGCCGCCGTAGACGTGCGGCGCGAGAGTGCCGACGAACGGAAGGTTCCGGTACTTCTCCGCGTAGTCGAGCCCGTAGCCCACGACGAACTCGTTGGGGATGTCGAAGCCCGCCCACTTCACGTCGATGTCCACCTTCGCAGCGTCGGGCTTCCGCAGCAGCGTGCAGACGTTCAGCGAGGCCGGCTCGCGGGAGCCGAGGTTGGACAGCAGCCACGAGAGCGTCAGCCCGGAGTCGATGATGTCCTCGACGATCAGGACGTGCTTGCCCTTGATGTCGGTGTCGAGGTCTTTCAGGATGCGCACCACGCCGGAGGACTGCGTGCCCGCTCCGTACGAGGAGACCGCCATCCAGTCCATGGTGGCCGGGGTCGATACGGCACGGGCCAGGTCCGCCATGACCATCACGGCGCCCTTGAGGACCCCGACGAGGAGGAGTTCCCTGCCCGCGTACTCCGCGTCGATCTCAGCGGCCAGCTCCGTGAGCTTCGCGTCGATCTGTTCCTTGGTGATGAGGACCGACTTCAGGTCGGTGCCCATGTCTTTCTCGTCCACCCGTGCCGCTCTCGGTCGAGGTCTCGGCCCACCCTGCCGCCGGCCGGCGGCCGCCCCCGGAGGGACGGTCAGCCGGTCGGTGCCGGCGGGGTCGGTGAGCCATGCCGAAGGACCAGTCTGCCACCCTGCCTTCCGGCTTCGACACGCCCTGGCAGATTGATGGGGCGCTGGCCCCGCCAGGCAGTGATCAACCGGTCGACTTCCTCGAGGTGGCGGGCGAAGAGCGAGCCGGCCGGCGCACCGGCCGCGATGGCTGCGCGGCGCAGTACGCGGCGGCGTACGGCGGAGGGCAGCGCGTAGAGCCGGGCCGTGTCCAGCTCCACGCCGTCCCAGCCGTCGGTGCCGGGCACGTCCGTGCGTACGGTGCGCTCGGCCTGCAGGGCCCAGCTGTCCAGGGCGTCCGCGTCGTCGCGGGAGAGGCGGGCGGTACGGGCGAGCGCCTCGACCACGCCCTTGCCGAGAGCCTTCTCCAGCATGGGCAGGGCTTCGTGGCGCACACGGGAACGGGTGTAGGCGGGGTCGTCGTTGTGGGGGTCGTCCCAGACCGGGAGCGACTGCGCGAGGCAGGCTCTGCGGGTGGTCTGGCGGTCGATGGCGAGGAAGGGACGGCGGTAGCGGTCGTTGGGGCTCGTGACCTCGGCCATGCCGGAGAGCGAGCGCGTCCCGGAACCGCGGGCGAGCCCGAGGAGAACGGTCTCGGCCTGGTCGTCCCGGGTGTGCCCGAGCAGCACGGCTGCGGCACCGCAACGGTCGGCGGCCTCGTCGAGGGCGGCGTAACGCGCGTCGCGTGCGGCGGCTTCGGGACCGGTGTTCGTACGTCCGATGGTGACGGCGATGGATTCGACGGGCTCGAGTCGGAGAGCGGTGAGTCGTTCGGTGACTTCCCGCGCGCGGTCCGCTGAGCCGGCCTGCAGGCCGTGGTCGACGGTGACGCCGCCGGCGCGGAGGCCGAGGCGCGGGGCTTCGAAGGCGAGGGCGGAGGCGAGGGCCATCGAGTCGGCGCCGCCGGAGCAGGCGACGAGCACGAGCGGAGGCCCGGGGGGATGCGTTGTGTCGCCGGCCTTTTCGCGGAGAGCAGCTTGTTCGCTGAGTACGTCGTGAAGTGCGCGGCGAACCGCCAGGCGTATTGCAGCAACCGCGGGATGGGGACCCATGTCCGATTCACTTCCTCGAAGAGGTCTTGTCACGCTGAGTGTGTCGATGGTGACAGAGATGGAGGGGTTCCCAGAGCATCGCACGCGGTCCCGTCATTCTCGGTCCCTCGGACGAGTGATTGGCGAAGCTTCCGGATGTCGACGGGCCGCTCCCCGAGTAAGCGGCTGTTCCCTCGAACGGGGCCGTCCGCCGCCCGGCGGCCCCGCGGCATCCCCGTCTCAGGAGCGCATGCGCGCGATCCAGTCGGCGGGCCTGCCGATCTCCGCCTTCGTCGGAAGGGTGTTGGGCGAGGTCCACACCCGGTTGAAGCCGTCCATGCCCAGGTCCTCGACGACGGCTCGTACGAAACGCTCCCCCTCGCGGTACTGCCGCAGCTTCGCGTCGAGGCCGAGGAGCTTGCGCAGCGCCTGGTCCAGGCGGCCCGCGCCGGTGGCGCGGCGCTTCTGGAACTTCTCCCGGATCTCCGCGACGCTCGGCACGACCTCGGGGCCGACCCCGTCCATGACGTAGTCCGCGTGCCCCTCCAGCAGGGACATCACCGCAGTGAGACGACCGAGGATCTCGCGCTGCGCGGGCGTCTGCACCAGCTCGACGATGCTGCCGCGGTCCGGGCCGGTGCCGTTCTCCTCGTCCGTCTCCGGCGCACGGCCCCCGGCCAGCGACTGCACGGCCTCGCGCACGCGCTCCAGCAGCGCGGGCAGGTCCATGTCGGCCTCGCCGAGGAACGCCTGGATCTCGCCCTGGATGTGGTCGCGGAGCCAGGGCACCGCGGCGAACTGGGTGCGGTGCGTCTCCTCGTGCAGGCACACCCAGAGCCGGAAGTCGTGCGGGTCGACCTCCAGTTCGCGCTCCACGTGCACGATGTTGGGCGCGACGAGCAGCAGCCGGCCGCCCCCGTCGGGCCCGCCGGGCAGGTCACGCGTCACGGGGGCGAACGTCTCGTACTGGCCGAGCACCCTGGACGCGAGGAACGACAGCAGCATGCCGACCTCGACGCCCGTCACCTTGCCGCCGACCGCGCCGAGCACGGCGCCGCCGGGGCCGCTGCTCCGCCGCTCCTGCATCTTGGCCAGCAGCGGCGAGAGGAGCTCCCTGAAGCCGGCGACGTTGGCGCGGACCCAGCCGGGCCGGTCGACGACGAGCACGGGGGTGTCCGACTCCCCGGAGCCCTCCGGGTACATGCGGGTGAAGCCCCGGACGTGCTCCTCCGACGCCTTCGCGTGGCGCCGCAGCTCGCTCACCACGGCCCGTGCGTCCTCGCGGGTCACTTCGGGTCCCGGCCTCACGAGCCGCGTCGCCGTCGTGACCGCGAGATTCCAGTCGACCATCTCCACACCACCGAGGCTCGTCATGACTTCACGGTACGTTGCGCCGCCGTCGCGCGGGAGGCTGCGCCGGAGCGGCGGCCCCACCGCGGGGGACGCTCAGGCCCGGGGCACGGTTCAGCCCGCGGAGGGCGATTCCCGGCAGCCGCAGTTGGCGAGGGCCGACGCGAGCTCGTCCAGGGTCTTCTGGGCGGCCTTGCCGTCCTTGGTGCCGGAGGCCATGAAGGCGAAGAGCAGCAGCCTGCCGTCGGCGTCGACGACGCTGCCTGCCAGCGCGTTGACGCCGGTCAGGGTTCCCGTCTTCGCCCGTACCAGCCCCGCCCCCGCCTTGCCGGAGTCGCCGGCGTACCTGTCGCCGAGCGTGCCGGTGAAGCGCGCCACGGGCAGTCCCGTGAGGACGGGACGCAGATCAGCGTGACGGGAGTCCGCCGCGCGGGCGAGCAGGCTGGTGAGGAGGGCCGGCGACACCTTGTCGGAGCGTGACAGTCCGCTGCCGTCGGCGAAGCGGGATCCGTCGAGGGGGAGGCCGAGCCTGTCCAGACGGGCGCGTACGGCCTTCCCCGCGCTCTCGAAGCCGGCGGACCCGTCCGAGGCGAGCGCGGTCTGGCGGGCGAGCGCCTCGGCGATGTCGTTGTCGCTGTAGGTGAGCATGCGCTCGACCAGCGCCGACAGGGGCGCGGAGCGGTGCACCGCCAGCTCCTCCGCGTCGCGGGGGGCCTTTTCCTTCTCCGGGTCGCCGTCGACCTCGGCGCCGTGCTCCTCCAGCGCGTCGGCGAAGGCCTCCGCCGCGTCGGCCGCGGGTTCGGCCGAGCGGGGGGCGGGACCGTGCAGGGGGCGGTCGGACGTTCCCTCGAGACGGCCCTCGTCCACCATGAGCGGCGTCACGGGGGCGAGGTTGTCGTTCGTGCCGATGGAGTGCTTGACCGGTCCGCTGTAGCGGGAGGTGTCGTACTTCAGCGAGACCTTGCCGGCGTCCTTTCCACCCAGTTCGCGGGCCGTCGCGCGGGCCAGCTTCTTCAGGGCCCCGGCGCTGAGCGTGGGGTCGCCGCCGCCGACCAGGACCACCTCGTCCTTGTCGTCGCCGCGCACCGCCCGCGTCTCGATGCGGTGGTCGGCGCCGCGTGCCGAGAGGGCCGCGGCCGCGGTGGCCAGCTTGACGGTGGAGGCGGGCGTGAGCGTGGTGCGGGGCTTGACGGAGTAGAGGCGCTTGCCGGTGGCGGCGTCGACGACGGACAGGGCGTGGCGCTTGCCCAGGTCGCCGTCCTCGACCAGCGGTTCGAGCGCGTCGGCGAGGGCTTCGGAGCCGGGGGGCGGAGCTCCGCCGCCCGACCGGGATCCGGCGCCTCCGGCCGCTTCCGGGTTCAGGGCCGCGAGCACCTTCGGGGCGTGCGCCGAGCCCGTGCCGCCTGGGCCTTCACCGGTGTGGTTCCCGCCACTTCGGCCTTCCCGGGCGGCGGCCCGGGAGCGCTCCGCCGTACGCTGACCCGAGTCCCACGGTCCGGTCACGGCCACCGCCGTGACCGCGACCGCGAGTCCGAGTGCGGCGGACCCCGCCGCCACTCGCGCGGTCTGCCGCTTCTGCGGCGTCGCGGTCCGCCAGTGCTGCCGGATCCGCCGTCCGTACCGCCGGGCACGGGCCCGGGTCTCCCGGTACGCCCGGATCGCGGTGCCACGCACCTTCGCGGCGGTGTCACGCACCTCGATCAGCCCCTTTCGCGACGGTGTACGTGCGTGGGGGACACTTAATCACCAGATACATGTGCTGATCATTGAGGAGCCTCCCTTGGAGTTCGACGTCGTCATCGAGATCCCGAAGGGTTCGCGGAACAAGTACGAGGTGGATCACGAGACCGGGCGCATCCGGTTGGACCGCCACCTCTTCACGTCCACCGTGTACCCCGCCGACTACGGCTTCGTCGACCACACCCTCGGCGAGGACGGGGACCCCCTCGACGCGCTCGTGCTGCTGGACGAGCCGACCTTTCCCGGATGCATCATCAAGTCCCGCGCCATCGGCATGTTCCGGATGACGGACGAGGCCGGCGGTGACGACAAGCTGCTGTGCGTCCCGGCGTCCGATCCCCGTATGGAGCACCTGCGGGACATCCACCACGTGAGCGAGTTCGACAGGCTGGAGATCCAGCACTTCTTCGAGGTCTACAAGGACCTGGAGCCCGGCAAGTCCGTCGAGGGCGCGAACTGGGTCGGGCGCGCGGAAGCGGAAGCCGAGGTCGAAGCGTCGATCAAGCGCCTTGAGGCTCACGGCGACCACTGAAGCACCGATACGTTCGCCCGGCGACAGGGCGGAAGCGAAAGGGTGCGTCCCGCAGGGCGGGGCGCACCTTCGTCGTTTCCACTGGGCTCGACGGGTGCGAAGCGGAACTTCGGGGACGGTGCTTCGGCCCCGGCGCGGGGGCCGTCACGCGAGGCTCAGAAGCCGCGCGTCCGCTTGGCCGCGCGGCGGCCCGGCAGGGGCGTCTCCACTCCGGGGCTCTTGATGAACAGCCGGGCCAGTTCGCCGCCCAGGTTCACCCCGATCGCGATGGCCAGCGCGAGCGCCGCGGCGCGGGAGAGGTTCAGGAAACCCTCGTCCATGTGGCCCTGCGCGATGTTGAGCAGCCCGAAGTACGTGGCGCTTCCGGGCAGCAGCGGGCCGATGGCCGCCGTGATGTACGGCAGCGACGAGGCGAACTGGTAGCGGGACATCAACTGCCCGAAGAGACCGACCAGTCCGGCCGCCACGACCGTCGCCGGGACGGCGTTCACGTCGGCCATGCGCTGCGCTCCGTAGATCAGCCAGGCGACGCCGCCGTTGAGGGTGGCGAGCAGGACGGTGTGACGTTCCTGCTGGAGGAGCACGCAGAACGACAGCGCCAGCAGCATCGCCGAGAGGAGCTGCGTCACGGGCAGGACTCTTCCGTGCGCGCTCTCCGGAGTGAGCTGCGCGCCCAGCTCGGAACCGACGTAGAGGACGACGAGCACCCCGCACACGATGCCCACGATGAGGTAGACGACTTCCAGCAGACGGGCCGCCGCGGTGATGTAGAAGCCTGTCAGGCCGTCGTGCACGGCGGCGACGAGGGCACGTCCGGGAATCAGCGCGAAGAGTCCACCGGTGATGACGGCGGCGGCTTTCAGCTTCGTCTCGTTCTGGTCGTCCATGAGCGCGACGGCGACGCCCATCGCGGCGGGCGGCATCGCCGCGGCCGTGAACTGGTAGAACTCCGGCAGCCCGCGCCCCGCGCACAGCCATGCGAGCCGGTCGCCGAGCATCGCGCCGAGCGCCGCGAGCACGAAGACGAGCCCGTCGCCGCCGACCAGCAGCGAGGCGGCGCCCGAGAGGGAACCGCTCGCGACCGTCAGCGCCCCCTTGGAGAAGGGATGCCTGTTGCGGCGCATGGCGGCGAGACGCCGGTAGGACTCCTCAAGCGTGACCTCGCCCTTGGTGATGTCGTCGACGAGCCGGAAGACGGCCGCCAGCCGGGTGTAGTCGGTGCCACGGCGGCGGACGGTACGGCCGACCGTCACCGGGTCGTCGACCAGCGACGGCTGATGGGTGATCGAGATGAGGGTGAAGGTGACGGTGGGCTCGCAGCGGTCGAGCCCGTAGGCGTGCGCCACCCCGAACATCGCGGCCTCGACGTCCTCGGCGCCCTCGCCCCCCGCGAGCAGCAGCTCGCCGATGCGGAGTGTGAGGTCGAGCACGCGCGGCACGGCGGGACCCGACTCGGCGTCCTCGGGGCGTCTGGCCCGCTCCGGGGCCGGGCGTTCGGCCAGCGGCATCCGGATCATGGTGCGCATCCGGTCCTGCCACGGGGTACCGGGCTTGATCAGGGAGACCTTGGGGATGCCCTCCGGCGGGGTGAAGGCGCTGCCCAGCTCGGTGGGCGGGGAGGTCAACAGCCCTTCCGGAACGGCGAATTCGGAGGTGGGGTGCTCTTCGTCCGGAGCCGGGGGAAGGGGCACGCCCATCGGCGGCGTGAACGCGCTGTGCGCGTCCTCGGCCAGGGCCCTGGCCTCCTCCGTGCTCTCACCGTCCTCCGCCGACCGGCCGTTCCGCTTCGGCTCCCCGACCACTTCGCTCCTGCTCCTCACACGCGGTTTTCCGGTATGTCACCCGATGCTCCGAAGCATAAGGTCGCTCCCGATCGAGGCCCCGGTCAGGGTGCCCGGCCCGGGGCACCGGCACACACGCGGGGCCCGTAGCGGCGGCGCTCCCTCACGAGCCGTCAGCTCTCCCCGGGCGGCGGTCGCGCACGCTGCCGCAGGCGGGCGGGCGGAGCCTCGGCGCCGCCGCGCGTGAACTGCCGCCTCCGCGGCGGGGGTTGGTGCGGGTTGGTGAGCCGGACGGCCCTGCGGACGCGGCTACTTCTCGGCTACTTCTCCGCGTAGGGGTTCGGGGCGCCCGGCGGCAGGACGTCACGGGCGCGGTCGCCCTCGCCCGCCATGACGTACGCCCCGTTCTCCAGGCGCTCCACGAGGCCGCGCGCCCACCGGGCACCGCTGTCGGCGTTGTGCACCCAGAGCTTCATGATCTCGCCGATGTGCCCCCACTCCTCCGGGGTGCTCTCGTCAGGCGACCAGTGCTGCGTGACCTCCCGGCGCCATCCCTCCAGCGCCGTGATCCGCTGCCGGAGGAGGGCGATCGCTTCCTCGCGCGGCAGGTCGACGAGGAAGCCGACCCCGGAGGTGAGCATGTCCTGCTTCTCGTCGACGGCGGTCAGCGCGTGCCGCAGGAGCCTCATGAACTCCGCCTCGCCGTCACCCGTCAGCTCGTACTCCGTGCGCGGCGGCCCCCCGGCCGTGCTCGGGGCGGTCTCGTGCGCCAGCAGCATGTTCTGCTTGGCGAGCTGCTTGAGCGCGTGGTAGATCGAGCCCGGCTTCGCGTTGGACCACTCGTGGGCGCCCCAGAACTCCAGGTCGTTGCGGACCATGTAGCCGTGGGCCCGCCCGTGTTGGCGCACCGCGCCCAGCACCAGCAGCCGGATCGCCGACATCGCCCCTCGCCTCCGCCGTCCGCTCGTCGCCCCGCAGCAGTCTGCGCCGCCGCAAGCCTAGGGGGTGTCCCGAAGTAGCGTCGTTCCGGCCGCGGGCCGGACGGGACTTCGGGACACCCCCTGGACGGGCGGGCGTGGGAGGACGTACGGCGGCAGGGCCGGGGCGCCGTCGGGGCGCCCCGGCGCGGACCGTGGCCGAGGGGCGCGGCGGCCGGTCACCGGCCGCCGGTCACTTGAGGTGTTCCTGTTCGTACGCCGCCCAGTCCGGCTCCGGCATCGCGCCCGTCTCGAAGACGAGGTCGAAGGCGCCCTTGCCGTCGATGGTCTCCCGGATGACGTCCGCGTGACCCGCGTGGCGTGCCGTCTCCTCGATCAGGTGCAGCAGCGCCCACCGCCAGGAGCGCTTCCCGCCCTCGTCCCACGGGACCTTGGGGGAGTCGAACGTCTCGTCGAGTGACTGCCGTGCCCGTACGGCCTCCTCGGTCTCCTTCGCCACCCGGTCGTACAGGGCGAGCAGCGCCTCGACGGTCTCGCCGTCGCCGGGCTTGAAGCTGTCCTCCCATTCCTCGATCGCCGCGGCGTGGTCGTACTCCTGGCCGTCCGCCAGCAGCTTGCGCAGCCAGCCGCGCTCGCCGACGGCCATGTGCTTGAGGATCCCGGCCAGCGACAGCTCACTGGCCGAGGGGGTGCTGCGGGCCTGCTCCTCGGTCAGGCCGTGCAGGGCGCGGCGGACGCCTCCCCGCTGGGCGTCCAGGTACGCCAGGAGTGCTCCGCGCTCGTCACCGGGTGTCTCGGGCTTCACCACTACGGGCATGGTCATCGCCTTCCGCCAGGAGCCGCCGGTCCGGCGTCTCTCGATGACCTCACGTTATGCAGCCTTGCGGACAGGGAGCGTCCTCGAAGCGCGGCGGGTCCGGAGAGCGACGGCCGGCGGCCGCGGGACTCAGAAGGGGAAACCGGTGCGGCGGTGCTGGATGGAGATCCACTTGGTGGTGGTGAACGCGTCGACCGCCTGCTCGCCGTTGAGCCTGCCGAGCCCCGAGTTCTTCTCGCCGCCGAACGGCACTATCGGCTCGTCGGCGACGGTGGTGTCGTTGATGTGCACCATGCCCGTGTCGATCCTGTGCGCGAGGCGCAGGCCGCGCTCGACGTCGCCCGTGTGCACGGCGCCGCCGAGGCCGTACGGGGTGTCGTTCGCGATCCGGACGGCCTCGTCCTCGCCGTCGACCGGGATCACCAACGCGACGGGACCGAGGATCTCCTCGCGCAGGGCCGGCGAGCACTCCGGCAGGTCCGTGAGGATCGTCGGTGCGATGACGTTGCCGTTCCTGGCGCCGCGGACGAGAGCCGTCGCGCCTTCCGAAAGGCTGCGCTCGATGAGGTTGCTGACCTTCTCCGCCTGCACGGCGTTGATGAGCGGCCCGATGTGCGTCTTGGGGTCGGACGGATCCCCGACGGTGAGGGTGCGCGCCTTCGCCACGAACTTCTCGGCGAAGGCGTCGAGGATGCTGCGGTCGACGATGATGCGGTTCGCCGCCATGCACGACTGGCCCTGGTGCACGAAGCGGCTGAAGACGGCGGCGTCGACCGCGTAGTCGAGGTCCGCGTCGTCGAGGACGATGAGGGCGCTGTTGCCGCCCAGTTCCAGGACGGTCCGCTTGAAATGCGAGGCCGCGACAGTCGCGACCTGCCGGCCGACGGGCTCCGAGCCGGTGAAGGCGATGACCTTGGGCACCGGGTGCGAGATGAAGGAGTCGCCGATCTCGGCGGTGTCGGTGATCACGACGTTCAGCAGGCCCGGAGGCAGCCCCGCCTCCTCCAGCACCTTGGCGACGAGCGAGCCGCCGCAGACGGGAGAGTGCTGGTGCGGCTTGAGTACGACTCCGTTACCGAGCGCGAGCGCGGGCGTAATCGTCTTCATCGCCAGGAGGAACGGGAAGTGGAACGGGGAGACGACGCCGACGACGCCCACCGGCACGCGGTAGACGCGGTTCTCCTTGCCGTCTATCGGCGAGGGGAGGATCCGGCCCTCCGCGCGCAGCGCGAGGTGGATCGACTCCCGGAGGAACTCCTTGGTCTGGTGGATCTCGATCGCCGTCTTGACGTGCGTGCCACCGACTTCGGCGATCAGCGCCTCGGTGATCTCCTGCTCGTTGTCCTCGATGATGCGGATCGCACGCTCGAAGACCTGACGCCGTGTGTACGGGCTGGTCTCGGCCCACGCGCGCTGATGACGTTCCGCTGCCCGGTAAGCCGTGTCGATCTCCTCGGCGGTGGCCACCGTGATCGACGTGAGCTTCTCGTCGTTGAAGGGATCGAAGTCGATGATGTCCCAGGAGCCGCTTCCGGGGCGCCATTCGCCGTCTATGTACTGAAGCGCCAGGTCCGTGAAGTAGGACATGTCATTCCTTCGTCGGGCAGAAACAAGCCGAGCAATGCCACTGCTCCGGGCCGCGGCACGGCACAACCTCGTACTGATAGCCAGTCATCGTACTTGCAACTCAGCCGATCCGGCGGATTCGATTCAGATGGTCCCGCGTCCGCGCAGGTGAGAGGCTGTCCTTCACGAGCCTGGCCAACACCTGGTCATAGTGGGCGACTTCATCTTTCTTGTCCAGGTACAGCGCACTCGTCAACTGCTCGAGATAAACGACGTCGTTGAGATCCGACTCCGGAAAGCGCAGCAGTGTGAACGCACCGCTCTCGGCGGGATGCCCGCCGAGTTCGAACGGGACCACCTGCACGTTCACGTTGGGCGCCTCGGAGACCTCGGCGAGATGCCTGAGCTGGGCGTCCATGATGGCGTGACTGCCGAACGGGCGCCGCAGCGCCGCCTCGTCCAGAATGCACAGGAATTGCGGGGCGTTCTCTCCGATGAGGAGTTTCTGACGCTCGATCCGGAGGGCGACCCGGCGCTCGACCTCCTCCCGGGCGATGTACTCCCGGTGGCCCGCCGTGACGACCGCGTGCGCGTACTCCTCCGTCTGCAACAGGCCGTGGACGAACTGCACTTCGTAGGTGTTGATGTGCGAGGCCGAGCCTTCGAGACCGACGTACGTCTGGAACCAGCCGGGCAGCACGTCGCTGTAGTTGTGCCACCACCCGGCTATGCTCGAATCCCTCGCCAGCCCGAGCAGCGGTTCGCGCTCGGCCTCGTCGACCACCCCGTAGAGCGTGAGCAGGTCGGCCACGTCACGGGCTTTGAAGCTCACTCGGCCCAGTTCCATTCGGCTGATCTTCGATTCGGAGGCACGGATCGAGTAGCCGGCAGCTTCACGCGTCACGCCGCGGGACTCGCGGAGACGGCGCAACTGGGAACCGAGCAGGATACGTCGCACCATCGACCCGCTCGAGCCACTTGCCCCGATTGCGCCGCCACTCGCACCCATTGCCGGTTGTGTCTCCATTTCGAGAAACCCTTCACCCCTGCCCTGAGGGAAGTGTGCCATCAATGCGCTTCGTTGCGTGCCCGGGTGATTACACACGATCGAAAGTCTCGCGTGCACGTGCATCTGCCCTTGCATCTGCTCTGGGCATTGGCAACCATGGGGATCGCACAAGTGCGCTGCCTGTCAGCACAGTTGTGACATACGGGGTATGGCGAACGAGGAACAGCGAGACCCATCGGGACAGCAAGCCGACCGGATCCACACAGGATCATCACTGCCGCGATAGCCAGGAGTGGCTCGTCATGGGGACCGAAGGATCGACAGTGCTGGAGCCCGTGTGGCGCGGGCTTCCGCAGCTCGGCCACTCGAGCGTCTCCGGGTCTGCCACCTGCGCGCTGCCGCCGCGTTTCGACGCAGTGAAGAGCGCACGGGACTTCACCCGCGAGACCCTGCAACGCTGGCGACTCGAGGGCGAGTTCGACACCGTCGCCCTTGTCGTCTCGGAGCTGGTGACCAACGCACTGCGCCACGGCCTCACTTCTCGGGCCACCTCACCGGAACTGACCTCTCCGGTGAGGCTCGATCTCATGCGCTGGGCGGCGCGGCTGGTGTGCGCCGTACGCGATCCGAGCGGCGCGCCGCCCCGGACGACCACGAACACCTGCACCGAATTCGTCGACTTCACCGCCGAGTCGGGTCGCGGACTGTGCCTCGTGGAGTCCTTCAGTGACGGCTGGGGCTGGCATCCGCTGACCGGCATGATGCGCGGCAAGGTCGTCTGGGCGCTCTTCCGGATAGCGCCGGCGTAGACACGAGGACGAGGACGGGCACGGGGCAGGCGCGGACAGTCGCAGGCGGTTCAGCGCAACGACGGCGCGGGGCCCGTCCGCGCCGCGCTGCCCGACTCCGCACCCCCACGGGCCCGTTGACGGTCCGTGGTGTCCGGCCGCCCGCGCGGCGACTCCGGCTCACTCGGACTCCGGCTCACTCGGTTCCGGCCCCGAACCCCTCTGGTTCCGGCCCCGCATCCCCCCTGCTCCGGCTCCGGAACACTCCGGCTCCGGCTCAACCCCCGGCCGCCCCGGCGGCGTCCTACATGACGGCCCTGGTGTCGTCCGCGCGGCGTCAGCCCTGTACGAGGTGGTCGAACTCGCCGTCCTTGACGCCGAGAAGCATCGCCTCGACCTCGGCGGGCGTGTAGACGAGCGCCGGGCCGTCCGGGAAGCGGGAGTTGCGTACTGCTATCTCGCCGCCCGGCAGCTTGGCGAACTCCACACAGGTTCCCTGCGAGTTGCTGTGCCGGCTCTTCTGCCACACGGCCCCGTCCAGGTCCCTGGCGGCCATGCCGTTGTACGGGTGAGGCACTTGGTACTCCCGGGCTGGTGCGGTGGGGGGTGATCGCACAGTGCGCGGTACGGACACCGTCGTCCTTCAACTGCCCTGGATCATAGCCTCGTTCATGTGCCTATGCATGTGCCGATGCACGTGCACGACCCCCTGTCGCCACGCCATCACAGCCGGTCAAAGCGGGTTGCGGACTGCTGTCCGGCCCTCACCCGGAGTCCCGTCGTTCCGGCTCCCCCCTCCCCCCGCCCCGGGATGTGAGCCCGTCCTCCGCCCGTACGGAGCGACGCCAGAGCGGTCTCCTTGACTTGAATCGAACTTCAACTTCTACGGTCGCCCGGTACACCGTCGTCGCGGTACCGGCCTTCAGGAGAGTCCATGAGCATGGAGTCGACAGCGTGGGACGCCCTCTACTCCTCGCGCTTCGCACAGCAGGAGAGACGCCCCGTCTCACGCGCGGTCCTGCTCCGCATCGCCCACTTCGCCCGGGGCCACCGGCGCACGCTGCTCGCCTTCCTCGTCTTCAGCAGCGTCCTGGCGCTGCTGACGGTGGCCACCCCGCTGCTCGCCGGCCGGGTCGTCAACGCGATCGAGGACGGCGCCCCCGCGCGCACCGTCGCCGTACTCGCGGGCGTGATCGCGGGCATCGCCGTGGCGGAGGCAGCCGTGGGGCTCCTCACCCGGCGGCTCTCGGCGGGCATCGGCGAGGGCCTCATCTACGACCTGCGCACCGCCGTCTACGACCACGTGCAGCGGCTCCCCGTCGCGTTCTTCACCCGCACCCGCACCGGCGCCCTCGTCAGCCGTCTCAACAACGACGTCATCGGCGCGCAGCGCGCGTTCAGCAACACGCTCTCCCAAGTGGTCAGCCAGCTCGTGACGCTGCTGGCGACGCTCGCGGTGATGATGCGCCTGTCGTGGCAGATCACGCTGCTCGCCCTCGTACTGCTGCCGCTGTTCGTGGTGCCGGCCCGGAGGATGGGCGCGCGGCTGGCCCGGCTGGAGCGTGAACGGGCCGACCACAACGCCGCCATGGGCAACCAGATGACGGAGCGCTTCTCCGCGCCGGGCGCCACGCTCGTCAAGCTGTTCGGACGTCCGCGGGAGGAGTCGGCCGAGTTCGCCCGGCGCGCGGGCCGGGTGCGGGACATCGGCGTACGCACCGCCATGGTGCAGCACGTCTTCATCACTTCGCTGACCCTCGTCTCGTCCCTCGCCCTGGCCCTCGTCTACGGCCTCGGCGGCTACTACGCCCTGCGCGGCAGCCTCGACGCGGGCGCCGTGGTCTCCCTCGCCCTGCTGCTCACGCGCCTGTACGCGCCGTTGACCTCCCTCGCGGGAGCCCGCGTGGAGGTGATGAGCGCCCTGGTCAGCTTCCAGCGGGTCTTCGAGGTCCTGGACCTGAAGCCGCTCATCGAGGAGAAGCCGGACGCCGTCTCCGTGGCGGACGGCCCGGTCTCCGTCGAGTTCGACGGCGTCCACTTCTCCTATCCGGCGGCCGAGAAGGTGTCGCTGGCCTCGCTGGAGGACGTCGCCACGCTGGACACCCGCGGCGGCGAGGAGGTCCTGCACGACATCTCCTTCCGCGCCGAACCCGGCCGTATGGTCGCGCTCGTGGGGTCCTCCGGCGCGGGCAAGTCGACCGTCGCCGCCCTGGCCCCGCGGCTCTACGACACCGACAGCGGGACCGTGCGCGTCGGCGGCACCGACGTGCGCGACCTGAGCGCCGCTTCGCTGCGCCGCACCCTGGGCGTCGTCACGCAGGACGGCCACCTCTTCCACGAGACCATCCGGGCCAACCTGCTGCTGCCGCGTCCCGACGCCGCCGAGGAGGAGGTGTGGGAGGCCCTGCGCCGTGCCCGTCTGCGGGATCTGGTCGCCTCGCTGCCCGACGGCCTGGACACGGTCGTCGGCGAACGCGGCTACCGCCTGTCCGGCGGCGAACGCCAGCGGCTGACCATCGCCCGGCTGCTGCTGGCCAGGCCGCGGATCGTGATCCTGGACGAGGCCACCGCCCATCTGGACTCCACCTCGGAGGCCGCCGTGCAGGAGGCGCTGGGCGAAGCCCTCGCCGGCCGCACATCCATCGTGATCGCGCACCGGCTGTCGACCGTACGGGCCGCCGATCTCATCCTCGTGCTGGAGAGCGGCCGCATCGTGGAACGCGGGACCCACGACGAGCTGCTGGCCCTCGGCGGACGCTACGAGCAGCTGTACCGGACGCAGTTCAGCCAGTCCCCGTCCGTACCGGCGCCCGCGGCTCCCGCTTCCTGAGCACCGCCGGGGGCTCCACCGGGTCCGGCCGGGCACGTCACCCGGCCGGGCCAGCCCAGCGGGCGGCGCGGGAGGGCCGCGTGCACGCTGAGGAAGGGTCGACGCGCGCGCGGTCCGGCCTCTCCCACGCACCGGCAAGGATGGGATTCACCGTGACCAACCCCCTTGATCAACTGCGCCGCTGCTCGGTCGCCGTCGACCTCGGCTCCGCCCGCACCCGTGTCCACATCAAGCAGACCGGCCTGGTCGTGGACGAACCGTCGGTCGTCGCCGTGAACACCTTCTCGGGCGCCCTGATCGCCGTGGGCGCCGCGGCCGAACGCATGGACGGACGGACGCCCGGCCACATCCGCGTCGTACGGCCCGTCTGCAACGGCACCGTCATCGACATCGAGATGGCCCAGCGGATGCTGCGCGCCCTCGTCGGCACGACGGTCCGCCGGGCGTGGCGCCGCCGGGGCGCGATGCAGCGCGCGGCCGTGACCATCCCGCACGACGCGGACCCGCTCGCGCGCAGCGCCGCGGTCGAGACGATGACGGGGGTCGGCGCCAAGCAGGTCGAGCTGGTGGACACGCCCACGGCGGCCGGAGTGGGCTGCGGGCTGCCCGTGGAGCAGCCCGAGGCCACGATGATCCTGGTCTGCGGTGCCACGACCACGCAGATCGCCGTGCTGTCGCTGGGGGCGATCGTCTCCGCCACGACCGTCCCGCTCGGCGGGGACACCATCCACCACGCGGTCATCCAGCACCTGCGCAACCACCACGAGCTGATCCTGCCGAGTCAGGCCGTGCGCCCGCTGCACCTGGCCCTCACCGGCGGGGGCGATCCGACGGCGGCGACCGAGGTGTGGGGCCGGGACGTGGCCACCGGCATGGCACGGACGGTGTGCGTCAACCCCGACGACGTGCGGGCGGCCATACAGGCTCCGCTGACCGGGCTCTCCGACGCCATCCGCTCCGTCCTGCACAACTGCCCGCCCGACCTCGTCGCGGACCTCGCGGACCGCGGCATGGTGCTGGCGGGCGGCAGCGCCCTGCTGCCGGGGCTCGACGAGCGGCTGCGCACCGGTACGGGGATGCCCGTGCAGATCGCGGACCAGCCCTCCCTCAGTGCGATCAGCGGGCTGGCGGCCATGGTGGAGGGGCAGATCCAGCCGCTGGGCGCGGATGTGCACTGAACCGCCCGGCGGTGCCCCCACCGGAGCGCGCCGTACCGGGCCGCACCGGTGCCGCCGGGACCGCCGGGGCCTGCCCGGACCTCCCGGGCGTGCCCGTCCGGGCGTAGCGTCGGAGGCATGTGCAGAAGCATCAAGACCTTGCGCCCCCCGTACACGGAGACCGTGACCCCGGAGGACACCCGCGCGGCAGCACTGCAGTACGTCCGCAAGGTGTCAGGTTTCCGGCAGCCGGCCGCGCACAACACGGAGGCTTTCGAGCTGGCCGTGGACCGCGTGACCGCCGCGACCGAGGAGCTGCTGGCGTCCCTCGTGGTACGTCGCTGACGACAAACACTTGCCCTAACGGCATGCTGATCAGATAGTCGGGTAGCTGCTCCAGATTCGAGCAAAATCCGAGAACTGAAAGGTCCACAGCGTGCCGGATAAACGGGTGGAACGGAACGCGACAGAGGAGCCGCCGACCGGCCCCCCTGTCCGTCTGAAGGTGCCATCGGTGCCCCAGACCGACAGAGTGGTGTTCGGCGTCACAGCTCTGCTGACGCTCGCTTTCATCGTGTGGGGGGCCGTCGCCACAGACTCGCTCGAGAGTGTCTCGACGACGATGCTCAACAGCACGATGCACAACGGTGGTTGGGCATTCGTGCTCGCCGCATCGGGATTCGTGGTCTTCTCGCTCTGGCTGGCCTTCAGCCGCTACGGGAAGATCACCCTTGGTAAGGAGGGTGAGCAGCCGGAGTTCCGGACGATCTCATGGGTCGCGATGATGTTCAGCGCGGGCATGGGCATCGGCCTGATGTTCTACGGCGTGAACGAGCCGCTCACGCACTTCGCGACACCGCCGCCCGGGACGGGAGGCGCGGGAGCGCCGGCGCCCGAGCGCATGGAAACCGCGATGGCCACGACGCTCTTCCACTGGACGCTGTACCCGTGGGCCATCTACGCGGTCGTCGGCCTCGCCATCGCCTACAGTTGCTTCCGCCGCGGCCGGCGGCAGACGATCAGTGCCGTCTTCACCCCGCTCATCGGGGAGAGGAACGCCAACGGCGCGTTCGGACGCGTGATCGACATCCTGGCGATCTTCGCGACGCTCTTCGGGTCGGCCGCATCGCTGGGCCTGGGCGCGCTGCAGATCGGCAGCGGCGTCAAGGAGGTCGACTGGTCCTCCAGCGTCGGCACCCCGATCCTGGTGACGATCATCGCCGTGCTCACGCTGGCGTTCGTGGCGTCCGCCGTCTCGGGCATCGAGAAGGGCATCCAGTGGCTGTCCAACATCAACATGGTGCTGGCGGGCCTGCTGGCCTTCTTCGTCCTCATCGTCGGCCCGACGATCCTGATGCTGAACCTGCTGCCGACGTCGATCGGCTCGTTCATCGGTGAGTTGCCGCAGATGGCGGCCCGTACGGACGACACGGCGGGCAAGGGCGTCGCGGACTGGCTGGCCGGCTGGACGGTCTTCTACTGGGCGTGGTGGATCTCCTGGACGCCCTTCGTGGGCATGTTCATCGCCCGCATCAGCCGGGGCCGCACCATCCGCCAGTTCGTCGGCGGCGTCATCCTGGTTCCGAGCGTCGTGAGCCTCGTCTGGTTCGCGATCTTCGGCGGCACCGCCATCAGCCTCGAGCGCGGCGGAGCGAAGATCACGGACGAGTCGACGGCGGAGGGCCAGCTCTTCGCGGTGCTGCGGGAGTACCCGATCGCGAGCGTCACCAGCCTTCTGGTGATGATCCTCGTCGGCATCTTCTTCGTCTCCGGTGCCGACGCCGCGTCCATCGTCATGGGGACGCTCTCGCAGAAGGGCACGTTGGAGCCCAGCCGGAACGTCGTCATCGTCTGGGGTGTCCTCACCGGTGCCGTCGCGGCGATCATGCTGCTGGTCGGCGGTGGCGGAGCCACCGCGCTCAACGGTCTGAAGAACCTCACCATCCTGGTGGCGGTGCCGTTCACGATCGTGATGGTCGGCATGTGTATCGCGCTCACCCGCGACCTGCGGCGTGACCGGGTCATCATCGTCGGCGAGCGCGGCGACGAGGCCGTCGAGACGGCGGTCATCGCCGGTCACGAGAAGTACGGCGGCGACTTCGAGATCCGCATCGGCCCGAGCGAGGGCGACAGCCTTCCGCCGGACGCCGGTCCCGGCCACGGCGACTACGGTCCGGGCTCCGAGGACTCCGAGGACTCCGACGACAAGGCGGACGCGGTCCCCCACAAGGACTGACCCCGCCCGTCCCCGCGTCCTCGCGGATCACGCGCCCCGTCACCGCCCCGTGCGGTGGCGGGGCGCTTCGGTGCCCGGCGACGGCGCGGGACCGCTTCCGTACGCAGGGCCGCGCGCCGGGGGCTCAGGTCAGGACGGCTGCTGCTCGCAGACGCGGCTGCGCTGCCACGCCCAGAAGGCCTTCTGCGCGAGCAGGGTCAGCGTTCCGGCGAGCAGGATCCCGGCCAGGTTGAGGGCGAGCTGCTCCATGGAGTGGACCGCCTCGGGGACCTTCCCGTAGCTGAGGGCGAGGGCGGCGTTCGCCGCCGCCGGCACGGTCGTCACCGAGATGGCGACGCCCACCAGCGCACCCGACTTGGCGGAGGTCAGCGAGAGGATCCCGGCGACGCCCGCCAGCACGGCGACCACGAACGACATCAGGTCGGGGTGCCACACGAAGTCGCTTACGGGGTGCGGCCGTTCGTACCGCCACTCGGAGAAGAGCCCGGCGGCGTCCATGAGCAGGGTGAAGGCGCCGGTCACGAGCATCGCCACGGGGAAGCCGACCGCCAGCGCCGTCAGCGGACGCCACAGCAGCCGTGGAGCGCGCCTGACCAGTGCGGTGCACACGCCGGCCAGCGGACCGAACTCCGGGCCGACGGCCATGGCGCCGACGATCAGGATCGCGCTGTCCAGCACCACACCGCACGCGGCGAGCATCGTGGCGAGGATCAGGAAGGCGAGATACGTCACCGACAGCCGGGACTCCTCGTGCGTCGCGTCCGTCAGCGACTCCCACAGCACGGCGTCGACGCCTTCCCCCGGGGCGTCCACCTCCGCCTGCTCGGCCCGCGCGGACAGGGACAGGGAGATGTCGTCGACGGTTATCGCGCCGGTGGAGTCCAGGCCCTGCCTCTTGAGGCCGGCGATCAGCCCGTCCGCTGCCTCACGGGCGACGTCGCACATCACCAGATCCCCCTCGGGGTCGCGGGCAGCACCTGCGAGTACGACGAGGTGGGCGGTGCCGACGGTCGTGCGCAGGAGGGAGACGACGTCCTCCGTGCCGGAGGCGGGAGTGATCACTCGCAGACGAAGCATGGCGGAAGCGTAGAGCCCGCTCCGCACAGGCGTTCTGCGAGGTGCGCGAGGGGCCGGGCCGGGCGCGGGGCGGGCGCCGGACGGCCCGGGGCGGCGGCTGTGAACACAACGAACACAAGGATCATTAAGTTCTTTCGCGCACAGGGGGCGAAAGAACCGCGCACCGCGTGCAGCATGTGGGCCGTCCCCTCCAGGACCTCACACACGGAAGGCGGTGCCCCGCGTGCGCAAGCGCACCCTCATGTCCCTCGTCGGGGCGGCGCTGCTCGTGCTGATCGGCCCCCCGCTGATCACCACGGGCAGCGGTGCCGAGACGGGGACGAACATCCCCGGGCTGCAGTTCATGGTGCCCAACACCCCGGGAGGCGGCTACGACATCACCGCGCGTACGGCCGCCAAGGACGCCGAGGACGCCGGGCTCAACCACAACGTCGAGGTGTACAACCTGCCCGGCGCGGGCGGGACGGTCGGCCTCAGCAGGCTCGTCAACGAGCGCGGCAACGGCAAGCTGGCGATGTCGATGGGCCTCGGCGTGGTCGGGGCCGTACGCACCAACGACTCCCCCTCGACGCTCGCCGACGCGACTCCCATAGCCCGGACCGTCGAGGAGCCGAACATCGTCGTCGTCTCCAAGGACTCGAAGTACAAGTCCTTCGAGCAGCTCCTCGCCGACTGGAAGAAGAAGCCCGGCAAGCTGCCCGTCGGAGGCGGCTCCTCCGCCGGCGGGCCGGACCATCTCGCGCCGATGCTCATGGCCAGGGACGCGGGGATCTCCGCGAAGTCCGTCAACTACGTGCCCTTCGACGGCGGAGGCGAACTGCTCGCCTCGGTGCTCGGCGGCAAGGTCGCGTTCGGCGTCTCCGGCATCAGCGAGTACCGGGACCAGATCGAGTCCGGTGAGCTGCGGCTGCTCGCCGTCACCGGCAAGAAGCGCATCGAGGGCTTCGACGCCCCGACCCTCAAGGAGGCGGGCCTCAACGTGGAGTTCACCAACTGGCGCGGCATCATGGCGCCGCCCGGTCTCTCGGATGCCGAACGGACCAAGCTCGTCCGCTTCTTCGACGCGCTGCACGGCTCCGCGCAGTGGAAGAAGTCGCTCAAGCGGAACGGCTGGGACGACGCCTATCTGACGGGCGAGAAGTACGGCCGCTTCCTGGAGGCCCAGGACAAGCGCGTCCAGTCCGTCCTGAAGGAGGTGGGTGAGGGATGACGACACCGTCCTCGACACCCACGCCCCCCGGCGGCGCGGAGGCGTCCGCCGCCGCGCACGACGGCCCCGGCACCCCGGAAGCCCCGGACTCCCGCCCCGCGCAGGGCGGCTGGCGGGACCGCCTGCGGGGCCGCTCCGAACTCGGCGTCAGCCTCCTGCTGCTGGCCGTCGGCGTGCTCGTGCTCACCGACACGCTGACCATGGAGACCGTCGCGAACCAGCGCGGACCGGTCGGCCCGCGCACCGTTCCCCTGGCCGTCGGCATCGCGCTGCTGGTGGTGGCCGTCGTCCTCGCCGTCGACGTGCTGCGCGGGGGCCGCGGCGAGGCCGAGGCCGGCGAGGACGTCGACCTGGACGAGCCCGGCGACTGGCGGACCGTCGCCCTGCTCGCGGGGATATTCCTGGCCGCGGCGGCCCTCATCGACCCGCTCGGCTTCCCGATCACGGGTGCGCTGCTGTTCTGGGGCTCGGCGTACGCCCTCGGCAGCCGCAACCTGACGCGCGACCCCCTCATCGCGGCCGTCCTGTCCCTGGCCACCTTCGCGGCCTTCAACACCCTGCTGGGCGTTCCACTGCCCGGCGGCCCGCTGATGGGGGTGCTCTGACAGATGGAATCCCTCTCCTCTCTGCTCGACGGGTTCGGCACGGCCCTGACCCCGCTCAACCTGCTGTGGGCGGCCGTCGGTGTCCTGCTCGGCACCGCGATCGGCGTGCTGCCCGGCATCGGCCCCGCCATGGCCGTCGCACTGCTGCTCCCGGTGACGTACGGGCTCGACCCGATCGGCGCGTTCATCATGTTCGCGGGCATCTACTACGGCGGGATGTTCGGCGGATCCACGACCTCGATCCTGCTCAACACCCCAGGTGAGAGCGCTGCCGTGGTCACCGCCATCGAGGGCAACCCGATGGCCAAGTCCGGACGGGGCTCGCAGGCGCTCGCGGCCGCGGCCATCGGCCACTTCGCGGGCGGCATGATCGGCACGATCCTGCTCGTCGCGCTCGCACCGACGGTCGCCTCGCTCGCCGTCGACATCGGCGCACCGGACTACTTCGCGATCATGGTGCTGGCCTTCATCGCCGTCACCTCGGTCCTGGGCAGCTCGCGTATCCGCGGGTTCGCGGCGCTGCTCATCGGCCTCACCCTCGGCCTCGTCGGCCTGGACCAGATGACGGGCCAGCAGCGGCTCACCTTCGGCAGCCTGCAGCTCTCGGACGGCATCGACGTCGTCATCGTGGCCGTCGGGCTCTTCGCCATCGGCGAGGCCCTGTGGGTCGCGGCGCGGCTGCGCCACACCTCGGGCGAGTCGATGCCGGTGGGACGTCCGTGGCTGGACCGCGGCGACCTGCGCCGCACGTGGAAGCCGTGGCTGCGCGGCCCCGCCATCGGCTTCCCCTTCGGGGCGATCCCGGCCGGCGGCGCGGAGATCCCGACCTTCCTGTCGTACGTCACGGAGAAGCGGCTCTCCAAGCACAAGAACGAGTTCGGGAAGGGCGCCATCGAAGGCGTCGCAGGCCCGGAGTCGGCGTCCTCGGCCTCCGCGGCGGGAACGCTCGTCTCCCTGCTGACGCTGGGGCTGCCCACCACGGCGGTGGCGGCGGTCATGCTGGCCGCCTTCCAGCAGTACGGCATCCAGCCCGGGCCGCTGCTCTTCGAGCGCGAGCCGGACCTGGTGTGGGGGCTCATCGCCTCGCTCTTCGTCGGGATGGTGCTGCTGCTCGTCCTCAACCTGCCGCTGGCGCCGGTGTGGGCGAAGCTGCTGCGCATCCCCCGCCCGTACCTCTACGCGGGGATCCTCTTCTTCGCGGCCGTCGGCGCCTACGCCGTCGGCGGTGAGGCGATCGACATGGTGATCCTGCTGGTCATCGGGCTGATCGGCCTGATGATGCGGCGCTTCGAGCTGCCGGTGCTGCCCGCGATCATCGGTGTCATCCTCGGCCCGGCCGCCGAGCAGCAGCTCCGGCGGGCGCTGCAGATCAGCGACGGAAGCGTGGCCGGGCTGGTCGACACCCCCTTCGCGGTGACCGTGTACGCCGTGATCGCCGTGCTGCTGGCGTGGCCGTACCTCCGGCGGCTCGCCGGTCGCGGACGGCCGGCCGGCCCGGGCGGCGACCGGGGCACGGACGGTCCTGCGGACCCCGGCGGATCAGGGGGGAGCGGGGGCGAGAAGGAGGAGAGCAAGGTCTGAGGAGCGACCGCACGAGCGGTCCGTTCCTCCCCGTACAGCCCAGCGCCCCGCCCGTCCGGCAGAACCGGACGCGCGGGGCGCGGTCGCTGTTGTCGAAGCCTCAGCGGCGTGCGTGCCGGCCGCGGCCGTCGCCGTACTCCTCGGAGCCGCCCGCGGCCGGAACCGTCCGGTCCGCCGCGGGGGGTGCCGCGTGCTGCGCGCCCGGCCCGGACGCGGCCGCCTCGGCCTTCTTCCTCTTGCGGGCCCGGACGTACTCGATGACGATCGGCATCACCGACAGCAGGACGATGCCCACGAGCATCGCCTCGATGTTGTCCCGCACGAAGGCGATCTGGCCCAGACCCGCACCGAGCAGGGTGACGCCGGCGCCCCACAGCACACCGCCGACGACGTTGAAGATCAGGAAGGAGCGGTACCGCATCCGGCTCACGCCCGCGATGATCGGCGTGAACGTCCTGACGATCGGCACGAAGCGCGCCAGCACCAGCGACTTGGGGCCGTGCTTCTCGAAGAACTCGTGCGCCTTCTCCACGTTCTCCTGCTTGAAGAAGCGGGAGTCGGGGCGTCGGAAGAGGGCGGGCCCCACCTTGTGGCCGAACATGTAGCCGACCTGGTCGCCGATGATCGCGGAGATCACCACGAGGGTGCAGACCAGCCACAGCGGGTAGTCCAGGTACTGGTCGGTGGCGACCAGCAGTCCGGCGGTGAACAGCAGCGAGTCACCGGGCAGGAAGAAGCCGATCAGCAGGCCGGACTCCGCGAAGACGATCACGAGGATGCCGATCAGACCGAAGGTCTGGATCAGGTAATCCGGATCGAGCCAACTGGGTCCCAGCGCGAGGGCGGTCACGTCACAGGCTCCTCATCAGGGGCTCACCGCTAGGACGTGTCCTAGGGGCGGCGGTCGGGGCGTACACGGTACCAACGCTCGCGGACGCCGGGACGTGCCCCCGCCGCGGGCGTGCGTACGGCCCGGGACCGGAGCACGAGGCCACCGCGCGGCCGGCCGCTCAGCCCTGCGGCGCGGGGAGCATCTCGTTCCAGTTCGCCCAGTAGCCGCCCTGGCCGTCCGGCACCAGGCCGTCGGGCAACAGCATGTCCCCCGGGGCGCTCATCTGGGAGGAGGGGGCGCTCGCGTAGTACGGGGCCGACTCCCTGCGGTGCTTGCCGCCCTGCCGCCCGCTGGTCTCCTCCGGCTGCACGAACAGCCGTCCCTGCGTGGAGAGATACTGCGCGCGGGCCGTCAACCTGCGCAGGTCGGTGCCGAGTTCGAGCGCGAGGATCTCCAGGTCGACGCCGGACTGCCATCCGTCGACGAGCACCGCGTCCTGCACGGGGGACCAGCCGAGGTGGTCCGGCATCTGCGACTGGTCGTACATCTGCATGTGCTCGTGCGGCTGCTGGTACTGCTCCTGGACGGCGTGGTGGTACTGGTCCTGGACTCCGTGGTGGTGCTGCGCCTGCTGGTACTGCTGCGCCTGGGCGTGCTGCTGGTGCTGTGCGGCGGCCTGCGCCTGCTGCTGGGCGGGGACGTGCCCGTACAGCTGCGCGGGGTCGTGTGCGGGAACCGCGTCCGGGACCGGCTGGTGCGGCTGTGCGTGCGCGGCGGTGTGGCCGGGGACGCCGTGGCCGGTACGGACCTGCGGTGTCTCCTGCGTGCGCGCGGCGTCTTCCGGGGCGCCGGGGGGCTGCTGGAGATGGGACGGCATGAGCAGTTCGTCCGCGAGGGTCCGGGCGTCGTCGCGGCCCACCGTGCGGCGGGCGATACGCACTTCACGCTCGTGCAGGCCGAGCATCTCGGCGACTGCCTTGTCGTTCCCCACGACGACCGCGAACGCTGCGAGTGAACGGACCCGGCTCGTCTGCGCGTCGTCGAGCGTGGTCTGCGCTGCCCGTACCTCTTCGTCGCTCTGGCAGAAGGCTCTCGCCAACACCGTGTGCCGTTCCCACAGCTCCCGAGGCTCCATGCGACCCCCGCGTCCTCTCAGTCAATATGTACTGAATTCACAGTCCAAATCATGCAATCCGTCTCTTCGAGGTGCTCAATCTAGTGGCGCCGGGCGCCAGGAACGCGGTGCCGTGGCGGGTGCCCGCGCGTTTCGCGGAATTCCCTCCGGGTACACAAGTACGGCTCCGCTCACGGCCGTCGGGCCGTCACTTCACCGGCTTTCACTCGTAGGTGCCTGTTCTGCGCGGTACCCGTGTCGGCCGGGCGGCCTGTCGCCAGCGGGACTCCGGCGGGGCTGCACGTACCCAACTCCTTGTGGGCGCGGCCGAGTTGCGGCGGCTCCCGCTCGGAGCCCGGCACCCTCCGGCACGGGCCGCCGGCCCGGTCCGCCGCCCGCGGAGCCGAGTTCGAACGCATTGCCGTGCCGGCGTCCGCCCGTCCGCGGGGAGAGGGCGCGCGAACTCCCCGCGTCCGCCCGGCCATTGCGCGTATCGCCCGATGGAAGTACACGGGTCCACCGGAGGCGACGTGGGGACTGCCTCAGCGGACTGCACGGGACGCGCAGCGCGCAGCCGGGACGGCCGGTCCCGGATGCCGGGCCGACCGTCCCGTGACCGCCCGTGTACGGGCGGGCCGTGCCGACTGCCTCAGCCCGAGGACTCCGCCACCACGCGGCGGACGTTCTCCGGCCGCCCCGGCGCGGTGGCCAGCAGGTCCCTGCGGGCCCGCGCGAACGCGCGCCCCAGCTCCGCCCGCCGCTCCGCGCCGACGTTCTCGCGCGCGTCGTTGATCAGGGAGCGCTCCTCCTCGTCCAGATGGTGGTTGACCGCCTGCACGAGGTCCTCCAGCTTCTCGTCCCACTCGTCGCCGCCGGGCTCGCCCGCCTCCAGCAGCGCGAGCAGCGCCTCGTGGCCCTCAGTGTGCTCCTCGACGCTGTGCTCCACGTCCTCGTCGTCGACGTTCCTGTAGCGGCGCAGCGCGGGGTAGACCTCCGCCTCCTCGGCCTCCGCGTGGGCGATCAGCAGGTCCGCGAGACGGCGTGCGGCCGCGGCGCGGTCGGCCTCCACGTTCCGCATGTCGCGGAAGAGGTCCTCCATGGTGCGGTGGTCCCTGAGGATCAGTTCCACGACGTCGTCCGTCCCGCTGCCGTCGCCGTTCGCATGGTCCGTGTGCCGGTCGCTCATGACCCCTCTTCTCCTGCTCCTCCGTGAGTTGAACGGTCGACTGGTTCCCCGCGCCGCGCTGCCCACGCGTCCGTGACCGGGGGGGTTCCCGGTGCGGTTGGGCCGGGCGGCCCCGGTGCGGCGCATGCCGCTGGTCCGGACGGTCCGGGCCGTCCGGCCGCTCCGGCGCGACCACGTGCCCGGTGGCGGGGCGGAGCCCTCGCGGCACGGTGGAAGTGACGCCGACCGGCGAGAGGAGACCGCCATGGGCACCATCACCACCAGCGACGGATGCGAGATCTACTACAAGGACTGGGGATCGGGGCGCCCCGTCGTCTTCAGCCACGGCTGGCCGCTGACGGCGGACGTCTGGGACCCGCAGATGTTCTTCGCCGCCTCCCACGGCTACCGCGTCATCGCGCACGACAGGCGCGGCCACGGCCGCTCGTCCGACGTGTGGAGCGGCCACGACATGGACACCTACGCCGACGACCTCTCCCAGCTGATCGACAGCCTCAACCTCAGCAACGCCACGCTCGTCGGCCACTCGACGGGAGGCGGGGAGGTGACCCGCTACCTGGGGCGGCACGGAACGGCACGGGTCTCGCAGGCCGTGCTGCTCAGCGCCGTACCGCCGCTGATGCTCAAGACGGACCGCAACCCCGAGGGCCTGCCCATCGACGTCTTCGACGAGATCCGCGAGGGCGTGCGCAGGGACCGCTCGCAGTTCTTCCAGGACCTCACCGGGCCCTTCTACGGCGCCGACCGGTCCGGTTCGGACGTCTCCGAGGGCACGCGTGACGCCTTCTGGCTGATGAGCATGACGGTGGGCCTGAAGGCGGCGTACGACTGCGTGAAGGCCTTCTCCGAGACGGACTTCACGGACGACCTCACGAGGATCGACGTCCCCTTCCTCATCGCGCACGGCGACGACGACCAGATCGTCCCCTTCCAGGCCGCCTCCCCCAAGACCGCCGAGCTCGTCAAGGACCCGACCCTCAAGGTCTACCCGGGCTGGCCGCACGGCCTGTACGGCAGCCACCACGACACGTTCAACAACGACCTGCTGGAGTTCCTGGAGCGCTGACAGGAGGCCTCACCGGTCCCGGCCCCCGCTCCGGCCGGCGCCGTGCGCCTCGGTCTTCGAGGGCCGGGGCTGCCGGTCGCCGGCCCGCTCGCGCAGTTTCTGCGTCTTCTTCCGGATCTCGCCCAGCTTGCCGTACAGGGCGGGCCCCGGGCAGTCGGTGGTGTAGGCGTCCACGTGGCCGGATATGACGTCGAGTCTCGCCTTCTCGCCCTTGTCGAAGCGGCTCGCGTCGCTCGACGAGGTGAGGGTCGTGCGTCCCGTCGGGTCCGAGCCCCGCTCGAGCTTCCAGGCGGCGACCGCGGCTATCGAGTCGAGCATCGGCTCGGGCACCGCCTGCCCCTCGTGGAACGTGCCGACCGCCGCGATTCCGATGGTGTGGGCGTTGAACCCCTTGGTGTGCGCGCCCTCGACGGAGCGGGCCAGCCCCCCTGCGCGGCCTTCGTAGATCTTGCCGCAGCGGTCGACGATGAAGTTGTAGCCCAGGTCGTCCCAGCCGCGCTGTATGTGGTCCTTCTCCAGTGTCCGCAGCAGGCGCGGCACGTCGGAGCAGTCGTAGCCGTTCGGCTGGTTCGTGTGGTGGATGAAGACGCTGCGGACGCCGTGCAGCGCCGAGGCGCGCTCGCGCACCATCCCCTCGTCCGCGTTCCAGCCGCTGCGGGGCACCACCTCGGGACGGGGGGCGCCGGGAGGCGAACCGGCCCGTCCAGGGCCGTCGCGGCGGGCCGAGGACGTGGCCTCCCGCACCGGATCGTCCCAGGTCACCAGGAAGGCCACCGGAAGGAGGCCCACGACCACGAGTCGTGAGCGCCATCGGGGCTTTGGCTTACGGTGCCGCATAGGTGACACGGTGCGCCGGGCCCTCCGACTCGCACAGGTGACCGTATCCGTTCGGGTGACGGGCCCGCCCGGGGCGGACGGGCACCTCCCGGCCGCCCCGAGCCGCTACGACAGCGAGCGGGCGACCGCGGACGCCGCTTCCGCGATCAGTTCGTCCTCGGGCTCCGCGTCCTCCCCGCTGCGGTTCGACATGATCGCCATGACGACGGGGGCGGCACGCGGAGGCCACACGACGGCGATGTCGTTGCGGACGCCGTAGCCGCTTCCCGTCCCGGTCTTGTCGCCGACCTTCCACCCCTCGGGCACTCCCGCCCGGATGAGGCCGTCCCCCGTGGTGTTGCGCCGCAGCCACTCCGCGAGCTGGGAGCGCTCGGGCTTGCGCAGGGCGTCACCCAGCACATAGGCGCGCAGGTCCCCGGCGATCGCCCGCGGCGTGCTCGTGTCCGGCGTGGACCCGGGCTTCCACCGGCTGAGCTCCGGTTCGCGGCGCTCCATCCGGGTCACGTCGTCGCCCAGCCTCTCGAGTGCGGCGTCGAGGCCCTTCGGCCCGCCGAGCGCGTCGAAGAGCAGGTTGGCCGCCGTGTTGTCGCTGTGGCGGACGGCGGCGTCGCACAGCGCGCGCAGGCTCATCCCGGTCCCGACGTGCTTCTCGGTGACGGGGGAGTAGTCGACCAGGTCGTCGCGCGAGTACTCGATCACCCGGTCCATGCGGTCCGGCCCGTACTTCCGCAGGACCGCACCGGCGGCCAGCGCCTTGAACGTCGAGGCGTAGGCGAAGCGCTCGCGGTCCTTGTACGCGACCTCCTCGCCGCTGCCGGTGTCGACCGCGTAGACCCCGAGCCGTGCCCCGAACTTCTCCTCCAGCTTTCGCAGTTCACGAGCAGCCTGCTTCCCGTCCGCCCCTTCTCCCCCCGCTTCCGCCGACGGCCGCGACGACGGAGCCGCGTCGCCGCCACCCCCGCAGGCGGCCAGCGGCACGAGGGAGAGCACGGCGAGCGCGGCGACGGCGGCGCGGCGGGTCCCGGGCCTCCGCCGGGCCGGCAGGGGTGAATCGACAGGAAAGAGCGGCTTGTTCGGCATGACCGGAAACCTCCGTCGTGGGTGGGAAGAACACCCTCACCTCCGGGCAGCCATGCGGTCCAATACGCCCGAATGCCGTTCCATGACGATCCGGCATAGGCTCGGGCCCGTGGATCTGGTCGCAGCGAGCCGAGCGTTCGTCAGCGTCGGCGAGCACGGGAGTTTCACCGTGGGGGCCGCCGCGGCCCGGATGTCGCAGCCGGTGGCCAGCCGTCGCGTCGCCGCCCTGGAGGAGCGCTTCGGTGAGCGGCTGTTCGAGAGGACGTCACGACGCGCCGTCCTCACCCCCTTCGGGAGGGACCTGCTGCCGGCGGCACGCCAACTCGTCCAGGCAGCCGACCTGTTGCTGCACGAGGCGGACACCGTCAAGCAGAGGCCGAGGCCGATCGCGATGCCGGACGTCTGCTCCGCCGCGGCCCTCGCCCGGCTCATGGCCGACGCGGGGGCGCAGGGCCTCACGCTCGACCTGCGCGTCGCGGGCCCGGCGCGGCGCCTGGAACTCCTCCACTCGCAGCAGGTGCGCGCCGCGCTGCTCGCCGTGCCGCCGGACGAGGCGACGTGGTGCGTGCCGCTCGGGCTCGCGGGCGCGCGGGAACAGGGCGTGCGCCGCGTGTACCTCGAAACGCTGCGGCTGTCGCGGCTCTCCCCCGGCCCGGCCCGCCGTGTCCGGCTCCAGCCGGAGGACGACGTGCCGCACGTGCGCGACCCTCTGACCCGGCTGCGCGACGCCCTCGGCCTGCGTCCCTCGCAGCTCGCGGCCGCGCGTGATCTGACGACCGCCGCGGCCGAAGTCCTCGGCTCGGACGACCTGTTGCTGTGCTCCCGCGCGCAGGCCCGCGAACTCGGCCTGGACTGGCGCCCGTTGGGCGAGGTCTCCCTGCTCCGCGGTTACGCCCTGGCCGCTGCCGCGCAGGACTGCCCGCAGGAGCTCGAAGCGCGGCTGGCCGCCGCATTCGTCCGCTGCCTCGGCGCGGACGTGCCGGAGCGCGCTGCCGGAGGGGCGAGGCGATGAACACCGAGGCCGTGCTCAGCGAGGCGCGGAGCAGGCTGCGCGACGGCGGTCTGCACGCGTGCCTGCTCGTACGCGAACTCCACACCGGCGACGAGCTGGGAATCGAGCCGGACACCGTCCTCCCCGCGGCGTCCCTCGTCAAGGTCCCGCTGGCGCTGGCGACGGCGGAGCGCATCCGGCGCGGCGAGCTCGACGGAGCGACGATGCTGGACGTGCGCCCCGGCCGCATCACCACTCCCGGGCCCACCGGGATCAGCCGCTTCCGCCATCCCGCCCGTGTCGCGCTCGACGACCTGCTCTACCTGAGCACATGCGTCAGCGACGGGGCCGCCGCCGACGCGCTCTTCGGCCTCACTCCGCCCGCCCAGGTCACCGGAGTACTCCGGGAGTTGGGGCTCGGGGGCATCACTGTCCGGCACACCATGGGCGAGCTGTCCGACACCCCTGTCGAACGGCTCGACGCCTCGCAGGCGCACCTCGCCCACGCCCTCGCCGTCGGCGCCGGCACCAGCGGCCGTGGACACCGGGTGCCGCAGCTGGACACCACCCGCGCGAACACCGGAAGCGCCCGCGCATTCGCCGGCCTCCTCCAGGCACTGTGGACCCCGTCGGAGATCCATCCCGACGTGGCGCACCGCGTGCGCACCCTCATGTCCTGCAACGTGCTCCGGCACCGGCTCGCCCCCGACTTCAGCTCCGACGCCACCACCTGGTCGTCCAAGACCGGCACGCTGCTGAACCTCCGTCACGAGATCGGCGTCGCCGAGCATGCGGACGGCAGGCGCTACGCGATCGCCGTCCTCACCGAGTCGCAGGTGGCCGCCGTCGAACAGCCCGGCGCCGACGCCCTGATGGCCCAGGTGGCCCGGCGGCTGCGCGACCACCTCCGGCAGCGGTAGGGGTCGCGCGCACGCCGCGGCAGGGTTGCGCGCACGCCGCCCTGGTGATGCCCCGCGGGCGTTCCCACGCGCGCCGCGCACGTCGTGGTGCGTACGCGTAGCGGCTCGGGCCCCTGGGCAGAGGAGCGGCATGCCACTCACCGATGTCCGCCTCGTGTCGGGGCGTTCCATCCGTCTGGTCGAGATGCGGATGTCCTCCACCTACGGCGGGCTGATTGTCGGCTCCCCGTCGAAGCGGACCAACGAATTCATCGTCGACAGCACCGTGAACAGGGCCAGGAACGACTGTCCGAGCCGACCGGTCCACCTGGTCCCGCCCGCCCTCGCATACCCGGACGAGAGCGCGGGTGCGTTCGGGCCGGTGGAGGTGATGCCACGCGTCCGCTGCACGGGACTCTTCGAATCCTGGGAGATCGACCCCGCACACAACTCGGGATGGTGGTTCTCCGCGCTCACCGTGGTCTGGTTCCAGCACACCACGGACCTCCCGGCGGGGAACGACGCCCCCGCGGACCTGCGCGAGATCGCCTGGGAGGAACTCGCCGTGGACCTGGAGGAGTAGGGGGCCACGGCAGAGGGGGCCACGGCAGGGGGTCACGGCAGGCCCCCGGACGGCCCGCGTGGCACCGGGACTTCACCGGGCCCACGGCGTCACCCCGGAATCAGTACCGGAGTCGGCCCCGGCCCGGCGCCGACTCCCATGCCGGCACACCCAGTTGCCGCCGCCGCACCGCCGGAGGAGCCTCCCGGCCGAGTGGCGGCGTCCGAGAGCCGTTCAGGCGGAAGCGGGAGAAAAAACCATGGGGAAACGGAGACTGCCCCTTCTTCGGACGAGCGTCGTGGCCGCCGGTGCGGCGGCCGGTGGCGCGATGCTCTACAGACACCACCGGCGGCGCTCCGTCGTGGTCACCCTGTACAGCGAACCGCACTACAGAGGCGTACGGCAGGGCTTCGTGTACGACCAGAGGGCCTACGCGCTGGGCGCCACCAAGCTCCCCCAGGTCGGTTCCGTCCGCGTCGAGCAGGTCGACCGCACCTTCCGCAGGGGCCCGGACACACTGCGCTCCTTCCTGTACATGGCCGTCTCCGGTGACCGGCAGGCCCGGCAGGAGGCCTCTTTCTGGCTCCCCCTGGCACTCGTCCGGCTGACCGATCCGGACACGTGGCGCCGCGAACACGACCCGGCCGCAAGCAGGGCGTCGTGGGTCCGGCTGTGGGCGGAACGCCCCGCAAGCCCGCCACCGCCGCTGGACGGCGCGGCGGCCACCGGGCAGAAGCCGTACCACGACGTCCTGATGAGCACGCCGGACCTCGGGGAGTGGAGCCGGCGGGTCCGCTACATCGAAGCCGGAGTCCGCAATCCCTTCCGGACGGACCTCACGCCTCCGGGGCGGGAGAGCGGGCTGCCGCTGCCCCTGCAGATCGTGGAGTGACCGGCCTCCGACCCACCTGCTGCCGCCCCGTCGAGGTGCACCACGCGCGACGGTTGCACGCCACGGCCGAACGGTCCCGTATCGAGCCCCGACCGTGACGCCATCGCGACAGGCGTTCGGCAACCCGCTCGCCGCCCCGTTCCGTCCAATCGGCGATAGCGACAAGCCGCACCACCTCAGGGGGACGTCTCATGCACCATCCAGCACCGGCGGCCGGAGCCGTCGGACGCGGCCTCGGCCGGAACGCGCGCCGGCCGCTCGCGATGCTCGCGGCGGGGATGCTCGCCATGGCACTGGCCGTCACCGGCTGCAGCGGCTCCAGCAGCGAGTCCACGAGCCCGACGAGTGATCAGCGCGCGAACCACGCGCCCGAGAACGGCGAGGCGGGCGTGGGCGATTCGGCCGACCGGGCCCCGGACTCCAAGTCCGACGGCGAAGGGGGCCAGTCCGACAGCAAGCCGGGCGAGCAGAGCGGCACGGCCGATCAGAAGCCACCGAAGATCACACCGGACCAGGTCGTACGCAAGGCCAGGCTCACGGTGCGCGTCAAGGACGTGTCCTCCGCGCTCGACGACACGCGGACCGCGGTGGAGAGCGCCGGCGGATACGTCGGCGACGAGACCACCGACCGCGACAGCAAGGGCCACGAGCGGTCGCACCTGGTGCTACGGGTGCCGCAGGAGGAGTACACGGAGGTCCTGGACGAGCTCGCGGACAGCGGCAAGCTCATCGAACGCAAGGTGACGGCCGACGACGTCACCGGCCGGATGGTGGACGTCAAGAGCCGCATCGCCTCGCAGAAGTCGAGCGTCGAGCGCGTGCGGAAACTGATGGACGAGGCCACCGAACTCTCCGACGTGGTCTCCCTGGAGAGCGAACTGAGCACCCGCCAGTCGGCGCTGGAGTCGCTCCAGGCGCAGCAGGCGTCGCTGAAGGACCGTACGGCGCTGGCCACGATCACCCTCGTGCTCTCGGAGACCGAGGTGAAGAAGAAGGAGAAGAAGGACGACGAGACCGGCTTCACGGACGCGCTCGACGGCGGCTGGCAGGCGTTCGTCACGACGGTGCGCTGGGTCGCGGTCGTGATCGGGGCGACGCTGCCGTTCCTGGCCGCGCTGGCCTTGTTGCTGGTGGCCTGGCGTCTGGTGCGCGGGCGCCTGCCGCGCCGCGAGCGCAGCGCCTGGCGGTCCGCGCCTGTGCCCGCCGGCGCGGGCGGTGGGCGTCCGCCGGCCCCTGCCGGGGCGCCCTCGACGGTGCCGCCGCCGGCGAAGACACCCGGAGCCGCCCCGGAAGCGGCGGGGGCGCCGGGAGCGGAGGAAGCGCCGGAAGCACCAGAGGCGGCGAAGGCGTCCGAGGCGCCGAAGACCTCCGAGTCCGACTGAGCGCGCGGCTGCCCCGCGCCGCCGCAACCACCCGACGGCTGAGGCCGGTTCCCTGCCCGGAACCGGCCTCAGCCCTCCCGGGTCGTCCGCGGCCGGAGCGCCCCGGGAACCCGGGAACCCCGGCCCGGACCGTAGGCGGTGGTGGAGTCCATGCGGCGAACTCCTCACGCACGCACGGCAGTTCGCGAACAGGGGCCCTGTCGCCCCTACTGGGGAGAGAGTTCAGCTCTCCTTCGTGCGCGGGGTACTGACGAGTAGACAACTCTGCGCTGGAATACCCCGCATGACGACACACGGGCACGGCCCTCACCACGACGACCACGACCACCACCACCACGACCACCACCACCACGACCACGGCCACGGCCACCGCCACCGGACGCCCAGCAGACGCGCGCTGCTCGCCGGCGCGAGCGGCCTCCTCGTCCTCTCCTCCGCCCCCGGCACCGCGAGTGCGGCCGGCACCCGGACCGCCAGATCGTCCGACGTCCCGGCCCAACGCATCGGCGCCGCCCGCACCTCACGCCTCACGCAAGGCACCACGCTCGTCCACGCCGACATGCACAACCACACCGCCATGTCGGACGGCGACGGCGACCCCGAACTCGCCTTCGCCTCGCTGCGCGACGCGGGACTGGACGTCGCCGCCCTCACCGACCACGCCACACTGCTGGGCATCGAGGGCATCAGCGACGAGGAATGGGACCGCACGGGCCGGCTCGCCGACGCCGCCGACGACCCCGGGGCGTACACCGCCATCCGCGGATTCGAGTGGTCCCATCCGCTGCAGGGGCACGCCAACATCTGGTTCACCGACGACTGGGTCGACCTCGGCGGGGCCGACGGCCCGGACTCGCTCTACAGCTGGCTGCGGGACCGGGACGCCGTGGCCAGCTTCAACCACCCGGGCCGCGAGCCGGGGATGTTCGACAGCTTCAGCTTCTCCGCCGGCGTGCTGGAGAAGATGGTCGGCCTGGAGATGTTCAACCGCGGCGACGACTACCTCTTCGACGGCTGGTCCGACACCGGCCGCTCGCCCCTCGTCGCCTGCCTCAACGCCGGCTGGCGCACGGGCCTGACAGGCGTCACCGACGAGCACGGCACCGACTGGGGCTTCCCCGAGGGCAAGGGCCGCAGCGGACTGTGGGTCGCCGAGAACACCCGCGCCGGCGTCTTCGAGGCGATGCGGGCCCGGCGCTTCTTCGCGACGCGGGTCTCGGGTCTGCGGCTGGACGCAATCGCCGGCGGGGTCCGGATGGGCGGCACCCTCGGGCAGTCCTCGGGCGACGTCCGCTTCACCGTCGACCTCGACCGCGGCCCCGAATGGGAGGGCAAGCCCCTCAACATCCAGGTGCTGCGCCCCGGTTCGGACGCGCCGGCCGTCGCGGACGTCATCGAGACGCAGTCCAACAAGGTGACGGAGTTCACCGTGCCCCTCGACGCGGCCGACGGCGACTGGATCGTCCTGCGCATATCCGACCCGTCCCAGGCCAACCCCTCCCCGGGCCCGTCCGGCCACCCCTGCAACGACTGGGGCGTCGCGTACTCGAGCCCCTGGTGGCTCCAGGCGTGACCCGCGGCGCGGGCCCCTTCCGTATCCGCGCGTCTGCCTGTCCGCGCATCCGCGTACCGGAAGGGGCCGTCCCGCCCCGGGCCGCCCCGACGCCCTCCCGCCGGGCGCGGCTGCGGCAGGAGGCGCCGGCAGGAGGCGCAGGCAGGAGGCGCCGGCTCTCAGCGGGCGAGCGGCAGCTCGAACCACACGACCTTGCCCGAAGTCACGGACCGCGCACCCCACTTCGCGGCGAGCTCGTCGACCAGCTTCAGCCCCCGCCCCCACTGGCCGTCCGGGGTCGCCTCGGCGCGGTGCGGCAGGCGCTCGTCCGAGTCCGAGACCTCCACCACGAGGCTGGCCCCCTTGGCGAGCTGGATCCCGACATCGCCTCTTCCGTGCCGGAACGCGTTCGTGACCAGCTCGTTCGCCAGCAGCCCGGTCACGTCGCGCAAGGCGTCCAGGCCCCAGTCGACCAGCATCCGGTCTATGAGCTCCCGGGCCTCGGAGGCCATGGCGGGCTCCGGCGGGAGGCTCCAGCGGGCGCTCCTGTTCCGGGGCGTGGGCGTCGCCCGCGCCATGAGGATCGCCAGGTCGTCGCCCGCGGAGCGGGGAGCCATGCGGGCGACGACGTCGTCGCACCACTGCTGCACCGAGAAGACCGACGGGCCCGGCGCGGCCAGCGCCGACACCAGGGCGGCGATGCCGTCGCCGATGTCCCCCCGCTGCTCGACCAGCCCGTCGGTGTAGAGCACCAGCGTGCCGCCTTCGGGCAGCGCCAGTTCGGTGACGGGGAAGTCCGGGGCCACGAGCCCGACGCCGAGCGGCACCCCGGGTTCGACGGGGATGAGGCGAGTGGTGCTGTCCCGGTGCCGCAGGATCGGCGGCGGATGCCCGGCGCTCGCGATGCCGCACTCCCGGGTCACGGTGTTGTACACGGCGTACACGCAGGTGGCGTGCTGCATCGCCGGGCTGCTCTCCACGATGCCGTCCAGCCGCGTCAGCAGCTCGACGGGCTCCAGATCGAGCCTGGCCAGGGTGTGCATCGCTGTGCGCAGCCGGCCCATGCCGGCCGCGGCATGGATGTCGTGCCCCATCACGTCGCCGACGACCAGCGCGACGCGATGGCCGGACAGCGGTATGACGTCGAAGAAGTCTCCGCCGACGTTCGCGGAGCGGCTCGTGGACCAGTAGTGGTACCCGGTCTCCAGGCCCTGCCGGACGGGGATGTCCTTCTCGCCCGGCAGCATGTTGCGCTGCAGAGCGACCGCCGTGCGGCGCTCGTCGTCGTACAGGCGGGCGTTGTCCAGGCTGAGCGCGGTCCGTGCCGCGAGCTCCTCGGCGACCCTCCGGTCGTCCTCGTCCAGGGCGTCGCGGTCCGCGAACCGCCCGAACGTGACGAGCCCGAGGCATCGGCCGCGGGCCACCAGAGGCGCCACCACCCCGGAGTCCGGGACGGCGTCCTCCGGCGGCCCCGGCAGGACCTCCCCCGGGACGAGGACGGCGGCGTCCTCCGCCCGCAGCTTCCCCTCGTGCCAGGACAGTCCGGAGCTCAGGCCTCTGTGCGCGGGCGACCCCGCGGGGTGCTCGCGCACGCTCCCCGAGACGGCCTCCCGCAGGCGGCCGGAGCCGTCGTCCGCCGTGCCGCGCCCGGCGAGCAGGACCGTGGCCGCCGACCCGCCGGAGTCGGCGAAGGCGCTGCCGTCGAGGAAGTCGGTGCGCATCTCGACCGACGCGACGTCGGCGAAGTCCGGCACGACGAAGTCGACCAGCTCGCGCGCGGTCCGCGCCATGTCCAGCGTCGTGCCGACCTTGCTGCCCGCCCTGTTCACCAGGTCCAGCCGCCGCCGCACGCCGGATGCCTCCAGCAGGGCGGTCTGCCGCTGGGTCACGTCGACGACCAGTCCGCCCAGGCCGAGTACGCGGCCGCCGTCCGAGGTCAGGCGGAAGAACGTCACCGACCACACCCGGTCGCGGTCCCGGTGGCCCTCCGTGCGCCCCGAGATCAGGACGTTGTGGAGCGGTTCGCCCGTCTCCAGGACGCCGCGCAGATGCTTCTCGTACTCGCCCTTGTCGGCGGCCCGGACGACCTCGCTCACGCTGCGTCCCTCGTGGTCCTCCGCCGGGATCCCGTTGAAGCCCGCGAGGGCGTCGTTGACCATGACGTAGCGCAGTCCGGTGTCGAGGATCCCCATGCCGTGCGGGGAGGACCGTAGGAAAGCGTCCATGAACGACGCACGGCCGCACGGCGCCGCACCGGGCGAGGCGTCCGCCGCTGCTCCGCGGCCGTGGTGCGGCAGGGCATCGGAGTGCGACTGCCTGCGGTGATGCGGCGTTCTGCCGTACTGCGGCGGGTCGCTGAGCTCGCACAGCAGCCCCGTGGCGGCGCCTCCCGGAGGTCGCCCGCCGTCGGCCCCCCGGCCGTCCGGCGGCATCAGCGGCGAGCAGCTCAGCAGCACGTCCTGCCGGGCCCCGTCGCCGGAGACCACCGGCACGACCCGGCCGTAGTCCTCACCCGATGCCGCGCGGTCCCGGGCCTCGGCCAGCGCGTCCAGCGCAGGGCCGGCGAAGACCGCACCGCAGTGCCGGCCCAGCACGTCGGGGGCCGGCCGGCCGAACCATGCGGCGGCTGCGGGACTCCACGAAGTCACGTGCGCCGCGAGGTCCAGGGTGAAGGAGGCTATAGGCATGTTCTTCCATGACCGTGTTGGATGAATTGCCCGTTTTTGCAGTCTATGAGCCCGCTCGAACTCTCGCTCGACGGGCCCGGGGGCGGTCCGGAAATGCCCATGCGCCGCGCCCCCGCGCCGTAGGAGGATCCTCGCGGGACCGAGAGGGCGGGTGACACGTGGGCAAGATGCACACCGACGAAGCGGAGACCGACGAGGAACTGGTCGGACGGCTGCTGCGCGCCCAGTTCCCCCGATGGGCCGGCCTGCCGGTCACCCGGCTCGCTTCCGGCGGCACCGTCAACGCGATCTACCGGCTCGGCGAGGAGCTGACCGTACGGCTGCCGCTGCGGCCCGGCGGCGCCGAGGCCGTCGCGACGGAGGCACGGCTGCTTCCCCGGCTGGCGCCGCTGCTGCCGCTGCCGATCCCGGAAGTCGTCGCCGTCGGCGCCCCGGGCGAGGGATATCCCCTGTCCTGGGCGGTGCACCGGTGGATCGAGGGCCGCAACCCCGTGGAGGGCGGGCTGGCCGAGCCCGAGACCGTCGCCCGCGACCTCGCCCGGTTCGCGCTCGCCTTCCGCGAGATCGACCTGCCGGACGGCCCGCCCGCACACCGCGGCCGGCCGCTGATCGGCGAGGACCGGGAGATGCGGGCCGCGATCGAGGCGCTGCGCCGCACCGACGAGCCCTTCGACGCAGACGAGATCGCGGCGGCCTGGGCCGAGGCGCTCGCCGCGCCACCGTGGACGGGCCCGCCCTGCTGGACGCACTCCGACCTCATGCCGAGCAACCTCGTCCTCGCCGGCGACCGCGTCTCGGCCGTCATCGACTTCGGCGCCGCAGGCATGGGCGAACCGGCGACCGACCTCATTCCGGCATGGAACCTGCTGCCCGCCCCGGCACGGCGCGCCTACCGGGAGGCAGTCGACGCGGACGAGGCGACCTGGGCACGCGCCCGGGGCTGGGCGCTGTCCATGGCGGTCATCCAGCTCCCGTACTACCGGGAGACCAACCCCGTCATCTCCGCGAACGCCCGGTACGTGATCCGGGAGGTCCTCGGGAGCCGCGAGTAGGGAGGGGGCCGGAGGCGCGTGCGGTACGTGGAGCCCGGCCGGGAACCTCCTCCCGGAGGCGGGCTCTCCCGGCAACCGGTTCCGGTGCCCGCCGCGTCGACCATGGCATGACCGCGACTACTCCTGCCGAGCCTCCGCCCTACCCCCACTGCGGCCGCGGGGCCGGCACGGAAGACCCGGTGGGATGCCGGGGCCACCGCGTCCCGCACCCACGACCCGACGGCGGCGAGGCGGCCGATGCGGCCCTGCACGGCGCCTGCCTGGCACATCTCGACGGCAGCGACCGGGACACCTACCTGGCGTCCCTCCGCCCCGGCAGCAACATGGACCACCGCGGCACGACCTTCGACCCGGCCCTGTTAGCCGGCCTGCTGGACGCCGTGCGCGATCCCGCGGACCAGCGGCCGCGGTTCGGCGCCGTCCGCTTCGGCAGGGCGACGTTCGAGGGCGACGCCGCCTTCGGCACGGCGGCCTTCAAGGGCCGAGCCGCCTTCGACGGCGCGACGTTCACGGGCCGCGCCCTGTTCAACAGCGCCGTGTTCGGCAGCGAAGCCCGGTTCCGCGGCGCGACGTTCGAAGGCGACGCCTGGTTCGACGGGACGACGTTCGAGAGCGAGACCCGCTTCGACAGAGCGGCGTTCGGCGGCGACGCCTTGTTCCTCCGCGCGACGTTCGAGGGCGACGCCGTGTTCGACGAGGCGGTGCTCGGGGCCGGCACCGGGTTCCATCGCGCGACCTTCAGGGCCTGCGCCGGATTCGACGGCGCGACGTTCAAGGACGTCGCCCTGTTCGTCCGCGCGGCGTTCGAGGGCGACGCCTGGTTCGACGGCGCGGCGTTCGAGGGCGGTGCGGGGTTCAACAGCGCCACGTTCAAAGGCCGCGCCAGGTTCGACGGCACGACCTTCCAAGACGGCGCCAGTTTCGACAGGGCGGCGTTCGAGAGCGCCTCGTCGGTGGGGCCGCTGGCGTGCCGGGGAACCCTGAGCCTCGCAGAAGCCGTCTTCTCCGCGGCGGTGACCTTGGAGATCGCGGCGAGCAGAGTCGACTGCCACCGCACCCGCTGGGCCTCGACAGCCTCGCTGCGGCTGCGGCACGCGGTCATCGACCTCAGCGACGCAGTGCTGGAGTTCCCCGTCAGCGTCACTGCCCACGACCCCGAGTTCCTCACCACGAGGGGGTGCCCCCTGGACGAATCCGGGCTCCACCAGGCGCCGGTGCGCGGGGAGTCGCTGCACGGTGTGGACGCGGCGCACCTGGTGCTGACCAACCTGAACCTGGCCGAATGCCGCTTCAGCGGAACCGTCCACCTGGATCAACTGCGGATGGAGGGCCGCTGCCCGTTCCCCCTGCCCAACCCCCAAGGCATCCACTGGCGGCGCGGACTTCCGGTACGGCACACGCAACGGCTCCTCCTGGCCGAGGAGCAGCACTGGCGCCACAGCATGCCCCGCTCCGACCCGGGATGGCTGCCGGCGCCACCCGGCGCCGACATCGTGGAACCGCCCGCGCTCGCCGCCCTCTACCGTGCGCTGCGCAAATCCCACGAGGACTCCCGCAACGAGCCCGGCGCCGCCGACTTCTACTACGGCGAGATGGAGATGCGCCGCGCCGACCCCACCATCGCCCCCGCCGAACGCGGCCTGCTCAACCTCTATTGGGCCCTCTCCGGCTACGGCCTTCGCGCCGCCCGCGCCATCGCCTGGCTGCTGGCCGCGATGACCGCGACCGTGCTGCTGATGACCGGCTTCGGACTGCCGGACTCCCCCGCCCGGCCCTACCCGCGCGGAGCCGGCGTCATCGGCAAACAGAACCCGCAGTTGCGCGCCGACTTCCCCGACCGCTTCACCACTGCCCGCGCGCAGAAGGCCGCCGACGTCGTCATCAACTCCGTGATCTTCCGTTCCAGCGGCCAGTCCCTCACCACCGCCGGCCGCTACACCGAGATGGCCTCCCGCTTCGCCGAACCCGCACTCCTCACCCTGGCCCTCCTCGCCATCCGCGGCCGCCTGAAGCGGTAGCCCTCCGGCACAGACGCGGCACCCCGAAACCCCAAAAGCCCCTCCCGTCACCGGAAGGGGCCTCTGACCTGGTCTTTCAAGTGAGCCGCCTGGGGGAGTCGAACCCCCGACCTACGCATTACGAGTGCGTCGCTCTGGCCAACTGAGCTAAGGCGGCGTGCTGCCCGCAGGCCGAAGAACTCGGTGCGGGCGCAGCGCGGACAAGTTTACACAGGTTCCGGGGGTGCTCCGTACGGGGTATCGGGGGGGGTGGGGCGCCCGGCCGCCCCACCCCCCGGATACCGGCGTCCTGCCGCCCCGCCCCGCAACCTACGAGCAGCGCTTGCCGTCCTTCGGTGCCTTCCCCTTGAGCAGGTAGGCGTCGACGGTGTCGTTGATGCAGGCGCCTGCGCGCAGGTACGCGGTGTGCCCGTCGCCCTCGTAGGTCAGCAGGCGGGCCGTGTCGAGCTGGCCGGCGAGGCCCTGCGCCCACGCGTAGGGAGTGGCCGGGTCGCGGGTCGTGCCGATGACGAGGATCGGGTCCGCGCCCTTCGCGGCGATGCGGTGGGCTTCGCCGGTGGCCTGCTCGGGCCAGTAGCCGCAGTTGAGGGCCGCCCACGCGAAGCCGCGTCCGAAGACCGGGGATGCCTTCTCGAACGAGGGCACCGCCTTCTCCACCGAGTCCGGCGAGTCGAACGCCGCCGGAAGGTCCAGGCAGTTGACGGCGGGGTTGGCGTACATGATGTTGCCGTAGTGGCCGTTCGGGTCGCGCTCGTAGTACTCGTCGGCCATGGCGAGGAGTTGGGCGCCGTCGCCCTTGTTCGCCGTCGTCAGCGCGTCGCGCAGCTGGGGCCAGGAGCCCTCGTCGTACATGGCGCGGATGACGCCCGTCGTGGCGAGCGACTCGGTGAGTTCGCGCGGATCGCCCGTGGGGAGCGGCTTGGCGTCGACCTTCTTGAAGAACGCGCTGAGCTTCCGCCCGGCGTCCTTGGTGCTCTTCGTGCCGAGCGGGCAGTCCGACCGCTTGACGCAGTCCGCCGCGAACTCCTTGAAGGCCGTCTCGAAGCCGCCCGTCTGGTCGCGGTTGAGCTGCAGCATCGACAGCGACGGGTCCATGGCGCCGTCGAACACGAGCCGGCCGGAGCGCTGCGGGAACAGCCCCGCGTAGTAGGCGCCCAGGTAGGTGCCGTAGGAGGCGCCCACGTAGTTCAGCTTCTTGTCGCCGAGGAGGGCCCGCAGGACGTCCATGTCGCGGGCCGCGTCGACTGTCGAGACGTGCGCGAGCAGTTCGCCCTCACGCTTCTCGCAGCCGGCCGAGAACTTCTTGTACGCGCCGACGAGCTTGTCCTTCTCGGCGGCGTCATCGGGCGTCTGGTCGGTCTGCGTGTAGGTGTCCATCTCCTTGTCGGTGAGGCACCTGATCGGTTCGCTGGCGGCCACGCCCCGCGGGTCGAGGCCGACGATGTCGTACTTCTGCCGTACGGGCGCCGGATAGCCGACCGCCGCCGCCTGCTGCACGTACTCGATGGCCGAGCCGCCCGGGCCGCCCGGGTTGACCAGCAGCGAGCCGATCCTTCCGCTCTTCGCGCCCTTCTTCCGGGCCACGGCGAGGTTCAGGTCGTCGGCGGGGTCGGGCTTGTCGTAGTCCAGCGGGGCCTTCATCTTGGCGCACTGGAAGCCGTCTCCGTCGCCGCAGTCGCGCCAGGTGAGCTTCTGCTCGTAGTACCTCTTGAGGTCGGACGGTACGGAGGCGGGAAGCGGCTTGAGGGGTTCGGCGCTGTCGAGGCCGTTGGCGCGGTCGCTGCTCGCCGACGAAGGGGCGCCCTCCGGAGCGTCCGCCCCGCCCGAACCGGAAGAGCAGCCGCTCATCACCAGCATGACGGCCGCCCCGAGTACGGCCGTCGTGGTGCTCAGCCCGCGCCTGGTGTCCATGGACCATCCCTCGGTTCGCGTCGGTCTCGGCAGCCGGAGAGAAGCGGTCCGGCGATTGAGGGCGAGCGTATCCGGGGTCGGCGCCGGGCGTGTTCCCGTAACGGTGGGCGCTGCTCGGATCGGGTGACCGGGCGACGCGGTCGGCCCAGGCACGCCGGTGGGGCCCCACGGCGGGCCCCATGGCCGCCGGCCGTGCGAACGGCGCGGGCTCAGCCCGCCCGCAGCGTCATCGCCATCGCCTCGACGGCCAGCAGCGGGGCGACGTTCCGCTCGAGCGCCTCCCGGCACGCCAGTACCGCCTCGATACGCCGGAGTGTCTGCTCCGGCCGCGAGTTCGAGGCGAGCTCCGCCACCGCGGCTGCCGCCTCCTCGTTGGACAGGGCCACCCCGGAGCCCAACTGCCGTGCCAGGACGTCCCGGTAGAAGCCGGTGAGGTCCGTCAGGGCGAGGTCGAGCGAATCGCGCTGGGTGCGCGTGGCCCGCCGCTTCTGCTTGTCCTGCAGGTCCTTCATGACCCCGGCGGTGCCGCGCGGCATCCGGCTCTTGCCTTCCGCGCCCAGCGCGGCCCTCAGCTCCTCGGTCTCCCGCTCGTCGAGCTCCTCGGAGACCTCCTTGGCGTCCTCGGCAGCAGCGTCGATCAGCTCCTGAGCGGCCTTCAGCGCACCCCCGACGTCCGCCACCCGCTGCGGCATCCGCAGCACCGCCGCCCTGCGCCTGCGCGCACGGTCGTCCGTGGCGAGGCGGCGGGCCCGTCCGATGTGGCCCTGTGTGGCGCGGGCCGCGTAGGACGCCATCTCCGGTTCGATGCCGTCCCGCCGCATCAGCAGGTCGGCGACGGCGTCGACCGGGGGTGTGCGCAGGGCGAGGTGACGGCAGCGCGAGCGGATCGTCGGCAGCACGTCCTCCGTCGAGGGCGCGCACAGCAGCCAGACCGTCCGCGGCGCCGGCTCCTCGACGGCCTTGAGCAGGACGTTGCCCGCGCCCTCGGTGAGCCGGTCCGCGTCCTCCAGGACGATGACCTGCCAGCGGCCCCCGGCCGGGGACATCTGGGCCCTGCGCACCTGCTCGCGCGTCTCCTTGACGCCGATGCTGAGCAGGTCCGTGCGGATCACCTCGACGTCGGCGTGGGTGCCGATCAGGGACGTGTGGCAGCCCTCGCAGAAGCCGCAGCCGGGGGCGCCGCCGAGCGCCCGGTCCGGGCTCACGCACTGCAGGGCCGCGGCGAAGGCACGCGCGGCAGTCGAACGGCCCGAACCGGGCGGGCCGGTGAAGAGCCAGGCGTGCGTCATCGAGGAGCCGGAGAGCGGGGCCGTGCCCTTGCCGACCGCCTCGGCGGTGACGTACGCGTCGGCGTCGCGTGCCGCGGCGCTCAGCTGCGCCGTGACACGTTCCTGGCCGACCACGTCGTCCCAGACCGCCATCGCTGCCGTCCCTCCCTGACTTCCGGCTGCGCGGAAGCGCCCTCGCCGCCCGGGGCCGCTGCCCGCTCGCCCCACGTCCGTGTGACGCGGAAGGGGCCGGCCGCCGGCCCGCGTGCCGCGCGTCAGACCATTGTGGTCCACGGGACCGACAGCCGTGACCGGCGCTTCAGTTCCCCGGCTCGGCGGACCGGAGAGCGTGCGGGCGCGGACGCGGGAAACGCTCCCGGGCGCCCGGGCCGCCCCCTGCCGCATCCGGAGAGGCCGGGCGGCTTGGCCCGCCGGGGCCGGCCGCGGGGGGCCGGCCGCCGTCGGCACGTCCCGCCCCGGCGCGGCCGCTGCTCGCCGCGGCTACTTGCCGCGCCGCCGCTTCCGGCCGTCCTCGTCGTCGTCCTCGCCGGCGCCCAGCAACTCGTCCGCGAGCGACGGCACATCATCGAGAGGCGTCTCCTCCGCCCAGTCGGGCCGCGGACGCGACGAGCGCCGCGCCTCCGGCTCGGCCGGGGGCGGAGGCGGAGGCATCTCCCTCGTGCGCTCCTCCTCCTCCGCGGGCGGACGCGGAAGCTGCGTCGTCTCCTCGTCCGGCCGTTCCTGCGGGCCCCGCCGTCCCGGCTGCGAGGTGTCCGGCAGCAGCGGTGCCTGCGGAGTGCTGGGCAGCACCTGCGTGCGGTCGCTCTCCTGATCGCCGGCGGGCTCGCCGGGCTCCGGGAGCTTCGCGGTGTCGCCGTCGGAGCCGTCCGGGTCGGAACCGGTCCGGCGGGAGCGCGACTGCTCCGCCCGCTGCAGCGCCTCCTCCGCCTTGCGCTGCTTCTCGAGGCGGCGCTCCTCGGCCTGGGCCCGCAGCCGCGCCTCCTCTTCGGCGAGGCGCCGCTGCCGCGCGATCTCCTCCGCGCGTGTGCGCTCCTCGGCCTCCCGCCGCTGGCGTTCCTCCTCGGCGATCCTGCGGGCCTCCTCGGCACGCTGCCGGGCCTCCTCGGCGCGACGGGCCTCGGCGCGCTGCCTCTCCAGTTCCGCCTCGCGCTGCTTGCGCTCTTCCTCCTCGGCCCTCAACCGGGCCATCTGCTCCTGGCGTTCGCGCTCCTGGCGCTCCTCCTCCGCCTTGCGGGCGGCCTCTTCCTCCGCCCTGCGGCGCGCCTCCTCCTCGGCTGCCTTGCGTGCCTCCTCCCCGGCCTTCACCTCGGCCTCGGAGAGCGGCAGCACCTGGTCGAGCCGGTGGCGCACGGCCGTCGTCACCGCGTCGGGCGTCTGCGACGCGTCGACGACCAGGTAGCGCGCCGGGTCGGCAGCGGCCATGGTGAGGAAACCGGCGCGGACCTTGTCGTGGAACTCCGCGGGTTCGGACTCCAGCCTGTCCGGCGCCTCGGTGAACCTCTCGCGCGCCGTCTCCGGGGAGACGTCGAGCAGCACGGTCAGGTGCGGCACGAGCCCGCCGGTCGCCCAGCGCGAGATGCGCGCGATCTCCGTCGGCGAGAGGTCGCGGCCCGCGCCCTGGTAGGCGACGGAGGAGTCGATGTAGCGGTCGGAGATGACGATGGCGCCCCGTTCGAGGGCGGGACGTACCACCGTGTCGACGTGCTCGGCGCGATCCGCCGCGTACAGCAGCGCCTCGGAACGGTGCGACAGGCCCGACTCGGAGACGTCCAGCAATATCGAACGCAGCCGCTTGCCGACCGGTGTGGCGCCGGGCTCCTTCGTGACGACGACTTCGTGGCCCTTGGCGCGGATCCACTCGGCCAGGACCTCCACCTGCGTGGACTTCCCGGCTCCGTCGCCGCCTTCGAGGGCGAGAAAGAACCCGTTCCCGGCGGGCGCCTCCTTCGGGTGGCCGCCGCCCAGCGCTTCGAGCAGGTCCCTCCTGAGAGTGACGCCCTGGCGGTCGTCCGTACGCCCGAGCACGAGAGCCGCGACGGGCAGCAGCAGCGCGCCGACGAGCATCAGCGTGAAGGCGGCGCCGCCGTGGTCGAAGACGAACTCGCCGCTGCCCACGCGGTGCGGCCCGATGAAGCCGGACGCCGCCGGCGCGGCCAGGGCGCCCAAGGCGATCGCGATGCGGACGACGGTCTGCAGGTGCTCCGTCATGCGGGACCGGTGGCTCATCCCCGATACCGGCCGCAGGTCCTCCGTCTCCTGGTCCAGCAGCACGTGGCCGGACTGGGCGGCGAGACCGGCCGAGAAACCGGAGATCAGCATCAGCACTATGCCGGTCGTGGCGTCGGTGACGAGCCCGGCCGCGAGAAGGCCGACGCCGGTCACGGCGATGGCGAGCGCGAGCAGGCGGCGCCGGGAGAACCCGGGCAGGACGCGGGGGGCGAGGCGAATACCCGCGGCGGTTCCCCCGGTGAGCGCGAACACCTGGAGGCCGAAGCTGACAGGACCTCCCTCCAGGTCCGCTGCCTGGAGCGCGGCCACCGCGACAGCGCAGGAGATCGCCCAGGCGATCGCGGAGCAGGCCAGCAGCAGGAGCGGGATCGCTCCGGTGCGCCCCCGGTCGGGGCCGGGCTTCTCCTGCCCGGCCGCGGCGCCGCGGGGACGGCGCAGACCCTCGAGGGGGCTGCGCGGCCGCAGGCTCCCCGCGTCGGGAAGCTCCAGGAAGTACACGACGGAGACCGCCGCCGCGAAGAGTCCCGCGGCGACGTACGCGCCGAGCGCGGCCTGGTGCGTGTCGAACCACTCGAAGGGCGAGCTGAGCAGCTTGCTGACGAGGGTGACCACGACCAGCGTGATGGCGGCCGCCGGCAGCGACAGGAAGGTGCTGCGGAGCCAGAGCCGGCGCAGGGCGTCGTGGCGGTCCGGCAGCGGACGCACGGCGGAGCCCTCGGGGGGCGGGGCGGGCAGCAGCGCGGGGGCCGCGCTGTCCTTCGCGACCGTCCAGAAACGTTCGGCCACGCCGAGCACGAAGGTGGTGATGAGGATCAGCGCGAAGGCGTCCCCCGGCGTCCAGTCGACCCACATGGGCGCGACGATGAGGGCGAGGGCGCGCAGCACGTCGACCCCGAACATCGTCCAGCGCCGGTCCAGCACTCCCTTGCCGGGCGCCATGAGCGCGGAGAGCGGACCCAGCAGCACCGCGCCGAAGAGGAGCGTGGCCAGCAGCCGCGCTCCGAAGACGGCCGTGATGACCAGTGCCATGCCGCGGTATCCGCCGCCGAAGACGACTTCACCGCCCGCCGCCCTGACGGTCGCCGCCTGGAGGGCGAGCAGCAGGAGCACCAGCAGGGCCAGCGCGTCTCCGATCCCACCGGTCAGCTGGGCGCTCCACAGGCGCCGGAGCGGACCGAATCGCAACAGCGCGCCCACGGCGCGCTCGCGGGATTCCGCGGCGAGTGCGTCGTCAGGGGCGTCAGAGGTGGGGTTCACGCCCGATGGCTGATCTGCTCGCGTCATGGCGGTCAGCGTATAGGGCACGGCCGACGGCGCGTGGGGCCACCCGAACAAACGGGCGGGACCTGCGCTTTGACCGCCGGCGGGCCTACTCGGTCGTGGTGCCGGAGGAACCGGAACCCTTCGCCGCGGCCTTGGCGGTGGCCTTCTTCGCCGTGGCCTTCTTGGTCGTGGCCTTCTTGGCCGTCGTCTTCTTCGCAGCCGTCTTCTTCGCGGTGGCCTTCTTGGTCGTGGCCTTCTTCGCGGTCGACTTCTTGGCCGCGGACTTCTTCTTGGTGGCCTTCTTCACCGGCCCCTTCGCCCGCTTGTCCGCCAGGAGTTCGAACCCGCGCTCCGGGGTGATGGTCTCGACGTCGTCGTCCCGGCGCAGTGTGGCGTTCGTCTCGCCGTCGGTGACGTACGGGCCGAACCGCCCGTCCTTGACGACGACCGGACGCTCCGTCTCCGGGTCCGTGCCCAGCTCCTTCAGCGGCGGCTTGGCGGCGGCGCGGCCGCGCTGCTTGGGCTTGGAGTAGATCTCCAGCGCCTCTTCGAGGGTGATCGTGAAGATCTGCTCCTCGGTCTCCAGCGAGCGCGAGTCCGTACCGCGCTTCATGTACGGCCCGTACCGGCCGTTCTGCGCGGTGATCTCCTCGCCCGTCGACGGATCGGTGCCGACCACGCGGGGCAGCGCGAGCAGCTTGAGTGCCTGCTCGAGCGTCACCGTATCGAGCGACATGGACTTCAGCAGGGAAGCGGTTCTCGGCTTCACCGCGTTCTTGCCGGTCTTGGGAGTGCCTTCCGGCAGCACCTCCGTGACGTACGGGCCGTACCGCCCGTCCCTGGCGACGATCGGACGGCCGCTCTCCGGGTCGGTGCCCAGCTCGAAGTCGCCGCTCGGCTTCGCCAGCAGCTCCTTCGCAAGCTCGACGGTCAGTTCGTCCGGCGGGAGGTCGTCGGGGACGTCGGCGCGCTGGCCCGGCTCGTCGGGCGAGGGCGGCGGGCCCTCGACGTACGGGCCGTACCTGCCCACGCGCAGCGTGATGCCCTCGCCGACGGGGAAGGACGAGACGCCCTTCGCGTCGATCGCCCCGAGGTCGGAGACGAGCTCCTTCAGACCGCCCAGGTGGTCGCCGTCGCCGTTGCCCGAGTCGGCCGCGGAGCCCTGCACGCCCTCGCCGGCGGCCTCCTCGCCGAAGTAGAAGCGGCGCAGCCAGGGCACCGACGCGGCGCTGCCCGCGGCGATGCGGTCGAGGTCGTCCTCCATCTTGGCCGTGAAGTCGTAGTCGACGAGCCGTCCGAAGTGCTTCTCCAGCAGGCCCACCACGGCGAAGCTCAGGAAGGAGGGCACCAGGGCCGTCCCCTTCTTGAAGACGTACCGCCGGTCGAGGATGGTGCTGATGATCGAGGCGTAGGTGGAGGGGCGTCCGATCTCCCGCTCCTCCAGCTCCTTCACCAGCGTGGCCTCGGTGTAGCGCGCGGGCGGCTTGGTCGCGTGCCCGTCGGCGGTGAGGTCCTCGGCGGTGAGCGGGTCGCCCTCGGTGACGTGCGGGAGGCGGCGCTCGCGGTCGTCCAGCTCGGCGTTGGGGTCGTCGGAGCCCTCGACGTACGCCTTGAGGAAGCCGTGGAAGGTGATGATCTTGCCGGTGGCGCTGAACTCGGCGTCCCGGCCGTCGCTCGCCCGGCCTCCGACGCGGACGGTGACCGACTGCCCGGTCGCGTCCTTCATCTGCGAGGCGACGGTCCGCTTCCAGATGAGTTCGTAGAGCCGGAACTGGTCGCCGGTCAGGCCCGTCTCGGCGGGGGTGCGGAAGCGGTCCCCGGAGGGGCGGATCGCCTCGTGCGCCTCCTGCGCGTTCTTGACCTTGCCCGCGTAGACGCGCGGCTTGTCCGGCAGGTAGTCCGACCCGTACAGCTGCGTCACCTGCGCCCGGGCGGCGCCGACCGCGGTGTCCGAGAGCGTCGTGGAGTCCGTACGCATGTAGGTGATGAAGCCGTTCTCGTACAGCTTCTGCGCCACCTGCATCGTCATCTTCGCGCCGAAGCCGAGCTTGCGGCTGGCCTCCTGCTGCAGCGTGGTCGTACGGAAGGGCGCGTACGGCGAGCGGCGGTAGGGCTTGGACTCGACGGAGCGCACCGCGAACCGCGTGTCCTCCAGGGCGGAGGCGAGCGCGCGGGCGTTCTGCTCGTCCAGGTGCAGCACCTGGCCGGGGTTCTTCAGCTGACCGTCGGAGCCGAAGTCGCGGCCCTGGGCGACCCGCCGTCCGTCGACGGAGCTGAGGCGGGCGCCGAACGTGCCCGGCTCGGAGGCGTCGGTGGATCTCTCCGCCGCGAAGGTGGCCGTCAGGTCCCAGTACTCGGCCGAGCGGAACGCCATGCGCTCCCGCTCCACGACGAGCCGGGTCGCCACCGACTGGACGCGGCCTGCCGAGAGCCGCGGCATGACCTTCTTCCACAGGACCGGCGAGACCTCGTAGCCGTAGAGGCGGTCGAGGATGCGGCGGGTCTCCTGGGCGTCGACGAGGCGCTGGTTCAGGTCGCGGGGGTTGCGGACCGCGTCCTGGATGGCGTCCTTCGTGATCTCGTGGAACACCATCCGCCGCACGGGGACCTTGGGCTTGAGGACCTCGCGCAGATGCCACGCGATGGCCTCGCCCTCGCGGTCCTCATCGGTGGCGAGCAGGAGTTCGTCGGACTCGGCAAGAAGCTGCTTCAACTTCTTGACCTGGTCCTTCTTGTCCGTGTTGACGACGTAGAGGGGCTCGAAGTCGCTGTTGACGTTCACGCCCAGCCGCGCCCAGGACTCCCCCTTGTACTTCGCCGGAACCTCGGCGGCACCGTTGGGAAGGTCCCGGACGTGACCCACGCTGGCCTCGACCACGTAACCGGGGCCGAGATAGCCCTTGATCGTTTTGGCCTTGGCGGGCGACTCGACGATCACGAGTCGGCGCCCGCCGTTTGCGGGCTCGCGGGTCGGGGACAACTTCTCGCTCTTCTCTCCGGTCGGCATGCGGCATCGGTAGCTCGGTATCGCTGCGGAGTGTGACGGTACCTCCCGCCTACGTGTCAAACGGGAAAACTCCGCAACGCAACTCGAACGGTAACCCGACACCAATCGATCCTGCCGCCCGATACAGCCCGATCTTCAGGAGGCGAGCAGGACCCAGCCACCTGTGAGGAGCGAAATCACGCCGAATACGAGGGCTCCCACCGCGGCCGCGGAAGCCGGTACTCCGTAGGCCACCGGCAGGTGGGACCGCATCCGCACCCCGGTCCACAACAGCAGCGCCACCCCGAACAGCGCCAGCGACAGTCCCGCGAAGACGGACGGCGTACTCTCCATGCTGCTCTGCATGGCCCGCACCCTGGCACCGCCAGGCGACCCCGCCGCGAACAGCAGGTGAACCCGCGAAGCCGCCGCCCGGGCACCGGACCCCGTCGGGCCCCGGCAGGGCTGCCGGCTACTCCTCCGCCGCGTCCCGCGCCACCACCGGAAGCAGGAACCCCTGCTCGACCAGCAGCCGGATGGCGCGCGGCGTGCGGTCCCGCAGCAGCACGGGGTCCTCGCCCACCAGCTGCGCGATGGCGTCCAGAATCCGCCATGCGGGCAGCGAGCCGTCACACACGCCGGCGAAGCCCGCCCCGACGGTGTCGACCTTGGTCGCCCGCCGCATCCCGCGGTGCTGGCGGAGCACCACGTGCTCCGGGTCCTCGGCGCCGGGCATGCCGACCTGCTCCTGCACGACCCCCTCGGCGAGCTCGAAGTGGCAGTCCAGGAGGCCCGCGTCGTCCGTCGCCCGCAGGAAGTCCTGCCGCTGGAAGTGCTGCACGATCTCCTCGCCGAGCGGCTGCTCCACCGGATGCGGCCACTCCTCGACGAGGACGGCGGGATCGGCCGCGCCGCTCTTGCGCAAGGTGATCCAGCCGAACCCGACGGCCGTCGTGCCCCGCCGTTCGAACTCGTCGAGCCACTCGCCGTACCGGGCGGCGTACGCAGCGTCGCCCGCGCGGTGGTCCCCGGCGTCCCGCAGCCACAGTTCGGCGTACTGCGTGACGTCCTGCACCTCGCGCTGCACGATCCAGGCGTCGCATCCGTCCGGCACCCAGGACCGCAGCCGCTCGTGCCAGTCCTCCCCGTCCCTGTGCTCCCAGTTGGCGAGCAGCTGGCAGTAGCCGCCCGGCGCCAGGCGTCCGGCGGCGCGGTCCACGAGGGTGCGGCACAGGTCGTCGCCGCTCATGCCGCCGTCCCTGTACGTCAGCCGGGCCCGCGGGGAGATGACGAACGGCGGGTTCGAGACGATCAGGTCGTACGGCTCCTCACCGGCCACCGGCTCGAACAGGGTGCCCTGCCGGAACTCCGCCTCGGGGGCGCCGGAGAGCATGAGCGTGAGCCGTGCGAAAGCGAGAGCCCGGGGGTTGAGGTCGGTGGCCGTCACATGCCCGGCGTGCTGGGCGGCGTGGAGCGCCTGGAGCCCCGAACCGGTTCCGACGTCGAGCGCACGGGCGACGGGCCTGCGAACCGTGATCCCGGCAAGCGTCGTGGAGGCGCCGCCCACACCGAGGACGACGTCCCCGGCGTCCCCGCCGTTCGCGCCCTGCGGGGAACCGACGCCTCCGGCTCCCGCCACGGCGCAGCCGAGGTCGGCGACGATCCACCAGTCCTGCCCTTCGGGCCCGGAGTACGGCCGTACGTCCACGGTGGCGCGGACGCACTCCCCGCCATCCGCCGCTCCGGGTTCCGGTTCGCCGGGAACGAGCCAGCCGCCGGCGAGCACGTCGTCCAGGGGAAGCGCCGCCTCCACCCGGTCGCGGGGAACGCTCTGCTGCAGCAGGAACAGCCGGACCAGCGTCTGCAGAGGTTCCGCTCCGCGGGTGGCGCGCAGCGCGGGCACGGTCTCGCTCCGGGCGAGGGCGGCGTAGGCGGGCCCCCCGAGCAGGTCCAGCAGACCGTCGGCGGTGAAGTCAGCGCTGCGCAGCGCCTCCCGCAGCCGGTCGATGCGTTCGGAGTCCGCTTCGGGAAGGCGTTCGCTGATACTCACGTCACCATTGTGTCGTCCCCACGGCCGGGCGTGCCGCCGCGGGGGCGGGATCTCAGACCTTCGGGGAGTTGCCCGGGCGCTTGCAGCCCTCCTGCTCGGCCATCGCCTTGCCGACATCGCCCGACTGCAGCTTGCTCAGGGCCTTGTCGCCGCTCTTGCCGAGCGCGTCGAGCTTCGTGGCGACGCCCTGGAGCCCTTCGGCGAACTTCGCCTGGTCCTTGGTGTCCAGCCCTTCGACGGTCTTCCGCAGCTGGCCGTACTTCGAGGAGATGGTGCGCAGCTCCTTCACGGCGTCCTGGTGCAGCTTCTCGCCGTCGTCCACGGGCGGCGGGCCGGCCTGGTCGACGGCGCCGGCGAGCGACTTGTACGCACCAGAGATCTTGTCGAACGCGGCCGCGTCGGTCTTCTTGACCTCTTCCGAGGAGCTCTTCTCCTTGGAGGCCTCGTTGATGGAGGTGTTGGCCTCCTGGATCTTCTTGACCTCGGGCTGCACCTTGTCGCAGACCTTCTTGGCCCACGCCTCGGTCTCTTTGCCGCTGTCGTCGCTGCAGCCGGTCAGCGCGAGTGCGAGCACCGCGCCGCCGGAGAGTGCAGTCGCAACCTTCTTGTTCACCGGATCGGTCCCTTCCGTGGCTGTTCGGCCCGGAACATACACGCACAGGGGCTGCACACGGCTAGTCGGGCGAGAACTCTGCGCCTGATTGTAGCCGTTTGCACCACATTTCCTGACGGGGTGTGGGGCTTCCCACACCACGCACTGGGGCGGGCGAGGCGCCAACGCGCCCCGCCCGCCCCAGTGTTGGCGGGTCGACCTGCCCGAGGGTCAGGAAGCCGCGACCGGATCGGTCGGCTTCGCCGTCCGCTCGGCGTCGCTGCCCTCGCTGCCGCCCTCGGACGCGTCGTCGCTCATGGCGATGCCGCGCCTCTTCGAGACGTACACGGCTCCCACGACGACCGCCGCGGAGACGAGCGCGACGACTGTCCGCACGCCCGCGCTCGCGTCCTCGCCGTACGAGAACTGGATCACGGCGGGCGCGATGAGCAGCGCCACCAGGTTCATCACCTTCAGCAGCGGGTTGATCGCCGGGCCCGCGGTGTCCTTGAACGGGTCGCCGACGGTGTCGCCGATGATGGTGGCCTCGTGGGCCTCGCTGCCCTTGCCGCCGTGGTGCCCGTCCTCGACGAGCTTCTTGGCGTTGTCCCACGCGCCACCGGAGTTGGCGAGGAAGACGGCCATCAGCGTGCCGCAGCCGATCGCACCCGCCAGGAAGGCGGCGAGCGCACCGGCGCCGAACGTGAAGCCCACCAGGATCGGCGACATGACGGCCAGCAGACCCGGCGTCGTCAGCTCGCGCAGCGCGTCCTTGGTGCAGATGTCGACGACGCGTCCGTACTCCGGCTTCTCCGAGTAGTCCATGATCCCGGGCTTCTCGCGGAACTGCCGCCGGACCTCGTACACGACCGCGCCCGCCGACCGGGAGACGGCGTTGATGGCGAGGCCGGAGAAGAGGAAGACGACCGCCGCACCCAGCATCAGGCCGACCAGCGTGCTCGGCTGCGCGATGTCGAGGAGTTGCAGCATCTTGCCGCTGCTCTCCCCGGCCTCGCTGAGCGCGCTGACCATCTCCGTGCGGTACGAACCGAACAGCGCCGCGGCGGCGAGTACCGCCGTCGCGATCGCGATGCCCTTGGTGATGGCCTTGGTGGTGTTGCCCACCGCGTCCAGGTCGGTGAGGACCTGGGCGCCCGCGCCCTCGACGTCGCCGGACATCTCGGCGATGCCCTGGGCGTTGTCGGAGACCGGACCGAAGGTGTCCATGGCCACGATGACGCCGACGGTGGTCAGCAGACCGGTGCCGGCGAGCGCGACCGCGAACAGCGCGAGCATCACGGTGCCGCCGCCGAGCAGGAAGGCGCCGTAGACGCTCAGCCCGATCAGCAGGGCGGTGTAGACGGCCGACTCGAGGCCGATCGACATGCCCGAGAGGATCACGGTCGCCGGGCCCGTCAGCGAGGTCCGGCCGATGTCCCGTACGGGCTTGCGCTCGGTCTCGGTGAAGTAGCCCGTCAGCTGCTGGATCACCGCGGCGAGCACGATGCCGATGGCGACCGAGACGACCGCCAGCACGCGCGGGTCGCCGCTGTGGCTCAGGATCTCCTGGGCGTCGTCCCCTGCGACACCGGTCAGGTCGGCGTAGCTGGAGGGGAGGTAGGTGTAGGCCGCGATGGCGACCAGTACCAGGGAGATCAGCGCGGAGATGAAGAATCCGCGGTTGATGGCGGTCATGCCGCTGCGGTCCTTGGCGCGCGGAGCGACCGTGAACACACCGATCATGGCCGTGATCACGCCGATCGCCGGGACCAGCAGCGGGAACGCGAGACCGTCGTTGCCGAAGACCGCGGTGCCCAGAATCAGCGCCGCGACGAGGGTCACGGCGTACGACTCGAAGAGGTCGGCGGCCATGCCGGCGCAGTCGCCGACGTTGTCGCCCACGTTGTCCGCGATGGTCGCCGCGTTGCGCGGGTCGTCCTCGGGGATGCCCTGCTCGACCTTGCCCACGAGGTCGGCGCCGACGTCGGCGGCCTTGGTGAAGATGCCACCGCCGACACGCATGAACATCGCGATCAGCGCGGCACCCAGACCGAAGCCCTCCAGGACCTTCGGGGCGTCCGCCGCGTAGACGAGCACCACGCAGGCCGCACCCAGCAGGCCGAGGCCCACCGTGAACATGCCCACGACGCCGCCCGTACGGAAAGCGATCTTCATGGCCTTGTGCGAGACGCTTGTCAGGTCCGCGGCGGGCGCCCCTTCCTCGGGCGTCGCCTCACGTGCCGCAGCAGCAACTCGTACATTGCTGCGTACCGCGAGCCACATGCCGATATAGCCGGTGGCAGCGGAGAAGGCCGCGCCGACCAGGAAGAACAGCGAACGTCCAACACGCTGACCCATGTCGTCGGCAGGCAACAGGAACAACAGGAAGAAGACCACTACGGCGAAGATGCCGAGCGTTCGCAACTGCCGCGCCAGGTAGGCGTTCGCACCTTCCTGAACGGCTGCCGCGATCTTCTTCATGCTGTCAGTGCCCTCGGTCGCGGCGAGCACTTGACGGACCAGCACCACGGCGACGCCGAGAGCTGCCAGGGCGACTAGCGCGATCACGATGACGAGACCGCGGTTGGCGCTGGTCAGCACTGCGTCAGCGAGGTGCTGTTGATTCTGAGATGGGCTGAGGTGCCCCGCCATTCGTCCTCCTTGACGCTTGGCGCAGGGGCGCGCGGTTCGACGTACGGCTCCTGCTTGCAAAGATGTGGACGGATTGTAGGGATCAGCTCCAGATCAAAACAGAGCGCCGGATCGGCAATTCGCCTACACCAGCGGAGATCAAATGGAGTTCGTGTGGGGAATTAGCTCGGACGAGCTAGGCTTACAAAAATGCTGACGCTGTAAAAAATGATCAACACGGGCGCCGCATATGCCTCTCTTTTCACATCAAAGCCGCGCAGAAAAGAGGCTTTCGGAGTCCTCGCTGACACCCGGCAGCCGGACGCACAGGGGCCCGTACAGAGGGACGCGACCGTCCGAGGGTGCGGTGTCACCGGCTTGATGAAGATCCGGAAACAATTGCGACTCAGGCGGAATACTAGCTTCCGAATCCCTGCGACCAGCGCTTGGGGCCCTCGGGCTCTCCGAGTGCACCCGCCCCGTCTCGACGCCGCGAGTCACGGCGCGAAGCGTCTGGCGGTCAGCCCGCCCGGTTCTCTCTCGCTCGCCCGAAGCCTGCGCCGGGCTGTCCGCCGCGCAGCGCGCTTCCCAGCGCGGCTGACGCCGGGACGAGTGGCAGAGCAGGCGCTTGGACGTGCCGGGGCGCGGCTTGCGGGACGGGGCGCCGTCGCGATCAGCCCGGCCCAGGGCGAGGCTGACGAACGGTGCCGCCACTGGGGAGCAGTGAAGGGAACCTGCGAACCGGCCGGAAGAGCAGGTACAGGAAGAACGGCTCAGGGCTCAGGGGAGAACCGGCTCCGGAGTGACGGGCCAACTCATGCGGATCAGGCCGCCCTTGTCATCCGCGATCACTTCCACGTCGTCCACGAGACCGCTGATGACGGCGAGCCCCATCTCACTCTCGGCTTCTTCGCTGTCCGCCGCCGGGGACGCCGGGGCAGGCCCCGTGGAACCGTGGGCGCCGGCAGTCGCCGACGGGGCCGCGTCGCCCACTTCGATGGAGAACTTCTTCTCCTCCTCGATGAGCGCCACGCGTACGGGGGTGTCGAGTCCATGGCCCACGTGCAGGCCGACAGCGCGGGAGCACGCCTCACCGACCGCCAGGCGCACCTCGTCGAGCACGGCCTCGTCGACCCCGGCCCGCCGCGCCACTGCCGCGGCCACCAGCCTTGCCGTACGCACGTGCTCCGGCAACGCGCTGAAGCGGAGTTCCACGATGGCCATGCCATCCCCCTCGGTCTTGCACTGTCACATTGCCGGGTACCGGGCTCGCAGAGCCCGGTACCTCCGGCGTCTTTCGAATAGCCGGTCCGTCCGCGACGGACGTCAGTCGGTCGCGGCGACGGCCTCGTCCACGGAACCGTGGATGGGGAACACCTTGGTCAGACCGGTGATTCGGAAGATCTTGAGAATGCGCTCCTGGTTGCACACGAGACGCAGCGAGCCCTCGTGGGCACGCACCCGCTTGAGCCCGCCGACGAGCACACCGAGTCCGGTGGAGTCCAGGAAGTCGACGCCTTCCATGTCCACGACGAGGTGGTAGCTGCCGTCGTTCACAAGCTCGACCAGCTGCTCCCGCAGCTTGGGCGCGGTGTATACATCAATCTCGCCACCGACCTCGACGATCGTGCGATCGCCTACGGTCCGGGTCGACAGGGACAGGTCCACGGATCCTCCAGCACCTTGCTATCGAGTCGTCCCCCCACTGAAATATCCCAGCCGAGGACAGGCCGGGACAGCGGGCGGATCGGCAGCCGCAGAAGCATTCAATCACTTACGGGCCTGCACGCACGACGCCTTGCGGTCATTGAGCGTCGCGCCGGGGACACCCTGGGTGCCCACGGGCGACCGACCGCTTCTGGTCGCGACGAGCGTACGCTCACCTGCTGTGCCCTCCCGCAAGGTATCCGACAGTGATCCCCGAACGGTGCTCGCCCAACTCACCGCCGGGGAGGGCAGGGCTGCCCGCATCACCCATACGGAGCACTTGCCCCCGCGGGCGGGCCACCATGCGGAATGGCCCGGTCAGATCCGGCCTGAAGTGATCGATGCCGTAAGGGAGTCGGGCGTCGAACGGCTCTGGGAGCACCAGGCGCGCGTCGCCGAGCACGCCCTCAGCGGCGAATCAGTGATCATCGCCACAGGCACCGCCTCCGGAAAGTCGCTCTCCTACCTCATACCGACCCTGAGCGCTCTCCTCGAGGGCACTGACTCGGCGGCCGGATCGGGAGAGGCAGGCGGGGGCGAGGACGGGGAGAGCGCCGCGAACGGAGCCGCCTCGAACGGAGCTGCCTCGAACGGAGCTGCCTCGAACGGAGCTGCCTCGAACGCCGCCGGGACAGATGCCGACAGGGAGGACGGCAGCCGTCCGCCGAAGCAGCGCGCGAGGAGCTCGAACGGCGGGCCGCAGAGGCACCGCCGTGGCGGCACCGCCCTGTATCTGGCGCCCACCAAGGCGCTCGCCGCCGACCAGTGCCGCGCCGTCACGGAACTGGCCGCGCCGCTGGGGACCGCGATACGTCCGGCCGTCTACGACGGGGACACCCCCTTCGAGGAGCGCGAGTGGGTGCGCCTCTTCTCCAACTACGTGCTCACCAACCCGGACATGCTGCACCGGGGAATCCTCCCCGCCCACGCGCGCTGGGCCTCCTTCCTGCGCTCCCTGCGCTACGTCGTCATCGACGAGTGCCACACCTACCGCGGTGTCTTCGGCTCGCACGTGGCGCAGGTGATCCGGCGGCTGCGGAGGATCTGCGCCCGGTACGGCTCGGAGCCGGTCTTCCTCCTGGCGTCCGCCACCTCCGCCGGCCCGGGTGAGTCCGCCGCGCGGCTGACCGGCGTACCCGTGACCGAAGTCACCGAAGACGCCTCTCCCCGGGGTGAGTTGGTCTTCGCTCTGTGGGAGCCGCCGCTGACCGAGTTCGAAGGCGAGCGCGGAGCCCCGGTACGGCGTACAGCCACCGCAGAGGCGGCGGAGCTTCTGACGGACCTGGCCGTGCAGAGCGTGCGGACCGTCGCCTTCGTCCGCTCACGCCGGGGCGCCGAACTGATCTCCCTGATCGCCAAGGACCGTCTCGGCGCCGTGGACCGGCGGCTGCCGGACCGGATCGCCGCGTACCGGGGCGGATACCTGCCCGAGGAGCGCCGCGCCCTCGAACAGCGCCTGCACTCGGGCGACCTCCTCGGTCTCTCCGCGACCAACGCGCTGGAGCTGGGTGTCGACGTGTCGGGGCTCGACGCCGTGCTCATCACCGGATATCCCGGCACGCGTGCCTCTGTGTGGCAGCAGGCCGGGCGAGCCGGACGGTCGGGGGAAGGCGCACTCGCCGTTCTGGTCGCGCGGGACGACCCTCTCGACACCTATCTCGTGCACCACCCCGAGTCGCTCTTCCGCGCCCCGGTCGAGTCGACCGTCCTCGACCCGGACAATCCGTATGTCCTCGCCCCCCATCTCTGCGCGGCCGCGGCGGAGATCCCCCTCACCGAGGCCGATGCGGAGCTCTTCGGGCCGGGTTGTCCGGATCTGCTGCGGCAGCTGGAGGGGCGCAAGCTGCTGCGGCGGCGGGGAGGCTCCTGGTTCTGGACCCGCAAAGAGCGAGCTGCCGACCTGGCCGACATCCGCGGCTCCGGGGGGACGCCCGTCCAGATCGTGGAGGACGGAACAGGCCGCCTGCTCGGCACGGTCGACGCCGCGTCCGCCCACACCAACGTGCACGAGGGCGCCGTGCATCTGCACCAGGGGCGCACCTACGTGGTGAGGCAACTCGATCTGGAGGACTCCGTGGCGCTCGTGGAGGAGGCGAACCCTCCATGGACCACGATGGCCAGGGACACCACATCCGTGTCCGTGCTCGAGACGGAGGCGGAGGTGCCCTGGGGCGAGGCCCGGCTCTGCTACGGGACCGTGGAGGTGACGAACCAGGTCGTCTCCTACCTCCGGCGCCGCCTCGTGACCGGGGAGGTCATGGGCGAGACGAAGCTCGACCTTCCCCCTCGTACGCTGCGCACCCGGGCCGTGTGGTGGACCGTCACCGAAGACCAGCTCGACGCGGCGCGGGTCGGCCCGGAGATCCTCCCCGGGGCGCTGCACGCCGCCGAGCACGCCGCCATCGGTCTCCTGCCGCTGTTCGCGACATGTGACCGGTGGGACATCGGGGGCGTCTCCATCCCCCTGCACCCAGACACCCTGCTGCCCACCGTGTTCGTCTACGACGGGCAGCCCGGCGGCGCCGGCTTCGCCGAACGCGCCTTCCACACGGCTCGCGAATGGCTGGCCGCCACCCGGGACGCCATCGCGGCCTGCGAGTGCGAGGCCGGCTGCCCCTCGTGCATCCAGTCGCCCAAGTGCGGCAACGGCAACGACCCGCTGCACAAGCGGGGCGCCGTCCGGCTGCTGACGGAGCTGCTCAAGCCACCGCCTGACGGGACGTAGCAGCTCCGGCCGAGGCGCTGTCCACTCGCGGCAGTTCGCGTCCGTCGCTGCTGCGGCCGTCGAGGACGACCCTGCGTTCGGGGAGGCGGCGAGCCCGGCTCGGGTGGCCGCGTCCGGCGGACCCGCCCTGGCCCGGGCCTCGGGCGCGTACGGGCCCGTCGACACCCGCGCAGAGACGTCGGCGATCTCACCGCGCACGGAGCACCGGACCAGGCGGGCGCCTTGCGCGGACGCCACCCGGCGGGCCGCGGCGCACGCCCGGTCCTCGCCGTCGAGCGCCCGGTCCGCGGCGGCGAGCGCCGACAGATCCGCCGCACCGGCCGCACGGTGCCGCAGGGCCACCGCCTGTCCGAGCCCCATCAACGTGGCCGCGACGCCGCACAGCACCACCCCGCTCAGGGCCGCCCAGACCGTCGCCGAACCGCGGTCACTTCCCAGCACGGCCCATGCCTCCCGTCCCGTCCTCGGCCATGGCGACCGCTTCGGCGCTCAACGCGAGCGACAACGGACCGGGGCCGAGGGAGCGTGCCGTGACGCGCACACGCACGAGGTCTTCCTGACGGTGGGTCTGCACGGCGGCGTCCTCCGGAGCGGCGGAGCGCACAACAGTCCGTACGGCGGCCTCTTCCTCGCCCCGCGCAGCCGCACGGGCTCCGGCACGCGCCCCGTCGACCACCTGGATGTGCTGCGCCGCCGCCATCACTCCCCACAGCAGCATCCCGAACAGCAGGACCAGGGCAGGTACGACGACTGCGGTCTCCGCGGTGACGTAACCGTCGTCAGCCGCTCGCATCGAGCGCCCTCTCGATCAGTTGCTGCAACTCGGCGCTGACAGCGCCACTCGTCAGCACCTTGTAGAGCACGGCTGCGAATCCGCACGCCGCGATCGTCCCGACCGCGTACTCGGCGGTGCTCATGCCCGCATCGCGCGCCAACTCCTGCCGTACGGCGAGGAGATGGCGGCGTCCCTCTCCCAGCAGCCGATGCGGGGTCGCGACGCGAGCCCGAAGGATACGGCTGAGCTTGGTGAACATGGTTCGTTCCTTCCTGAGGTGAGGCGGTCGGTCGGTGACGTCCGTCCGAGTTCTGGCTCTGCCACGTGGCTTCGGAGTTCAGAGCAGGGACCGGGCCAGGCCTATGACCACCGGGGCCACTCCGACTGCCAGGAACGCGGGCAGGAAGCACAGCCCCAGCGGCCCCGTCACCAGAACCGCCGCACGCCTGGCGCGAGCAGCCGCTGCCCGCGAGGCCGTGGCGCGCAGCTCGGCGGCGAGCCTCGTCACGGACTCCGCCGCCGGTACACCGCCGCTGCCCGCGCGCTCCATGGAGCGGACGAAGGTGGCGCCGCCCGGCAGCGACCCGAAGCGCCCCCAGACCGCGGCGGGTTCAGCTCCGAGATGGAGCTCCGTCGCCGCCTTCGTCAGCCTGGCCCCCAGCGGCCCCCCGACCGACCTGCCCACCGCGTCGGCTGCCCGGTCCGGCGCGGAGCCCGCCGCGAGACAGGCCGCGAGCAACTCGGCCGCCAGAGGAAGCTGTGCGCCAGCGGTACGGAGTTCGGCCAGATCGCCGCTGCCGACGTCAGACCCCTCCCGCCGAACCGCCCATCGCCACACGCAGTACGCCCCGATGCCCGCGGCCAGCCAGCCGGGCACTCCTTCGACGACAGTCACGATCAGTGCCCCCGCTCCCGTGGCCGCTGCCCCAGCTCGCAGCCGACCGCGCCGGACCCGCCGCCTCCACCACTGCCGATGAGCGTCGAGACAGTGCTGCGGCGGGCGGGCGGCCCGACCGGAACGCCGCAGCCCGGCGGACCCGCGCTGCTCCGGCCGCTCCGGCTGTTCCCGTCCGGCCGCCTGCCCCAGCAGCAGCCGGCCCCGCGTGCGTGCCCGCCGCCCCTTCCAGAGCTCCCAGCACAGACCGGCGAGGGCTCCGCACGCCACCAACAGGGGCACCCACACCCGCGGATCGGCCGCAGTCATAGCTGTGTTCACGCCGCGCCCTTCTCCTCGTACTTGCCAGGGCCCTCCGCAGTGCGGACGAGCCGGGCGACCCAGGCGAGCCCCGCCCACTCCAGCAGCCCGCCGATCGCCAGGCAGGCCAGTCCAGCCGGGCTGTGCAGGAGGACATGCATCGGATCGGCCCCCATCGCGGCACCGAGCAACAGCCCGAATACGGGCAGGAGCGCGAGGACGAGTGCGGTGGAACGCGGCCCTGCCAGCAAGGCCTGTAACTCCTCGCGTTGGTCCCGTTCGGCCCGCAACGCGCAGGCCACCGTGTCGAGGCCCTTCGCGAGTCCCGCCCCTCCCTCCACCGACACGTGCCAGCAGGCCGCCACTCCCCCGAGCCCTTCCGCGCCGGGGCTGCGTGCCGCCTCCCGCAGCGCCTCCGGGACGTCCCCGCCGAAGCGCGCCGCCGCCAGCACCGCCGCACCGCTCTCCCCCAACTCCCTGAGGGGAACAGCCCCTGCGGCGAGGAGCGCCCGATCCGGTTGCCTCCCCGCGTGCAGCTCGCCCGCGACCGCGGCGCACAGCTCGACCACCGCCGCTGCTCGACGTTCCGCCGCCGAGCGGCGCCCACGCCTGAGCAGCAGCCGTCTGACGACGGGTACCGCGGCGGCGCCGGCGAGAAGAGGCAGCAGCGACTCGCCGAGGAACCCCAGTACCGCGCCCACCGGCAGACACCACCAGGCCCTGCCTTCCGTGCCTCCCAGCCGTTCCCGTACGGCGCTGATCAACGAAGCGCAGGCGGGCGGCAGCCGGGGACCTGGATCGCACGGCCCGCCGTCACCGGCGAGTATCAGACGTGCCCGGTTCACCCCGCCGTCCCGCCCCGCGAGGAGCCAGGCGGCAGCCCCCGCACACACCATCGCCGCGTACATGGGTGCCGCGTCGAGCCCCGGCACTCCGGTTCCCCCGGCCCCCGTCACCGCGTTCCCCTCTCCCGCTCGGCCCCCTCGGCCCCGTACGCCGTCCGCCCTGCCTCGTACGCCGATGTCCCGTACGGGGCGGCGCGCGCCGGGCCGCGTCGTCGGCCGCCGTACTCGGTGACGGCGGCTCGATCCGTGCGCCCTCTTCCGCAGAGCCGCGCCAACTGCTCGGCGCCACGCCCCTCCACGAACCCCCGGTCGCCCCACACCACGGCGGGAACCGTCGCGACCAGACCGTCCGCGCCCCGCGTCAGCACATGGATCTCGGCGACGCGCCGCCGGCCGGAACGGTCCCTCACGAGGTGCACCAGGACGTCCAGTGCGGCGGCGAGCTGGCTGTGCAGGGCCGCCCGGTCCAGCCCGGCGGCCGTCCCGAGCGCTTCCAGCCGGGCGGGGACGTCAGCCGCCGTGTTGGCGTGCAGCGTTCCGCAGCCGCCCTCGTGACCGGTGTTCAACGCGGCCAGCAACTCGGTGACTTCGGCGCCGCGGACCTCCCCGACCACGAGCCTGTCCGGCCGCATCCGCAGTGCCTGGCGCACCAGGTCGTCCAGGCCCACCGTGCCCGCGCCCTCCTGGTTCGCGGGCCGCGCCTCCAGCCGCACGACGTGGGGGTGGTCCGGCCGCAGTTCGGCCGAGTCCTCCGCGAGGACGATCCGCTCGTGAGGGGCGACGAGCCCCAGCAGCGCGCTCAGCAGCGTCGTCTTCCCGGAGCCCGTGCCCCCGCTGATGAGGAAGGAGAGCCTGGCGTCCAGCACGTCGCGGAGCAGCCGGTCACCTCCGGGAGGGAGGGTGCCCGCACTCACCAACTCGGCCAGCCGGAACGCACGAGGACGCACCACGCGCAGCGACAGGCACGTCGAACCTACCGCTACCGGGGGCAGTACGGCGTGCAGCCTCGTGCCGTCCGGGAGGCGCGCGTCCACCCACGGCCGGGCGTCGTCCAAGCGCCGCCCCGCCGACGTCGCGAGCCGCTGCGCCAGCCGCCGCACGGAGGCTTCGTTCCGGAAGCGCACATCGGTTCGCTCCAGCCCCCTGCCGCGGTCGACCCACACTTCGTCAGGACGGGTGACCAGCACGTCCGTGACCTCGGGGTCCGCGAGCAGGGGCTCCAGCGGCCCGGTGCCGACCAGCTCCGAGCGGAGCGCCTCCACCACACCCAGTACCGCGCTGTCGCCCAGCAGCCGCCCCTGGGCCCTCAGGGCCGACGCGACCCGGGCCGGGGTGGGCTCGGCCCCCGTCTCGGCGAGTCTGCGTCGAACCGCGTCGAGGAGCGACTCGTCAGCAGCCGAGGGCGGAGCGACGTCCGTCCCGCCCACGGTGCTCCGGTCCCCTGAACGGGGCACGCGACGCGCGCCGGCCACTCCGGCCGTCGTCCGCCCGCCCGCACTCAGCCCGCCGTCCACCGCGCTCATACGGCCACACCCCCGCCGCTGACGCCTCCGCTGAGCGCCTGGGACCAGAAGTCCCTGCAGAAGCGGGACAGCGCACCGCTCGTCTTCGCGCCCGGCGGCACCCCTCGCTCGACCGCCTCCAGCAAGCCGGCCTCCCACGGGAGTTCACCGGCCAGCGGGAGCCGGAGCAGCCGTGCCACTTCCTCCTCGTCCAGCCCCGGCCCGTACCCTCGCGCCCCGCCGGGGCCGCCGGGCGTCCGTACCACCGCCCGCAGGTCGCGCAGCACCATCTGCGTACGGGAGGCGACGCGGTGCGCGGCGGCGACCGCCCTCAGCTCCGCGGGGACCAGGAGCAGCCCGAGATCTGTCTGCGCGAGCGCTTCCGCCACCGTCTCGTCGATCCGCCGCGGCAGGTCGACGACAACGACGCCGCCCCGCCGCCGCGCGGCGGAGAGCACGGACTTCATCGCGTCCGCGGGGATCAGCACGGAGTCCCCGCGGTCCCAGCTGAGCACGCTCAAGTCGTGCAGTCTCGGCAGCGATTCCGCGAGCGCACCGCCGCCGACCCGCCCTCGCGACTCCGCGAACGCCGGCCATCGCAGTCCCTCCGTCCGTTCTCCGCCGAGCAGCACGTCGAGACCGCCTCCGAGGGCGTCGCCGTCGATCAGCATCGTGCGCTGCCCGTTCCGCGCCGCCGTGACGGCCAGGGCGCAGGCGAGGGTGGACGCGCCGGCGCCTCCCCGTCCGCCCAGGACCCCCACCGTCAGCGCCGGCCGGCCCACGCACTCCGCCGCGTCCGCGATGCGGCCCGCCAGCCAGCTCTCCGCGTCGGGCAGCATGACCACGCCTTCCGCGCCGATCCGCGCCCCGCGCTCCCAGACCCCCGGGTCGTCCAGGTCCTTGCCGACGAGCAGCACGCCGGCTCTGCGAGCCGCTCCGGGTGCGCCTCCGCCGGACGCGCCGCTGAGACCGGGCGCTCCGGCGCAGTCGTCACCCACGAGCACCAGCGGTGCCTTCTCCCAAGCCGCGGCGCCGCTCCAGCCCGCCCACGCCACCCGGCTCAGAGGTGCTCCGTGTGCGACTTCCGCTTCCGCTCCGGCGGCTGCGCACAGGCGCAGCAGGTCATCAAGGAGTTCTTCGTCCTCAGTGACAATCAGAATGGTTTCGGCCACGTTCCAGAGCCCCTTCACTCTTCACAGCCTCGCTCCCGCAAACACCTGCGAGAGCTGTCGGGAATCACTGTGCGGTGAAGAGGAAATGCCTGGTGATCATGGTCAAAAACTGTGGACATGCAGCGAGTTGTGAATAACTCCGTCACCCGTCCTGGCGACTTCCGCAGAGCAGCCCGACGATTACACTCAGTTACTGGTTCGATGGGTGCCGGAACAGGCGCTCGAAGATCGCTCAAGGAGGGGTCGGCGATCAGTCAAGGAGAAAAAGGGGCCCGGACATGCGACGACCCCCGCCGGGGGGGAGAGCGGGGGTCGTCCCCAGGGCCGACTCGGGGGGGGAGGAGTCGGGCCGGGTTAGCACGGTCGCGAACGATCCGTGACTTCCATGGTGTACCCGAGAGCCTTCTCAGGCAAACCCACGCGCCACAGCTTACGCCGAATGGCTGGCGCCTATGCTCGCCTTCGTGGAAAACCTAGCGATGCGCCGCACAGCCGCGTTCTTCGATCTGGACAAGACGGTCATTGCGAAGTCGAGCACGCTCACCTTCGGCAGATCCTTCTACCAGGGTGGCCTGATCAATCGCCGTGCCGTACTCCGTACTGCTTACGCTCAGTTCGTATATCTCCTCGGCGGAGCCGACCACGACCAGATGGAGAGGATGCGCGAGTATCTCTCTGCCCTCTGCCGTGGCTGGAACGTCCAGCAGGTGAAGGAGATCGTCGCCGAGACGATCCACGATCTCATCGACCCGATCATCTACGACGAGGCCGCGTCCCTCATCGAGGAGCACCACCTCGCCGGGCGGGACGTCGTCATCGTCTCGACGTCGGGCGCGGAAGTCGTGGAGCCGATCGGAAAGTTGATCGGGGCGGACCGCGTCGTGGCGACCCGCATGGTCGTGGAGGACGGCTGCTACTCCGGCGAGATCGAGTACTACGCGTACGGGCCCGCGAAGGCGGAGGCGATCGCCTGGCTCGCCGAGACCGAGGGGTACGACCTGAGCCGCTGCTACGCCTACAGCGACAGCATCACCGACGTCCCCATGCTGGAGTCGGTGGGCCACCCCTACGCCGTCAATCCGGACCGGGCCCTGCGCAAGGAGGCCGCCGGCCGCGACTGGCCGGTTCTCACCTTCTCCCGTCCGGTGCGGCTCAAGCAGCGCGTGCCGAACCTGTCGATGCCCTCGCGGCCCGCGCTCGCGATCGCCGCGGCGGCGGTCGGCGCCGCGGCCGCCACGGCGGGGCTGGTCTGGTACACGAGCCAGCGCCGCGCCCGCTTCGAGCGAGTTTGAGCGGAACGGTAAATACGGGAAATACCGCCCGCGAGGGGTTCCACATCGCCGCCCGCCGCAGTACAAAGGAGTTGACGGCCCGCGTGACCAGCGGAATCGGTTGAGGATTCCGACGCAGACAGGCCCACGGACCGGAAGCATGAATACCGGGTACCCACGCGACGCCAAGCCCGCGTAACGGGCTAGCTCGCAGGCGACGGGCACAGCGTCCCGGCCTGACGGGCCCGATGAGAGCACGCACTGGTAGCGCGGTATCCATGCCAGCGGCGGCACCACCCGTAAGGGCGGCGCCGCCGCAATTCGCTGTGCGCCTCGCGTGCCTACGCGGCTCCCCGCTGGAGCGCCTCGCACACCGCGGTGGTCTCGCGGGCGCCGAGTTCGGCCGCCTTCCCGCAGTGCCCGATCCATGCCGCCATGCCCTCGGGCGTCCCCGAGGCGTACGCGGCGAGGGCCATCGTGTACTGCTCGCGCCCCAGTTCCGCGTGTCCGGCCTCCGCGGGGCAGATCGACTTCGGGTCCAGCCCGCTCGCGACCAGGACGATCCGCTCGGCGGCGCGCGCCACCAGGCCGTTGTACGAGCCGAAGGGCCGCAGCGCGGCCAGCTCACCGTGCACCACCGACGAGGCCACGAGGGCCGGCGCCTCGCTTCCGGCCACGACGAACTGCGCCAGCCCGTCCAGCCGTACGGCCACGTCCTCCGCCGCCGGAGGCTCCCCCAGGCCCAGGTCCGGTTCGTTCACGGACTCGCCCGCGAGCCGGGGCCTCCCCACGGTCTCGTCCGGGACGTCGCCCCCTGCCACGACGAGATGCAGCCGGGCCAGTACACGAAGGGGCGACTGCCGCCATACGTCCAGTAGTTGGCCCGCCTCAGCAGTGGCGCGCAGGGCGGCCCCGACGGTCCGCGGCTCGCCCTCTTCCCCGAAGTCGGTGCGGCGCCGCATCTCCTCCAGCGCCCAGTCGGCGCCCTCCAGCGCTGCGGAACCCCGTGCGCCGCGCAGTGCGGCCTCCGCGGTCACTTCGCCGCTGCGGCGGCGCATGACGCGGTGCCCGTAGATGCGGTCCACTGCTTTCCGCACGGATTCCACGGAGTCCTGGACGCCCGGGAGCTTCCCGAGCGGGGCGAGAGGGTCAGCGGTGCTACTCATGCGTACGACCCTACGCGCCCCGCTCTGCCGCAAGCCGCGCCCCACGATCGGGTGGTATACCTGACGCCCTCGCAGCTCCGGGGGCCTGCGCAGACCTACGCTCTTGTTCATGAAAATCGCTTTCGTCGGCAAGGGAGGCAGCGGCAAGACCACGCTGTCCTCTCTCTTCATCCGTCATCTCGCCGCGCGGCGCACCCCTGTGATCGCAGTGGACGCGGACATCAACCAGCATCTCGGCGCAGCGCTGGGGCTCGATGAGGCCGAGGCGGCCCGCCTGCCCTCGATGGGTGCGCAACTCCCGCTCATCAAGGACTACTTGCGCGGCACGAACCCCCGTATCGCCTCCGCCGAGACGATGATCAAGACGACGCCGCCCGGAGAGGGCTCCCGCCTGCTGAGCATCACCGGGGACAACCCGGTCTACCGTGCCTGTGCCCGCACGCTCAGGCCCGAGGGCGACGGCGGCGGCGAGGTGCGGCTGATGGTGACCGGCCCCTTCACCGAGGCCGACCTGGGCGTGGCCTGCTACCACTCCAAAACGGGCGCCGTCGAGCTCTGCCTGAACCATCTCGCCGATGGCCGTGACGAGTTCGTCGTCGTCGACATGACGGCGGGCAGCGACTCCTTCGCCTCCGGCATGTTCACGCGTTTCGACATGACGTTCCTGGTCGCGGAGCCCACCCGCAAGGGGGTCTCCGTGCACCGCCAGTACAGGGAGTACGCGCGGGACTTCGGGGTGCCTCTGAGCGTCGTGGGCAACAAGGTGCAGGGGCCGGACGACCTGGAGTTCCTGCGGGACGAGGTCGGCGACGACCTGCTCACCGCGTTCGGGCAGTCGGACTGGGTGCGTGCGATGGAGAAGGGCCGTCCCCGCACGCTGGCCGAGCTGGAGGAGTCCAACCGCGGGGCTCTGGACGTCCTCCGGGAGACGGCCGACGCCGCGTACGAACGGCGCGACTGGCAGCGCTACACGGAGCAGATGGTCCACTTCCACCTGCGCAACGCGGAGAGCTGGGGCAACGAGAAGACCGGGGCCGACCTGTCCCAGCAGGTCGACCCCGGCTTCGTACTGGGGGAACGGCCGGCTCCGCAGCCGGCGCCCGCCTGACCGGGAGCCCGTTCCTTCAGCGGAATTCCCCCGCCGAGAGCCCGGGGCTGCCGGCGAGCGGCGCCCCGGGCTCTCGGCGGGGAAGGGGAGAGTGCGGACAGGGGGGTCGCGGTCAGGGAGGGACGTCAGCGCGAGAGGAGTTCGGTGCGCGGCGCGCGCAGGAACTTCTTCCAGCCGCCCTCGGGCTTCTCACCGACGGGCAGCGAGCGCAGCCGCTCGAGCACCTTCGGATCCTGCTCGTCCAGCCACTCGACCAGCTGCTTGAACGAGACGCAGCGGACCTCGCGCTTCTGGCACACCGACTTCATGACGTCCTCGACGGCGTCCATGTAGACCCCGCCGTTCCAGTCCTCGAAGTGGTTGCCGACGATCATGGGCGCGCGGTTGCCCTTGTAGGCACGCTCGAAGCCCTGCATCAGGCCGTCGCGCATCTGCTTGCCGTAGGCCGCGTGCTTCGAGGCCGGTCCGTGGACGGTTCCCGACTGGTTTGCCAGGAAGTTGTAGTCCATGGAGAGGGTCTCGAACTTCCGGCCCGGCATGGGGACTTCCTGCAGCGGCAGGTCCCACAGACCGCTCTTCTTCCCGGGCCAGACCTGCCGTCCGTTACCGCTGGAGTCGTAGCGGAAGCCCATCGACTTCGCCGCTTTCAGCAGGTTCTCCTGGCCCTGGAGACAGGGGGTGCGCCCGCCTATCAGCTCCCTGTCGTAGTCGAAGGGAAGCGGGTCCTCGCCCTTCCAGCCGGTGGTCGTCTTCCAGTTCTTGACGAACCACTTGGCCTGGCGTATTTCGCTCTTCCACTGGTCCGCCGACCAGCTGCCGACACCGCCCGGGCCGCAGAAGTGGCCGTTGAAGTGGGTGCCTATCTCGTTTCCGTCGAGCCACGCCTTGCGTATCTCCTTCAGCGTGGCGCGTATGTTCCCGTCCTTGAGGTAGCCGATGTCCGAGGCGCCCGTGCGGTGCCCGGGGGGCCTGTAGCGGGACGACTCGGCCTCGGGGAGGGCGTAGACGCCGCTGAGGAAGAAGGACTGGGCCGCGCCGTACCGCTTGCCCGCCTTGCGGAACCGGGAGAAGAGCTTCTTGCCGTCCTCCCCGGCGCCGTCCCAGGAGAAGACCACGAACTGCGGGGGCTTCTCGCCGGGGGCGAGCCGGCGGGAGGCGGGCTGGTTCGGCTGGGCGCCGGTCAGGGCCGTCGAGCCGTCCCCGATGACGCGGGACTGCTGCGCCGCCTTCTCCTCGGGGGCGGACTTGCCGTGACGTTCCGGAACGCCCGTGGTGGTGCCTCCGGAACAGCCGCTCATCACCGTGAGCGCCATCCCCGTGGATATGCCCACGAGCCACCGTCGCGTGGCTGTCATCGGATCACCTCATCCTTGTCCTTGTCTCTCCGTAACGGAGCAACTCCGGTACGTGAATCAAACGTTGCATCTCACGCATAACCGGCAACTCGGGCAAGGGATCGGGGTGGGATCGGGGTGACTTCTTCACTCGTTGAGCCGTAGGCCGCCGTCCGCGAGCGGGGCTCGACGACGGAGGGCCGCGCCGTGCGCGCCGCCCGCCCATCGGAGCGCGTAGGGCCAACTACCGGGGGCACACGAGGGCGAGAAGCTGCCCGCGGGGTTTCCGGGGACCCCGGGCGAGGGCCTCACCCTCAGCTTCGGAATACCGTCCGCAAGTCCACCGCCCGGCTCCGGACGCATGACCATGACAGGTCTAAACCAATTTCGTCGAGAACCCTTGTCACAACGGCGCAACGGCTGATGAGCTGTACCCGAGGTCCGAGGTCCGGGGCCTGTGGAGGACACAACAGACACCCTGGGAAAGGGAGATGTCGTGAGCAACGAAAGCCTGGCCAATCTGCTCAAGGAAGAGCGGAGGTTCGCCCCGCCCGCCGATCTGGCCGCCGAAGCCAACGTGACCGCCGCGGCGTACGAGCAGGCGAGGACTGATCGGCTGGGCTTCTGGGCCGAGCAGGCACGCCGCCTGACCTGGGGCAAGGAACCGACCGAGACGCTCGACTGGTCCAAACCGCCCTTCGCCAAGTGGTTCAAGGACGGCAAGCTCAACGTCGCGTACAACTGCGTGGACCGGCACGTCGAGGCCGGGCACGGCGACCGCGTCGCACTGCACTTCGAAGGCGAGCCGGGCGACACCCGCTCGCTCACCTACGCGGACCTTCAGCGCGAGGTCTCCAAGGCCGCCAACGCGCTGACGGAGCTGGGCGTCGAGGCCGGCGACCGCGTCGCCGTCTATATGCCGATGATCCCGGAGACCGTGGTCGCGATGCTGGCGTGCGCCCGCATCGGCGCCCCGCACTCGGTGGTCTTCGGCGGCTTCTCCGCCGACGCGCTGGCGACCCGCATCGAGGACGCCGACGCCCGCGTCGTCATCACGTCCGACGGCGGCTACCGGAAGGGCGGCGCCAGCGCGCTCAAGCCCGCCGTGGACGAGGCGCTGACCAGGCCGGGCACGGAGAACGTCCGCAACGTCCTGGTCGTCAGGCGCACCGGCCAGGAGGACATCGACTGGACCGACGGACGCGACGTGTGGTGGCACGACGTCGTCGACCGGCAGAGCGACCAGCACACGCCGCAGGACTTCGACGCGGAGCACCCGCTCTTCATCCTGTACACCTCCGGCACCACCGGAAAGCCGAAGGGCATCCTCCACACCACCGGCGGATACCTCACCCAGGTCGCCTACACCCACCACGCCGTGTTCGACCTCAAGCCGGACAAGGACGTCTACTGGTGCACGGCCGACGTCGGCTGGGTGACCGGGCACTCGTACATCGTCTACGGGCCGCTCGCGAACGGCGCCACGGAGGTGCTGTACGAGGGCACCCCCGACACCCCGCACAAGGGCCGCTGGTGGGAGATCGTCGAGAAGTACAAGGTCTCGCTGCTCTACACCGCGCCGACCGCCATCCGCGCCTGCATGAAGTGGGGCGACGACATCCCGGCCAAGTTCGACCTGTCGTCGCTGCGCATCCTCGGCTCCGTCGGCGAGCCCATCAACCCGGAGGCATGGGTCTGGTACCGCCACCACATCGGCGGCGACCGCACGCCCATCGTCGACACCTGGTGGCAGACGGAGACCGGCGGAGTCATGGTCAGCCCGCTGCCGGGAGTCACCGAGACCAAGCCGGGCTCCGCACAGCAGGCGCTGCCCGGCATCTCGGCGACCGTCGTGGACGACGAGGCGCGCGAGGTGCCCGACGGCGGCGGCGGATACATGGTGCTCACCGAGCCCTGGCCGTCGATGCTGCGCACCATCTGGGGCGACGACCAGCGCTTCCTCGACACCTACTGGTCGCGCTTCGAGAACCTGTACTTCGCCGGTGACGGCGCGAAGAAGGACGACGACGGCGACATCTGGCTGCTGGGCCGCGTCGACGACGTCATGCTCGTCTCGGGCCACAACATCTCCACCACCGAGGTCGAGTCGGCGCTCGTCTCCCACCCGAAGGTCGCCGAGGCGGCCGTCGTCGGGGCGACCGACCCGCAGACGACGCAGTCCATCTGCGCGTTCGTCATCCTCCGCGGTTCGGCCGCCGAGGACGACGGGCTGGTGGACGAGCTGCGCCAGCACGTGTCGAAGCAGCTCGGCCCGATCGCGAAGCCCAAGCGGATCCTGCCGGTCGCGGAGCTGCCCAAGACGCGTTCCGGCAAGATCATGCGCCGGCTGCTCCGCGACATCGCGGAGAACAGGGAGCTCGGCGACGTGAGCACGCTGACCGACTCCTCCGTCATGGCGCTGATCCAGGAGAAGCTGCCGAGCGCGGCCAGCGAGGACTGAGACGTGCGCCTTCGCATGGACTCAGACGTGTACTGACGCGGCGAAGTCCCGCCCGGCACCGGCCCGTTCCGGCCGGGACGGGACGTCCGGCGGGCGGAGCAGCGGCCGGCGCCCTGCCCGCCGCACCGCCGAAGTGGAGCGTCCGAGAGGGGCATCCGGCGGGCGCCGGATGCCCCTCTCCGCGTCGCGGGGACCCGCGGCACCACGGGGTCGCCCCGGCACGGCCCGGGGCGTTGCGCCCTCCGCCCGCCGCCGCCCCGTACGCTTCGTCAACATCGGGGCCGCGGGGCGGGCTTGCACCGGTGGCCTCCCTGGGCACACGTGCAGCACGATGGTCCGGCATGATCTGACGGACGAGCAGGCCAGATCCGATGGAGAGGGAGAAACCGATGAGTTCTGCCGACGACGGCCGCAGCCTCGGCCAGTTGGTCGCCTCGGCGACGGCCGAGATGTCCGCGCTCGTACACGACGAGATCGCGCTGGCCAAGGCAGAGATCCGGCAGGACGTGAAGCGGGGGATCGTCGGGGGCGGCGCCGCCACCGTCGCCGGGGTGCTGCTGCTCTTCTCGCTGCCCGTGCTCAGCTTCGCCGCCGCCTACGGCATCCACAACCTCGGTCTGGGGCTCGCCTGGTCGTTCCTGATCGTGGGCGGCGCGTACATCGTCGTCGCCCTGATCCTGCTGCTCCTGGCCATGCGGAAGTTCAAGCGGATCAAGCCGCCGGAGAAGTCGATCGCTTCCGCGAAGGAGACGGCGGCCGTGCTCTCACGTGCCAAGCCCCACCCCCGTCCGGCCGTCGACCTCGGCAAGGACGACCCGAGGCTCGAAGGGGGCGCCGGGCGCCCGGCCGTGGAGCGTGCACCGCACTCGGCAGGCGTCTGACGCTGCGCCCGCGAGAGCTGAGCGCGAGGGCCGGGGCGTACGCGGGCGCCCGCGCGGACGGCTTGGCGTAGGGCTGCGCGCCCTGGCGCTGCTCCGCACCACCGCACGCGACTGCCACCCGCACGCGGCGTCCGGTCCGCCGGAAGTGTGACAGGCTCGTCCGTATGACGCGTCCCGCAGTTCCCGCCCACGTGATCCGTCCCGAAGGCCCCTGGACGCACCGGGACGTCGCCGCGAACGGGGCGCGTTTCCACATCGCCGAGACGGGCGACGGACCGCTCGTCCTGCTGCTGCACGGATTCCCGCAGTACTGGTGGACGTGGCGGCACCAGATGACGGCGCTCGCCGACGCCGGGTTCCGCGCCGTCGCCATGGATCTGCGCGGTGTCGGCGGCAGCGACCGCACGCCGCGCGGCTACGACCCGGCCAACCTCGCCCTCGACGTGACCGGTGTCATCCGCTCACTCGGCGAGCCCGACGCCGCGCTCGTCGGCCACGACCTCGGCGGCTATCTGGCGTGGACGGCGGCCGTGATGCGTCCGAAGCTGATCCGGCGGCTGGCCGTCTCCTCGATGCCTCACCCGCGGCGCTGGCGGGCGTCGATGCTCAAGGACGTGCGGCAGACCGCGGCCGGGTCGTACATCTGGGGATTCCAGCGTCCATTCGTGCCGGAGCGTCAACTCGTGGCCGACGGAGGCGAGTTGGTGGGCAAGCTCGTGCGGGACTGGGGCGGTCCCCGGTTCTCCGAGCAGCCCGATTCCGCCGAGGCGGTCGCCCGCTACCAACAGGCCATGTGCATCCCCTCCACGGCGCACTGCTCCGTCGAGCCGTACCGCTGGCTGGTGCGTTCGCTCGCGCGCCCGGACGGGATCCAGTTCAACCGGCGCATGAAGCGGCCGGTCCGGGTCCCGACGCTGCAACTTCACGGGTCCCTCGATCCGGTGCTGCGTACGCGGAGCTCCGCCGGGTCGGGGCAGTACGTCGAAGCGCCGTACCGCTGGCGGCTGTTCGACGGCCTGGGCCACTGGCCGCACGAGGAGGACCCGGCCGCCTTCTCGTCCGAGCTCATCGGCTGGCTGAAGGACCCCGAACCCGACAGGTGACGCATGGTCCGGGCGAGCGGGGGCACCCGTGCGGACGGAGCCGCGCCGCTGGAATGCCGCCGCTCACGCTTCGCCCACGCGACCGACACGTGCCCCCCGCATACTCATTTGATGGGCCGTCAGACGGTTACCGGCCTCGGCGCCCGGGCAGAGTGCGCTGTATGGGCTGGACGCACGACTACCGTGACGTGGCACGTAAGAGCAGCGGACTGAAAGGGCTGGTCCCCGTGCAGCGAACGGGGCGCAACCGCCCCGATCGGCTCGGGATCATCGGCGAACCAGGGATTCCACACCTTCTCCGCCGTCGCGCGCGCTGGTTCGGCGCACGGCTGCGGCATCCACGCGGCTGAACCGCACCAGCGGATCACGCGAGCACTGACGAGACGCCGGCCGGCAGCACATCGCGCTGACAGCCGACGGACCGGCGCGTGGCGGGAGTTGAGCCGGGCTGCGGAGTGGACCACCGCCGGCGCGCACCCCCGTCGTGGGCCCGTGTGTGCCGGTGGCGCCGACGCAGCGGGCCGCGAGCAGGGCGGACCCGGATGCTCAGCCGCAGGGATCGGCTCGGGCTCCCCATCCGTCAGACGGCCGGGGTTTCCCATTCGTCAGACGACCCGCTCACATGGCGCAGGTCTGGCTGTCGGCCCGCTTCGCGACGCTGCGGCCCCGCACCGCGTCGGACCGCACCTCGTCGGCGGTCAGCGCGTACCCGGTGCGTGAGTCGTCGAGCGACTTGGCGAAGACGACGCCGTAGACCTTGCCGTCGGGCGTGAGGAGCGGGCCTCCGCTGTTGCCCTGGCGAATCGTGGTGTGCAGCGAGTAGATGTCGCGCCTCACCTTGTCGCGGTGGTAGATGTCGGGGCCGTCGGCGTCGACCCGGCCCCGTACCCGCGCGGCGCGGACGTCGTACCCGCCGTTCTCCGGGAAGCCCGCGACGATGGCGCCGTCGCCCCGCTTCGCGTCCTTGCCCGCGAACTCCAGTGCCGGTGCCTCCAGGGCGGGGACGTCGAGGACGGCCACGTCCCGCTTCCAGTCGTACAGGACGACCTCGGCGTCGTAGACCCGGCCCTCACCGCCGACCTGCACGGTCGGCTCCAGCACTCCCCCGACCACGTGGGCGTTCGTCATCACCCGGTGCCGGCCGTAGACGAAGCCGGTGCCCTCGAGGACCTTCCCGCACCTGGTGGCCGTACCGAGGACCTTGACGATGCTGCGCTTGGCCTCGGCCGCGACCGGCGACTTCGCCAGCTTCGGATCGGGCGCCGGGACCGACGTGATCGGCTCGTCGGAGAAGGGTGAGAAGACCTGCGGCAGCCCGTTCTGCGCGAGCGTCGAGGAGAAGTCGTTGAACCAGCTGTCCGCCTGCTGCGGCAGCACGCGCGAAACCCCCAGCAGCACGCTCGAGTTGCGCACCTCCTTGCTGACGGCCGGCAGGGACGTGCCCGCGAGAGCGGAGCCGATCAGCCACGCCACGAGCAGCATCGCCACCACGTTCACCAGCGCGCCGCCCGTGGCGTCCAGCGCCCGGGCGGGCGTCCACGTGATGTGCTGCCGCAGCTTGTTGCCGAGATGCGTCGTGAACGCCTGGCCCACGGACGCGCAGACGATGACGAGCACCACGGCCCCCACCACCGCCGCCGTACCGGGCGGCGAATCGTCCGTCACCCGCTCCCACACGAAAGGCAGCAGGTAGACGGCGACCAGGCCGCCGCCGAGGAAGCCGGCAACCGAGAGGATGCCGACGACGAAGCCCTGCCGGTAGCCCACGACGGCGAACCACACGGCGGCGAGCAGGAGCACGAAGTCCAGCGCGTTCACGGAAGCCACCGTTTCATGCGGGCCCCGGGGCCCGGACGGGGGACCCGGTCGCGGGTACGAGGCGGCGGGGTCGCCGGGCCGTCCAGCACGTCATTCGTCTCTTCTCTTCGTCGGTGGAGGGCGGCTCACGCACGCCAGTCGAGGGGTACCCGCCTGTCGCGGTCCCAGGGCCTCTCCCATCCGGCGTGGTGCAGGATCCGGTCGATGACGCCCGCCGTGAAGCCCCATACGAGGGCCGGCCCGACGCTGAACGCCGGACCGGTGTGGCCCGAGGGATGTACCGCCATGGCGCGGTTCGCCGGGTCCGCCAGTTCGGAGACGGGGACGGTGAAGACCCGCGCCGTCTCCGCGGGGTCGACGGGCGCCACCGGAGTGGGACGGCGCCACCAGGCCAGTACGGGCGTGACCACGAAATCGCTCACCGGGATGTACAGCGCCGGCAGCGTCGCGAAGATCTGCACCCCCGACGGGTCGAGGCCTGTCTCCTCCTCCGCCTCGCGCAGCGCGGCCCGCAGCGGGCCGTCGCCGTCCGGGTCGCCGTCCTCCGGGTCGAGGGCGCCGCCGGGGAACGAGGGCTGGCCCGCATGGGAGCGGAGGCTGGACGCCCGCTCCATCAGCAGCAGTTCCGGCCCGTCGGCACCCTCGCCGAAGAGCACGAGCACCGCCGAGGGGCGCCCCTCTCCGTCGGCCGGGGGCAGGAACCGGCTCAGCTGCCGGGCCTCGAGGGTGCCGGCGGCCCGCGCCACGGGCGTCAGCCAGTCCGGCAGTCCGCTGTCGTCGACGTCCACGGGTGCCGCGGGACGATCGCCGTGGAGCGCGGAGCCGTCACACGCGGAGCCCGTACGAGGTCCGCTCACCGGGCCGCCCCGTCGCCGCCCAGCGGAGGGGCCGGCATGCCCGGGTAGTCGGGCGGGGGCTTGAGACGCTGGCCGGGCCGGCCGCCCATCTCGTACTTGAGCAGCTTCTTCGCCTTCTCCGGATCGACCTCCCCCTCGCCGTACGAGGGGCACAGCTGCGCAATCGGGCACGCGCCGCACGCCGGTTTGCGCGAATGGCAGATGCGCCGGCCGTGGAAGATCGTGCGGTGCGAGAACATCGTCCACTCGCTCTTGGGGAGCAGGTCCGCGATCTCCGTCTCGACCTTGTCCGCGTCCGTCTGCTCAGTGAGCTTCCAGCGGCGTACGAGCCGGCCGAAGTGCGTGTCGACGGTGAGCCCCGGCACGCCGAACGCGTTGCCGAGCACCACGAAGGCCGTCTTGCGGCCCACACCCGGCAGCGAGACCAAGTCCTCTATCCGGCCGGGGACCTCACCGTGGAACCGGTCGCGCAGCGCCGCGGACAGGCCGAGCACGGACCGGGCCTTGGCCCGGAAGAAGCCCGTCGGACGAAGGATCTCCTCGAGTTTCTCGGGGTCCGCAGCGGCCATGTCCTCCGGCGTGGGATACGCGTCGAAGAGCGCCGGGGTCGTCTGGTTGACGCGCAGGTCCGTGGTCTGGGCGGAGAGCACAGTGGCGACGAGGAGCTGGAAGGGGTTCTCGAAGTCGAGCTCGGGATGCGCGTAGTAGTACACCTCGCTCAGCTCACGGTTGATGCGGCGGGCGCGGCGGACCTTGGCGAGACGGGACTCGGCTGCCGGGGGCTTGGCGGGTGCCTTCGCGGCAGCGGGCTTCTTCGCGGACGTCTTCTTGGCGGTCGCCTTGTTCGCACCAGCGGGCTTCTTCGCGGACGCCTTCTTCACCGTGGCGTCCTGCGCCGCGGCCTTCCCCGCGGCCTTCCGCGCGACGGCCTTTCTCGCTCCCGCCCCCGCGGCCGCTTCCTCCGCCTTCGCCTGGCTTGTTCTCTTCACGGGCTCCTGTTCGCCCACAGCGGAATCTCCCATCGCGCTCACCCGTCCGGCCCCGCTCCGCGTGCGCTCACCGGGGCAATGGACACTCGGCCAGACTAGAGGGACCCGATGACATCCGCCCCGCACGAAGGCAATTCACAGCCCAATCGGCCCCCTGCCTTCGGGGGCGCGGGGTGCGTGCGTCAAACTTGTGACTGATCGCACTGTTTCACCCTCCGGCATCATGGGGTTCAACGGTCCCCTCGGCCCCCGGGCCGGGGAGGTTTCATCCATGGGCAGGTCGACAAGGAGAGAACTCGTGGACGACGTTCTGCGGCGCGCCCCGCTCTTCGCGGCGCTCGATGAGGAGCAAGCCGCTGAGCTGCGCGCCTCCATGTCGGAGACCACGCTCGCGCGCAGTGAGGCCCTCTTCCACGAGGGCGACCCGGGCGACCGTCTCTACGTAGTGACCGAGGGGAAGGTGAAGCTCCACCGCACCTCCCCGGACGGCCGCGAGAACATGCTGGCCGTCCTGGGGCCCGGCGAGCTGATCGGCGAGCTGTCCCTCTTCGACCCGGGCCCGCGCACGGCCACCGCCTCCGCGCTGACGGAGGTCAAGCTGCTCGGCCTGGGCCACGGGGACCTGCAGCCCTGGCTGAACGTGCGTCCGGAGGTCGCCTCCGCCCTGCTGCGCGCCATCGCGCGCAGGCTGCGCCGCACCAACGACTCGATGTCCGACCTCGTCTTCTCGGACGTCCCGGGCCGCGTCGCCAAGCAGCTCCTGGACCTTTCGCGCCGCTTCGGTGTGCAGTCCGAAGAAGGCATCCACGTCGTGCACGACCTCACGCAGGAAGAGCTGGCCCAGCTGGTGGGCGCCTCCCGCGAGACGGTGAACAAGGCCCTCGCCGACTTCGCCGGGCGCGGCTGGCTGCGCCTGGAGGCCCGCGCCGTGATCCTGCTCGACATCGAGCGGCTGGCCAAGCGGAGCCGCTGACATACGTCAGAACAAGCGGTTCGTAAGGGGCGTCCTCCCTGGAGGGCGCCCCTTACGTCTGCCACCGCGCGGGAGGCGTGCCACGGGAGACGTCCCGCGCCGCTCGTTCAGGGCGTCTCCGCTGAGATCCCCCGCTCACGCAGATACACGAGCTGCGCCCGCACCGACAGCTCCGCCGCGGGCCACAGGGAGCGGTCGACGTCGGCGTAGACGTGCGCGACCACCTCGGAGGGGGTGCGGAACCCGCTGCGCACGGCGGTCTCGATTTGCGCGAGACGTTCCCGACGGTGCGCCAGGTAGAAGTCGATGACCCCCTGGGCGTCCTCCAGGACCGGACCGTGCCCCGGCAGGACGGTCGAGACCCCGTCGTCCGCGGTGAGCGAGCGCAGCCGGCGCAGCGAGTCCAGGTAGTCGCCCAGCCGTCCGTCGGGGTGCGCCACGACAGTCGTACCGCGCCCCAGCACCGTGTCGCCGGTCAGTACGGCGCCTTCCGCGGGCAGGTGGAAGCAGAGCGAGTCGGCGGTGTGGCCGGGGGTCGGCACCACGCGCAGTTCGAGACCCCCGGTGTCGACGACGTCGCCCGCGGCCAGGCCCTCGTCCCCGAGGCGGAGGGCCGGATCGAGCGCCCGCACCGACGTTCCCGACAGTTCCGCGAACCGTGCCGCGCCCTCCGCGTGGTCGGGATGGCCGTGGGTGAGCAGGGTGAGCGCCACGCGTTTCCCCGCGCGCTCTGCCGTGTCGATCACATGGCGCAGGTGTCCCTCGTCGAGCGGGCCGGGGTCGATGACGACGGCGAGATCGGAGTCCGGCTCGGCGACGATCCAGGTGTTCGTGCCGTCGAGCGTCATGGCGGAGGGATTCGGGGCCAGCACGCAGTGGGCACGGGCGGTCGCCGGGCCGCTGATCACGCCGCCGCGCGGCTGGCCGGGCAGGGAGGCGGCGTGTGTCATGCCGTGCTCCCGTCTCCCGTCGCACTGTCCGCGACAGCACTGTCCGGCACTCCACTGTCCGTGCCGCCGCCGGCGCTGTCACTCGCGGAGGCCGCCCCAGGGCGGGCGCTGTCCCCGACGTCGACGCGCTTGGTGAACTCGTCGTGGCCCGGCCAGCTGAGCACCACCTGACCGTCCTCCAGCCGTGCCTCCGCGAGCACCGGCGACAGGTCTCGCTGCGCACTCGCCCGCAGTGCCTCGGCCGCCGAACCGTACGGGGCGAGCTGGCGCAGCATGGCGATCGTGGGCGGCATCATGAGCAGCTCGCCGCGGTCGTAGCCTTCGGCTGCGTCGGCGGGACGCGTCCAGACCGTGCGGTCGGCCTCGGTCGACGCGTTGCGGGTGCGCTGGCCCTCCGGGAGCGCGGCCACGAAGAACCAGGTGTCGTAGCGGCGTGCCTCGAACTCGGGGGTGATCCAGTGCGACCAGCCGCCCAGCAGGTCGCTGCGGAGGACCAGGCCGCGCTGCTGCAGGAAGTCGGCGAAGGACAGTTCGTGCGCGACGAGCGCCGCGCGGTCACGTTCCCAGTCGTCTCCTGTCGTGTCGTCCACGACGCTCGACTCGTCCGGGCCTGCGAGCAGTACGCCCGCCTCCTCGAACGTCTCGCGCACGGCCGCGCAGACGATCGCCTGGGCGGTCGCCTCATCTGTACCGAAACGTTCCGCCCACTCCGTACGGGAGGGACCCGCCCAGCCGTCGCCCGGCCTGCGGCCGCCGCTGCCCCAGTGCTCGTCGCGCGGGTCGACGCCGCCGCCGGGGTAGGCGTACGCGCCGCCCGCGAAGGGCATGGACGTGCGCCGCCGCAGCATGTACACCGAGGGCCCGCCGCCGGGGGTGTCGCGCAGCAGCATGACCGTCGCGGCCAGCCGCGGCGTCACGGGCGTGAGCTCGCCCGCGGCCAGGGCGCGGATACGGGCCGGCCATTCCGGGGGGTACCACTGACCGTTCGTGGAGGAGGACGACATGGGCGGATGCTACGGGCCCTCGCTGCGATGTTCGAGAGGGGCCAGGGGCCACCTCGCCGGGAGCGGCGCCCGGCCGGGGCCCCGGCGCCGCAGGAAGGACGGGAACGCCGTCCCGCCTGCGGACGTCCGCCGCGGTATGCGGTCACCTGCGCGAGCTGGACGCTGAGACCACGCGCTGCCGCAACGGCACGCGGTCAGTACGACGTGCCCCAGCGGCACACGGTCAGTACGGCGCGGCCCGGCTACGGACAGCGGTACGACTCGTAGCCGGTACGACTCGCAGCCGGTGCGACGCGCGGTCAGTGCAACCGGTCAGCGCGACTCGCGCTCAGTCAGTCGGACCAATCGGCGAGCTCGACCTGGATCTCGACCTCGACCGGTGCGTCCATCGGGAGCACCGCCACGCCCACCGCGCTCCGCGCGTGCACACCCCTGTCGCCCAGGACCTCGCCCAGCAGTTCACTGGCCCCGTTGAGCACACCGGGCTGTCCGGTGAAGTCGGGCGCGGACGCCACGAAGCCGGTGACCTTCACGACACGGACAACGCGCTCCAGGCCGCCCGCCACCGAAGCCACCGCCGCCAGCGCGTTCAACGCGCACGTGCGCGCGAGGTCCTTGGCCTCCTCGGGCGTGACCTCCGCACCGACCTTGCCGGTCATCGGCAGCTTGCCGTCCACGAACGGCACCTGCCCCGCGGTGTAGACGTACCGCCCGCTGCGCAGCGCCGGAACGTACGCCCCCGCGGGAGTCGCCACGTCGGGCAGCGTGATGCCCAGCTCCGCGAGCCTGGCCTCGACGCTGCTCACTGCTTCTCCCGCTTCAGGTATGCCACCAGCTGCTCGGAGTTGGGCCCGGGAACGACCTGGACGAGCTCCCAGCCGTCCTCGCCCCAGGTGTCGAGGATCTGCTTCGTCGCGTGGACGAGCAACGGCACTGTCGAGTATTCCCACTTCGTCATGGTGCCGAGCGTAGCCCGTCGGTTCCCTGGTTAGGCTCCCGGGCGTGAGCAGGCTGCATGTGGTGACGGGCAAGGGCGGGACCGGCAAGACGACGGTCGCCGCCGCACTCGCGCTGGCCCTGGCCAGCGGCGGCAGGCGGACGCTCCTCGTCGAGGTCGAGGGCAGACAGGGCATCGCCCAGCTCTTCGAGACGGAGGCGCTGCCCTACGAGGAGCGGAAGATCGCTGTCGCGCACGACGGCGGCGAGGTCCACGCCCTGGCGATAGATCCCGAACGGGCCCTGCTGGACTACCTGCAGATGTTCTACAAGCTGGGCAGCGCCGGCCGCGCGCTGAAGAAGCTCGGCGCGATCGACTTCGCCACGACCATCGCGCCGGGGCTCCGGGACGTACTGCTGACGGGCAAGGCCTGCGAGGCGGTCCGGCGCCGCGACAAGAACGACCGCCGCGTGTACGACGCAGTGGTCATGGACGCGCCTCCCACGGGGCGCATCACCCGCTTCCTCGGCGTCAACGAGGAGGTCGCCGGCCTCGCCAAGGTCGGGCCCGTGCACAACCAGGCGCAGGCCGTGATGCGGGTGCTGAAGTCGCCCGAGACCGCAGTGCACCTGGTGACGCTGCTGGAGGAGATGCCCGTACAGGAGACGGTGGACGGGGTGGCGGAACTCCGTGCGGCGGGCCTCCCGGTGGGCGCCGTCCTCGTCAACATGGTGCGGCAGCACCTCCTCGACGAGGAGCTGCTGGACCGGGCGGAGAGCGGCGGTCCGGACGGTCCCGCCGGACACGTCGCCGAAGCGCTCGGCCGCGCGGGCCTGCCCCACGGGGACCGGCTGGTGGCTCCGCTGCTGGAGCAGGCGCGCGAGCACGCGGAGCGCGTGGGGCTGGAGAGGGACCAGCGCACCGCGCTGGCGGAGCTGGAGCTGCCCGTCTACGAACTCGGCCTGCTCGGCGAGGGAATCGAACTCGCGGGTCTCTACCAGCTCGCCGCGGACCTGCGCGAACAGTTGCCACCGTCCAGGGAGGCGGCATGACCGACAAGACCCCTCCGCCCCGGAAGTCCGCCGGACCCGGAGCCGGTGCCGCACCCGGCGGCAATCCGCTGGCCGCGGAAGTCCCCCTGGTCGTCGACCCGTTGCTCGACGACCCCGGCACCCGGATCATCGTCTGCTGCGGTGCGGGAGGCGTCGGCAAGACGACGACGGCTGCCGCACTGGGCGTGCGCGCGGCGGAACGCGGCCGCAGGACCGTCGTACTGACCATCGATCCGGCACGCCGTCTCGCACAGTCGATGGGCCTCACCGAACTCGACAACACCCCGCGCCCCGTCCCCGGCATCGACGGCGAGGCAGGCGGCGAACTGCACGCGATGATGCTCGACATGAAGCGGACCTTCGACGAGATCGTCGAGGCCCACGCCGACCCCGAGCGCGCCCAGGCCATCCTCGGAAACCCCTTCTACCAGTCGCTGTCGGCGGGCTTCGCGGGGACGCAGGAGTACATGGCGATGGAGAAACTGGGACAGCTGCGCTCTCCTTCGGACGACGGCGAGGAGTGGGACCTGATCGTCGTCGACACCCCTCCGTCGCGTTCCGCTCTGGACTTCCTCGATGCCCCGAAGCGGCTCGGCTCCTTCCTCGACGGCCGCTTCATCAGGATGCTGATGGCCCCCGCGAAGGCCGGAGGCCGTGCCGGGATGAAGTTCGTCAACCTCGGGATGGCCGGCCTCTCGATGTTCACCGGCGCGCTCAACAAGCTGCTCGGCACCGGGCTGCTGAGCGACGTGCAGACGTTCGTGGCCGCGATGGACACCATGTTCGGCGGCTTCCGCACCCGCGCCGACGCCACCTACCGGCTGCTGCAGGCACCGGGCACGGCCTTCCTCGTGGTGGCCGCGCCGGAGCGGGACGCGCTGCGCGAAGCGGCGTACTTCGTGGAGCGGCTGGCCGAGGACCGCATGCCGCTGGCCGGTCTGGTGCTCAACCGCGTTCACGGCAGCGGCGCCGCCGACCTCAGTGCGGAGCGGGCTCTCGCGGCGGCGGAAAATCTTGAAGAGGGCCGCATTGTGGATCGAGGGGACGGGAAGGAGAAAAAGGACGGCGCCCCCTCCCCCGGGCGGCCCGGCACCCAGGACGAGGACGAGGCCGATCAGCTGGCCGCCGCTCTTCTCCGGCTGCACGCCGAGCGCATGCAGCTGCTGACGCGTGAGCGCCGCACCCGCGACCGCTTCGCCGCCCTGCACCCCGAGGTGCCCGTCGCCGAAGTGGGCGCGCTCGCAGGCGACGTGCACGACCTCGCCGGACTGCGGGCGATCGGTGCCCAGTTGGCGCACGCGGCGGAGTCCGCCTGACGCGCACTGCTCCCGTCTGACGCTCACCCGTCCAACGCTCTGCCCGCCCGACGCTCTGCCCACCCGCGGTTCCGATCGCGGTCGCGGGCCGACCGCGCGTGCGCTCCCGCTCCGGGGCGCCGCACCGCGGGCCGTCCCATGCAGAACGCGGACGGGGCCCGCGGGCCGGCCCGATGGGGGTTGCGGGTCGGCACGAGGCCCGGTCCGTGTCTGCTGTGTCTCGTCCGGAAGTCACCCGGCAACGAGGTAGTGCGCCGCCATGAGGGCGCCCACGGGCCCGGCCGCTGGTCGCGGCCGGCCCGTCGGACTTCTGTACGCCTCTTGCGGCGGTACGTCTTCTCTCGGCGGGTGCCGTCCCGGGTCAGGGAACGGGCAGGTCACGGCAGCCCCGCGCACTCCCGTACGCGGTGGTGCCCAAGTCGCCGTCACATGACGCGAGCAGCCGTGCCGCTGGTCCCTCTGCGGCAGTCCGGCCGTCGGTCACCCGGCCGGTCGGTCACCCGACCTCTCGCGTACGCCGTGGAGTTCAGCCCGCCGCTGCGTAGTCCTTCACGGCGTTCACGGCGTAGTCCTTCGCCTCCTCAAGGTCCAGGGGCAGCATGCCTCCCGAGTCGCGCTCGTACTCGCTGCGCGCTGTCTCGAGCAGGCGGCGCCAGGAAGTGACCGTCGGACGCCGGCGCAACAACGCCCTGCGCTCCCGCTCGGTCATTCCGCCCCAGACACCGAACTCCACTCGGTTGTCCAGAGCATCGGCCAGACACTCGGTGCGCACAGGGCACCCGGTGCAGACGGCCTTGGCGCGGTTCTGTGCCGCTCCTTGCACGAACAGTTCATCCGGATCGGTAGTGCGGCAGGCTGCCTGCGCACTCCAGTCGGTTACCCAGCCCATAGCCGGCGCCGTCCTCTCCCGAATCGAGGCTCCCCCACGGCGGCGAACGGCATATTCACCGTTGCCAGATGGTGACGTTACGGAAGGTGGGCAGGGTGCAACACCCCCTGCGGGCCCAAACTTGGATGGCCCGAACGGACTATGCGGGCGCGACAGATCACCCACCGGAGTGACTCGGTAACAACCTGGGACTTCGAAGGCGAAGCAGGTGGACCGCGAAAGCGATGGGGCGCGACTTGCGAGACACATCACGACAGTTGGCGCTGTTCCGGACAATCCTCATCACTCACAGGAGTGAGGAATGAGGCAGTTGCGGTGCGATGCCGCGATGACGGTGTGAGGTTCGATGTGCCCATCAGCTTAGGCGAACAGAGGCTCCCCTGTCCGGCAATTGAGAACGTAGGCTGATCGGCATGGTGAAGAAGGGGTCGAGCGGCGCAGGCGTGCCCGCATCGCAGCAGGCGGCCAAGTTTCTCGGGGTCAGTGTGCTGGCGGGTGCGGTCCTCGCAGGACTCGCGCTGCCCGCTGCCGGCGGCCTCGGTCTGATGGCGAAAGGCACCGTCGAGGGCTTCGACGAGCTGCCCGCCAACCTCAAGCGCCCGCCGCTGAGTCAGCGGACCACCATCCTGGACGCGGACGGCGGCGAGATCGCGAAGATCTACTCGCGGGACCGCACCGTGGTCGACCTGAAGGACGTCTCGCCGACGATGCGCAAGGCCATCGTCGCGATCGAGGACGCCCGCTTCTACAAGCACGGCGCCGTGGACCTCAAGGGCATCCTCCGCGCCCTCAACCGCAACGCGCAGAACGGCGAGGTCGAGGAAGGCGCCTCCTCGCTCACCCAGCAGTACGTCAAGAACGTCTTCGTGGAGGAGGCGGGCGACGACCCGGACAAGGTCGCGCAGGCCACCCGGCAGACCATCGGCCGGAAGATCAAGGAACTCAAGTACGCGATCCAGGTCGAGGAGAGCCTCGGGAAGAAGAAGATCCTCGAGAACTACCTCAACATCACCTTCTTCGGGCAGCAGGCCTACGGCATCGAGGCCGCCGCGCAACGCTACTTCTCCAAGCCCGCCAAGGAACTCGATCTGGCCGAGTCGGCGCTGCTGGCCGGGCTCGTGCAGTCGCCCGCGCGGTACGACCCCGTCCAGCACGAGGACGCGGCCGAGAAGCGGCGCAACACCGTGCTCTCCCGTATGGAGGCGCTCGGCCACATCAGCGAGAAGGAGGCCCGGGAGGCACGGAAGGAGCCCCTCGGCCTGGACGTCAGCAAGCCGCGGAACGGCTGCATCACCGCCTCGCACGGCGCCGGCTTCTTCTGCGACTACGTACGCGAAGTGGTCCTCAACGACCCGGCGTTCGGCAAGACGGCCAAGGCCCGCGCGAAGCGCTGGAACCAGGGCGGCCTGACGGTCAGGACGACCCTGGACCCGAAGGCCCAGAAGTCCGTCGAGGCCTCGGTGAAGGGCCATGTGAACAAGTCCGACAAGGTGGCGACGGCCGCGTCCATCGTCGAGCCCGGCACCGGCCGCATCCTGGCGATGGGTCAGTCGCGACCGTACGGCTTCGGCAAGAACGAGACGCAGATCAACCTCTCCGTCGACCAGGACATGGGCGGCGGCGCCGGCTACCAGCCGGGCTCCACCTTCAAGCCGGTCATCGCGGCGGCCGCGCTGGAGCGCGGGATGAGCGTGTACAAGAAGTACCCCTCGCCGTACAAGATGAAGTACCCCTCCCCTGTGCAGACCTGCAAGGGGCAGTGGAACGGCAGCGCGCCGGTGGAGAACGAGAACCGGCGCGAGGTCGGCCCGTACGAGATGAAGGAGGCGACCGCGAAGTCGGTCAACACCTACTTCGTCTCCCTCATCAGCGAGACCGGCGTCTGCCCCGTCACGGAGATGGCGGAGAAGATGGGCATCCAGCGGGCCGACGGCAAGAAGATCGACCAGGTGCCGTCGATCTCCCTCGGCACGCAGGAGATGTCCCCCCTGACGATGGCCGAGGGCTACGCGACCTTCGCCAACCGCGGGGTGCGCTGCACGCCTGTCGCCCTGAAGTCGATCACCGACGCGGACGGCAAGTCGCTTCCCGTCCCGAAGACTTCGTGCACGCGGGCCATGAGCCAGCGCACCGCCGACACCGTCAACTCGCTGCTGCGCGGAGTCGTCGAGGACGGCACGGGGAAGAAGGCGGGGCTGAGCGGGCGCGACAGCGCGGGCAAGACCGGTACGACCGACCAGCGTTACGCCGCCTGGTTCGTCGGCTACACGCCGAACATGTCCGGCGCCGTCTGGGTCGGGGACCCCGCGCACAAGACGCAGATGACGAACATCAGCATCGGCGGCGTCTACCACGACAAGGTCTTCGGCGGTGAAGTCCCGGGCCCCATCTGGCGGGACGCCATGGCAGGCGCTCTGGCGGGCGAGCCCGCGCCGGACTTCAACCTCATCCCCATCCGGGACGGCAAGGGCAAGGACAAGGGGCGCGACAAGCCGAAGCCGCCGGACGACGACAGCCCCTGGCCCGACATCACGCTTCCGCCGGACTTCATCGGCGGCGGCGGCAACGGCGGCGCGGACACCGGCGCGACAGGCGGTCCCGGAGGCGGCTCCAACGCGGGTGCGGGCGGCGGCACCGCCGACGGCGGCGGAGGGTTCCCGTTCGGCGGCAACGGCAACGGCGGCCGGGGCGGCGGCGGGCCGGGCGGCCGCTAGCAGCGGCGCCGACGTCCCGGCGGCAGCAGTCCCCGGCCGCAGAAGCCGTGCGGTTCATGTGTGAGGGGCGTCCCCATGGGGGCGCCCCTCACGCGTACGCGACGGCCTCGCTGCCCGGCGGCCGTACCGTCCGTCGGACGGTCGCGGCAGGGCAGCCACGCCGGGGAGCGTCAGCCCTCCGCCAGCCGCTTCTTGACGGCGGCGGCCACCCGGCCGCCCTCCGCCCGTCCGGCCACCTTCGGGTTGACGATCTTCATGACGGCGCCCATGGCCCGCGGCCCCTCGGCGCCACCGGCCTGCGCCTCGGCCACAGCCTCACCGACCAGCGCGTCCAGTTCCTCGTCCGTGAGCTGCTTCGGCAGGTAGTCGGCGAGCACCTCGCCCTCCGCGCGCTCGCGATCGGCCTGCTCGGTACGCCCGCCGCCGGCGAACGCCTCCGCCGCCTCCCGGCGCTTCTTCGCCTCCCGGGTGATCACCGACTGCACCTCGTCGTCGGTGAGTTCACGCGCCGACTTGCCCGCGACCTCTTCCTTCGTGATCGCTGCGAGGGTCATGCGAAGGGTGGCGGAGCGCAGCTCGTCGCGCTTCTTGATCGCTGCGGTCAGGTCGTCCTGCAGCCGGGACTTGAGCGTAGTCATAGCGTCTTCGTGTCCTCCAGAGATTCAGGGGCCATCATCTCTCATGCCCCGCGCGCCGCACCCGTGGATATCGGCGCAGCGGACATCCACGCGGCGGCCGCGTCCCGCCCGCGGCGGCGAATGCGGGCCGCGGGCCGTGTCTGCGAACATGGGCACATGCGCGCCCGATACGGAATTCCGCTTACCCTGACGGCACTCGGCGCGGCCTGCGTCGGCTACGCGACGGTCGTGGAGCCCCGGTCCTTCCGCCTTCGACGCGTCACCGTCCCCGTGCTGCCGCCCGGCATGGACTCGCTGCGCGTACTGCACGTGTCGGACATCCACATGGTGAGCGGGCAACGGATGAAGCAGCGCTGGCTGCGGTCCCTCGCGGGGCTCCGTCCCGACTTCGTCGTCAACACGGGCGACAACCTCTCGGACCCCGAGGCCGTCCCCGAGGTGCTGGACGCGCTCGGCCCGCTCATGGAGCTGCCCGGCGCGTACGTCTTCGGCTCGAACGACTACTACGGGCCGAAGCTGCGCAACCCCGCCCGCTACCTGCTGGAGAAAGCGAGCGGACGCCACGGGCTCAACGGCAACCCGCCCGCCGTCGGCGCCGTCCACAACCCGTGGGAAGGCATGCGCGACGCCTTCGACAAGGCCGGATGGGTCGGGCTCAGCAACTCCCGCGGGCGCCTGAAACTCGAAACCGGTCAGGAGATCGGCCTCACCGGTCTCGACGACCCCCACATCAAGCGGGACCGCTACAGCGCCGTCATCGGCGGCCCCCAGGCGGACGCGGACTTCTCGCTGGCGGTGGTGCACGCTCCGTACCTGCGCGTACTCGACGCCTTCACCGCCGACCGGTACCCGCTCATCCTCGCCGGTCACACCCACGGGGGACAGCTGTGCGTCCCCTTCTACGGGGCGCTCGTCACCAACTGCGACCTCGACACCAGGCGGGTCAAGGGCCTCTCCAGCCACCGAGCGGGCGGACGGACGTCCTATCTGCACGTCTCCGCGGGCTGCGGCGCCAACCGCTACACACCGGTGCGCTTCGCCTGCCCACCGGAAGCGACGCTGCTGACGCTGACCGCCCGGCCTTGATCACCTGACCTCGGCGGGCTTGGTCTGGCGGCCTGGACGGGGCGGTTTCTGCGGCTTGGTCTGACGGGTCTGCCGTGCCGTGGCCTCGCCGCGGCGACCTTGCTCTGGCCGATCGGTCGTGTCCTGGGCGGCCGGTCGTGATCGCTGGGGACAGTGTGGGGCTCGGCATGCGGGTTCGTGAGGGCCGGGCTTGTCCCGGGCGATCGGGCCTGGTGGGCCTGCTGGGACGCGGGCCCGGGGACAGATCTCCGGCGACGGTGCGCACCGCGGTGCCAAGCCGACCTGGGGGACGTGCCAAGGCCGCAGGCTTGGGGGTGGACGCCGACCGGTGATCGCGGCGGTGCCGGAGCGCCACGCATGGACAAGGCAGCTCATCCCGGCCCCGGGCCGCCCGGCGGCGGCTGGTAGTCGCACGGAAACCGGATTTCGCCTGAGCGTCCGGCTGGGCTAAAGTAGTGCGCGTTGCTTCGGGGTGTGGCGCAGCTTGGCAGCGCGCTTCGTTCGGGACGAAGAGGTCGTGGGTTCAAATCCCGCCACCCCGACAGATGAAGTAGCAGTTCAGGGCCGGTGTCTCGGCATAAGACACCGGCCCTGAGGCGTGTTGTGCGGCCTTCTGGGAACGTGCGACGAAGCCACGGCGAAGATCGCAGATCTTCGCGGGCATGATCCGAGCCAGCCGTCGGACGGCGATGGGCCATTCACCGCAGAATTCTGTCGGCGAACGCAGCAGCACTACGCCCTCAGCCACTCCCGTACCGGCTGGACGAGGCGAGTGCATCGCCTTCGCCACCTGGCCTGCCAGGGGGTTCGACCAGTTCAGCCATGACATCGGTCGCCCTCGCCGGGGGAGCTTCTCGCCTCCGCCCGAGCCGTTCGGCGCACTGACAGCGAACCTTCCTCGGACCACCACCGCCCCGGCCATAGGTAGGCGGCGCTCATGGAAGAGCAACTGCCCTGCACTTGCCTTGTCTTCGATGATGGCAGGACATCAGTCGCACCCGTCATCGAGCAGAGAACTGCCGGCTTCCGTTTCCTCTGGGGCGTCGAGTGCTGGGATACATGCAGTGGACCGCACGCGAAGGTCCCCTCAAGCCGACAACACCAACCGCCCTCCTCCACCGCCCTGAGATGACCACGCCATCATGATCACTTTCCGTGAGCAACGGCGTCGCCGGCCTCCCCGGGATGGTGTACGCGAGGTGTGCGGCGTGTGATCCGCTTCTTACCTATGAGTAACAATGGCCTTATTTTCCGCCTCCTGCGACCTTGCATGCCTTTGATTGCAAGGCGACCGCCATGATGATCGCACAATTGATTGGTTGTTCGCTCTTGCGTGCAGTCGAAACAGAGGTGCAGGTGTGAACACCAACCTCAGGTCGTCAACTGCCAAGTCTCGCCGTTGCATTGACGGCGCGTTACGCGCGGTAGAGTCGCTTCAGCTCTCTTTCGATCCGGTGTCGATGGGCTCCGATCGGGCGCACCGCCCGGACCCAGCAACAACGGAAGAGAGCGAGGTTCGATGGCTGACTCCACGAGGCCAAGCGAGCGGGACGACGACGTTCAGCGTCCGGTGGCCGGGGATCACAAGACCCCCGACCCGGTGGACGGGAGCGGCGATGTTCCGCCTTGCGGACGCCACGAGGGGCCGGACCGCGGTGTCGCACAGCGACGGGCGCGGATCTGGTTGATCGCCAAGGCAGTTGCCTGGATCATCCGGATTCTCGTGGCTGTGCATAACGACGGCGAGTGAGGACTTAGCCTCACTCGCCGCCGGGAAACCGAAGCCGGCATGGACCCGCGTTCGTGGATTGGCTCCCGTGGACGCGGGTCCTCTGTCTTCGGTACCTCTAGACAGGGCCCTCTTCCGGAAGGCCCCTGGTGACAGTTTGTCGCGGACGCACTGCGCCCGCACAGACAGTGCCGTGCATGTACCCACTTTGGGAACCCATACTGAACCTAAACGATACCGCCCCCCTGCCATGACCTGCGAACTTCTTAGCACTCACTCCTGAGAGTTACACACCTGCGCACGAAACTGACGCTAGACGGTACCCTGACGGGGCACATGCCAAGCGTGTCGGGGGCCGATGTCAGTGGGACGTGGTGTCGCAGACTTTGACGGAGCAGCACTTCGCAGCTTCCGGCTGAACAAGCAAGGTGCGCACGGGCGTCCATTGAGTGCCCAGGAACTGGCCGCACTGGTCGGAACCTCGAAAGCACGCATCCTCGCCTATGAGAGCGAGCGGTCGATACCCGAGCCCAAGCGCATAGTCGACCTTGCAACGGTGCTGGGTGTGCCCCCCAAGCAGCTTTCCGTCTCGGATGCGGGCTACTACGCGATTCGCGACATGCGGTACCACACCGGGCGCACCGCAGCTGAGCTTGCTGCAGACCTCGGAATCAGCCGGGCTGCGTACCGGGATATTGAGCGCGAAGCGCTGCTCCCGGTCCGGGACGACGGGACTCTGCCGCTCCGGCTGTCAACTGCCCTTGATCAACCGCTTCGTTTGGTCCAACGGGCGCTGGAACAGCATCCCGTAGCCACGGCGCGCCGCACGCAGATCGCCGATCATCTGTCTGAACTGTTCCATCAAGCCGGCCATAAGCATGTACCGGCCGTGGTGGATGCGAGCGACGTCCACTTGCAAGCAATAGCGGGGATACTTCGCCGTTCCATAGGGGTTGTCTGCCGCCTTCTCAACTACGAACTGAGCCAGTATCGGCAGCTCTTGGCGGACCGTGCCGCTCGTGAAGCCGAGGCCGCATATGCTCAATCCGCGCGGGCAGGCGAGCGGGCAAGGGCCGCTGTGCTGGCCCTGAACAACCGCATAGAGACAGCACCTGCCTCCGTCGCCAGTACCCTGAACCGCTTCCTGGTGGAGGCCATGAACGGCAGGCAGTGGCGTGCCGTGGTGCAGCTCTACAACACGAACTGGCGACTAGGAACGCTTCATCACGTAGAAGACCCGAGTGACGAGGAAACCTGGAAAGCGCTTCAACAACGCGGTTTCATCGAAGAAGTCGGGGCTACGAACGCCGTCTTTCCTACGGAGCGGGGGGTGCGACAGGTACGGTCACAGGCCGCGCGTTACGGGTGTCTCTATCCCCGCATACCGGCTCCCATCCTGCCGCAGCCCCGTAGACGGAGTCAGCTCGCACATGTATCTGCCAGATTCAGCGACACCAGGATTCTCTGATTCCCCAAGGCTTCTTCGAAGTACTGCCGGATCGCCGCTGCAACATGACTCCACGAGAGCGTTTCTGAGATGCCCAGAGCACTCGGGCGTTCCAACGCTTGCGCTCGTAGGCGGCGGTCGATCCGGGGAGGGGTTCGGCCTGCTCCGGGCGGGCCGCCCCCGCCCCCGCCCCCGTCCCGCGCGAGCGCGATCGGAACGTCCGTCGGAAGTCCGGGCTGGCGGCGCCGAGTTCACGGCTTGCGGGCCAGGCCTCCCGCGATGAGCCGTTCCCACACGGTCAGTTCGCCCCGTGTCTGGCCGAACTCGCCGCTCAGCGCCACGGTTTCCGGCCGCCACAGGGGGCAGGGCACGATTCCCGGCTCGAGGAGGTCCAGTCCGTCGAACAGGCCGCGGATCTCCTCGTCCGTCCGCCACCGTCCGCGGCCGAAGGTGCTCTGCAGCAGCGCCTCGGCCTCACGGGTCTCCGGGTTGTCGCCGCTGCGGAAGTGGGAGATGAAGAAGTAGCTGCCGGAGCAGACCTGTTCCCGCCAGTAGCGGACGATCGCGCCGGGTTCCTCGTCGTCGTTGACGTGATGCAGGACCGCGCTGTGGATCACGGCCACCGGACGTTCGAAATCGATCAGGCCGGTGGTCTCGGGATGTTCCCGGATGCTCCGCGGGTCGCGGACGTCGGCCTGGATGACGCGGGTGCGCGCGTTCTCCTCCAGGAGGGCGCGGCCGTGGGCGAGGACGATGGGGTCGCTGTCGATGTAGACCACGCGGGCGTCCGGGGTGTGGCGCTGCGCGACCTGGTGGACGTTGTCCGCGGTCGGCAGGCCGCTGCCGACGTCGATGAACTGGTCGATCCCCGCGAGGGCGATCTCCGCGACGGCCCGGATGAGGTTCTGCCGGTTGGCGTGTGCGATGGCCACCGAACCGGGCAGGTCGTTCTTGAACTTGTCGCCGATGGCGCGGTCCACGTCGTAGTTGTCCTTGCCGCCGAGGAGGTAGTCGTAGACGCGGGCGATGCTCGGCTTCGTCTGGTCGATTCCGAAGGACTCCTCGGTCATGACAACTGCCCTTCTCCCGGGTGAGGTTGCTGCCGCGCGCTCAATCGTAGGAGGGGAGGGGGCTCTCCGTGGCCCGCCTTCGTGGACCGGCCGCTCCGCGTCGTCACCCGTGGGCAGGCGGCTCCCGTGCGGGCACGCCGCCCGTCACCGCACTACCATCCCGTCATGAGACTGGCTCACTACAGCGACGAGGATCTGGAACAGCACTCCCTGCGCCGCCGGGTGGCGGACGACGGGCAGCGGTCGGCTTTCGAGCACGACGTGGACCGGATCCTGTACTCCACGCAGTGGCGCGCGCTCGCGGGGAAGAGCCAGGTCGTCGCCAGTGGTGAACTCGGCGCGTACCACACCCGGTTGACGCACTCGATGAAGGTCGCCCAGCTCGGGCGGCGGATGGCCGAGCGTCTGGAGCGGCGCTACGGCGGCCCCAACCCGGCGCTCGTCGAAGCGGCTTGCATGGCGCACGACATCGGCCACCCGCCCTTCGGCCACGCCGGGGAGACCGCGTTGCGGGCGACGATGGACGAGCTGCACTTCGCGGGCGGCCTGCTCGACAGCTTCGAGGGCAACGCCCAGACCCTCCACATCCTCACGTTCCTCGCGGCCCACAAGTACCCGGGCCATCGCGGGCTGCACCTCACGCGCGCCTGCCTGGACGCCTCGACGAAGTACCCCTGGGAACGCGCCCCTCGCGACGGCGATCCCGCACGGCACGCGAAGTGGGGCGTCTACGCGGTCGACCGGGAGGCGTTCGCGTGGGTGCGGGACGGCCGCGGCGACGACGCGGTGCCGGTGGAGGAGCAGGTGATGGACTGGGCCGACGACGTCACCTACGCCTGCCACGACGTGGAGGACTTCTACCGGACGGGGCTGATCCCGCTTGCCGCGCTCTTCCCGTCCCCGGGCGCCGCGGGTGCCGAGACCGAGCGGGAGACGCAGCGCTTCCTGGACTACGTGGAGGCCAAGCGCCGTCTGGCAGGCGACCCGTTCGACCGCCAGGAGGCAGTGGAGCTCCTGGCCGACGTCGCGAAGGCCATGTCGGTGCCGGGGCCCTACGCCGGGCGCCACGAGGACGACGTCGCCGTCAACGCCCGGACGGCTCAGCTGATCGACCACTTCACCCGTGACATCGAGCTGGAGGTCGACGGGCCGGCCGCGATCCGCTACAGCGCCGCGCTCGTTGTCCCGCCGGGGCGCCGGGCCGCCTGCGACCTGCTGAAAGAGCTGGTCTGGTGCTACGTCATCGACCGCCCGGCGCTCGCCACCCAGCAGCACGGGAAGCAGCGCATCGTCTCCGAACTGCTGCGCTGGACCTACGAGTCGCCGCGGCTGCTCCCCACGGACAGGGCGGAGGAGCTCGAACTGCACGGCGATCCCCTGCGCGCGGCGGCGGACCACGTCGCCTCACTCACCGAGGATCAGGCCATGACCCTGCACCGCCGTCTCTCCGGCACCAGCCTCGGGTCCGTCAGCGACGCCATGTGGCTGTGACGGGCGGGGTGTTGAGCGCCGCTCCTTCACGCCGCGGTTCCGCCGGCCGGTCGTCGTCGGGCCCGGCCCGGTCGTCACCGGCCCCGTATCCGCTGTCGGTGGGGCGGCCTAGACTCCGGCCATGGTGGTCGTGACGAGCGCAGTCATCGAGGATCTGGCACCCGGTGGTGTGCTGCGGGCCTCGATCAATCTGGGGAATCCGGTGCTGGCTCAGGGCACTCCCGCGGCCCCTTCCGGGATCACGGTCGACATCGCGCACGAGGTCGCCGCTCGGCTGGACGTGCCCGTGGAGTTCGCCTGCTTCGACGCGGCACGGAAGTCGTACGAGGCGATGGCGGCGGGCCGGGCCGACCTCTGCTTCCTGGCCGTCGACCCCGCCCGTGAGGCGGAGGTCGCGTTCACCGCCCCGTATGTCGTCATCGAGGGCGTCTTCGCCGTGCCCCGGGAGTCGGCCGTCATGACGATCGAGGACGTGGACAGCGCAGGCGTGCGTATCGGTGTGAAGCAGGGTTCCGCCTACGACCTCTTCCTCTCCCGCACCCTCGAGCACGCCCGCGTCGTGCGCGGCGAGGAGGGTGTGGACGAGTTCCGCGCTCAGGGCCTGGAGGTCGCGGCCGGCATCAGGCAGCCGATGGCCGAGTTCGCCGCGGCCCATCCGGAAGTCCGGCTGATCGAGGGTGCGTTCATGCAGATTCGGCAGGCGGTGGGTACCCCTGCCACCCGGCGGCCGGAGACCGTCGCGTTCCTCCGCGGCCTCGTCGAAGAGCTGAAGGCCGTTGGATTCGTCGCCGGCTCACTCCGACGGGCGGGCCTGCCGGAGGCCCTGGCCGCGCCGCTCGCGTAACTGCGGCCGACGGGACGGCACGGGGCGGGGTCCGCCCGGCCCCCGCCCCCGTCACACGACCATGAAGAGCATCCAGAGGCCGAGGAGCGAGCCGAGGGCGCAGACGGCGATCCCGGCCACGGCCAGCGGCTTGCCCCGGCGGCCCCCGCTCGCGGCTCCGGCCGCGAGGACGAGCCCTCCCAGCGCGAGCGGGAGCACGACGTACCGCCGTTCGGCGAGCACGTTGAACGGGAGCAGCGGCACCACGCACGCGAGCAGGCCGATGATCACGGCGACCGCGCCCATCCCGACGCCGCTGGGGCGCCCTGCCGTCGGCGGACCACCGGGCTGCCCGGGGCCGGTCCAGGGCCGCGGCGGGTGGGGTTGCGGCGGCACCGGGCCCTGCGGCACCGGGCCTTGCGGCATCGGGCCCTGAGGCATCGGCGCGTAGTACGCGTCCTGCGGGGCCGGGCCGGTACCGCCCGGCCGCGGGGCGGACTGCGGGGGCTCGGGCGACGGTTCGAAGCTCACGGGGGCTCCTCACGAGGATTCGGTCTTCCGGGGCCGCTCGCCCGGCACGGTGACCGGAGCGTACGAACGGCCGTGCCCCCGCGGCAATACGGGGGCGGGGCGGCCCGGGCCGACCGCTGTCCGGCAGCGCGCCGGCGGGTGCGGGAGCGGTGGCGCACCGGCCCGCGGATGACGCCCTCGGCCTCGTACCCGCCGTGCTGCCCCGGTCAGTCGCCGGCCAGCGAGGACGTCCTCTGCCCGTCCTCCCGGGGCGTTCCCGTCTCCTCGGCGGCGGCCGGTTCCGCGGCGGTCGCCGGTTCCGCCGCGGCGGGCTTCGCCGTCGCCGGTTCCGCCCCGGCGGGGCCCGGGGCAGCGGGGTCCGCGCCCCCGGGGGTGCCCGCGGGGGCGGTGCGCCTGACGCGGAGGGACAGGAGCCGCCGCGCCCAGCCCGGCGCGAAGCGCGGAAGCAGCAGCAGCGCGAGACCGACCGTGCTGGCGCCGACGATGCCCGCGACGACCCACACGCTCCGGCTGTCCACGGAGAACGCGATCGTCCCGAACGCGATCAGGGCCGACCAGAAGTACATGATGAGTACGGCCCGGCGGTGCGAGTGCCCGACGTCCAGCAGCCGGTGGTGGAGGTGCCCGCGGTCGGGAGCGAAGGGCGACTTGCCGTTCCACGTGCGGCGCACGACGGCGAGGAGGAGGTCCGCGACCGGCAGGGCGATGACCGTCAGCGGCAGCAGCAGCGGGATGTAGACGGGCATCATCGCGTGAGTGGCCTCGCGGGTGCCCACCTTCTCCCCGAGCAGGTCGAGGTCCACCTGGCCGGTCACCGACACAGCGCTCGCGGCGAGCACGAGACCGATGAGCATGGACCCGGAGTCGCCCATGAAGATCCGGGCCGGGTGGAGGTTGTGCGGGAGGAAGCCCACGCACATGCCGATCAGTACGGCGGCGAACAGCGTCGCGGGGGCGGCTCCCTCGATGCCGTAGCCGTACCACATGCGGTAGGCGTGCATGAAGGACGCCGTGGCGGCGATGCAGATCATGCCGGAGGCGAGCCCGTCCAGACCGTCCACGAAGTTCACGGCGTTGATCGTGACCACGATCAGGAAGACCGTGACGAGCATCCCCTGCTTCTCGTCGAGGTAGACCGGGCCGACCCCGGGGATGGGCAGCCACAGGACCATCAGTCCCTGGAGCACCATCACTCCCGCGGCGACCACCTGGCCGCCGAGCTTGAGGAGCGCGCTCACCCCCCACTTGTCGTCCACCACGCCGATGAGCCAGATCACCGAGGCGCCCGAGAGCAGGGCGAGGGGTTCGCTCGTCGTCTCGAAGACCTCGCGGATGTTCGTCAGCCGGCCGGCCACCAGCAGGCCCGCGCACAGCCCCCCGAACATCGCGATGCCGCCCAGCCGGGGCGTCGGTTCGCGGTGCACGTCGCGCGCGCGGATCTGCGGCACGGCGCCGCCGGCGACGGCGAACTTGCGCACCGGGCCGGTGAGGACGTAGGTGACCGCGGCCGTGACGCACAGCGTCAGCAGATATTCACGCACGGGTGGTCCTGTGGGTAGTTCTCGCCGGCCGTTCCGGCCGCGCGGCGTCGGATCTCCCGCCATTGCATCACGGAGCCCGGGGCGCTCTCCGGCCGTCTCCCGCGCGTTGCCGTAGCGGGACGGCGCGGGCCCTCTCCCGGGACGCCGGAAGCAGGACGCCGGGAGCAGGACGCCGGGAGGAACGGGGAGAGGCGTGGGCCCGGGGCGGCTGTCGATGCCCTGGCGGTGGAGCAGCCGCCCCGGGAAGGCAGGCGGACGAGCCGGCTCGGCGCCGGAAGCCGGTGCAGAGACTTGCTGACGCCGGCGCCGTCGTGCCGAGGCGGGGCGTACCCGTCACGGGCCCCGCCTCACCACGCACAACGGCTCCCCCCTTGTCGGACCGTCGGCCTGTGCCGTGCACGACGCTACGTCCGGGTGACGAGGGCCTGGTAGGCCGGGCAGCCGTCCTGATCGCGGCGGCATCCGCCCGGTGTCCGCTTTGCACCGTGCATGTGGGGCGGGGCCTGTGCATGTGGGTCAGAAACCGGTCGGCGGGTCCGTTACCGGGCGCACGTCCTGGTCGGGGCACGGCCGTCGAGGCATGTACGCCGCTTCCGTGCGACGACGGCGTACATGCCCACTTCGGAGTCGAGGGGTACGGGAGCGTCCGGGAGGGGCCGCCAGCGGGGAGCCGCGACGATGCCCGGGTCGAGGACGTCGAGGCCCGCCACGAGCTGCGCCACTCCGTCGCGGCCGGTGAAGTTGACGGTGACGCCGCTGTCGGCCCAGATCCTCGCCGACTCGGGCATGGTGTCGCCGGTGAAGTCGGCGGTGGCGTGTGCGATGACGACGCAACTGCCGGGCGCGAGCGGCTGCATGAGGCGGCGGACGATGCCGCGGGTGCGCCCACCGCCGAGGAACGACGGCAGAGCGCCGAGCAGGAGACCGACGGGGCGGTCCGGGTCCAGCACTCCGGGGACGTCCTCCGTCGTGAACAGGCCGGGCAGGGCGAGGAGTTCGCCGGGACGGGTCGCGTCGCCGGTCATGCAGGCGGCGCGGCCCTCCGGGGTGCCGGGCTCGTCCCGCAGGGCGTTCCTCCAGTGGGCGACGACCTGTTCGTCGTTGTCGACCGCCACGTAGCGGGCGTGCGGGACGAGACTCTGCGCCGTCACATGGCCGCCGGGGTCCGTGGGGTTGCCGGGCCCGACGTCGAGGAACTGCTCGACCCCCTCGTCGACGAGGGCACGCAGGGCCCGGCCGAGGAAGCGCTGGACGCCGACAGCGCAGGGCCTGGCGGGGAAGACGCGCTCGATGCGCCGGGCGACCTCGCTGTCCTCCGGGTACACGGCGTCGCCGCCGAGGAGTTCGTCGTAGACGTTCGCCACGGACACCCTCTTCAGCCGGTGCCCGTCGGCGGAGACCGGCAGGGGGTAGCGGGGCCTCGTCAGGGCGGCCTGGTCGTGCCGGGGCCGCGGACGGGACGGCGCGGGGCGGCCCCGGCCCGGCACGGCGGGCTCGTCCGGCTGACCCGGCCGGTCCGCTTCGGCGGCGGCCGGAACCTGCTGCGCCACCGGGTCGGGCAGGGGCGCGTGCTCCCCTGCCGCCAGCAGCGCCAGATAGAGCTCGAAGCGGAAGCTTCCGGGCTGGGACAGCGTGAGGGAGCGGGGCGGCAGTTCGGCCGCGAGCTTCTTGATGCGCTCCGGAATCCGGTTCCGGCCGACGCCCAGGGCTTCCGCGGTACGTCCCTGGTGCGCCTGGTGCTGTAGCAGCCAGGTCCGCAGGAAGCCGCGGGCGGCGAGCGGGAGCCCGCGGAAGAGGCGTTCGGCGTGCGCGCGTCCTTCGCGGGCGGTGAGCAGGGAGCGCAGTGGCGGCACTTCGCCCTCGACCGCGGTGGGAGGGCACTGCGCGCGGATCCGGATGGCGAGGTAGAGGACGGCGGAGGCGGCGAGGGTGAGCGGCTCGTCCGGGCGTACGAGGCCCACGGTCTCCGCGGCCTCGCGGAGCCGGCGGCGTGCCGTCCTGCGGTGCGGATCGCTCCTGGAGGAGGGCGTGGTGAGGGTGGTCAGGCACTGCTCCAGCCGCCCGGTGAGCTCCGGCCCGTCGTACTTGGCGCTCAGCGGCCGCAGCAGCACGCGCGACCAGTGCTCGGCGCCGGAGGGCAGGGCGTCGGCGATGGAGGCGCCGAGCCGTCCGACGGCTACGCGGTCCAGGCGTGCCCGCGCCGTGAGCAGCGCTCCCGACGCCTGGTCGACGCCCTTCCTGGTGGCGGGCCACGGGACGGGGCGGCTGACTCCGGTGGCGCGTCCGGCCACGGAGGCGACGAGCGGCTGGAGCTGCTCGGCGGCGGCGCCCTCGTCCGCGTCGGGCGACCACGCCTGCCGCAGCACGATGAGGCGCCGCTCGTCGTCGGGGTCGACGACGGTGAGGCAGTCGCCTCGCAGCGCGTCCTGCACGGCGGCCGACAGGGGGGCGAGAGGTTCGCCCGGTGCCGCTTCGACGACGCACACCTGCACCGCGGGCGAACCGCACAGGTCCGGCAGCCCCAGTGACGAGGCGTCACGGGCGGCCAGAGCGGTCTTCCCGTCGAGGAGGTGCCGCAGCACCTGGGCGCGTACGGCGTACTGGCTGGCCAGCAGGTCCTGCCGCTGCATGAGGAACTCGGCCTTCTCCACGGCCTGTTCGAGGAGCCTGGTCACCCGGCGCGGCCAGGGGGAGGTGCGGAGCGCGAGGAGGACCTGCGCGCGCGGGCTGCCCGACTCGATGCGGTAGGCGAGAGCGGCGTGCCGGGCGGTCGTGAACTTCGCCGTGGCCGAGCGCCCGGTGAGCCGGCTGAGGAATTCGCTCTCCGCGTCCAGCGTCCGCTGCTCGTCCGGGGTGAGTGCGGGGTGCGCCCGGTCCTGGCGGTGGACGTCCCACGTGCGCGTCCGCGGGTCCTGTTCCAGGAGGACGACGCGGGCGGCGGTCTGCTCCTCGAGCAGGTCCAGCAGCCCGCCGGGGCCGCGTTCCTGGGTGTGGAGGAGCGCCGCCCTGCGGGAGACGGCCCTCCTCTGCGCCTGGTGGAGGCGTGCGGCGTCCGAAAGGCGCCGGTCCAGGCGGGACTTCAGCTCGGCCGCGCCGATGTGGCGGCCGGACGGGGCGAGTATCGGCGGGGCGCCGCACCGGGCGGCCGCGTCGGCCAGCCGCCCGGCGTGCTGCGGGACGGCGACCACGCCGGCCGTCTGGCGGCTCGCGAGTTCGCGGAGCCGCGCGCACGGGTCGTGCAGCGGCCAGCGCGCGCCGTCCGGTACGACGAGGAGGGTGTTCTCCAGGGGCTCCGCGGGCGCGGTCCAGCTGTCGCCGCACAGCTGCGTCTCGCGGATCTCGGCCCCGCGCGACGGCGTCGTGATCTCGCGTAGCCCGAGAGCGGCCTTCACTTCGTACGGCTCGAGCATCCGATCCCCGGGAAACGTCCGTCGGCGCGCCTCTCTCCGGTGGCCGGAGGGGTGTCTCGCGGCAGGGGAGGCGCGCTGTCCCTGGGCTGGATCGTACGTGAGGCGCCTCGCCCGGCCTCTTCCGCGTCCGCCGTCGCCTTCGGTGCGGACGCCGCCGAGCGGCAACGTTTCTGCACAGCCCGGGGCGGGGTCTACGTGTATGAGGGCCGGACGTTGGTGACACCTTGGCGGAGTCGGGTGGCTGGTGGTCGTCCGCCGGCTCCGCTGTAGGGGCGGTGGTAGTCGTAGTGGATGTTCCAGACCGCGATCGCGGCTGAGCGGGCGTCCTCGCCGGTGAACTCTCGGGCGTATAGCAGTTCTTCGGCGAAGATCCGTTGGTGACGTTCCACCTTCCCGTTGTGCTGCGGGGTGTAGGGCTTCGTCCCGTTCGGCGAGCTCGTCGGTGATGCGTTGGGCCGACCACTTGTACTCGCGTCGCCAGGTCGGTCGATCAGCCCAGCGCGCCAGCGGTTGACCCATTTCGAGGCGCAGGCACGTGAGATGCCCATCTCGGCGGCGACGTGTGCGATCGGACGCCGCTGGCAGCGGTGGACGAGCCGTCGACGCCCTTCGTATGAGAACGGCGCATTGGGGTGCGTCATGAGCGCGTCCTATGGGTTGACTCCACTCCGCTGTTCCGCCAGTTCGACGTACTTGTCGACAGCCACGGGGACTTCCTCGCCGAAGATGCTCTTCAGAGCTGGTAGCGATATGAGGCCCATCGGGCCGCGGGCCTCCAAACGCCAGGTGGCGTCGTAGCCGCCTTCATCGTTCGGTTCGATCCCGTGGTGCCAGTCGGTGTGTGTCCCCAGCAGGCTGTCGAAGCGATCGGTGTAGCTCTTCTTGGGCGTGACTTCGACGATCTCGTAATCGATCGGATCTTGCCCTTCGACCTTGACCTCGCCGCTGGTTCCGGCCTCGAACGGGCCGTCAAGCCTGATGTGTTCCAGGCCCTCGTCCCAGTCTGTGCGGGCAGGCACGTCCGCCCAGAGTTCCCAAAGGACGTCTCGGTCTGCAGTGGTCGCACGGGTGACGGTCACGACGTGGATGTCGCGCAGGGATCCGATCAGCACCAGGGCGAGAAGCAGTGTGAACAGGGAACCCAGGCCGGTCAGGACGACCTTGCGGCGGCTCATGCAGGACCTCTTTCCTCCTCGGACAGTTGCAGCGAGCAGGTAGCGTGCACTCGCACGACCTAGTTTTGCACATACGTGTCACACGTACGTGCAAAATCTTGAAGGAGGAACCGTGGTGCGCGCTGACAATCGCCAGGCTCTCTTGCGCGGTGCGCGACAATGCATCGATCAGCAGGGCTACGCCCGGACCACCGCCCGGAACGTCACCACCGCAGCCGGCGTGAGCACGGCCGCGATCGGCTACCACTTCGGCACCATCGACGCGTTGCTGGTGACGGCCGTCCTCGACGGCATGGAGGAATGGTCTGCGCAGCTTGGGGATCAGATGGCATCCATCGCCGAGTTGCCGGCCTCTGATCGATTGACGGCTCTCTACACAGCAGCGGTTGAGGCGTTCTCGGGCCACCGGGGCGTACTCGCGGCTTCGTTCGAACTGATCGCACGTGCCGATGCCAACGAGGATGTCCGCCGTCGCCTCCGCGAGTCGGTCCAGCACGCGCGCGAAGACCTCGCCCGCCTCCTGTTCGACCTCGATCCGGACGTCGACGAGGAGCGCACGAACCGAACAGGGGCGGTGTGTTACGCCATCCTCAGCGGACTCATGGTCCAGTGGCTGGTCGACCCCGAGGGTCTGCCAGGGCCGGGAACAGTGGGCGAAGACCTCACCACCGGTATCCAGAACATCTGAGAACCCCAGCCACTCAGGAACCGCCTCACCCTTCGTTCACGCGCTCCCAGCTCGCTTGATCCGTCTTCCGTTGCCCGTCAGCAACCTCCTGCCCCGCAACATCTACGCGGCGGCGGTGTCGTCGTAGACGAGCAGGCCGTCGTCGCGGACGCGGGCACCCCGCATCGGGGGGTGCGGGGTGAGGCGGCCGTCGTGCATGAGGTGCAGGACCGGGACTCCGCGTGCGAGGACGGCGAAGTCGGCGATGAGGCGGCGGTGGCACCGCCACCAGACGGCTTCGCTGCACATGACCGCCGTCCTCGTCCGGGCGGCCCCGCCGAGCAGCTCGTCCACCGCCTCCACGAACTCCGGGGAACGGGTGTGGGCGGCGTAGCCGCGGAACTGGCTGTTCCTCCAGACCACGTCGGGTGAGTCCTCCGGGACGGTACGGAATCCGCCGAGCCGCTTCTCCCAGCGGTAGCCGATGCCGCCCTCCGGCAGCCACCGCTCCAGCTCGCCGCGTCCGGCGTCGGGGTTCCTCCGGCTGCCCGGCGCGGTACGGACGTCGACCACCTCCTGGACGCCGGCGCCGTCGAGGAGCGCGGCCAGGGCGTCGCGGGCGGCGGTGCTGTGGCCGAACGTGACGAGCGGAGGCGGCGGCATACACCGATGGTGGCGGTGATCCGTGCCGTCCGCGCGCCGCCGGCGGCCCCGGGGCCGCGCGTACCCCGGGCGTGCTGGGTACGCGGGGCGTACGGGCGGCGGGGAGCGCGCCGTCCGCGAGCGGTGCGGTCGGAGGACGGAGGGAGAGCCGTGGAGGACGAGCGGCGCGGCGGCCCCGGCGCGCGGGGCGCCCCCGGGGAGCGGAACGGGCCGGACCCGCGGAGCGGACCGGACGGACCGGACGCACGCGACCGGCGCGAGGACGCGGCCGCGTCCGACGGGCTGGGCCCCGACGAGCGCGAAGCTCTCGCCAGGGAGCTGCGGGACCGGGCGGAGGCGCTGCGCCGGGAGGTCGAGGCCGCCGGGGACGCCGAGGAGCAGTTGCGCGAGGACTGCGATCTGGACGCCGCCGACGCCGGGGCCAGGAAGGCATCGGGGGAGAAGCTGCGCAGCCGGTCGGCGGAGGCGCTCGTCCGGCTGGACGGGACGGTGGCCGCGCTGGAACGTCTCCGCGACGGCACCTACGGCGTCTGCACGGACTGCTCGCGCCCGCTCGGACGCGAGCGCCTTCTGGCGGTGCCGACCGCGGAGCAGTGCGTGGCCTGCCGGCGGCGCCGGGAGGCTGCCTGAGCCTCCCCCGCCTCGCAGGACGCACGTGCCGGGCGGACCGTCAGGTCAGGGCCTTGGTCATGAAGACCCGGCTCGTGCCCGGGGGTTCGCACGGCACGTCGCCGAAGACCTGCCAGCCGTGCTTCTCGTAGAAGCCGGGCGCCTGGAAGCTGAGGGTGTACAGGACGGCGTTGCGGCAGCCCCGCCTGCGCGCCTCGTCCTCGGCCGCCCGCAGGACGGCGGTGCCGAAGCCGGAGCCGCGCAGCTCGTCGGGCAGGTGGAAGGACTCCACGAAGAGGAGCCCCAGCGAGGTGTGCCCGGACATGCCGCCGAGGACCCGTCCCGTTCCGGGGTCCTTGACGAGGACGGCCAGCGGGCGCCGGTCGTCGACGCCGGTCTCGGCGACGTTGAACTCGTCCAGCGCCGCCGCTATCCGGGCCAGGTCCTCCTCGGCGGGGGTGTCGGTCAGCTGCACGACGGGCTCCGGGCCGTCCGGCTCTCGCCGGGACGGTTCCGTGCCCGGTGTCGGGGTGTGCTGGGTGTGCTGCATGCGGTCCCTTCCTTCCTGCGTGTTCCTGCCTCGGAGTCCCCTGCCTCGGGGTTCCCTGCCTCGGTGCGGCGCGGACCGTCCCCACGTCTCACGCCGGCCTCCCTCCGCATTCCACCTGGCGGCCGGTTCAAGCGGCCTCCGGGACGGCGATCCGGCCTGCCCGCCGGGGCGGCGCGTGCGGGCCGCTCGCCGCGCGTGCCCGTGCGGATGCCGTCCCCAGGCCGGATGATGAAGTCGGGTGCCGGTCATGACGACGGCTGAAGGGATGCGGCGATGTCGAGGGCACAGGACCGTCTGCTGAGCCGGCTGCTGCTCGACAGCCACGTGATGCCGCTGGAACGCGTGGCGGCACGCGTCGCCGAACACTCGGAGGAAGCCGGCTTCCACGGGGTCCGCGTCTACCTCACGGACGTGCAGGAACGCGTGCTGCGGCTGCTGCTCGGACCGGGGCTGCGGCCCGGGCACGACGGTGAGGACTCGGAGCTGCCGGTCGAGGGGACGGTCGCGGGGCGCGCGTTCCAGTACGGGGAGATCGTCCGGGTGGCCGAGACCGGCCAGGAGGACGTCCTGTGGTGGGTCCCCCTGCTGGACGGAACCGAGCGGCTGGGCGTCCTGCGGGCGCGGACCCCGTCGGACGACAGCGGGACCCGGTCGGGTCTGAGGTCCCTGGCCGGGGCGGTGGCGCTCCTCGTCGTCAGCAAGCGGCACTACAGCGACGCCCATGCCCGCCTGGTGCGCAGCGCAGCGATGAACGTCCCGGCCGAGATGCAGTGGACGCTCATGCCTCCCCGCACCTACGCCGACGACCGCGTCGTGATCAGCGCGGTGATGGAGCCCGCCTACGGGGTCAGCGGTGACGCCTTCGACTACGCCACGTCCGGCCAGGTCGTCCATCTGGCGATCTACGACGCCATGGGGCACGACACCGCTGCCGGGCTCACCGCGAACCTCGCCATGGCCGCCGCACGCAGCGGGCGGCGCCAGGGCAGAGGGCTGGAGCAGGTGGCCGCGGGGGTGGACCGCGTCCTGGCCGGCCAGTTCGGCGGAGACCGCTTCGCCACCGCGGTGATGGCCGATCTGAACACCCGCACCGGCCGTCTGACCTGGGTCAACCACGGCCACTACCCGCCGGTCGTCATCCGGGCCGGCCGCTGGGTCACCCAGTTGGAGTGCTCACCGGGTCCACCTCTCGGCACCGCCTTCGACTATCCGGCGGAGCTGTGCCAGGAGACCCTCCAGCCCGGCGACCGGCTCGTCTTCTACACCGACGGGATCACCGAGGCCCGCAGCCCCACGGGGCAGGAGTTCGGCCTCGCGAACTTCCTGGACTTCCTGATCCGCCAGCACGCGGACGGGCTGTCCGTGCCCGAGACGCTGCGCCGTCTGGTGCGCACGATCCTCGACTACCACGACGAGCACATCGACGACGACGCCACAGTGCTGCTCGCCGAGTGGAACGGTCCCGGGGCGTTTCTTCCCGAGGAGGTCGAAGCCCGCGCGGGGCTGCCGCCCAGCAAGGGCTCCCGTCACGCGCGCTGAACGACCGGGCGACGCACCCTCGCGGCCCCTACCCGTACGGGCAGGTGTCGCGGGACGCCACGACCCGCTCCTCCCGGGGCGCGGGGCAGAGATCCTCACCCGCGGCCTTGTCTCCTCCGAGGAAGTGCTTGAACCACGCGACCGTCTGCCGGGACACCAGCCGGTCCGGCGGTGTCGCCACGAAGTGGTCGCCCTTCAGCTCCAGGTAGGCCTTCTCCTTCGCGTCGCCCAGACCGTCGTAGAAGGCCCGGGCGTGGCCGGAGGGCGGCGCGACCTCGTCGTCGCTGCCGCTGACGACGAGGGTCGCGGCCGAGACCCCGGACCAGTCGCGCTTCCCCGCGTAAGGGGTCAGCGGCACCGCCGCCTTGATCCTCGGCTCGCGGGAGGCCGCGTGGAGAGCGGCCCCGCCGCCCATCGAGTGGCCCATCACGCCCAGCCGGTCCGGGTCGGCGCGGTCGGCGGCGGCGCTGTGCTCCGCCGTCCAGTCGAGGGCGTGCAGCATCTGGCGGCCGCGCTGCGCCGGGGTGTCCTCCGGCGTCTTCGTGTCGAACGTGATCAGGACGAACCCGTGCGACGCCAGCAGCGCGCCGTACGCCTGCACCATGGACTGGTCCGCGCCCAGCCCCGGCGAGGCGGCGATGACGCCGTAGTCGCGGGAGCCGTCCGCGGGGTAGTAGACCGTGCCGCCGCGGAACTTCCCGTCCACGTCGTCCTGCCCGACCCTCTGGGTGCGCACGTCGTACGGCCCTTCCAGCGGGCCCGTGGGCGGGTACGACGGGCCGGCGGAGGACGGCCCGCCCTGCCCGCTCTCGCGGGGGCCGCCGGGGGGCGATCCGCCGGAGCAGCCCGCGCCGAGGAGGAGGACGGCCGACGCGACGACGGCGCAGCCCAGCCTCCGGTACCGGGTCGGTGCGGAGGCGGCTCGTGGCATGCGGACGACCGTACGGAGGGGCGTGCCGCCCGGCAAGCCCCGGCCGGGCACGACGGGCGCGGGCGGGCGGCTGGGCCCACCTCAGGGTTGCCGGGCGGCACGGGGCGGCGGGCGCCCGCTACTTGGCGATCAGCACGAGCGCCGAGCGCGCCTTCACGGAGTGCACGGTCCCCTCTCCGCCGAGCGGCTTCTCGGAGCCGGGGGACGCCACCTGGTCCTCTCCTTCGGCGGCGCTGTCGGTGTCCGTCACGACGTGCCACTTCCTGCCCTCTCCCGGGGAGGGCAGCGTGAACTCGACGGCTTCGGACCAGCCGTTGTACGCGACGTACAGGGCGTCGGCCGGGTCGCCGAGTTCGGTGCCGTCGAGGCGCCAGCCAAGGGCGTGCTTGTCCGGGTCGTTCCAGTACGCCTCAGTGGGCGCACCGCCCTCGGGGGTGTGCCAGCTCAGCTGCGGCAAGCCGTTCCCGTTGCCGTCGGCGTCGCTGTAGAAGCCGGACGGCCGCAGCGCCGGATGCGCCTTGCGGAAGGCGATCATGCGCTGGGTGAACGTGTGGAACGTCTTCTGGTCGGCGTCCGGGCGGTGCCCCAGCCAGTTGGCCTCGGAGTCGAGGTTGTAGGGGTTGTTGTTGCACTTGACGGAGCGCAGGTGCTCGTCGCCGCCGGTCATCATGGGCGTGCCGGCAGAGAGCATCTGGAAGGTCATCCCGTTGCGGGCCGCCTGGCGCTGGGCCGCCGCGCCGCCGCCCTGGTCCCAGGAGATGTTGTTGTCCGATCCGCCGTCCGACGGGCCGTACGGCCAGGGCTGGCTGTTGTCCTTCTCGTCGCAGCGGTAGAGGTCGGCGAGCGTGAAACCGTCGTGCGCGACCATGAAGTTGACGGAGTTCCACGGGTGGCGTCCGTCGTCCCCGTACAGGTCCGAGGAGCCGGCGAGGCGCGTGGCGAGCCGGCCGGGCGTGATCTCCTCGCTGCCCATGCGGTTCTGGTCGCGGCGGAAGGTGTCGCGGAACTGGTCGTTCCATTCGGCCCAGCCCGCGGGGAACTCGCCGACCTGGTAGGTGCCTTCGCCCAGCGCCCACGGTTCCGCGATGAGGTCCGTGCCGGGCCCGCCCTTCGCGGGGCGCGGGGGCAGGGCTTCGGTGACGGCGCTCAGGGCGGTACCGGGGTCGTCCCTGTCGTAGCGGAAGCATTCGTGCTCGCAGGTGTTGCCGAGCACCGGCGCCAGGTCGAAGCGGAACCCGTCGACGCCCAGCTCGTCCTTCCAGTACGCGAGGGAGTCCACGATGAGCTGGCGGCTCGCGCTCCCGCGGGTGTTGACGTTGCCGCCGACGCCGGTGTTGTCGACCGGGCTCTGCCGGTCGGCGGTCAGCGAGTAGTAGGCGGGGTTGTCGAGACCGCGCTGCGAGAAGAGGTTGTAGGTGTCCTTGTCGTCCTCCTCGTAAGGGCCGCCCTCGCCCGCGTGGTTGTAGACGACGTCGGCGAGCACCTTGATGCCCGCGTCGTGGAAGGCCTTGACCATGGCCTTGAACTCGCGCGTCGGTCCGCCCGGGCTGCGGTCGGCGGCGTAACGGCGGTCGGGGGCGAAGAAGTTGAGCGTCTCGTAGCCCCAGTAGTTGTCGTCGGCGGTGTCCTGCGGGTCGGCGTCGTTGGCGTCGTTCTGGCTCTCCTGCAGCGGCAGGAACTCCACGGCGGTGACGCCCAGTTCGGCGAGCTCCGCCGCTTTGCGTGCCGCGCCCCGGTAGGTTCCGCGCTCGTCCTCGGGGACGGAGGTGTCGTTCATCGTCAGGCCGCGCAGGTGCACTTCGTAGAGGACGTCGTCCTTCAGCGCGCCGGACGGTTTCGTGCCCGTGTCCGTGCCGTCCTCGGCCAGCACGACGCCCTTGGGGGCGTGCGGCCCGCTGTCCTCGGTGCGGTGCTGCGGCCCCGTGGCGTAGACGTTCTCGCTGTTCTGCGCGGGGGTGCGCGGATCGTGGCTGAGTTCGCGGGCGTAGGGGTCGAAGAGCAGCTTGTTGGGGTTGAAGCGGTTGCCCTCGGCGTCCACGTCGCTGCGGAAGCCGGCGTCGGAGCCCTTCTTCCAGGCCTCGTCGTAGGGCCAGTTGGGGCCCCAGGCCCGGTAGCCGTAGTGGACGGCGCCCTCGATGCCGTACTTCGACTCGAGCTCCGCGGCGTCGACGGTGACGGACCAGACGCCGGTGGCGTCGTCCTTCGTGAGCTGCCGCGAGGTCTTCTCCTGGGCGCCGCTCGCCTCGTCGTAGAGGTACACGTCGATGCGGGTGGCGCGGGAGGAGTAGACCCTGAACTCGATGGTTCCCGCGGCCTCGTCGTACGTCGCCCCGAGGCGGTCCGCCGCACGCTTCCGCGAGGTGCGGTCCCGCGAGGCGGCGTCCCGCCCGGCGCCGCCCGCCGACGGTCGGGACGCGGCGGCCTGTGCGGCGGCACCCCGTTCCGCGGCGGCGGAGGCGGCCGGGGCGGAGTCCGCACCGGCGGGCAGGGCGAGCGCGGGCACGGCGAGAGCGGCGCAGAGCAGGGCGGCGGACGCCGCTCTGCCTGCCGGATGGCTGAGAGTTCTGCGTGGGGGCATGCGCGTAGGCACGGCGGCTCCTTCAGATCCGTCGGTGTCGCTCGGGCCGCACGCGCCGGCAGCCTTACGCGCTGCGGGCCGTGACGCCGGAGTGGTAACGGCGGGACGGACCGCAGGCGTTGCAAGAACTTGCTGAAAGTATCGACAGCACGGAACCCTGTCCACCCCCCGGACGCATCGAAGCTGACGCACCGTGAAGGCGCGCGGCCCTGGGACGCGCCCCCGGGACGCCCCGGTACTTCAGCTGTCCGCCGGCCGCCTCCCGCGGAAGCGCAGGCCGCCGCTCTCCGGATGCCGGTCGACCCGGACGCCGGTGAACCCCGCCGCCGCGAGCCGCCCCGGAAGCTCCGCGGGCACGAGCGTGTTCCTCGTGTCCCCGATGTGCAGCAGCCGGAAGCGGAGGTTGGGCTGGCTGTCGCAGCCGGCGAAGACACCGCCGGGGCGCAGCACGCGGAACGCCTCACGGAAGATCCGGTCCTGGGTCTCCGTGGCCGGAACGTGGTGGAGCATCGTGAAGCACACGACCGACGAGAACGCGGCGTCCGGCAGCGGCAGCGCCGACGCGTCAGCGTGCACGATGCGCGCCCTGTCACCCCACCCCTCCTCCAGTCGCCGGACCGTGTCCCCGTCGATCTCCACGGCGGTCAGCCGGGGGACCTGCTCGACGAGGACTCGCAGGTTCGCCCCGTACCCGGAGCCCAACTCCAGTACGTCCTCGCCCAGTTCGACGTCCTCCAGCGCCCACGGCAGCAGGTGCTCGCGCACTCCGCGGGCCCACTTCTCGGAGCTGCACAGTCTGCGATGTGCTCGGTTCATCGGCATGCGGAAGACGCTACGGGGACGTACCGGATGTCCGCTACATCCGTGCTCGTCCCCCGCGGACGGCGCCCGAGCAAGGCGAGATTCGTCGGACAGGGCCTACGATCGGGGACGGCATCGCGTGCCGGTCACCGGCCGGGTGAGGCATGGAGGTGCCGGGAGATGCCCTCGGAGGCATTCCATGTCAGTCGAGTTGAACCACACGATCGTCCATGCCCGGGACAACCGGGAGTCCGCGGAGTTCTTCGCGGACCTGCTGGGTCTCGGGATCACCGCGGAGTGGGGCCCGTTCATCGCCGTCGACCTCAGCAACGGCGTCACGCTGGACTTCGCCGCAGTCCCCGCGGACCGGATCACCCCGCAGCACTACGCCTTCCTCGTCTCCGACGAGGAGTTCGAGGCGGCGTACGCACGGATCAGGACGCGCGGCATCGAGCACTACGCCGACCCGCACATGCGGCAGCCCGGCACCGTCAACCACAACGACGGCGGCAGCGGCGTGTACTTCATGGACCCGGTGCGCCACGCCATGGAGCTGATCACCGTGCCGTACGGCGGCTGGACGCGTTGATCCCGGGCGCCGCCCCCGGCGTGCCGGGGGCGGCGGTGCCGCGCTACTCGTAGACGACGTACTCCGGTGCCGGGCGGAGCGCGAGCACCTCCTCGGGCTTCATCAGCCGGCTGCCCTCGGTGTCCTCCTCGTAGAAGAGTTTGAATCCGGTGTGCATCCCCTCCGGTAGGTCGTCGACGAGCCGGCGCCAGGTCGCGCGCTTGAGGTCCGGGGAGCCGATGCCGTCGGCGCACTTGACCACCGGGACCCCGTCGGCCGGACGTACGGCGTCCTCGTCGCTGACGACGGAGGGGGAGACCTGGTGGAAGACGAGCGGCTTGTCCGGCAGGTCGTGCTCCTCGACCAGGTCCGCCAAGTAGCCGGCGACCTCGTCGAGTTCCTTCCCGCTCGTGTGCCCGTAGGTCTCGCCCGGTACCTCACCGGGCCCCATGTCCCACTCCGGGTCGAGCGCCACGCCGACGTCGGGACGGACGAGCCACTCGCGCAGCGCCTTCACCTCGTCCAGCGCGGCGGCGCGCCCCGGCTGCACGTTCAGCAGCAGCAACGCGTCGTGCTCCCGGGCGAGTTCGTGGAAGCGGCGGACGGTCTTCTCCGGCGTGCGGGTGCGGTACTCGCCGTCCGGGCCCGGCGTGGGATTGGCGACGGTCGCCAGCAGCTCCAGCACGGGCATGAGTTCACGTCCGTCGCCGAAGTCCCGTGCCTTCTCCTCCAGTTCGCGTATTCGCGCGGCCGGGTCACCGCTGCCCAGCCGTCCCAGGGCGGCGGCGCCGGGCAGTCCGCAGTACCCGACCATGCGGTAGCGGGGGAACAACTCCCGTCCCCCGCGCGGCAGTCGGGGACGCCGCCTGGTCCTGCTCGGCGACGGCGAAGCCGACCCGCTGCTCCGGCCCCCGCCGCCAGACCCGCCGCCGGACCCGGAACCGGACGGGCTCCCGGCGGTGCCGCACCCCGCGCCGCCGAACAGGGCGAGCCCCGCCGCCGCCGAGGCGGCGAGCATCCCCCGCCGGCTCGCCGCGGGCCCGGGGGCGGACCGCCCCCGCGTCCTCCGTGCGCGCTCCGCCTGCCCCTGCCGCTCAGCGGCCCGTCGCGATATGCCGTCCGTCATCTCCACAGCCTCCGTCCGCCGGTACGTGCTAGCGCTGCCCCGTAGCCGTGCGCTTGTCCCGGGCGCCCGCGGACGAAACGGCGATCCCGCGCCGGTCCGTGCCCGCCCCGCCCACGACGCACCCGCTGCGCCCGCGACGTCCCCCTCCGTCGGCCGGGCGCCCGCCCGGCGCGAGAATGGGCCCATGACGCAGAACACGGATGCCAAACCGGACAGCGCCCCGGACTGGGAGAAGCGCTTCCGGGCGCCGCGGGTGTCGCTGCCCGAATGGGCCGAGGACGCCCCCGACCGCTCGCTGTACATCTCCAACGTGACGGGGACGTTCGAGCTCTACGCGTGGGACCGCGCCACGGACGAGCACCGCCAGGCCACGGACCGCCCCAACGGCACCACCGACGGGACCCTCAGCCCCGACGGTGAGGAGATCTGGTGGTTCGACGACACCGACGGCGACGAATTCGGCGTGTGGAAGCGGCAGCCGTTCAAGGGCGGCGAGGACGAGGCCGCCGTCCCGGGCCTCGGACCGTCCTTCCCCGCCGGGCTCGCCATCGGACGCGACGGCACCGCCGTCGTCGGCCGCTCCACCGACGAGGACGGCACCACGATCCACCTCGCACAGCCCGGCAAGGAGCCGGTCGAGATCTACCGCCACCGCGAGTCCGCCGGCGTCGGCGGGCTCTCGCACGACGGCACGCTGCTCGTGATCGAGCACACCGAGCACGGCGACGCCATGCACTCCGCACTGCGCGTGGTACGCCCCGACGACGGAAGCACCGTCGCGGAGCTCGACGACAGCGAGGGCGGCACGAAGGAACTCGGCCTGACCGTCCTCGGGTTCGCTCCCGTGGCGGGAGACCAGCGGCTGCTCGTCGCACACCAGCGCAGGGGCCGCTGGGAGCCCGTCGTCTGGGAGCCGCTCACCGGCACCGTCACGGACCTCGCGATCGACCTGCCCGGCGACGTGAGCGCCGACTGGTACCCGGACGGCGAGGCCCTGCTGATCTCCCACAGCCACCAGGCGCGCAGCGACCTGTGGCGGTACGAGATCGCCACGGGCACGCTGAGCCGGATCGAGACGCCCCCCGGCTCGGTCTCCGACGCGACGGCCCGGCCCGTCCCGGGCTCCCGGGCCGGCGGCCCGGAGGGCACCGCCGTCGAGTACCTGTGGTCCTCGGCGGCGCAACCGCCCCGCGTGCGCTCGGCGGACGGCACGGTCGTCCTCGATCCTCCCGGCATGCAGGCGCCGCCGTCCGTCCCCGTCGAGGACGCCTGGGTCGAGGGCCCCGGCGGCACGATCCACGCCCTCGTGCAGAAGCCACGGGGAGAGGGCCCCTTCCCCACGGTCTTCGACGTCCACGGCGGCCCCACCTGGCACGACAGCGACGCCTTCGCGGGACAGCCGGCCGCCTGGGTCGACCACGGTTTCGCCGTCGTACGGGTCAACTACCGCGGCTCCACCGGCTACGGGCGCGAATGGACCGACGCGCTGAAGCACCGCGTCGGCCTGATCGAGCTGGAGGACATCGCCGCCGTCCGGGAATGGGCGGTCGCCTCGGGCCTCGCCGACCCCGAGCGGCTCGTGCTGGGCGGCGGCTCCTGGGGCGGCTACCTGACGCTGCTGGGCATGGGCACCCAGCCCGACGCGTGGGCGCTGGGCCTGGCCGCCGTCCCCGTGGCCGACTACGTGACCGCCTACCACGACGAGATGGAGGCGCTGAAGTCGCTGGACCGCACGCTGCTCGGCGGCTCACCCGAGGAGGTCCCGGAGCGGTTCGAGGCATCGTCGCCCATCACGTACGTCGACCGCGTCCGGGCGCCCGTCTACATCTCGGCCGGGGTCAACGACCCGCGCTGCCCCATTCGGCAGGTCGAGAACTACGTCCGGAGGCTGGAGGAGCGCGGCGTCCCCCACGAGGTCTACCGCTACGACGCCGGGCACGGGTCGCTCGTCGTGGAGGAGCGGATCAAGCAGCTGAAGCTGGAGATCGACTTCGCTCTCCGGCATCTCCCTGCCCGGGAGGACCGCCAGGACCGGGGTCGGGGTCCGGAATGAGGCCGAGCGCCGCGTCCTTCGCCAGCTCCACGTCCCGGCGGAACAGCCGGAACCACATGAAGAGCACGAAGCCCGCGAAGACGAACCACTCGGCCGTGTAGCCGAGGTTCTGGAACGCCTTCATGTCGAGGCCGGTGTTGTCGGGCTGAACCGGCGGCACCGGCCTCAGGCCGGACCCGGCCGGCGGCTCCTGCACGGTGATCCACGCGTCGTGCACGTCGTACGGCACCACGTTGACCAGCGACGCCGCGCTGATCATGCCGAGCTGCCCCTCGGGCAGCGCGCCGGCGGAGTGCACGCCCGGACTGCCCTGGGACTCCGACGCCTGCAGCGCGCCCGTGACCTCGACCTCGCCGCGGGGCGGGTCGGGCACCCGGTCCGCGTCGGCCTTCCCGGGGAGCCATCCCCGTACGACGGGCAGCGCCTTGCCCTGGCCCGGCTCGCCCGCGCCTCCCCCGGCGCCGGTCGTCCGCAGCAGCGACAGCACGTAGAAGCCCTGCCTGCCGTCCAGCGTCCGGTCCGGCACGAGCAGCGGATGCCGGGTGTCGAAGCGCCCGGTGGCCTCGGCCGGACGCCCGCTCGTCTCCGCGTCCACGGGAAGCAGCCGCGACAGCGGCGCCGGCTCGGCCCGTTCCGCCCCGGACGCCGCCTTTTGGTGCGCCTCGTGGCTGTCGACGCGCGCCTCGAAACGCGAGAGCTGCCAGCTGCCCATGAACAGGCAGACAGGGATCGCCAGCACCGCGAAGAGGTTGATCCCCCACCAGCGCGGGGTCAGCAGGAACCGGTACACGCTCCAACGGTACGGGGCGCCTCCGCCCCTCCGTACGCGGGGCGCCGCCCTCCTCTCCCGCCGCAGGCCTGGCCGCGGCGCCCGGGAGCCGGACGAGGCGCCCTCGATGCGGAGGGCGGGCCCCGCTACTCGGCCGCCAGGACTCCCGTGCGGTAGAGGGTGCCCGCACAGGCGCCTGGGAGCTCCGTGCCGGCGGCGGCCGGGTCGCCCACGTCCGGGATGTGCGTCAGCACGACGCTGGCACCCTCGTCTCCGCCGCCTCCGTCGCCGCCGCCCGTGGAGGGATTGTCGGGACCGCCGGAGCTGCCGTTGCCGCCGCTGTCCGCACTGCCGCCGTCGCTGCCGCCGGAGTTGCCGCCCGAATTGCCGTTGTTGCCGCCCTGGGCGCCGCCGGGGCCCTCGCCCTCGGCGGACCTGGGGCTGGGCGAGCCGCTGGGGCACTCCTCGGGGACCCAGGCGAACTTCACGACGTAGGCCTCCCCGGGTCTCAGCACCAGCTGGTCGGGCGACTGGTCCGGGTCGGGCAGACCGTCCGCGCCGTCACCGGGCGTGTGGTCGAGGACGTCTATGCGGTCGATGTCGGCACTGCCCTGAGCGGACGCACCCACGACCCCCTCGCCCTCCACGGTGCACGCGTCGGACGAGGTGTTGACCACCCGGAAGCTGCCGTAGACCTTGCCCTCGCCGTCGGGCTCACCGGCGGACGCCGACCCCTTGCCGAGCTGGTCGCGGCCGCAGCTCGGCGCGCTCGTCGCGAGGGTGTCGTTCGGGTCCGCACCGCCGGACGCCTTGCCCGCCGAGGGGGACGGGGACGCGGAACCGTCGCCGTCCCCACCCTTGCCGCCGCTGCGGCCGGCGCCGCCGTCGGCGCTGCCGGAGCCCTGCGAGTGGCCGCCGCCGTCCAGGCCGCCGGAGTTCTGGGCCTGCTCGTGGCTGTCGCCGGCGTTGACGGCACGACCGTCGGGCAGGCCGGGCACGAGACCGGTCGTCATCAGCGCGGGCACGCCCACGCCCGCGAGCACGACCGCCGCCGCCGCACCGGCCAGGGCCCGGCGGCGGTGCACCCGGCGAGCGGGAATCGCATGCCGCAGGTAGTCGAGCGACTGGGGGGACGGCTCGATGTCGCGGACGCTGTCGCGCAGCATCCGGCGGAGCATCTCCTCGGCGTCGTCGTCCTCGCCGTCGGCGCCTCCGCCACCGCTGCCACCGGAGCCGCCACCGGAGCCACCGCCGCCGCGGCCGTCACCGCCCGCGGAACCGCCACCGCCGACGGGACCGCCGCTGCCTGCGGCAGCCGGCGGGCCCTCCGGCGGGGACGCGGCGGAGGTCTCTCCGGCCTGCGGGCCGCCGGCCGGGAAGGCGGCGGCTGCGCCGTCGCCCTCCGCCGCACCCTCCTGGGCCTTGCCGGTCCGCGCGGCGGGCGGCGGACCGGGCTGCTCCGGGGCCGGACCGCCGGGCTCGAAGCTGCCGGTGATGGGGTTGAAGTCGGTGGGCCTGTCCGGGGATTCTGCTCTGTTCTGTCGGTTTGAGTGCATGGCTGTACCCGCGTCTCGGCCCGCGTCCGGCCCTTCGGGGCCGGACCGCGGTGCGTCGGTGAGGTCCGGGGGTCGTGGCACGTCGGGCCCGGCAGGGGAGCTGGGGCCTTCGGGCGTGCCGGGGACCTCGGTCGGTTCGGTGACGCCCGGTACGTCCGGGGCGTCGATCTGGGGAGGCTCCGGGATCTCGGGCTCGTCGTAGATGCCGGGGGTCTCCGGGATCTCAGGGGGTTCCGGGATCTCGGGCATGTCCGAAGTACGGGGAGCTGCCGGGATGTCCGGGGTCGGAGGGATCTCGGGGCTGTCCAGGACATGGGGCGCGTCCGGGATCTCGGGCATCTCCGCCGGCCCGGTGACGTCCGGCACGTCCGGGACGCCGGGCAGGTCCGGCAGGTCAGGGGCCTCGGGTGCGCGGTGCGGGGGCAGTTCCGGACCGTCGGGGACGTCGGGCGCGTCAGGGGCGTGCGGGGTCTCCGGCGCGTGAGGGCCCGGGAACTCGTCGGGCTCCTCCGGGTCGTCGTCGTGCGCGCCGCGGACCTCGCCGAGCCCGTCGGCTCCGCCCAGTTCGTGCGTGCCGTCCGGCCCGTGCGTGCCGTGCGGCTCGTGCCTCTCGTTCGGGGCGCGCGTCCCGGCGGGCTCGCGTGCGCCCTCCTTCTCCGTGGCCCGGCCGGAGTGGCCGAAGGAGACGACCCGGTGCCGGCTCCGCGGCACCACCACGGAGCTCTCTCGCGTGCGCAGGCCCTCCCTGCCGTACGCACTCATGAGGCGGCCTCCATGGCGACGCGCAGGGCCGCTATCCCGCGCGACCCGTACGCCTTCACCGAGCCCAGGGACAGGCCCAGCACCTCGGCGACCTGCGCCTCCGTCATGTCGGCGAAGTAGCGCAGCACCAGCACCTCGCGCTGGCGCCGCTGCAGCCCGCGCATGGCTTTGATCAGCTCGTCGCGCTCCAGCTGCTCGTACGCGCCTTCCTCCGCGCTCGCCATGTCCGGCATGGGCTTGGAGAGCAGCTTGAGTCCGACGATGCGCCTGCGCAGCGCCGACCGGGAGAGGTTGACGACGGTCTGCCGCAGGTAGGCGAGGGTCTTCTCGGGGTCGCGGACGCGCTTGCGCGCCGAGTGGACGCGGATGAACGCCTCCTGCACGACGTCCTCGCACGACGCGGTGTCGTCGAGCAGCAGCGCCGCGAGGCCGAGCAGCGAGCGGTAGTGGACGCGGTAGGTCTCGGTGAGATGGTCGACTGTCGTGCCGGCTGTCATCGCGTCGTCAGTCTCCGCGCCTTCGGCGGCGACGCGCGGCGGGCGAGTGGCGGACCACGGCGTTATCACCGGCATACCCCCGGTACTGAAACCGGTGGTTCCGGGAACTGCCGCCAACGCTGATCCGAGTGCCTCTGCCACGCTTGTTGGACACACACTCCCCCTGGAGGGTTGTACGCGTTCGGCTCAGCCGTTGACGAATCGTCGAACGTCCCCATGCGTACCAGCTCTTCCTGAATGCCCCTGTTGTCACAGCGTCCTGACTTCTGGCAGTGGAGTCGAAGACGCCGTCCGCCCCGCCGCCGGTTGCAGCGGGGGAAGCGAAATTCTCGTCCACGCCGGTCGTGCCCGCCAGTGCCAAGACCCCTCCGTACGGCACAACTTCGGCCGGCGCCCTGCATACCGAGGACGGTCGACGGTGGACATGCCCGCTCCCCCGCCCTGCGGCTGGCCGTCCCGCCGCGAACACCGCCCGCGGCGGACGGCGCCATGTGCCGGACACGCCCTACGCGACGACCCGTTCCGCGATCTGCGCCATGTTCAGCGCCGCCCCCTTGCGCAGGTTGTCCGCGCAGACGAACAGTTCGAGCGCGCACGGGTCGTCCAGCGACTGCCGTACGCGCCCCGCCCACGTGGGGTCCGTGCCCGCCACGTCCGCCGGAGTCGGGAAATCCCCCTGGGCCGGGTTGTCGCAGAGCACCACGCCCGGGGCGTTCGCGAGGATCGCGTGCGCCTCCGGCACCGACACCTCGTGCTCGAAGCGCGCGTGCACGGACACCGAGTGCGCCGTGAGCACCGGCACCCGTACGCAGGTCGCCGCCACGCGCAGTTCGGGCAGTCCGAGGACCTTGCGGGTCTCCTGCCGCACCGTGAGCTCGTCGGACGTCCAGCCGCCCTCCGCCATCTCGCCCGTGAAGGGCACGACGTTGTAGGCGACGGGCGTGGCGTGCGGGTTGGCGGCGTCCCCGACGGGAGCCGCCGCCACGCTGCCGAGACCGTCGGCGACGACGCGCCTGATGTCGCCGGGGTGCCGGCCGAGTTCGGCGCCGGCGGCGTCGGCCGAGGTGAGCGCCGCCAACTGGCCGCGCAGCGCCTCGACTCCGGTCCGTCCGGCCGCGGAAACGGCCTCGTAGCTGGAGACGATCAGCTCGCGCAGGCCCCACTCCGCGTGCAGCGCGCCCATCGCGACGATCATCGAGAGGGTCGTGCAGCCGGGGCTGGCGATGATGCCGCGGGGCCGCGAACCGACGGCGTGCCCGTTGAGTTCCGGGACGACCAGCGGCACGTCCCCGTCCATGCGGAACGCCTTCGAACCGTCCACGACGACCGTGCCGTTGGACGCCGCGACCGGCACCCACTCCGCGGCGACCTCGTCCGGGACGGCGAAGACCGCGACGTCGGCGCCCTTGAGCGCCTCCTCGTTCAGGGCGCGGACACTGACGTCCTCACCGCGGACCTCCCGTACACGGCCGGCCCAGCGCGGGGAGGCGATCAGCCGGATCTCTCCCCACACGTCCGCCCGCTCCGAGAGCAGCGAGAGCAGGACCGTCCCCACAGCCCCGGTCGCACCGACGACGGCCAGGACGGGCCGGCCCGTACGGTCACCGTCAGGGCCGACCGTACGGGCGAAGGGCGTCACCGACCTGTGCCTCCGTAGACCACGGCCTCGTCGCTCTCGCTGTCGAGACCGAAGGCCGAGTGCACCGCGCGCACCGACTCGTTGACGTCGTCCTCACGCGTGACGACGGAGATGCGGATCTCGGACGTGGAGATCAGCTCGATGTTGACCTCGGCCTGGGAGAGCGCCTCGAAGAACGTCGCCGTGACACCGGGGTTCGTCTTCATCCCGGCGCCGACGAGGGAGATCTTGGCAATCTGGTCGTCGTAGCGCAGCGAGTCGAACCCGATCGCGCCCTGCGCCTTCTCCAGCGCGGCGATCGCCTTGCGGCCCTCGGTCTTGGGCAGCGTGAAGGAGATGTCCGTCAGCCCGGTGGACGCGGCCGAGACGTTCTGCACGACCATGTCGATGTTGACCTCGGCGTCCGCGATCGCCCGGAAGATCACCGCGGCGACGCCGGGCTTGTCCGGCACTCCCACGACCGTGATCTTCGCCTCGGAGGTGTCGTGTGCGACACCCGAGATCATCGCCTGCTCCATCGACTGTTCCCCTTGCCCGCTGTCCTTGCCCTGCCCGCTCTTGAGCGCGGCCTGCGCACCGGGGACGCCTTCCCCCCGGCCGTCGTGGCCGCCAGGCGGTTCACTGCTCACCCAGGTGCCCTGCAGCCCCGAGAAGGACGAGCGTACGTGGATCGGGATGTTGTAGCGACGGGCGTACTCGACGCAGCGGTGCAGCAGCACCTTGGAGCCGTTGCTCGCCAGCTCCAGCATGTCCTCGAACGAGATCCAGTCGATCTTGCGGGCCTTCTTCACGACCCGCGGGTCGGCGGTGAAGACGCCGTCCACGTCGGTGTAGATCTCGCAGACGTCCGCCTCCAGCGCGGCGGCCAGCGCGACGGCCGTGGTGTCGGAACCGCCGCGGCCGAGCGTGGTGATGTCCTTGCTGTCCTGGGAGACGCCCTGGAAACCGGCGACGATGGCGATGTTGCCCTCGTCGACGGAGGTCTGGATACGGCCGGGCGTGACGTCGATGATCCGCGCCTTGTTGTGCGCGGAGTCGGTGATCAGGCCCGCCTGGCTTCCGGTGAACGACTGCGCCTCGTGCCCGAGGGATTTGATCGCCATCGCCAGCAGTGCCATGGAGATGCGCTCTCCGGCGGTCAGCAGCATGTCGAACTCGCGCCCCGTCTGGACCGGGGAGACTTCCTTGGCGAGATCGATCAGCTCGTCCGTCGTGTCACCCATCGCCGAGACCACGACGACAACCTGGTTGCCGTTCTTCTTGGCCTCGACGATCCGCTTGGCAACGCGCTTGATGCCCTCGGCATCGGCAACGGAGGAGCCGCCGTACTTCTGCACGACAAGGCCCACGTGTGCTCGCTCCTCGAATCTCAGTCGTTCTGCACCCTTGCCCCGCGAAGCTCCACGGAGGGACCCCGTCCGGGAATCCATGGGTCGGCTCAGTTTACCGAGAGAGCGTTCCGCCCTCTCGTCCAGCGACCAAACCTGCCCGTTCGAGGGCTGCCCACACGGGAACGTAAGGCAGCTCACACGGCCGGCACCGGGACGGGGCGTGACGGTCCGCACGCGGGAAGTGCCGCGTGCCTGGCCGCGCGGGGGTTGACGCTCGGCCCCGCGGCGACGCGTGCACCGAGCAGACAACTCGCGAGTAACCCGCGGGCCGACCGGACGCGGTGCACACGCTCCCGGTGCCGGACTGGCCTCCCGCACGACGCCTCCCAGCCGCATCCGCCGCGCTCGGGGGCGCCGGGCACGGGGCGCCGGGCTCGGGGCGCCGGGCTCCTCCTCTCCGCCTGCGCCGCCGGGCTCGTGGCCGAGCGGCCCGGAATCGGGCCCGCGAACGCCAACGCCCGGTCCTGACCTGCCCATTCACCCGGGGCGCGACCCGCCCGCCGCACCGGCTGCCCCTGCGGCGACAATTGCGCGACGACTCGGGGCGAGCGCCGCCGGGTCCGGCCCCGCAGGGCGCCCGGCGCAGGCGGAGAACCCTTCGGGCCGGTCCCCGGCACCGCTTCCCGGCCGCGGGCGGGCCCGACCCTGTGGACAGGGCGGCCTCCGCGCCCCGCTCCGGTCAGCACTCGGACAGCGTCCCGCCGCACGGCGAAGAGGAGCAGCGGTGAAGGAGATCGTCAGCCAGATCGACCTCGTGGAACGGCACGTGGGGAGCCGCACGGTCGCGGACGGCGAAGCCCGTACCGTCCTGCTGCGCCGCACCTACGACGCCCCGGTCGACGACGTATGGCACGCCTGTACCGACCCCGTGCGCCTCAGCCGGTGGCTGATGCCCGTCAGCGGGGACCTGGAACCCGGCGGGACGTACCGGCTGGAGGGCGGCGCGGGCGGCGGGATCCTGCACTGCGAGCCGCCCCGGCTGCTGCGGATCGGCTGGACGTTCGGCGACGCTCCGGAGTTCAGCGAGGTCGAGGTGCGGCTGGCGCCCGAGGGCGAGGACCGGACGCTCTTCTCACTGGAGCAGACCGCGGTGGTGCCGCCCGAGGTGTGGGACCCGTTCGGGCCTGGCGCGTTCGGCGTCCAGTGGGACCTGACGGCACTCGGGCTCGCCCTCGAACTCGGCGGCGGCCCGGCCGGCGACCTCGCCGCATGGCGTCAGGAGTCGGACGAGGCACGGGAGTTCATGACGCGCAGCAGCGAGGCCTGGGGAGCCGCGTACGCGGCCTCCGGGGGCTCCGCCGAGGCGGTCACCGCCGCCGTGCAGGCCACGACGGGGTTCTACGTCCCCCCGCTCGACGAGACCCGCGGCGTCTAGGGCCTGGGCCGGTACGGCGGGCCGGGGGCGGTCAGGATCCTCCGGTACCGGGTCGCCCTCCGGCGGCGGGCCGGCACCGCGGGCGCTGTCAGTGCCCGCTGGTTCAATTCCGGGCACAGGGGGCGGACGATGGAGTCCGGCCCCGCTTCGGAAGGTGGACCTCATGAGTGGACCGCACGTGACAGTGGAGCGCCGCATCGCCGCCCCGGCCGACCGGGTGTGGGCGGTGCTGACGGACATCGCGGCCGCCCCCCGCGTGATCAGCGGCATCGAGAGGGTCGAAATGCTCAGCGACGGCCCCTTCGGGGTCGGCACCCGCTGGCGGGAGACGCGCCGCATGCTGGGCAAGGAGGCCACCGAGGAGATGTGGGTCACGGCCAGCGAACCCTCGAAGCGCTGCGTCATCGAGGCCGGCTCCCGCGGCGTGCACTACGTCTCGGAGTTCCTCCTCACCGACGAGGGCGGCGCCACGTCGGTGCGTCTGACCTTCGGCTCCGAACTCGCGGACGGAAGCGGGCTGAAGGCGAAGCTGATGCAGGCGATGGGCTCCCTCGGCGCGAAGACGGCGGCCAAGGCCATAGCGAAGGACCTCGCGGACATAGCGGCTTCGGCGGAGGCCGGCGGCCCGGAGGCGGCGGACTGACCGCGTCCCGTCGCTCCCTGCCAGGGAGAACCAGGGTCGAGGCGAACCGTCCGGCGAACGCTGCGAGTTGACGTGCGCTCCGTGTGCCCGGCCGTGTCATGGAGGTCAACTCCCCGCCCCGCAAGGCGTATTGGCATCCTTGTGGCACGTCCGGCCGTTCCGGATGGCACACAGCCATGTCCAAATCACGCGATTGGGCCGTAATGTTCGCGTACGCCCTGTACGCAACTCCCCAGCACAGCAGGAGGCCCGCGTGTCCATCGACTACGTGAAGCGCCCAGCAGGCTCCCCCGCCGGGGCAGCCACCCGGCAGGCCGGGCCCCGAACGCCCGACGGCCTGGTGAACCTCCGCAAGACGGCACGCGTGGCGCTGGAGAAGGCCGGCCTCTCCGGCCGGCGCGCCGCCGTCTACCTGGTGCTGGACCGCTCCGGCAGCATGCGCCGCTACTACAGGGACGGGACGCTCCAGCACCTGGCCGAGCAGGTACTCGGCCTCTCCGCCAACCTGGACGACGACGGCACCGTCCCCGTCGTCCTGTTCTCCACCGAGGTGGAGGGCGTCGCGGAAGTCCGGCTCGACGCCTACGAGAACCGGATCGGCCCCCTCAACGAATCCCTGGGCCACATGGGCCGCACCAACTACCACCTCGCGATGGAGACGGTCGTCGACCACTACGTGGCGTCAGGGACACCCGACCCGGCGTTCGTCGTCTTCCAGACGGACGGAGCGCCCACGTCACGCTCCGCCGCGCAGCGTGCGCTGTGCGACGCCGCGAGGCTCCCCATCTTCTGGCAGTTCATGGGCTTCGGCGATCCGGAGAGCAAGCAGTTCGACTTCCTCCTCAAGCTCGACGAACTGCCCGTTCCCGCCCGGCGGGCGGTGGACAACGCGGGCTTCTTCCCCGCCGGCACCGAGCCGATGCGGATCCCGGACGAGGTGCTGTACGCGGAGCTGATGCGCGAGTTCCCCTCCTGGCTCGGCGCCGCCCGCCGGGCGGGGATCCTCTCCCGCTGACGCGCCCGCGCGCGCAGGCAGCGGGAGGGCGTACCCGCAGGACCGGCGGACCGGCTCCTAAGCGATGTCGGCGTGCGGGGTTCCGTCCAGCCGCTCCACGAGGTGGACGGTGACCGTGTCTCCGGCCTGCTTGCCGATGGCGCGGCGCACCTCGGCGCGCACCGGCAGCTTGTGCGTACCGTCGCCCAGCGCCATGAACGAACTACGGAACGGGTGCCCGTCGATCGTCCCGCGCACCTTCACCAGCCCCCGGGTTCCGAAGTACCCGACGGAGTCCGGCCACACCAGATAGGTCCAGCCGCCCACGTCGGGGCCCTTCCGCAACGTGGCGGTGAATCGCTTGTCCATGCCTGCCTCCCTCGACCGTCCGCTGTGCGGGCCTGCGAGAGAAGAGACCGGGACGACGCGGACGACTCATCGCCGCGAGCCGCGTCGTCCCCTCCAGAGGCCGGACGGGCAGACGGACGAGGGCGCCGGGGAAACCCGGGGCCACGGGCGGCACCGGGGCAGGGCGAGCCGGCCCGGCGCGCCGAGCGGAACCGACGCTCAGCCGCGGCCGGCTTCGGGCTGCATCCCCAGCGGCACACCGATCTCTGCGGCCATGACCGCACCGGCCTCCTTCTCCAGCAGGCCGTCGTCCTCCCCGGCGTCGCTGTCCGTGTCCAGCCCGTCCAGCGCGCGGAGCGGAGTGTCGAGACGGACGTGCGCCACGAGGGACTGCAGGGCACGCAGAGCCGCCGAAGCCGTGGGACCCCAGTTCGACAGGTAGGAGAACTGCCACCACCACAGGGCCTCGCTGACCCTGCCCTCCTTGTAGTGGGCCATTCCGTGCCGCAAGTCCGTGATCACACCGACCAGATCGTCGGAGATACGGCATGCGACGGGGGCCGTACGGGGCTCGTACGGGTCGAAGACCTCGGAGTAGACGTCGACCGGTTCCAGCAGCGCGGCGAGCTTGAGCCGCATCTCGTCGACGTCGGGCTCGGGGCCGATGTCCGGCTCGTACCGCTCGACGGGGACGAAGTCCTCGTGCGCCCCCAGCCGGCCTCCGGCGAGGATGAGTTGCGACAGCTCCAGCAGCAGGTAGGGGACGGCGCTGTCGGGGTCGTCCCCCTTGGCGACCTCGGTCACCGAGACGATGAAGCTCTCGATCTGGTCGGAGATCTGTACGGCGAAGTCGTCCGGATTGTCCTTGATCGCGTTCAGCGTGGCGTCAGACATCAAGCAACCTTCTCCCCTCGAAGGCCCGCCCCAGCGTGACCTCATCGGCATATTCAAGATCTCCCCCGACAGGGAGGCCGCTTGCCAGGCGCGTCACCCTCAGCCCCATGCTCGAGACCATACGCGCGAGGTAGGTGGCCGTCGCCTCTCCTTCCAGGTTGGGGTCCGTGGCCAGGATCAGCTCGGTGACGGCACCGTCCGCGAGCCTGCTCATCAGCTCCCGGATCCGGAGGTCGTCGGGCCCGACGCCTTCGATGGGGCTGATGGCACCGCCGAGCACGTGGTAGCGGCCGCGGAACTCACGCGTCCGCTCGATCGCCACCACGTCCTTCGGCTCCTCGACCACGCAGATGACGCTGCGGTCACGCCGCGTGTCCAGGCACACCCGGCACTGCTCCTCCTGCGCGACGTTGCCGCACACGGCGCAGAACCGGACCTTGTCCTTGACCTCCAGCAGTGCGTGCGCGAGACGCCGTACGTCCGTGGGCTCCGCCTGGAGGACGTGGAAGGCGATCCGCTGCGCGCTCTTGGGACCGACGCCGGGCAGCCTGCCCAACTCGTCGATGAGGTCCTGAACCACGCCTTCGTACACGGATGCTCCTGCCTGTCTCTCCGGGCTTCCGGGCCTGTGCCCTTCCGCCCACGGCCCGGCGAACCGTAGCCGCCCCCCGACCGCGCCACCACCGCCTGGAACCCCGAAAGATCCCTGAGAGGCCGCTCGTCGAGCGGCCCCGTGACATGAACGACCTGGTGCCCCCTGGCCGTTCCCTGAAACCGGACCGGCCGGCCCGGTCCGGGGCCTTCCGGATCCATGAGGGCCGGAAGGCCCCGGCCGCTCGGACCTGCGGCCCCCGGGACCTGTCCGACAGGCCCTAGAAGGGGAGTCCCGGAACGCCCCCGCCGCCCAGCCCCTCCGCGAGCGGGCCGAGCTTCTGCTGCTGCAGCTGCTGGGCGCCGGCGACGGCGTCCCGAACAGCGGCGAGCACCAGGTCGGAGAGCGTCTCGGTGTCTTCCGGATCGACGGCCTTCGGGTCGATGACGAGGCCCTGGAGCTCACCCGCCCCGTTCACGGTCGCCTTGACCAGGCCGCCGCCGGAGGAACCGTCGACCGTACTCTCGGCGAGTTCCTGCTGCGCCTCGGCAAGGTCCTGCTGCATCTTCTGGGCCTGCTGCAACAGCTGCTGCATGTCGGGCTGGCCCCCACCACCGGGAATCACGACTTGGCTCCTGGCTCGTCGACGTCTCTGATGTCCGCGCCGCCGCCACCGCCGCGGACCGACGGTGCGGAGCACGCGCTGCACGCACCGCGCATGTTCTGCGCGGAGTGCGCATACGGCACATGGCTCACGTAACCGCCGTACGCGTACTTCTCTTTCCACGGCTGAGCCTACGTGCTCGGAGCGGAGCCCGCTGAACCTGTCCTCATCCTGCCGAGGGCGCACCGGCGGCACCCGCGGGGATCACCCGTGCTCGAACTCCTCGATGACCGTGGCCCCGAGCTCACGCATGATCAAGTCGTGGCCGGAGAGCGCCGATTCGTCGAGGTCGGGGTCGTCCTCGGCGGGCATGTCGTCCTCGAGGCCGCCGCTGTACGCACTGGCCGCCGCGGAACCGGCACCCGGCCCTCCGCGTGCGGCGTACGACGAGCCGGCCTGCCCGGGGACCGCCCCGGCCGGTGCCGCGACCGCCGTGCCCCCGGCACCGCCCGGCCCCGGCCCGGCCTGCGCGGCCGCCATGGCCTGCCGGGCGCCCGCGGACGCCCCGCCCGCAGATCCCTCGCCGCCCTGCCCGGGTCGCGCCCCGGGCTCCTGGCTTGCGGCCTGGCCCGGAGCAGAGGAGCCGCCGGACGCACCGGAAGCACCGCCGCTGCCGAACCCGCCGCCGAACCCGCCGCCCAATCCGCCGCTCTGCCCGCCCGGACCGGCACCGCCGCCCTGCGGCCCGCCGCCGGGGCCGGAGCCCGCTCCGCCGGAGGGGTCGACGATCGCCTCGACCTTCCAGTGCACGCCGAGCGCGTCGTTGACGGCCTGCACGAGGACGTCCTCGCTGCCGCCGCCCGCGAAGCTGTCCCGCGCGCCCGCGTTCGAGAAGCCGAGCTGCAACGTCGTGCCGTCGAACCCGACGATCTGCGCGTTCTGGCTGAGGAGGATCCAGGTGAAGCGGCGGCGGTTCTTCACCGCCTCCAGGATCTGCGGCCACATCTGCCGCACCTGGGCAGCGCCCTGCGCGGGGTCCTTCGCCTCGCCGGCCCCGCCGCCCGCCTCCTCGCCCGGCGGCGGCAAGGACGACGCAGCCGCCGCAGCCCCCGCGGGCGCCTGCTCGGCCGGTGCACCCGGCGAGCCGCTGCCCCCGCCGCTCACAGGCCACGCGCCCGGACGGGACGCCTGCCCGGAAGTCTTGTCGGCACCGCTCGTCCCGGACGGCCACGCGCCGGGCCTGCGCCCGCCACCGCCGCCCGCCGGCCCCGGCGGGCCCTCCGCCGGACGCTCCGCGGCGGCAGGCTCGTCGGCCGCACCGGGGGCCGCCTGCCCGCTCGGGGCCTGAGCCGCACGCGGCGCCGCAGGCCCGGCAGGGGCGGAACCCTGCGCGGGAGGCCCGTCCACCGGAGCCGCCGGCTCCTCTCCCCCCGCGGCGGGACGTACGGGAGGCGGGGCCACCGCCCCAGCCCCGGCAGCACCCGTCCCGGCCCCGGCGTCGGCACCGGCCCCCGCCCCGAGCCCGGTTCCGGCGAAGGCCGCCCCCCGCTCCAGCCTGTCGAGCCGCGCCTGCACGGAACGCTCGTCGCTGTAGGCGGCCGGCAGCAGCACCCGCGCGCAGATCAGCTCCAGTTGAAGCCTCGGCGACGTCGCCCCGCGCATCTCCGTCAGGCCCGTGTTGACGACGTCCGCGGCGCGGCTGAGCTCCGCCGCCCCGAAGGTCCCGGCCTGCGCGCGCATCCGCTCGACGACGTCGTCGGGGGCGTCGATCAGCCCCTTCTCCTCCGCGTCCGGCACGGCGGCGAGGATCACCAGGTCCCGCAGCCTCTCCAGGAGGTCCGTCACGAAGCGGCGCGGGTCGTGACCGCCCTCGATGACCCGGTCGACGATCTCGAACGCCCGCGCGCCGTCTCCCGTGGCGAAGGCCTCCGCCACCTCGTCGAGCAGCGCGCTGTCCGTGTAGCCGAGCAGGGCGGTCGCCATGGCGTACGTCACGCCGTCCTCGCCCGCGCCCGCCAGGAGCTGGTCCATCACCGACATCGAGTCCCGGACCGATCCGGCCCCCGCACGGACGGCGAGCGGCAGCACCGACTCCTCGACCGGGATCGCCTCCCGCGTGCAGACCTCGGCCAGGTAGTCCCGCAGAGTGCCCGGCGGCACCAGACGGAACGGATAGTGGTGCGTACGCGACCGGATCGTGCCGATGACCTTCTCCGGCTCGGTCGTCGCGAAGATGAACTTCAGGTGCTCCGGCGGTTCTTCGACGACCTTCAGCAGGGCGTTGAACCCCGCCGAGGTGACCATGTGCGCCTCGTCGACGATGTAGATCTTGTAACGGCTCGACGCCGGCCCGAAGAACGCCTTCTCCCTCAGCTCGCGAGCGTCGTCGACACCGCCGTGGGACGCGGCGTCGATCTCGATCACATCGATCGAACCGGGCCCGTTGCGCGCGAGATCACGGCACGAACGGCACTCGCCGCACGGCGACGGAGTGGGCCCCTGCTTGCAGTTGAGGCACCGGGCGAGGATGCGCGCGCTCGTCGTCTTGCCGCAGCCGCGCGGCCCGCTGAAGAGATAGGCGTGGTTGACCCGGTTGTTGCGCAGAGCCTGCTGCAACGGTTCGGTCACATGCTCTTGCCCGATGACCTCTGCGAAGGTCTCGGGGCGGTACCGGCGATACAGGGCGAGGGACGACACACCCCCGACGATATCGGTGCCCACCGACAAGTCACGCCGCCCTCGTCCGGCCCGCCTCCCCCACCCGCGCGAGCGCGGACAGCGAGCCCGCACAAGGATCTTGAGCCGCGGCGAGGCCCGGCGCGAACCGCGTGCGCATCTCCTGGAGGAGCGCCCGGAACGCGAACGCCCCTCACGCACCCGCCAGAGCCCTCCTACCCTTGCTGCCTTCCGGCCCTGGGGGAGTTCAGAGAGATAGCGCCACGTGAGGGGCTGCGCCCAACACTACCCGATGCGCGTACCGGGGATCGAGTTCGCGAGCACTCCTGAACGTCTTGTAGAGTCTGCGGCGGAGGATTCGCCTAGTGGCCTAGGGCGCACGCTTGGAAAGCGTGTTGGGGGCAACCCCTCACGAGTTCGAATCTCGTATCCTCCGCCCAGCCTCACCGGGCTGTCACGAAGGCCCCGACCGGGAAACCGGCCGGGGCCTTCGTCGTTGCGTGGTTGCTCTTCGTCTTTTCCCATCCTCCTTCAGCTTCGTGGCTGGATCTCGGTGCCGACGGGTTCGACGGGTTCGGTGAGCGATGCGACCAGGTCTTCCACCACCGGTGGGCCGCCCGTGACGCGCAGGGCCTCGACGCGGTGGGACAGCTCCGGCTGTGTCAGGGGGATGCCGACCAGGTCCTGCCGCCCGGCGAGCGCGAAGCGTGGGAGGAGGCCCAGGCCCTGTCCTCCGGCGAGCAGCTCGGTGTACGTACGCACGTCGTGGCCGTCGTACCGCAGGGCCACCCGCAGATGGGGGCTGTCTCCGACCACGGCGCACAGGTCCGCCAGGGGGGCGCTCACGCCCGGTGCGTCGATCCACCGGGCGTCGATCAGGTCCGCCAGCCGTAGATCCGTGCGGTGTGCCAGGGGGTGGTGGGGCGGCAGGGCCACCACCACCGGCTCCCGGCAGACCGGTACGCCGCGCAGCCCGGCCCCCCGGGGCGGGCGCAGGGGGTCCTCGGGCAGGGCGAAGCCGTCGACCAGGCCGAGGTCCAGTTTGCCGGTGGCGACGCCCTCGGCGACCGCCTGGCGCGGCAGCGTACGTACCGTCAGCTCGTGCGCACCGGCACGCCGGGCCACCTCACCGATGATCCGCAGTGCGTGTGCGGTGGCCGCCAGTGGACAGATGCCGACGGTCAGCCGCCCGGTGGTTCCGCCCTTCACCCTCTGGACTTCCGCACGCGCGGCGTTGATGCGCAGGAGGATCGAGGCCACGTGGTCCATCAGCCGGGCACCGGCCTCCGTCGGGCCCACCGGCCGCCGACAGACCAACTCGACGCCCAACTCCCCTTCCAGCGAGGCAATCTGCTGGGACACCGCGGACTGCGTATAGCCCAACTCCCGGGCGGCGTCGGAGAAGGAGCCGTGAGTGATGACGGCCGAGAAGGTCTTGAGCAGGCGCGGGTCCACCGGATCAGCATCACTTATCGAGGAATCAGAAGCTATCGTTTGTCCTTTTGCCATGGCCGCTGGATGATTCCGGCGTGCCCACCACCGTCGCACCACGCCCCCAGGCCGACCTGGACCTTTCGCGCACCCGGCCCGCCCGGATCGCGCTCGTCGGCGAGCGGTCGGCGGGTGTGCCCGCGCACACCCGCTACGCGCCGATGCTGGAGGCGCTGTGGCGCCGCGAACGGCTGCTGGTGGACGCCTACTGGGTGTCAACCGCGCAGCTCGACGGCCCTCGGGACCTGGCCGGCTTCGACGGCATCTGGCTGGTGCCGGGCAGCCCGTACCGGAGCGAGGCCGGAGCGGTGAGCGCTGTGCGCACGGCGCGCGAGCGGGACATCCCCCTCCTGGCGACCTGCGGCGGCTTCCTGCACGTCCTCCTGGAATTCGCCCGCCACGTATGCGCGCTGGACGGTGCCGCCCACGCCGAGAACTCCCCCGGCAGCCCGCTTCGGCTGATCGTGCCGCTGTCGCGCGACCTCGTGGGCCATGAGGGGACTGTCCACATCGAGCCCGGCTCACTGGCCGAGGAAGCGCTCGGCGCGCGTACGACCGTGGAGCGCTACCAGTGCACGCACGCTCTGGACCCCCGGTACGCCGGCACCCTGCGCGACCACGGGTTGCGCTTCACCGGCCACGACGACGACGGCCACCCCCGCATCGCCGAACTGCCGGGGCACCGGTTCTTCCTGTCCACCTTGTTCCAGCCCGAACTGGCCGACGACACCTCCCGTCCCCATCCCCTGGTGCGCGCCTTCGCCTCCGCAGCGGTCGGGAGCAGCGCGGAGACGTAATCGAGGGGCACAGGCCCGCCCCCGTGAAACGCGCGACAAGAAACGCACGGCAAATCGAAAGGACTCGAAGTGGCAAGCTCCGTAACAGCTTTATCCGCTGTACCGGCCAAGTCGTGGGTACCTCAGTTCGTCACCTGCTCGATGATCTGGGGGTCCGGGTTCGCGCTCATCAAGATCGGTGTCGAAGCCGGCATCGAACCGGGTTGGGTCGCCTTCTGGCGATGCTTCTTCGGAGCACTGGTGCTGTGGGGCCTGGTACTGGTGCGGCGGCTGGGAGTGCCGCGTGACCTGCGGGTGTGGGGGCACGCCCTGGTGGTGGGGACGGTGCTCAATGCCTTCCCCTTCACTCTGTTCGCCTGGGGCGAGCAGTACATCGACTCCGTCACGGCCGGGGTGTGGAACTCCACCATTCCCCTGTTCACCCTGATCTGGGTAGTGATCATGTTGCCGGACGAGAAGCCGACCCTGCGGCGGCTGCTCGGCATTGCCACCGGCCTGGTCGGCGCCCTGGTGGTGCTCGGAGTGTGGTCGGGCGGGCAGTCCTCGCTGATGAAAGGGAGTGTGATCTGCCTGGTCGCCACCGCCTCGTACGGGCTGGGTTACACCTACACCCGCCGTTTCCTGTCCGGCGGAGACATCCCCGTGATCGCCCTGACCGCCATTCAGGTCAGCTGGGCGACCCTCGAACTTGCCGTTGCCGCACCACTGTTGAGCGGTGCACCACATTGGGGCGGGACGGGGCCGATGGCCGCCATGGTGGTGCTCGGCGCCGTGGGCACCGGGCTCGCGTACATGTGGAACTTGTCGGTGATCCGCGCCGTCGGCTCGACGGTCGCCTCCACGGTTGCGTATCTGACCCCGTTGTGGGCGGCGATCGTCGGGGTGTTCTTCCTGAACGAGTCGCTGGGCTGGAACACCGTGGTGGGCGCGGTACTGATCGTCAGTGGCGTACTGCTGACCCGCACCGCGCCGTCACGTCCGGTGGCTGAGGCCAAGGCCGGAGCCGGGACCGGGGCCGAAGCCGTACCCCAGCCGGCCGAGGAGGAGAAGGGAGAGGGGACCGTGCAACCGGCGCGACACTGAGGAAGGCCGGTAAGCCCTCAACCGCCGGACGGCCCGTCCGGCAGCAGCACGGTGTCCAGCCGCCGCAGGCCCTCGGTCACCGTGTCGACGTCGCGGGCGAAGCCGAGCCGGAAGCCTTCGTCGGAGCCCATGGTCTCCCCGGGGGTCAGCAACAGGCCGGCCTCCAGCGCCCGGCGGCACAGCGCCAAGGAGGTCTCACCGGTACGCAGTTGTATCCAGGCAAAGGGCGTGCCCTGCGGCGGCACCAGCCGGACGGCATCCGGGTGGCGGGCCGCCCACTTCTCGACGAGCCGCAGGCCCGGGGCGCACAGCCGGTGGTACTCCCGCGCGTAGTTCTCGTGCCGGTCCAGCGCCGAGCAGGCCAGGGCCTCGCACAGCACGGAGTTGGCGATCGAGGTGAGGAACTTGCGCTCCGCGCAGGCTTCCGCTACCTGCGGCGCGCCGTACACCCAGCCGGTGCGCAGGCCCGGCAGGCCGTAGGTCTTGGACAGACCGGAGACCGAGATCACCCGGTCCTGGCCCACGGCCGGGGAGCGCGACAGATCGATCGCGTACTCCTCGTCGACCAGCAGATAGGCGTCCCGCTCCGCCACCAGCGCCACCAGCGCCCGCAGTTCCTCCTCCTCGACCCGGAGGCCGGTGGGGTTGCAGGGCGAGTTCAGCGCGATCAGCCGCAGGTTCTCACCGGCCGCCGCAGTCACGGCGGCGGCGTCCACGGACAGATCCGGTCCGTACGGCAGGACCGTCACGCTCGCGTCGAGCCGGGGCGGCAGGTCCAGCAGCGGTTGCCATCCGGGGTTGAATGCGATCACCTGGTCGCCGGGCCGCAGCAGCACGTCGAACAGCAGGAACAGCGCCTCCTGCGCGCCGTGCGTGACAGTGACCGACTCCGGCCGACCGCCGTACAGTCCGGCGATCCGGTCGCGCAGTTCCGTGGTGCCCCGGTCGGTGCCGTAGTCGAGCTTGAGGTCCGCGGGGACGGTCAGGTCGGACAGCCTGCGGCTCGGTACGTAGCTGTTGCCGAGGTCGACATCCCAGCGCCCGGCGGAGTCGACGAACGTCCAACGGGCGATGGAGTAGACCGACTTCGCGGCGATGCCGGCGTCGAGGGGCGTCATGCGGCAGTCCCCCGCGCGGCCGAGGCTCGGACGGTCGGCCTGCTGGTGTCCGTGTGCGGTGCGGGCGTGCCTGTTGCGGGCGTGCCTGTTGCGGGCGTGTCCGGTACGGCGGGCAGTCCGAGATGGGCGCGGAGTCGCGGTGCCAGGAATCCGGCCGCGACCTGCTCCGAGGCGCCGGACAGGGTGACCGCGCCCTGCGCGTCGATGGCCGTCTCGAAGGCACCGCCGGGCATCCGCACCCGTACCGCGTGGTCCACCAGGCCCAGGGCATGAGCGGCGCTGGCCGCGGCGCAGGCGCTGCTGCCGGAGGCCAGGGCGTAGCCCGCGCCGCGCTCCCAGATCTCGATCTCCACCGTCGCGCGGTCGAGCACGCGCATGAACTGCACGTTGGTCCGCTCGGGGAAGGCCGGATGGCCCGCGATCAGCGGCCCCAACTCATGTGCCAGCGCGGCGGACACCTCGGGGAGCGGGACGACGGTGTGCGGGTTGCCGTTGTTCAGACAGGTCACCTGGAGCTGTCGCCCTGCCATGTCCAGCGGCCGGGCCACGACGGGGCCGGGCAGGCCCTGCGCCGGAATGTCAGCCGCCTCGAAGGTGGGGCGGCCCATCTCCACCCGGGCGATGCCCTCGTCGAGGTCCTCGATCCGCACCGCGGTGTCGCCCGCGAGCGTACGGATGAGGACGTCCCGCGCTCCCTGGTGGTACTGGGACAGGTGGAGGGCGAATATTCGCAGTCCGTTGGCACTCCTGCCACAGACGCTGCCGTCGGAGTTGAAGGCGCGCAGGACAACCGGCTCGCCGTCTCGTACTGCACCGACCGGTCCCAGCAGGATCCCGTCAGCACCGATGCCGAAGTGCCGGTCGCACAGCAGGCGGGCGGCCTGCGCGGTGGACGGCAGCCCCAGCAGGTCGATCCGCTGCGGATCGATGACCAAGTAGTCGTTGCCCAGTGCTTGGTACTTCACGAAGTCGTACATGTGTCACCTGCTTCCGGGAGTCGTGGCGGTGCCCGACCGGCTGTCGCCTGACCGCTCGGGGGCCGTACACCGACGAGAGATGCTCGTACGGTGTGCGGCCCCCAGCGGTCCGGACCCAGACCGCGTCCCTACATCGCCGACGGCTCCGGCGCGTCGTTCAGGGCCGCCTCGTCGTGCTGGTCGCCGTACCACCTCTCGCTCCAGCGGGAGAAGGCGACGATGAGGATGTCGCGGTGCCCGGGACCGCCGTCGGCGGAGAGCACGTCGGTGACGTCGTGTGCGAGCGCCCGGTCGTCCAGCAGCACAGCCTGACCGGCCTCCAGGGTGCCGTCCCAGAACGGCTCCTCCGCGCCGGGCTTCCACAACCGGGTCAGACCGCCCGCGACGTTGTTGCGCCGCAGGACGGCGATCATGACGAATTCGTGCCCGTCGTGGTGCACGCCCTCCGGCGTCAGCGGGCCGGGCTTCTCACCGGTGGCCCGGGTGCGGTTCTGATGGACGTTGATCTGCCAATCTTCCGTGGTGTCCAGGGGGAACCCCTCGGCCCCGGTCCGGATGAGCGGCGTGAAATCCACCTCGATCGGCAGATATCCCCGGCGGACACCACCGGCGACGTTATTGAACTTCTTGAACGTGGTGTAGTCCCGGTGCGGCAGGAGTTCAAAACCCCAACCGGCACTCTCCGTGAAGCTCATGCGGTACTGCGAGAACCGTTTGTACCGGGTACCGTTGCCCATGTACTCGTCTACCGGGCAGTTGTCATAGCTGTCCAGCACATTCGGCTCAACCGCCGGTATGTCGATGACCGAGAAACGCTGGTCGGACAGTGGCATACGACTCGCCTTTCATTCCGCGAAGCTTGTTCCACTAGGTATTCCGGGTCCGGGTATCGGGTGCATGCCCGGGTCCGTCGGCCGGCTCCGTGCCACGTCAGCCGGTGACGAGTGCATCGGTCTCCGCGGCGCCGCGGTCCTCCACATTCTCACCGGCCACCTCGGCCAGCCGTTCGTCCAGATAGCGCGCCGAGGAATTGAGCCGCCACAACGCCCCGCGGGCGATTCCCAGTCGCATGTACTCCGACGGCGCGGCTGGTTTCACAATGTTGTGGAACCAGCCCGCGGCGTGCTGGGAGTCGATGGTGATGTGCAGACGGTGGTAGACGATTCCCACGTCCGGCAGGCCGAGTCGTTCCCACGCACTCACCACCTGCACGAAGCGGTCTGGCACCAGCCATTCCGTCATGCCCAGGAAACCGACGGCCTCGGGATACCGGTGCCGGTACCGGCTGAGGAGCACTGCGAGATTTCCGCTCAGGAGTGCGGTGGCGGTCAGCGACTCCTCCATCTCCGTCTCGGACACGTTGAACACGTCGAATATCTGGTTGAAGAGAGTGGTGTGGACCTCTTCGGGCTTACCATTCCCCATCTCGTCCCAATAGTTGGACGCGATCTCCATCTTCGCGGCACCGCTGGTGCCCACCTGCATCAGAGCCAGCAGGTCGTCGAACCGACCGTCGACCACGGACTCCTGGATCATGTACGTGCGCAGGTCCGCCGCGGTGGCGTGGTTGCGGATGAAGTCCGTGTAGTACGGGTGCTTGAAGACGCGGTGCTGCCTGGCCTGTCCCTTGAGCCAGGAAAGGAACTCACCGGGTTCGGCGGGCAGGTCCTCCAGGAGCGTGGCGTCCAGCTGCCGGTCCTCGCCGAGCAGCGTCGCCTGCTCCAGCAGCCGGGTCACCTCATGGACCGCGATCGAGCCCTCTGCTGTCTCCGCGTCCGGGATACGCATGGTCAGGTGGTAGATACGAGACAATAGGAGCTGTTGGTGATAAAAGCTCTCCAGGTCTCCGGACAGGGCATTTTCGTTCAGATCGGCAATTGCCGCCCTTATTCTGTCGCGTTCCGATCCTGTGAACTGTCGGTCCACCTCGTCGGCAGGCCTTGACAACCAGCCAGAGATCTCCGTGACCAACATGGATGAGTCGTACACGCCCACTCCTTTGGTTTTCTGCGTGAGGTTCCTGAGGACACCTGCGACGACTCTCGGCCACACAGTCGTTGCGGTTCAGAATGCCCGAAAAGCGACTTGCGTCGAACGCGGACCGCGTGCGTATAGAAGAATCTCAGGCCACTGTGGCCTCCCCGTGGCTGGACGGTGGCGCCAGCCCCTGGCAGCATGAATTCGCTCGGCCGCCTATTCCCCCCCATGCCTCACAGCGGCACAGGGAATCGTAGATGGGACGCGACATGGTGACACAGGAAAGCAGTCTGAGCTTCCACTTACTTGGGTCGTTGCGTGTGCTGCACGGAGAGAGGGAAGTGCCCTTACCGGCGGCGAAGTTACGAATCCTGCTGGCGTCGATGCTGCTGCGTGCCAATCAGACGGTTTCCATGAATGAATTGGCCGCAGATCTATGGGATGAAAATCCACCCCGAGGCGCCCACACAACGCTGCGCTCCTATGTCATGAGATTGCGCCGGGCGCTGTGCCCATCCTCCGAAGAGCGGCTGGAGCCGATCCGTACCCTTCCGGGCGGCTATCTCATGACCGTGGACGACTCCCAGCTGGACCTGCTGCGTTTCCGCAGCACACTGACAATGGCCCAGCGCATGGCTGCCCACGGGGACCACCGACGGGAAAGCGCACTGCTGCGCGAGGCGCTGGGCCTGTGGCGCGGGCCCGCACTGTCGAACGTGCCCTCGGACGCCCTGCACCGCGATTTCGTCCCGGGGCTCGCCGAACGCCGCTACAGCGCGCTGGAGCAGCGCATCGACCTCGATCTGAAACGCGGGGCGCATCGCGAGGTCGTCGTCGAACTCCGCGACGCGCTGCGCACGTGCCCGTGGCGGGAGCACTTCTGGGCACAGCTGATGTTGGCGCTCTACCGGCAGGGCCGCCAGGCCGAAGCACTCGACGCGTTCCGGCAGGTCAGCGGACGGCTGCGGGGTGAGCTCGGAATCGCCGCCGGTTCGGAACTCAGGCTTCTGCACCAGCAGATCCTCACCAACGACCCGGCGCTGAACCTGCCCCTCCGCTCCACCTTGACGACACCTGGAGATCGGCACCGCAACCGTCTATGTCGCCGCGCTGCTGTGGCGGCGCCTCGTACCTGCTAGAGCACCGGAGGCTAGGGTGCTCAGGCTGTAGCCGGTCGAGAGGGGACCACTGCTCGCATCCGATGGCTCCAACTCCGTGGTTGCAGTTCTGGTTGCATTCACCTCCGTACAAGAGTGTCCATGCGCCGCGTACCCCACCCGCGGAGTCCAGTTCAGAACGACCCCGCTCTCACCCGGATCCCAGGACGAACATTCGGAAAGCGTGTTGGGGGCAACCCTTCACGAGTTCGAATCTCGTATCCTCCGCCCAGCCTCACCGGGCTGAACGAAGGCCCCGACCGGGAAACCGGCCGGAGCCTTCGTCGTTGCCGGTCTCATCAACATCTCGACCACACCGGGGGTCATGCCTCTCCGTCGCACCACCGCCACTCTCCGCAGCCCCAAGTCGGGCCCCGCGAAAGGCGAAACGTGAACTCCCGCCCACCGCCCGGCACTTCACCCCCGTCACCGCCCTCGCGAACCAACGCTCCGCGCCGCACGCCGACCGTCACCACCACTCCTCGATGCACCCCCGGACTGCGCACGACCGACGACGGGGGCCGGACGTCCGTGCCGACCGATGCCTCCCCGGCAACCGGCTGCCCGTCGGCGCCGGTCCGGAGCTCTCGGCGAGGCGCTCACAGTGCGTGAACAGACGGCTAACGGGCAGTCAGACCGAGCGGCGTGTTGCGGTTGAAATGCGCAACTCCTCCCTTACCGTGTGTCACTGCCTACATGCGATCGGCCACTGGTCGCATCCAAGCCCTCACGAAAGTGGAGATCAAATGCGCAAGCTTCGCGAAGCTGCCGTACTGGCCGCCATGGTCGGCAGCGTCACCATGATCGGTGCCGGCGTCGCAGCCGCCGGCGGCTCGGAGCCGCCCACGATCGTCGCCTGCACCCAGGCCAACGGCGACACCATCGAGGGCGGCGACGTCGACGCTCCCCTCCTCACCGCGCTGACCCCGGGCGGCGGCGACGCCGACTCCCGCGCGCAGCAGAACAACTGCGGCATCGGCGTGGAGGACAACACGAACACCTCCGGCAGCGCCACCGGCGGCACCACCGAGGGCCTCCTCGGCGCCTGACGCCGACTCGTCGGTACACGCATTCAGGGACCGGGCCCGCGGGCTCGGTCCCTGAGTCATACCCCCGCCGCAAGCAGTCGCCGGCGGCGGAAGGCGCGACGCCCACGCAACCCGTCTGCACATACCGGCGTGTTGCAGGCGAAAAGCACCAACAGGGGCAATATCGTTTGTCCCTGCTACATGCGATCAACTACTGGTCGTGTCGAGCCCTCACGAAAGTGGAGATGAAATGCGCAAGCTTCGCGAAGCTGCCGTACTGGCCGCCATGGTCGGCAGCGTCAGCATGCTCGGTGCCGGCGTCGCAGCCGCCGGCGGATCGCAGCCCCCCATCGTCGCCTGCAACCAGACGAACGGTGACGACATCACGGAGGGCGACCTCGACGCTCCCCTGCTGGCAGCGCTCACCGGTGGCGGCGGCGACGCCGACTCCCGCGCGCAGCAGAACAACTGCGGCATCGGCGTCGAAGGCAACACCAACACCTCCGGTGACGCCACCGGTGGCGACGCCTCCGGCCTGGTCTAAGCAGTAAGGACCGGCCACGTCGGTACACATTCAGGGACCGAGCCCTCGGGCTCGGTCCCTGAATCATGTGCGACAGGGGCGCAACGACCGCCAATGACCCGAACCGGAGCGGCGATTCCGCGGAGCGGCGTGTTGCAGTCGAAAAGCGCTATTCACGCAATACCGTATGTAACTGCATCAATGCGGTCATTGTTGATCGTGTCAAGCCTCATGGAAGTGGAGATCAAATGCGCAAGCTTCGCGAAGCTGCCGTAGTGGCCGCCATGGTCGGCAGCGTCGGCATGCTCGGTGCCGGTGTCGCGGCTGCTGGCGGTTCGGAGCTCCCCGAGTTCCCTGTCACCTGCACCCAGGCCAACGGCGACACCGTCGAGGGCGGCGAAGCCGACCTCCCCGCCCTCGCTGCGCTTACCGGCGGCGGTGGCGACGCCGACTCCCGCGCGCAGCAGAACAACTGCGGCATCGGCGTGGAGGACAACACGAACACCTCCGGCAGCGCCACCGGCGGAGACGCTTCCGGCCTCGTCTGAGCAACAGGCCGACCTCGTCGGAACGCATATTCGGGGACCGGACCCTCGGGGTTCGGTCCCCGAATCGTGTCCGTTTCCCGCCGCTGTGCAGACCTCGAATCCCGCCCGGCGGCGGGCCGGGCAGCGGATCGGACCGGAAGGGCGTGTTGCGCGGCCTGTATGCCGATTTCGAGGAATATGGTTTGCCACCGTCTATATGCGATCAATTACTGATCGCGTGACATCCTCATGGAAGTGGAGATGGAATGCCCAAGCTTCGCAAAGCTGCTCTTGTGGCGACCATGGTCGGAAGCGTCAGCATGCTCGGTGCCGGCGTCGCCTCCGCCCAAGGAGACGGAGAACAGCCTCCGGCCACCACAGTGACCTGTAACCAGTCCAACGGCGACACCACGTCGTCGGAGGTCGGCGGGCTCCTCACCATCAACGGCCCCCTCATCTCTATCGCCGACTCGCGCGCGCAGCAGAACATCTGCGGCGTCGACAACGACGGGAACGTGAACGGTTCGGGTGACGCCTCCGGTGGCGGGGGGAACGGCCTCGTCTGACAGACGCCGAGCGCCGGCCCCGTCGGGCAGCTCAGGAACCGGCACACACGCGGTCCTTGAGCTGCCCGTTCCCGTGTCCGGACGCGCTTCGCGTCAGGCGGCCTTCTTGAAGCGGTCCAGCGCGCCGTGGGGGTTGAGGACGTACTTGCGGCTGGCGCCCTTGTCGAACTCCTCGTAGCCGCGGGGGGCCTCGTCGAGGGAGATGACCTGGGCGTTGACGGCCTTGGCGATCTGGACGCGGTCGTGGAGGATCGCCATCGCCAGTTCGCGGTGGTACTTCATGACGGGGCACTGGCCCGTGGTGAAGCTGTGGCTCTTGGCCCAGCCCAGGCCGAGGCGCAGCTTGAGCGAGCCCGACTGGGCGTCGCTGTCGATGCCGCCGGGGTCCTCCGTGACGTAGAGGCCGGGGATGCCGAGGGAGGCGCCCGCCCTGGCCACCGTCATGACGGTGTTGAGCACCGTGGCGGGGGCTTCGTCGGCGTTCTTGCCGTGGCCCTTCGCTTCGAATCCGACGGCGTCCACTGCCGCGTCCACCTCGGGTTCGCCGACGATCTGCTCGATCTGGTCCTCGGGGGAGCCCTTCGTGAGGTCGACGGTCTCGCAGCCGAAGCTGCGGGCCTGGGCGAGGCGCTCCTTGTTGAGGTCGCCGACGATGACGACCGCCGCGCCCAGGAGTTGGGCCGCCGCCGCGGCCGCGAGTCCGACCGGTCCGGCGCCCGCGATGTAGACGGTGCTGCCGACGCCGACGCCCGCCGATACGCAGCCGTGGTAGCCGGTGGGGAAGATGTCCGAGAGCATCGTCAGGTCGAGGAGCTTCTCCAGTGCCTGGTCGCGGTCGCGGAAGCGGAGCAGGTTGAAGTCCGCGTACGGGACCATCACGTACTCGGCCTGGCCGCCGGCCCAGCCGCCCATGTCGACGTAGCCGTAGGCGGAGCCGGGGCGGGCCGGGTTGACGTTGAGGCAGATGCCGGTCTTGCGTTCCTTGCAGTTGCGGCAGCGGCCGCAGGCGATGTTGAAGGGGACGGAGACGATGTCGCCTTCGTGGACGTACTCGACGTCCGGCCCCGTCTCGACCACTTCGCCGGTGATCTCGTGCCCGAGCACGAGGCCCGCGGGGGCGGTGGTGCGGCCGCGGACCATGTGCTGGTCGCTGCCGCAGATGTTGCTCGCGAGGACCTTGACGATCACACCGTGGCGGCAGTCGCGGCCGACGTTGGCGGGGTCCACCCCGGGGCCGTCGTGCAGCCGCAGGTCGGGGTAGTCGAGGTTCTCGATCTCGACGACGCCGGGTTCTATGTAGGCAACGGCCTTGTTTCCAGTCATGAGCTGTCCCTCCGCCGGACACGGACACACCTTTAGTCCCTTTCACGGCAGTTTGAACCAGACGGCCCGAGTCAGCCAGTGCGGAGCGGGAAAAGCGCCGTTGACCTGCGGTTTCGTTCCGTTTGGCCGTTCGGCGGGGTCGTGCCGTCAGGAGGGCGCGGGCTGGCAGTGCGGGCACCAGACCGTGCCGCGGCCCGCGACGCGGCCCCGCTGAAGCGACGTGCCGCAGCGCGGGCACTCCGGGTCGGCGTCGTCGCGGTGGCCGGTCAGCCAGGAGGGGCGTGGCGGTACGCGGTCGGCCCTCATCGAGGAGCGGAGGACGCGGCGCATCTCCGTGTGGAGGCGCCGCCGTTCACCGCCGGTGAGGTCGCGTGCCGGGCGGGCCGGGTGGAGGCGGGAGCGCCAGAGGATCTCGTCGGCGAGGAGGTTGCCGATGCCGGCGAGCACGGACTGGTCGGTGAGGCCGGACTTGACGGTCCCGCGCCTGCGGGCCAGCGCCTCGTCGAACTGCTCGCGGCCGACCGAGGCGGCGTCGGGCCCCTGCGCCTCCAGGGTGCGGGCGACGGCCGCCTCGTCGGCCAGCCAGAGGCCCTTGAGCTTGCGCTGGTCCCGGTAGCGGAGCTGCCGGCCGCCGCCGAGCGTGAAGGTGACCCGGTCGTGGGGGGCGAGTTCGTCCTGCGGGGCGCAGCACAGCAGGCCGCCCGTCATGCCGAAGTGGAGGAGCACGGTGGGACCGTCGGTGCGGGCGAGGAGCCATTTGCCGTGCCGCTCCGGCTCCGCGAAGGTGCGGCCCTCCAGGTCGCGGCGGAGGCGCCGGGCGCTCACGCCCCGCAGGACGCCCGCGTCGTGCACCTCCACGCGGGCGATGCGCCTTCCGCGGGCGCAGGAGTCGAGCACCTTCCGGAATCCTTCGACGTCCGGCAGTTCGGGCATGCCGTCACCGCCAATCCCCGTGGAAGTCGTAGCAGCAGCGCCGGGACGGTGCGTTCCGAGCGTACGGCGGGGCGCGCTGCCCGGCAGGGTGAGCAGGGGGTGGGTGAGCCGGGGCGGGGACAGCGGGTGCGGTCAGGTGCCGGAGTCGCGGAGGGCCGGGAGGCCGACGGCGAGGGCCGAGACGGCGCGGCGCAGGGTGGGGAGCATCCGGGGGCAGGCGGCGGCGAGTTCGGGGTCGGCCTCGTACAGCTCGGCCAGGACGGGTGAGGGCGAGGCCACCGGGTAGAGGGTGCCGGCGAGGGCGGCCGCGGCCTGCACCAGTTCCGAGCCCTCGCTGTCACTGAGCTCCGGGCAGGCGGCGGAGACGAGCGGGCCGAGCCTCAGGACGACGCCGTGCGCCGCGTATTTGAAGCTGCGCGCCGCCTCCAGGGAGATGTTGTGCTCCAGCGTGGTGGCGGTGTGGCTGAGGAGGTCGCAGAAGAAGGGGCGCTCGTCGAGCGTCTCGGCGAGGGCGGCGGCGGTGCGGGTGCGCCGGCCCTCCGCGCCGGGCTCCGTCCCCTTCTCCCCGCCCGTCTCCGCGCCCGTCTCCGCGCGGAGGCGGGCTTCCACGGCGAGGCCCCACTCCTGCCAGCCCGCGGCCGCGAGCTCAAGGAAGATCTCCTCGCGGGTGCCGAAATAGCGCACGACGTTGGATTTCGCCAGGCCGACGGCCTGCGCGACGCCTCCCAGCGTCACGTTGCGCACGCCGGACTCCGCGCCGAGCTCCCGCGCGGCGGCGAGGATCGCCTCGCGCCGCTGCTCCTTCTGCTCCGGCCGCCGGGCCCGGACAAATCCCGCACCTGTCATGACGCTGCCAGCATACGAGCCCTATAAAAGACCACTGTTTCCTTAATAAGAGAACGTCGTTCTGTTAGTGTCCTTCCACCGCGCCACACAGGAGGACGCCATGGTTGAAGTGCGCCTGCGGGTCAATGGAACCGCCCGCGAGATCGACGTAGAACCCCAGGTCAGCCTGCTCGACGCGCTCCGCGAGCGGCTCGGGATGACGGGGACGAAGAAGGGCTGCGACCAGGGCGCGTGCGGCGCGTGCACCGTGCTGGCGGACGGGGAGCGCATCTGCTCCTGCCTCGCTCTCGCCGTGCAGTACGACGGACGCGAGATCACCACCATCGAGGGCGTCGACCATCCGCTGCAGGCGGCCTTCACCGAGCACGACGGCTTCCAGTGCGGCTACTGCACGCCCGGCCAGATCTGCTCGGCGATCGGCATGCTCGCCGAGCACAAGGCCGGGGCGCCGAGCGCCGTGACGGAGGAGCTCGACGGCGGCGGAGCCGAATTGACGGACGACGAGATCCGCGAGCGGATGAGCGGCAACCTGTGCCGCTGCGGGGCGTACAACGGGATCGTCGACGCGGTCCGGGAGGTGGCCGGACAGTGAGGCCCTTCGCCTATGTCAGCGCCCGCGACGTGGACGCCGCCGTCGAGGCCGTCGCGGAGCATCCGGGAGCGAGATTCCTCGGGGGCGGCACCAACCTCGTCGACCTGATGCGCGAGGGCGTCGAGCGTCCCCGTACGGTCGTCGACATCAGCAGGCTCCCGCTCACGGCGATCGAGGAACTGCCGGACGGCGGCCTGCGCATCGGCGCCCTCGTACGCAACTCCCGCCTCGCGGCTGACCCGTTGGTCCGCAGCCGCTACCCCGTACTCGCCCAGGCCGTGCTCAACGGGGCCTCGGGGCAGCTGCGGAACATGGCCACGGTCGGCGGGAATCTGCTCCAGCGCACCCGCTGCCCGTACTTCTACGACACGGCCGCGCGGTGCAACAAGCGTGAGCCCGGCGCCGGTTGCGACGCGATGGAGGGCTTCAGCCGCTCGGCTGCGGTGCTGGGCACGAGCGAGGAGTGCATCGCGGCGCACCCGTCCGACATGTGCGTGGCGCTCGCCGCCCTCGACGCCGTCGTCGAGGTGCGGAGCGTCCGCGGGGCGCGGCGGCTGCCGTTCGGGGAGCTGCACCGGCTCCCGGGCGGCACCCCGCACATCGAGACCGCGCTGGAGGGGGACGAGCTGATCACGGCGGTCGAGCTGCCGCCGTTGCCGCTCGCGGCGCACTCGCGCTACCGGAAGGTCCGCGACCGGGCCTCGTACGCCTTCGCGCTGGTGTCGGTCGCGGCGGCGCTGGAGGTACGGGACGGCGCTGTCGCGGACGTGCGGCTCGCTCTCGGCGGAGTCGGGGCGAAGCCGTGGCGGGCGCACGAGGCCGAGGCGCTGCTGAGGGGCGCGCCCGCCACGGAGGAGTCCTTCCGCCGTGCGGCGGACGCGGAGTTCGCCGCAGCGGAGGGCCGGTCCGCCCGGACCGGCATGCCCGACAGCCGGAGCGCGGCGGAGTCGGGCGGGCAGGGCGCCCGCGCGGGAAACGAGTTCAAGATCGAGCTGGGGCGCCGCACCGTCGTGGCCGTCCTGCGCCGGCTCGCCGACGACGAGGGGAGCGGGGCATGAGCAGCCCGCACAGTCCTGGAACGCACGCGGGCCCCGGAACCCACGCGGATCCCGGAACGCACGCGGATCCCCGAGGCACCGGGGCGGCCGGCGTCCCGGCGGAGCCGGCCCTGGCCGCCGTGGGCCGGGCCGTGGACCGGGTCGACGCGCCCGCGAAGGTCACCGGCAGGGCACGCTACGCGGCCGAACTCCCCTACGAGGGCCTGGCCTGGGCGGCGTTCACGTACGCCACCGTCACGCGGGGCCGCATCACCGCGATCGACACGGAGGCCGCGTCCGCCCTTCCCGGCGTGGTCGCGGTGATCACCCATCTCGACGCGCCCCGGATGAAGCCGTCGCCGAAGCCCAACCCGATCCGCAGCATGGAGAGCATGGCGACGGCGACGTCCGTCGACTACCTCAACACGCCGGAAGTGCACTGGAACGGCCAGCCCGTCGCCGTCGTCGTGGCGGAGGATCCCGAAACCGCCGCGCACGCCGCCGAGTCGGTCTCGGTGACGTACGAAGTCCTGCCCCACAGCGTCGACTTCGCCGACGAGGAGCGCCACGCCGTACCGCAGAGGAGCAGCGTCATCCAGCACGCGTCCGGCTCGAAGGGCGACGCCGACGCGGCCCTCGCCGCCGCGCCGGTCTCCGTGGATCTGCGCTTCACCACGCCCCGGCACCATCACAACGCCCTCGAACCGCACGCCACCACGGCCGTGTGGGACGGCGACCGGCTGACGGTGCACGACGGGACGCAGAACATCCACTGGCTCCGTTCGCAGCTCGCGACGAAGTTCGACGTCCCCGTCGGCGACGTGCGCGTCCTGGCGCCGTTCGTGGGCGGCGGATTCGGCGGCAAGTCGATGGTGTGGCCCGGCACGATCCTCACCGCCCTGGCCGCGCGCGTGACCGGCCGTCCGGTACGGGCGGCGCTCACCCGCGAGGGTGTCTACCGGTCCGTCGGGGGGCGGCAGCCGTCGGTGCAGCGCGTGGCGATCGGCGCGGAACGGGACGGCGGCATGACCGCGCTGATCCACACCAGTACGGCCCCGACGGGCAAGGTCGGCGGGGCGCCCGAGCAGATCACGTCCGTCGCACGGCACATGTACGGCGCGGAGCACATCCGCCATCAGCAGTACACGCTCGGGCTGGACACGCACAGCACGACGAACATGCGCGCCCCCGGGGAGTCGATCGGCTCGTACGCGATGGAGGCGGCCGTCGACGAACTCGCCTGCGAGCTGGGGCTGGACCCCGTCGAGCTGCGCCTGCGCAACGAGCCGTCCAGCAACCCCATCGACGGAAAGCCCTTCGCGCACCGGCAGTTGGCGGAGTGCTTCACGAGCGGCGCCTCGCTCTTCGGCTGGCACGCGCGGAGTCTCGAACCCCGGTCCATGCGCGAGGGGCGTTCGCTCGTCGGCTGGGGAACCGCAGCGGCGTACCACCCGGCCTGGCAGCTTCCGGCCAACGTGACCGTACGGCTGGACGCCGGCGGGCGGGCCCTCGTGCGCTGCGCCTTCCACGAGATGGGCATGGGCACCGCCACCGCCCAGGCGCAGATCGCCGCCGACGAGCTCGGCGTGCCCTTCGGGGCCGTGACCGTCGAGTACGGCGACTCGGACCTGCCCACCGGGCCGGGCGCCGGAGGCTCGGCGCAGACGGCCAGCGTGGCGAGCAGCCTGCTGGAAGCCTGCGAGAAGCTGAAGAAGTCGATCGGGACGCCGCGGGAGGGCGAGTCGTACGCGCAACTCCTCGCCAGGACGGGCCGGGACCACGCCGAGGCGGCCGTCGGCTCGGAGACGCGGGTCGGCAAGCGGGTCGGGCAGGTCAGGTTCACCGCGAAGTACCTGCGGGAGCGGCGGCGCTGGATGAAGGCGGCGTGCGGGGCGCACTTCTGCGAGGTGCGCGTCGACGCCGACACGGGCGAAGCGCGCGTCACCCGCTGGGTGGCCGTCTTCGACGTGGGGCGGGTGGTCAACGCCAAGACGGCGGCGAGCCAGCTGCGCGGCGGCATCGTCATGGGCATCGGCCAGGCGCTCACGGAGCAGACGCTGCTCGACCCACGAACGGGGCGGATCATGAACCCGAGCCTGTCCGAGTACCACGTCCCGGTGCACGCCGACGTCCCGCGCATCGACGTCAGCTGGCTCGACGACCCCGACCCGACCATGCCGCTGGGCATCGTCGGCGTCGGCGAGGTCGGCATCACGGGCGTGGCCGGAGCGATCGCGAACGCCCTGCACCACGCGACGGGCAGACGCCTCTACGACCTGCCGCTGACCCTGGAGAAACTGCTGTGAGGATCGTCCTGTTCGGCGCCTCCGGCATGATCGGCCAGGGCGTCCTGCGCGAATGCCTCGACGACGAGAGGGTGGCGGACGTCCTCTGCGTCGTACGGACGCCCCTGGGGGTGCGGCATCCCCGGCTGCGGGAGGTGGTGCACACCGACTTCTCCGATCTCTCGCCGCTCGCCGAGCAGTTCGCGGACGCCGACGCGTGCTTCTTCTGCCTGGGCGTGTCGGCGGCGGGCCGGAGCGAGGAGGAGTACCGGCGGATCACCTACGACTGGACCCTCGCCGCGGCGCGTGCCCTCACCGGGGGCAGGGAAGCGATACGGGGCGGGGACGGGGGCGTGGCCGGAAGCACGGGCGGCGGCGGACGTCGGCCGGTCTTCGTCTACGTCTCCGGAGCGGGCACCGACAGCACCGGGAACGGCAGGGTGATGTGGGCCCGGGTGAAGGGCAGTACCGAGAACGCGCTGCTGGCGATGCCCCTCCGCGCGTACATGTTCCGGCCGGGCTACATCCGTCCCGTACACGGCGAGACGTCGAGGACGCCGGGCTACCGGCGGCTGTACGCGGCCCTCTCCTGGCTCTACCCGGTGCTGCGGCGGCTCGTCCCGAAGCAGGTGACGACGACGGAGAACCTCGGCCGCGCGATGCTCGCCGTCGCCCGTCGCGGGGACGGTGACAGTGGCGGCAGCGGTAGCGGTGACGGTGGCGGGCAGCGAGTGCTCCACAGCCAGGAGATCAACGCCGCGGCGCGGGAGTGACGCGGCTCGTGCGCTGACGCGGTCACCGCAGAAGCCGCGTCACGGCACGAGGTAGGAGTGGAACAGGTTCGCCGGGTCCCAGTGGGCCTTGAGCCGCTTGAGCCGCTCCCAGTCGGCGGGCGCGTACGAGCGGCGCGAACGGGACGCACCCGCCGCGAGGTCGGCCTCGGCGACGTAGTGGCTGCCGGTCCCCTGCGGGTCGAAGGCGTCCATGGCACGCCGCAGCCAGCGTGTGCAGTCCTCGTCCTGCGCCGGGTCGTCCCAGATCGCGAAGGCGGCCAGATAGGACTCGCCCAGCGGCGAGAAAGCCATGCCGCGTCCGCCTTCCGGGCCGGGACCGACCGGTTCGACGGGCACAAGCACGAGCGAGTCGCCGGAGGGCGCCTCGGCGATCGCCCGTGCGGCGCGGGCGAGTTGGGTCTCGTACGGCTCCGGGGACCACAGCGTGTCGACCACGTACCGCTGCTGCCCCGGCCACTTGCCGTCGGCACCCTCGTGCAGCGCGACGTACGACGTCGCCTCCGGCGGCCGGTGCGTCAGCGCCCGGTCGGCGAACGGGCAGCCGGTCAGGGGCGCCAGCACGTCCGCGCCCTCCCGCGCGGAGCCGGCGAAGACGGTCGACGTCAGCGTCAGCCCGGGGGCGGGGCCGGAGGAGGTGGCGGCCGCCGGTTCGCGGGCCGACAGCACGAACGACGTCTCCACGGACGGCGGCAGAGCCAGCGCGGTGGGCACGGCCCAGGCAGCCACACGCTCCACCTCCGGCAGGGGAAAGGTGAACGACGTCGTGACGATCGCGCCCGGATGCGGACGGAACCGCAGGCGGAAGCGGGTGGCGACGGCGAAGAAGCCCGGCCCGGCGCCGCGGGCGGCCCAGAACAGGTCCGGATTCTCCGTCTCGTTGCAGACGACCCTGCTGCCGTCCGCGGTGACCGCCTCGACCTCCTCGACGTACGAACAGGCAGGCCCCCAGGCCCGGGAGTTCCAGCCGAGACCGCCGCTGAGCAGGAAGCCGCCCAGCGCGACCGTCGAGCAGTGGCCGAAGGGGAAGGCGAGTCCGTGCGGATCCAGCGCGGAGGCGAGGACGCGGCCCGTCACCGCCGGTCCGACATCGGCCGTTCCCGAACCGGGGTCGACGACGCACCGGTTGAGCCGTGAGAGGTCCAGCAGCAGGGCGTCGTCGCGGAGTTGGGTGCCGGACCAGTTGTGCCCGCCCGACCGGACGGAGACCCGCAAGTCCTGCGCGCGGGCGCGGGCGAGCGCCCGGGGGACGTCGTCCTCCGTGGCGGCGACCACGATCTCCGCGGGGAAGCGGCCGGGCTTGAGCCCGTTCCAGACGGCATCCGCGCGGGCCCGTTCGTACTCGGCGTCACCGCGCCTGATCAGCGGGCCGTCGATGCTGCCGGCGGACGTCCGGTCGGTCATGGGCTGGCCTCACTCAGGGGGACGCGGCGGTTGGGTGCGGCGCTCAGTATGGTCCCGCCGCGGAGGCCGCCGGGGTACGCCGCCCCGGGCCCGCGGCGTCCGACGGAGTCCGGTGGAGACCGGTGGAGACCGGTGAGGACACGTTGGGACCGGTGAGGACCGGTGGGGAGCGTGGGGGGGGCCGCCGCAAGGGGTCGGTGGAGTCGTTCCGTCGAAGGGGCCCGTACGTCGCTGCGGTGCGGTGCGCGGCTTCGTCGCTCCGCGGCTTGCGCGGAGGCTCATCTCCGGTAGCGTATGCAAGTGTGATTTTCGGTGCAACTGAGACACTTGTCCGCTGAATTCACCCGCACATCTCTCCCTCCCCACCAGCGACGCACTCTGCGATGCGCGAACAGCCTCCACCGCTCGCGCACAGACGACTCTCCTGCCGGTCGCCGACCCGAAGACGCATGGCGCATAGGATTCGACGACTTGTCCAGCACCGTCCAGCACGAGGACCTCGGCCCGAGGCCCACAGCACGAGGGCTTCCGCGGCCCCGCGGGACCGGCGGCGCCTCCGCCCCTGGAGGCCCGTCTCGGCGTGCGAGGCTGGACCAACAAGACGGACCCGCCCCCCTGTTGAGGGGAGGGCAGGTCGATCAGACCCGGCGGCGGACCAGTTCGTGTTCCCTTCCGTGACAGTTCACGAACGGTCCGCCGCCGCGGTACGTCCGGTCCCCGACCGGGCCGCGGACCCTCGGAGATCCGAAAGAGCGGAGATCCGAAAGACCGGCCCTATCCCCGCCGCCGCACCATCTCGGTGATCCACGTGGGCGCGAACGGGGAGGTGCAGCCCGGGGGCGTCGGGTAGTCCTTGAGCACTTCCAGGCGCTCGCCGATCGCGACCGCGCGGGCGCGGTGCTCGGCGTGTTCGATCCCGATCCGGGCCAGGCAGTGGTTCATCGCCCACTGCAGCCGGTCAGGGGCGTCCTTCATCTCCGCCTCGACGACGTCGAGCAGCCCGGCGAGGTCGAGCCCCTCGGGCCTCTTCGCCACGCGTTCGGTGGTCAGCGCCCAGCCCGCACTCGCGACCACCGGATCCGGATCGGCCCACCAGGCCAGTCGCAGCTCCTCCGAGTGCGGGCTCTTCTTCACCACGTAGTTCACGAGCCAGTCGTGCACCTTGGGTGTGCGCGCCTCGCGCAGCATGACGTCCAGCTCGTCACGTCCGAACGCCTTCGGACGGCAGATCAGCAGCGCCAGCAGCCTCGCCGCGGTGTCACCCGTCTCCCAGAGGCCGCACGCGAGTTCCTGCTGCTTACGGAGCCTCTTCGCCAGGGCGCGCAGCTCGGTGAGGTTCACGCCGTGATCGTCGCCGTGCCTCTCGTTGACCGCGCGGATCCTCGGATCGTCGAGGCGGGCCAGCTCGGCCGTCACCTCGGCCAGCGGCGTCGGGACCGGCGTCGCCCGGCTCGCTGTCCGCGGACTCGGTGTCGCTTCGGGCATCTCGGCCTCCCGTCCGTCGCGTGGGACGTCCGTCGCACGGGATGTCCGTGGCATGGGGCGTACGTCCCATGGGTCGTCCGTGGCATGGAACGTCCTCACGTGGAACGTCCAGCGTACGGCGGCCGCCGGGAAGCAGACAGGCGTCAGAACCCGGGTCTCCCCCGCCGGCTCAGCTCGCGTCCCGTACCGGCGCTGCCCCGGTCCGGAGCAGGAAGTCGGTGAGCACTTCAGCGAGCCGCTCGGGCTGGTCCTCGGGGACGAGGGTGGACGAGTCGGCGATCTCGACCAACCGGCCCTGCGGGTAGAGCTCCGCGAGGCGGCGGCCGTGCTCGCGCGGCATCAGCCTGTCCTCGGTCGCCCAGACGACGAGTACCGGACGGTCGAAGTCCCGCAGCCGCTCGCTCCAGGCCAGCAACGTCGCACGCCTGGGCGCCGACGTGGCGAACTTGGCGAAGTCCCTGCGGACGGCCCTGCTCTGTGCCGCGGGAGCGAACCAGCCGTCCAGGACCTCGTCGGGGATTCCGCGCAGGCTCATCCCGCCGTAGCCGCGGGGGTCGTTCCGGAACCAGGGGACGCGCATGAGGCGCGTCAGGAGCAGGACTCCACCGGGAACCCTGCACACCGCTGCGGCCGCTCGGGCGGGCCCCGGGGGGAAGTTGTCGAACGCCTCGCAGGCAACGAGCACCAGGCGCGCGACTCGCTGGGCCCGCCCTTCGGAGATCAGGAACTGACCGCCGCCCCAGTCGTTGAGGACGAGGGTCACGTCGTCGAGGCCGAGCCGTTCGATGAACTCGCCCAGGAGCAGCGCGATACCGCGCTGGGACAGGTCGGCGTCCGGGTGCATCGGCCGGCGGTGGCCGCCCATCGGCAGCGTGGGCAGGACACAGCGGTACCCGTTCAGCAGGGGCACCACCTTGCGCCACTGCGTTCCGCTCATCGGCATGCCGTGGCAGAAGACCAGTACCGGGCCCTCGCCACCGGTGTCCTGGTAGTCGATCGTTCCCGAGGACAGCGCGATCTGCGGCATTCCACCTCCACGTGAGCTTTCCTCACCGCCCATTCCACCGAATTGACGCGTATCCCGCAAAGGGCGCCGCCGGAAGCGGGAACGGGCAGGCGGCGGCGCCCCGGACCCGGCCGAGGACGGCACCCGCTCACGCGCGTCCCGCGCTGCTCGCCGCGTTCACCGCGGCGAGGGTGGCGGCCAGGCGCTCCTCCGGCGTGGCCGTGCGGACGCGGGACGGGTCGGCGTCCCACTCGCGGCCTCCCCTGACGGGCCGCAACTGCACCCGGCCGCCGGACGAGTCCATCACCTCCCCGACCCGGCCCTGCTCCTCGTCGACCGCCACCGTCCCCACGGACGGCGGGACCGGCTCCGCCGTCACCCCTGCGCCGCCGCCCTGCGCAGGGCCGCCGTGAGCGCCGCCGCCGTCTCCAGGTTGCAGCGGCCGAGTTCGACGAGGGGCCGGGGGCCGAGCGGGCGGCTACAGGAGAGCAGGTCGATGCTCAGCGAGGGCAACGTGATGCCCAACGCCGCCAGCGCGTCCCCGAGTCGGGCCACGGCACGGTCGGAGAGTTCGAGCGCGTCCAGGGTCCTCTCGCCAGTGGAGTCCGGATGCCCGGAGCCCGCGGAGGAGTCGGACGGTGTCCCAGCGCTGGGAGATACCGGTTGATTCGAGGCCATGTGCGTCCTTCACTCGTTGCCGATCGTCACGCTTCGAACCCAAAGAGTGACGCCCCGGAGCTACGCTGAGTAGGAGGTGCGACCCAGCAGGCAACTTGCGGACAGAGGACGCCGTCATGACCCAGCCCAAGGAACTCGACCCGTACACCTCGGCACGGGCCTTCTACGGTGCGGAACTTCGGCGCCTGCGAGAGCAAGCGGGCCTTTCGCAGGACCAGTTGGGCGAGCGGGTCTTCTGTTCCGGTACGTACGTGGGGCAGTTCGAGTCAGCTGTACGGCGACCGCAGGCGGACGTCTCCCGGCTCTTCGACGACGTACTCGGCAGCGGTGAGCACCTCCAGCGACTGTGCAGGCTGGCACGCCGGTCCAAGCACCCCGACTACTTCGCGGACGCGGCGGAGCTGGAGAAGCTGGCGACGACGATCAGCGAGTACGCACCCATGCTGGTGCCCGGGCTGTTGCAGACGGAGGCGTACGCCCGGGGCCTGACCAGGGCGGCTCTGCCGTTCGCCCCCGAGGAGGAGGTTGAGGCTCATGTCTCGGCCCGAATGGAACGTGGGCGTCGCATCGACGAACCGGGTGCGCCCGAGGTGTGGGCCATCATCCACGAGGCCGCGCTGCGCGTGCCGGTCGAGGCGCCGGAAGTGATGTGTGAACAGCTCGATCGCGGCTGGGAGTTGTCACGCTCGCATACCCGCGTCGTAGTGCAGGTGATTCCGTTCAGCGCAGGCCCTCACCCGCTCATGTACGGCACGACGATCCTGATGACCTCCGCCGAATCCCCACCTGTCGCGTACACGGAGGGCGCGCACACCGGCCAGCTCATCGACGAGCCACCGATGGTCGCCAAGTTCCAGAGGTCATACGATCACGTCAGGGCTGCCGCACTCTCGCCGAAGGCATCCCTGCCCGTGATCGCATCAGCCGTGAAGGACTACTCCACACCATGAGCCTCCTGCACGATCCCGGCAACGCTGTCTGGCGCAAGTCCTCGTACAGCAACGGGGAAGGGGGAGCCTGCGTCGAGGTCGCCGACGGGTACGACCGTGTGCTGCCCGTGCGTGACAGCAAGGCCCCCGACGGCCCGGCGGTCACGTTCTCCGCCGGCGCCTGGAGCTCGTTCGTGTGCGCCCTCAAGTCCGGGGCGTTCCGGCCGCGTTGACCCGCTCGCCGTCCGGCGTGCCGAGTTGCGGCGGGGTGTGCTGCTGCCGCCTCCGCAGCGACCCGAGCGCACCCAGCAGGAACGCTGCTGGGATGCTGACCAGCCCCGGGGCGTGCAGGGGGAAGACGCTCCAGTCCGCGTCCGGCACCAGCGCGTGCGGGCTGCCGGAGACGGCGGGCGACAGCGCGAGCAGGGCGACGGTGATGCACGTGCCCCCGTGGACGCACCAGCGCAGCCCGCGCAGGGTGAACCGGCTCCACAGCAGGCTGTAGGCGACGGCAGGCAGCACGACTGTGGCGGCCTCTGTGTACGAAAGCGTGAGCCAGAACTGGGCGTTGGCGGTGCGTCCGGTGACGGCGAGTCCGATGCAGGCACCGCCGACGAGCAGCAGGGCCGTCCTCGCCCGCAACCCCCCGGGCGCGGGGCCCTGTCCCGCCGGTGGGCGCCCCTCGTGCCGGAGGTCGTGGACGATCGCCGCCGAACCGGCGAGCAGCAGCACCGAGGCGGATGCGAGCACGGTGAGGAAGGCGACGCAGGAGACGAAGGTCAGCAGGGTGCCCGGTGCGTCCATGCTGCCGGGGTCGGCGCCGTCGAGGACGGCGGCCAGCAGCAGCACGTTGTCGCCGCCTCGCGGCCCGGCCTGGCGCAGCGTCTCGCTGTCGACCAGGGCCTGGATGCCGTAGCCGGTGACCGCCGCCGCCGCGCACAGGAGGCAGGAGGCCAGCACGGCCCAGCTGGTGGCGCGGCGTGCTGTTCCGGCGGTCGGGCTCGCCGAGAGGCGGGTGAGGAGGTGCGGCAGGAACGCCGTCCCGAAGAGCACGGTGAGGCCGAGGCTGAGGGTGTCGAGGCGGCTGGCGGCGCCGGTGCCGAAGAGCCGTCCCGGTGCGAGGTACGCGTCCCCGGCGCCGCTTCCCGCCGCGGCCCTGGTGAGCAACTCGCCGTAGTTCCAGTCGAATTGGGCGAGGACGAGCACCACCAGCAGCGGCGCGGCCACGACGAGCGCGAGGGTCTTCCCGATCTGCAGCAGCGTCGCCCCGCGTACGCCGCCGATGCCCGCGCAGGCGCAGATGAGGACGCCGACGAGGACGATGCCCGTGATCTCGCCGGTCCGTCCGGGCACTCCCATCAGGGCGGCCGTGATGCGGCCGATGGGTACGAGCTGGGCGATGAGCAGCGGCACGGAGACCACGAGGGTCGCCCACCCGGCCGCGCGCCGTGCAGGACCGGACGGCAGGCGCCGGGCCAGGACGTCGCCGAGGGACCTGCCCGGTCCTCCCGGCAGCCGCTCCGCCAGCCACACCTTGAGCAGCAGCGGTGAGAGAGCGGCGGCGACGACGAGCAGGACGCCGTCGTAACCCGTCTCCGCGACGATGCCGCAGAAGTACAGCACCCCCGCGGCGGAGACGAAGTCGCCGGTCAGCGCGAGTCCTTGGCGCAGCGGCCGGGAGCGGGACGGGTGCGCGAAGAAGCCGCCGCCGCCGTGCTGGAGGTCCGGGCTGGCGAGCATCGCGACGAACAGGCATCCGGCGATGAAGAGGACGAAGAGCGAGATGACCGTCGCGCGGTCCCCGGCGAGCCAGCTCACAGAGGCGCCCTTCCGCCGAACGCCTTGACCCGGTCGAAGGCGTCGAAGGACGCGGAGGGGGCGGCTACCCGGGCGGCGGGGACGGAGGCAGGTCCGCCGTCGGTAGCGGAACCGGCGGCGCCGGGCTGACGGCCGAAGCCGTCCCGGTGCCGGTCGGCGACCCGCCGCGCCAGCGGGTCCACGTACCGCCTCGCGGCTCTGTCGTGCGCCCACACGCCGAAGCCGATCACCAATACCTGTGCGCCCGTGGCCAGTTCGCCGACCTGGAGGCCGCCGTGGACGGAGCGGCTGAGCAGTCCGGGTGCGAGGCAGAAGGCGAGCGCGTGCAGCAGGAACGCGCCCAGCACCAGGGCGACCCCCCGGCGCAGCAGGCTGCGGCGTGCCACCCGCAGGCCCTCGGACGAGCAGCGGCCGGGGGACGGGCGGGACGGGCGGCCACCGGCACCGGGGCGCGCGGTACCGGTCCCGGGACGCGCGGTACCGGTCCCGGCCGCCGCCCCGGGGTACGACGCGCCCGTGGGCGCAGTGGAGCGCCGCCCAGGGCCCAGGGGTGCCGTCTCCCGCAGTGCCGTCTCCCGCGGTGCCGTCGGCCGCGCCCCCCGGACGCGGGTGCGGAGCCGGAAGCGGAGGCGTGCGGGCATGCCGATGCGAGGGGTGACGGTCACGGGAACTCCAGCAAGGGGGATGTGCGGGCAGCCTGAAGCCGGGAAGGGGCGGTGCCGCAGAGGGGGATGCGCCAGTGATTACCGGCGGTTACGAAGGAGTCTAGATCCACCCATGGTGATCGTCCAAGGGCTCAGCGTGAAGGGCCCCGTGAAGGTACCGTGTCCGGCCGCTCACACTCCGTGTCCCCGGGCCCGGCGCGCGGTCACTCCCGTACACGCTGCCCCTTGCCCAGCGCGACGATCCCCTCGGGGGAGATGGTGCAGTACTCCGCGTCGTGCTCCGGGTTGACGCCGATCGTCGCTCCGGGCGGCACCACGACGTTCTTGTCGAGGATCGCCTGCCGCACCACCGCGCCGCGTCCCACCCGTACCCCTTCGAGCAGCACCGCGCCCTGCACCATGGCGCCCTCCTCGATCACGACCCCGGGCGCGACGACGGAGTTCGCCACCTGGCCCGCGAAGATGCCGCCCGCGCTGACCATCGACTCGTTCGCGATCCCCCCGGCCACGAACTTCGCCGGAGGGCGCTGCGCCTGCTTGGTGAAGATGGGCCAGTCGCGGTTGTAGAGGTTGAAGACCGGCTCGGGGGAGATCAGGTCCATGTGGGCGTCGTAGTAGGCGTCCAGGGTCCCGACGTCCCGCCAGTAGCCGTGGTCGCGCTCGCTCTCCCCCGGCACCTCGTTGGCGTCGAAGTCGTAGACCTGCGCCTGCCCGCGCGCCGTGAGCAGCGGCAGGATGCTGCCGCCCATGTCGTGCACGGAGTCCTCGTCGGCGGCGTCCTCGCGCAGGGCTTCGAGGAGCACGCCGGTGGAGAAGATGTAGTTGCCCATCGACGCGAAGACGTGGTCGGGGTCGGAGGCCAGTACGGGCGGGTCGGACGGCTTCTCCAGGAATTCGCCGATCTTGTCACTGCGCGCGTCCGTGCTGATCACGCCGAACGAACCCGCCTGGTCCCGGGGGACCTTGATGCCCGCGACCGTCACGCCGGCGCCGCCGGCGATGTGCTGCCTGAGCATCTGCCACGGGTCCATGCGGTAGACGTGGTCGGCGCCGAACACGACGACGTAGTCGGGCTGTTCGTCGTGGACGAGGTTGAGCGACTGGTAGATGGCGTCGGCGCTGCCGAGGTACCAGCGCGGCCCGAGGCGCTGCTGCGCCGGCACGGGCGTCACGTAGTCGCCGAGCAGCCCCGTCAGCCGCCACGTCGTGGAGATGTGCCGGTCCAGGGAGTGCGACTTGTACTGCGTCAGGACGCAGATGCGCTGGATGCCGCCGTTGACGAGGTTGGACAGGACGAAGTCCACCAGCCGGTAGACGCCGCCGAACGGCACCGCCGGCTTCGCGCGGTCGGCCGTGAGGGGCATGAGCCGCTTGCCCTCGCCGCCTGCCAGCACGATGCCCAGCACGCGTGGTTTTGCTGCCATCACGACACCTCCGCCGCCTTCGTTCGACCGCCGGGTCCGCCTCCGGCCGGGCCTCGAGTCGATCACGCCCGCGTCCCGCACCGGTGGTACGGCGCACCCCGGAGCGGCGGCTCCCGCGCACGCCCGGCTCCGCGGAGTCCCGCGCCGGAACGCCGGAACGGGGGGCGCGAGGCCGGGGCGCCGAGTTGGGCGGGGACGGGCGGACGGGGAGCGATCGGAGCGGGTCGGGACGGGAACGGAGCGGGACGTCGTGGACGCGGACCCGTGTACCCCTTGTGCGCCTGTTCGCCGCGCGGCAAACGTCGCGGATGGAGCGGCGCGGCGACCCGGGGCGGCCGGAGGGTCGCGCGCCGCCGCGAGTCCGCGCGAGACTGCGCCGGACGGGCGGGCTCCGGACGGCCGGAGCGGGACGGCAGGCCGGACCGGGACCACCGACCGGGACCGACCTGGACGGCGGGCGAGGATGACAGGGGAGGACGGATGAGCGGTGCGGGCAGTGACCGCGGACGCGTGCTGGTGGTCGACGACGACGCCGCCATCCGGCGCTCCCTCCGACGCGGCCTGCGGCTGAACGGTTTCGACGTCGACCTGGCCGAGGGCGGGCACGGCGCCCTCGCCCGCATGCGGCAGCACCCCGCCGACGTCGTCGTCCTCGACATCTCGATGCCCGGCCCGGACGGGATCCAGGTGTGCCGGACGCTGCGCGAACGCGGCGACGACGTACCGGTCCTGATGCTCTCCGCGCTCGACGAGACGGCCGACCGCATCGCCGGGCTCCAGGCAGGCGGGGACGACTATCTGATCAAGCCGTTCGCGCTGCAGGAGCTGGTGCTGCGCCTGGACGCGCTGCTGCGCAGGCGGCCTCCTCCCGCCGCCCCGTCCACGGGCGCCGCCCCGCCCGCGGCGCCCCCTCAGGCGGACCCGCCCCCTCAGGCCCCCGTACGGGTCGGCGGCCTCGTCCTCGACCCCGCGGCCCGCGAAGCGCGCCGGGACGGCGAGCTCCTCCCCCTCACGCGCCGCGAGTTCGAACTGCTGCAGGTTCTCGCCCGCAACGCGGGCATCGTGCTCACCCGCGACCAGCTCCTGGAACGCGTCTGGGGCTACGACTTCGAGGTGCGCACCGACGCCGTCGACACGTTCGTCAGCTACCTGCGGCGCAAGACGGAGGCCGGCGGCCGCCCGCGGCTGCTGCACACGGTGCGGGGCGTGGGCTTCGTACTGCGCGAGGAGAGGCAGGCGGCGCCGTGAAGATGAAGCTCTCCACCCGGATCGCGCTGGCGATCGGCGTCACCGTCCCGCTCCTCGTACTGGCGTCCGGCTGGCTTCTGTACCTGCTGGTCGCCCGCGATCTGCACGCCGAGCAGGACGCGCACCTGCGCGAACGCGCCGCCGTCGTGCAGGGCGACGCCCGGCGCCTGCTGCGGGCGGCGGCCGCCGGCCGTCCCGCCGCCGAACTGGCCCGGGAGCGCAGGCTGTACGCGTCCGCCCTCGACGTGGGCATCCGCGTCACCGGCCCGAACGGCACCGTCTCCGGCGGGCCGCAGCCGGACGCCCGGACACGGCTGCCCGAGGCGGCACCGGACCCGGTGACGGTGCGGGAGAGGGGCGCCGGACGGGCGGAGGGGATGCCGGAAGGCCGCCGCGTCAAGAACTGGCGGGTGCTGTCCGTCCACATCGACGGCCGACGGCCCGGCGTGGAGGGCACGCTGTGGCTGTTCTCCCCGGACACCTCGGGGCAGGCCCGGCTGGCGTCCGTACGGAGGCGAGTCGTGGTGGTCGCCGTCGCGGCCGCGCCCGTCTCCGCGCTGCTCGCCTGGGCCGCGGCGTCCCGGGCGAGCCGTCCGCTGCGCCGCCTGCAGCAGCGGACCAGCGGCCTCGACCCGCGTTCCGACACCTCGCGGCTCGAACACGCCCCCAGCGGGATCACGGAGGTCGACGACCTCGCCGCCACGCTGCGCACGGTCCTGTCCCGCTACGACGAGCAGGCCGCCCGCACGTCGCAGGCGCTCGCCACGGCCCGCTCCTTCTCGTCCGCGGCGGCCCACGAACTGCGCACGCCGCTGATGAGCATGCAGACCAATCTCGAGATCCTCGCCGAACACCCCGAACTGGCGGGCCAGGACCGCGACGAGGTCGTGGAGGACCTGCGGCAGGAGCACAGCCGGCTCCTCGGGCTGCTGGTCATGCTCCGCCGGCTCGGCCAGGGGGACCTCGTCGAAGCCGACGCCTTCGCGCCCCTGGACCTCGCCGAGGTGGCCGAGGCGGCCGTGTCCGACGCACGGCGGCGCGACCGTACGGCGGACGTCACGTTCTCGGTCGCCGCGCCGGGGGAGGGCAGCGGCGACCACTCCGGCCCGGCCGGTACGGTCGCCCCGCCCGTGACCGGCCCGGCCGCGCCCGGGACCGTCCTGACCGTGCACGGCTGGGAACCCGGCCTGCGCTCGCTGCTCGACAACCTCGTCGCCAACGCGCTCGCGCACGGGCGCGGCGCGGACGGTCGCGCACACGTCGAGGTCCTCGTACGAGGCGGCACCTCGCCCCTGGGGCCCATCGCCGTCCTCACCGTGGACGACGGCGGCCCCGGCATACCTCCCGAGCAGCGGGCCGCGGTCTTCCAGCGCTTCCAGCGCGGACCCGGCAGCACGGGTTCCGGACTCGGCCTGACCCTCGTGGCGCAGCAGGCCGCCCTGCACCGGGCGACCGTCGAGATACGGGACCGCCCGGGCGGCCGCGGCGGTACGCGCGTCGAACTGCGGATCCCGCTGGCGGACCACGAGGGGACGGGGACGGCACGGGCCGCACAGGACCTGCCGTCGCAGCGTGACTGGCTGATCGGCGCCGCCCCCGGCACGTCCTCCCGAACGGCCTCCGATCCACAGGGAATTCACAAGAACGGTCTCTAGCGTCTCCGTCCGCGCGGGGCGAACCGCACTCGTGCTGTCCCCACACGACACGGAGGAGACACATGATCAAGGTGAAGACGACCACCGTCGCGCTGACGACCGTCGCCGCGCTGCTCGCCACTGGCGGAGCGGCCGCCGCGGTCGCCACCTCGGACTCCGACGCGGGCCCGGCGGCGGCCGGCACATCCGGGACGCAGGCGAAGACGGCGAAGCACGCGCCGAAGGGGGACGGCGCGAAGCGCCTCTGCAAGCGCGCACCGAAGATCGACAAGAGGATCGACCGTGTGCTGCGCCGTCTCGACGGCGACGTGAAGAAGCGCGGCTCGCTCGAACGGCTCGAGAAGCGCATCAGCAACGCGAAGAAGGCCGGCCACGACGACGTCGCGAAGTTCCTCGGCGAACGGCTCAAGGACCGCCGCGCGCTCGGCCCGAGGCTCGAGGACCGCCAGAAGGACCTGGCCGATCTGCGGAAGTGGTGCGCGGAGCAGAAGGACGAGAAGGAGAAGGAGACGGACAAGGGCTAGGCACGTCCGGCGTCCGCTTCCGGCGTCGTCCCGCTTCCGGCGTCCGGCCGTCCGGCCGGACGGCGGGGAGCCGAACCGGAAGCCGGGCCGTTCCCGACCGGGGCCGTTCCGCGACGCGGGGCGGCCCCGGCGCCCGTCCCGGGGCCGGGCCGGTGCGCGTCAGTTCGTACGCTCACCCACGTAGAACTCCAGCCGGCGGCAGGCCACGCACGCCCGGGCCAGGATCGTGTGATGGACGCTTCGCGACTTCCGCGCCCCGCCGAAGACGTTCAGCTTGACCGGACCCGACATCCATCGCACCCCGTTCTGGCCGAGCGTCTCGACGAACCCGTCCTCGAACTCGACGCCCCCGCACCCGGGGCATTCAGGGGTCCCGCTCTGCGGACTCATGCCGCCGCAGCGTACTCACCCGGCCGGACTGCCGGGAGCCGTTTCCCCGTGCCCGCAGCCTCCGGCGCGATCGCCCCGCGCGCCCGCCCGCCGCTGCGCTGAAGTCCCCGCCCGCTGCGCCGAGTTCGCGGCCGGGCCCGCCCGTACCTGCCGTCCGCGGCACCGTTCCAGCGCTCTATACACTCCATGTATACATACTGTGTATAGTCTCCGGGAGCCCCCACAGGACCGCGGAAAGGCAAGGCATGTACGGCAAGGCATTCGCGCCCGAGTACCAGGGCACCCTCGGCTCGCTGTCGGTCAACTCCTCCCTCGCCGACGTACTCGCGCAGGCGGGCACACGGCTGCGAGCCGCCGAACATGCGGGCGCCGTACGGGAAGCGGCCCACTGCGGCCTCGCCGTCGCGGAGGCCAGCCGCCGTCTCGGCAACGTCGACGACGCGGAACGGGCCTGGAGGGCGAGCTACCGCGCCGCACGCAGTGCCGGTGACTCCGCCGCGATGGCCTGGGCCGCGTGGAGCGGAGGCACCCTGGCCCGCCAGCGTGGAGCCATGGCGCTGGCCCGGCGGCTCCTCGCTCTCGCCGCCGGACTGGGCGAACGCGGCGGCAGCGTCCACGCCCGCGGGTACGCCCTCGCCGGACTCGCCGAGACCGGCCGCATCCAGGGCGACTACGAGGCCGTCGAAGCGCTGCACGAACAGCTCCTCAGCGAGGCACGCTCGCGCGGCGAGGCCCGCCACATGGTCTGGGCGCTCGAAGGCATCGCCCAGATGCACCGCAACACCGGCCGGTACGACTCGGCGCTCGCCATGTTCGAGGAGGCCGCCGAGATCGCCGCGCACGCCGACGACAGACGGGGCCTCGCCTGGGCGCTGCGCGGCATGGCCGACGTGGTCTCCGTCCGCGACGGCGACACCGGCCGCGCCCTCGGCCTGCTCACCGAGGCCGCCGCGCTGTGCGGCGCCATGGACCTCGCCGGAGCCCTCGCCTACAACCACAAGATGCGGGCCAACGTCCTGTACCGGGCGGGCCGTTGGACGGAGGCGCGGAGGACGTACGAGCAGGCGCTGGCGGAGTTCCGCGACCTGGGCGAGCCGCGGGGCGAGGCCCTGGCACGGCTCGGCCTGGTCAAGTCGCTCGCGCGGCTGGGGCGCGACCCCGGCCGTACGTCTGCCGACCTGGACGGACTGCGCCTGGACCTCGAAGCGGTCGGACTGCGGCACGCCCGGCAGATGGTGGACGACGCCAGGGCCCAACTGGGCGTCGCCGCAAGCCGGAAGGGGGACACGGAGGACGCCGTCGCGGCCTGAGCGACGTGCCCCGCGGGTGGGGCGAGCCGTCCTGCTGCCCCGCCCGCGCCGGTCCCGGCCGCCTCCACCGGCCGCGCGGCCCGGGCCTCCGGCCCGATGTGGTGAATCCGACCCGCCGATCAGGCCGGGTACGGCCGATTACGGGGAACCCGTGGGCCATGAGCCCCTCGACAGCGCCATGCCGCGCACGCCGAGTACGGGCCGCAGCCCGTACGCCGATGAGACGCAGACCGGAGCACTCGGCCCGGCCCGCCTCCCTTTCCGCACCTCACAGGCCGTCACCCCGGACCCGAGGGCGGCCCGCCGCACCGTCACGCGTGCCGACGCACCGTCAGCATCGTCCGGGCCGCGGCGAGTTTGCGAACAGTGGGAGCGCAATTACAGTGATCGCGATGCTCTCCCCCTCCCCCTTCCTCCTCACCGCAGCGCGTCCGCCACGGCCTTTCCAGGAGGTCCGGTGAGACAGCAACTCACGAAGTTCAGCTCGGCACGGGCCCCGCTCCCTCCCGCCGCCCCCGGCACCCCGCAGTCCACGGAGCCGACGGCGGGCAGCGACCACCGGCGTGCCGCCCCGGGCACGACGCCCGGCGCGGCCGGCAAGCCGGAAGAGCGGACGGCGCGGAGCGGCAGCGCGAAGCCGCGGGACCCCTACTTCGACAACGCCAAGTACCTGGCCATCGTGCTCGTCGCGCTGGGCCACTCGTGGGAACCGCTGAGGGCCGACTCGCGAGCCGCCGGAGCCCTCTACATCTTCGTCTACACGTTCCACATGCCGGCGTTCATGGTGATCTCCGGCTACTTCTCGCGCAGTTTCCAGGGAAAGCCGCACCAGCTGAAGCGCCTGGTGACCGGGATCGCCGTCCCGTACGTCCTCTTCGAGGTCGCCTACACGTTCTTCAAGCGCTGGGCGGACGACGACCCGAACCAGCCGATCAGCCTGCTCGACCCGTGGTATCTCACCTGGTTCCTGGGCGCGTTGTTCCTGTGGAGGCTGACGACGCCGCTGTGGAAGATCGTCCGCTGGCCGGTCGGGCTCGCGCTCGCCATCGCCGTGCTGGCCTCGGTCTCCCCCGACATCGGCGACGACCTGGACTTCCAACGCGTACTGCAGTTCCTGCCGTTCTTCGTGATCGGGCTCTTCCTCAAACCCGAGCACTTCGACCTCGTACGGCGCCGCTCGGCCCGCCTGCTGTCCGTCCCGGTCCTGGTCGTGGGGCTGGTCGTCGCGTACTGGGCCGTCGAGCGGATGAACGCCGAATGGTTCTACCACCGCGACAGCGCGCAGGAGATGGGCGCTCCCTGGTGGGTCGGGGTCGTCATGACGCTCGCGCTGTTCGGCTGCTCGATGGTGCTCACGGCCTGCTTCCTCGCCTGGGTTCCGCGCCGCCACATGTGGTTCACCGCGCTGGGCGCCGGGACGCTCTACGGCTACCTGCTGCACGGCTTCGTCGCCAAGGGCTCCCGCTTCTGGGAGTGGTACGACGTCGGCTGGGTGAACACCCCGCTCGGCGCGATCGGCGTGACGTGCGCGGCGGCGGCGCTCATCACCGTGCTGTGCACGCCGCCGATCCAGCGGATCTTCCGCTTCGCCATGGAGCCGAGGATGCCGTGGGCGTTCCGGGAGGACCCTGCCGCGACGGCCCGTCAGCGCGTGGAGACCGCGGCCGGGAGCAAGGCCGAGGGCGCTGAGGGCAGGGTTCCCGAACGCAAGTGAACTCCCCGCGGGAGAGCGGCACTTCCCGCGGAGCACAGGCCCGGACCTTCCGAGGTCCGGGCCTTCGCCGTGGCCGCACCGAGCCGCCCCCGACCGCGGGCAGGGCGACGCGGACAAGACGCGCGGACAAGACGCGGAGACCAGGTGCGCCCGACACGTTCCCTGCGGGCCCCCGGCCCGCTAACTTGCCGGTACGCGCGCTTCGTCCGCAACCCGGACACGGAGCACACCAAGCCGGACAGCGCCGTCGCCACCGTTCGCACCGGAAGGACCCGACAGTGCCCGTACCACTCTCCACGACCCGCCGCTCCCCCGACGGAGCGGCACGAAGAGGCCGGACGGCCAGGTCTCTCGCCGCTCTGGCGGCAGCCGTGCTGGCCACGCCGCTGCTCGTCACCGCGGCCGCCTCGCCCGCCGCGGCCGACACGACGGCTCAGCCCGCGCCGTCCAAGTCATCCGGCTCGCAAGGCAGTTCGTTCGGCGCCGGCACCGACGAGGGCTCGAAGCTCGCGAAGAAGCTCGTCCGCCGTACGGGCGTCAAGGGCGCCATGCGGCACATGAAGGCCTTCAACGCCATCGCCGAGCACGCCGGAGAGGGCAACCGCGCCGCCGGGTCGCGCGGCCACGAACTCTCGGCGAAGTACGCGGGCACCGTCCTGAAGGCGGCGGGCTACGAAGTCACCTACCAGGACTTCGACTTCATATACCGCGAGACCCTCGCCGAGAAGCTCACCGTGCGCACGCCCGGCGAACGCGACGTCCCCGTCAAGGTGATGACGTACACGAAGAGCACCCCCGAGGGCGGCACCGAGGCGGCGGTGACCCACGTGCCCGTCGACGAGGACGGCACCACCGGCTGCACCGCCGAGGACTACGAGTCCGGGGACTTCGACGGCAGGATCGCGCTGATCCAGCGCGGCGGCTGCACCTTCGCCGAGAAGCAGGCCGCCGCGGCCGACGCCGGCGCGGTCGTGGCGGTCGTCTACAACAACGAGGAGGGCGAGCTCAGCGGCACCCTGGAGGACCCCTCCAACGGCCGCATCCCCACCGGCGGGATCAGCAAGAAGGACGGCGAGGCCCTGGCGGCGGACGCCGAAGCCGGCGACGTCACGGTGAACGTGGAGCTGCGCGAGTTCCAGGAGGAGCGCAGCACGCCCAACGTCATCGCCGAGACCCCCGGCGGCGACGCCGACAACGTCGTGATGCTCGGCGCCCACCTCGACTCCGTCGGCGAGGGACCCGGCATGAACGACAACGCCTCGGGCTCGTCCGGAATCCTCGAGACCGCGCTGCAGTTCGCCGCGGCAGGCGGCACCGAGCGCCACGGCAAGGGCGGCTACGACGGGAACAAGGTGCGCTTCGCGCTGTGGACGGCCGAAGAGGTCGGCCTTCTCGGTTCGGAGCACTACGTCTCCGAACTCTCCGAGGCGGAGCGGAAGAAGGTCGCCCTCTACCTCAACTTCGACATGATCGCCTCGCCGAACTACGGCCTGTTCGTCTACGACGGCGACGACTCGGACGGCGAGGGCTCCGGCCCGGGCCCGGAGGGCTCGGCCCTTCTGGAGCGCGACATCGTCGAGTTCATGGCCGGGCGCGGCGCCGAGGCACGCGGCACGGACTTCGACGGACGCTCCGACTACGGCCCCTTCATCGAGGCGGGCATCCCCTCGGGCGGCGCCAAGACCGGCGCCGAGGACCTCAAGACGGAGGAGGAGCAGAAGCTGTGGGGCGGCGAGGCGAACGCCGCGTACGACGGCTGCTACCACCTCAAGTGCGACGACCTCGGCAACATCGACAAGAAGGCGTTCGACCTGAACGTCAAGGTGATGGCGAACGCGGTCGGCCACTACGCCCATGACCTGGGCGGCCTGCCCCGCCCGTAGCCCGTCCGGCGCTCCCTCCGGGAGTCGCCGCCCTGCCGGCGCCCGCCCCGCAGCGACACCTCGTCACCTGTCGCGCGGTGCGGGCGCCGGCGCTTCGCCGCCCCTTGTGCGGCTCCCGCCCCGGAAAACGCTTCACCCCTTGCCTGACGGGCACGGCGCCACGTCGGCCGCACACCCGCACCGGGCCCGTCCCCGGCCCGCCGACCCGCCCCGTAAGAGCCACAGGAAGCTGCGCCCGGCGCTGGTGGCCCGGTAGGCTTTCCGTGTGATCTTCAAGCGAATCGGAAACGGGCGGCCGTACCCCGACCACGGCCGGGAAAGCACCCGCGAGTGGGCGGATGTGGCCCCACGCCCGGTGCGTCTTGACCAGCTCGTCACCACGAAGGGCCAGCTCGACCTCGAAACGCTGCTGGCCGAGGACTCCACGTTCTACGGAGACCTCTTCGCCCACGTGGTGAAGTGGCGCGGCGATCTCTACCTGGAGGACGGGCTGCACCGCGCCGTACGGGCGGCACTCCAGCAGCGGCAGGTGCTGCACGCGCGCGTGCTGGAACTGGACTGAGCCGCCTGACGCTCCATGACATCGCCGGTCGCGGTACCGGGCCCCGGAATTGTGCCCTAGCCCTTTCAGGGTCGGCACGTCACGATCACTGATCATCTAGTAGGCATTGCGTTCATACGGCATTACCCTGCGCCTATGAGCATGCTGACTCCCCCCGGCATGGGCGGAAAGTACCGGATCACGGGAAACCGCTACCCCCGCATGCGCCGCCCCCGCCAGCGGCGCAGGATCGTGCTCGCCTCCATCGCCACCGTCTGCGCCCTGAGCCTGGCCGCGTGGGGAACGCTCCAGCTCATCGACATCTTCACCGGCGGCAGCTCCGCCAGTGCCTCCAGCGGCCAGGACAAGTCCAAGGCCAAGGGTGCGAAGTGCACCACCGACGCGAAGTCCCAGGCCGCCGGGAAGGGCAAGCCCGGCGACGGTGAGAAGCTCCCCGAGCCGGTCTCCGTCAAGGTCAACGTCCTCAACGCGACGGACCGCAGCGGCCTCGCCAAGTCCACGGCCGACGAGTTGAAGAAACGCGGCTTCAAGGTCGGCGAAGTGGCGAACGCCCCCGCCGAGTTCGACGGGAAGGTCAAGGAGACCGGCGTGGTGCTCGGTGCTCCCGGCGAGGACGGCGTCGCCCGTCTGAAGGTGCTGGGGACTCAGCTCGACGACGCCGACACCCGCTTCGACGAGCGCAAGGGCGACGACGTCGACCTCATCATCGGCGACGCCTACAAGAAGCTGGCCGAGAAGAAGGAAGCCGAGGACGCTCTGAAGGGGCTGTCCGCCGCCGGCGCCTCGCCGTCCGGCCGGGACTGCTCCCGCTGACACGCCGTCCGGGGCGCGCCGGCCGTCCGGTTCACGTGCCCCGCGGGCAGCGGCTCAGCCCGCCGTCCCGTACATGCGGTCGCCCGCGTCGCCGAGCCCCGGCACGATGTAGCCGTTCTCGTTCAGACGCTCGTCCACGGACGCCGTCACGACGGTGACCGGCGTCCCCGCCAGCTCCTTCTCCATCAGCCGCACGCCCTCGGGGGCCGCGAGCAGGCAGAGCGCCGTCACGTCGTCGGCGCCCCGGCGGATCAGCTCCCTGATGGCGGCGACGAGCGTGCCCCCGGTGGCGAGCATCGGGTCCAGCACATACACCTGACGGCCGGACAGGTCGTCCGGCATCCGGTTCGCGTACGTGGACGCCTGCAGCGTCTCCTCGTCGCGGATCATGCCGAGGAAACCCACCTCGGCCGTCGGCAGCAGCCGCACCATCCCGTCGAGCATGCCGAGCCCGGCACGCAGGATCGGCACCACGAGGGGACGAGGGTGCGACAGACGCACGCCGGACGTCTCCGTCACCGGCGTGCGGATGTCGACGGGCTCGGTACGCACGTCCCTCGTGGCCTCGTAGGCGAGCAGGGTCACCAACTCGTCGGCGAGGCGCCGGAACGTCGGTGAGTCCGTGCGCTCATCACGCAGGGTCGAGAGCTTGTGCGCCACCAACGGGTGGTCGACGACGTGGATCCGCATGACTCGACAGTAGCCGAGGGATGCGAACGGCTGTACTGGCGTACCCCTTCGATGCGGGGGAAAGCGGTCCTGTACGGCGGAGGTGTGCAGATGCCCGACTCACATGACCAGCGGAAACGCGAGCGCAAGGCCGAAGGCGACAGGCCGTCGGCCGGGAAGAAGGCAGGCAGGCCCGACCCGGGCCACGTACGCGCGCGCAGGATCAGCGCGGAACGCAGCGAGGTGAAGGCCCACGGCAGCGCTGCCGCCTCGCCGGACGGCCGCCGCGCGGCCGGTAGGCCGCGCCCCGCGAGCAGCAAGGAGGCCGGGCACGCCGGGCACAGCGACGCCGAACGGCTGCGGCGGCGCGCACGCTTCCTGCGCGAGCGCAGCGAGGCGAAGGAGCTCCGTGAACGCGTCCAGCCGCGCCGTACCCGCAGCGCCCGGCTGCGTCAGGCACTGCGGATGCGCACGTTCCGCTGGTGAGGCGCGGTCGCCGCTTCCGGCCGGCGGGCGCCGGCCGGGCGGAGCGCCGGCGCGACCGGCCCCGCCGTGGCCATCACCGGGACGGGTGACCCTCGCGGGGAGGCATCGGCGCGATGTGGCGCGGAATCCCGGGCCGTTCCGCGACACCAGGTCAAAGTCATGTAACCCTGCGTCCCCATTTCGGGGCTTGTGCTGCGGAAACGTGCAAACACCCGCACGACGCACTGTCGAAGACCCTTCGCATCGCCCCGGTTTCTGCCACGATGCCGAATGGGGCGGGGGCGTACTCCTCGTCAACAGCCATCGGGCACCTCAGATACCAGTGGGAGAGTCACGGTGTATTTCGCCGCACTGCTCGCGCGCACCGAAGACGGGTGGGAAGCGAGCGACACAGAGCTCGACGATGTGGAGACCCTGGCCGACCTGGCCGATCTGGCCCGGGAGGCAGCGACCGACGACGAGCCCGTCCTCGCCTGCATCGAGCAGGAGGGCGCATGGTTCGGCGTCGTGAGAATCGAGGGCGAGGACGACCCGCGTGTCTTCGTCTCGGACGCCGCCGCTGCCATGCGCAGCTCGTACGGCGAGATCCTGCTCTCCGACGAACTGCTCGGCCGCGAACCGGAGGACCTGGAAGCGCTCGACCAGCTCGTCGACCTCGACGGCACGGAGGACGGTGAACCCGACTCGAAGGACAGCTCCGACGGCGGCGAACAGGCCGGCGGCAGCGACACCACGCCGCCCGGCCCGATCGGCGACGCGAAGCTCCTGGCCGACCTCGGCATGGACGACAAGGCACTGGTCTCACTCGCTCCCGAGGACGCGCTGAGCGAGATCGCGGACGCGCTCGGCTGCACGGACGTCCTGGAAGCCGTGCGCTGAGGAGCCGCCGCCCGCACACCGGTCCACGGGCCGGGCCCACGCGGGCGGCACGTTCCTCCCCCGAAGTCCTCGTCGCGCTCGGCCCCTCACCCTGTGCGGGGCGCACGGCCGGCGGGGCCCGGTAGCACACTGGCTGCCATGACAGACGTCCCCGCCGCCGTCCCTCCCCCGCCCGGCCCCGACCCCGTACGGGACCCGTGGCACGCACCGATGCGCCTGGCCCTCGCGGAGGCCGCACGGGCGGAGGAGACGGGCGACGTACCGGTCGGCGCGGTGGTGCTCGGCCCGGACGGCGCCGTGCTCGGAGCCGGTCACAACGCCCGCGAGGCGGACGGCGATCCGACTGCCCACGCCGAGATCGTCGCGGTCCGCGCCGCCGCCGGAGTCCTCGGGGAGTGGCGGCTGCACGGCTGCACCCTGGTGGTCACGCTGGAGCCGTGCACGATGTGCGCGGGCGCCGCCGTACTGTCCCGGCTGGACCGCGTCGTCTACGGAGCGGCCGACGAGAAGGCGGGCGCCGCGGGCTCCCTGTGGGACGTCGTACGGGACCGGCGGCTCAACCACCGGCCCGAGGTGATCTCCGGCGTCCTCGCGTCCGAGTGCGCCCGCCTGCTGACGGACTTCTTCCGCTCCCCCTGACCGGAACCGGACGGAGGGCGCCCGGGCGTCAAGGCGACCGCCTGCCGTCCGGCCGCCGGAACGGATTTCGGGACACGGCACCGATTGGGCTAGAGTGCCTCTCGGTAGCGTGTCCGAGCGGCCGAAGGAGCTCGCCTCGAAAGCGAGTGAGGGGCAACCCTCCGTGGGTTCAAATCCCACCGCTACCGCAGATGAACGAAGGGCCGGACCCGGCAAGGGTCCGGCCCTTCGGCGTGCTCCGGCGTGCTTCGGCGTGCTCACCGGACGACGTATGCGGCGACACGGATCCTGGGCCGGAGCCCGGCCTTGCCCGTCATCCGACCCTCCCGTGGCCGCCAGGCGGCGAGGCCCAGCGAAAAATCAGTAGAGCATGCCGCTGCGCTTCCCTACCGTGCTGCCCGACCGAACAGTCGAGGCAAGGACGTGCCGTTGTACACCGCGTGAGACCCCCCGAGCGCTGAATCGTCGCGCGTCGCGCCTGCGCGCCGCGCCCCTTCTTGCTGCGGACTTCTCACAGAGACCGGTGTACCCCTGTGCTCCACCGCTGGGCCATCGAGCCCACCTGTCTGCCTGCCATTCTCCGCCGCTGCCACGCGTGCGCTTCCGAGCGCTCGCAGGCGAGCGGCAAATTCCGTGTCAACGCCCACCACAAGCTCATCGACGCCTGGCTCCTCGCGCTCTGTACCGCTTGCGGGGCTACCGCGAAGCTCACGGTCCTGGAACGGGTGAACGTGCGCTCCGTACGACCGGGGCTGCTGCAACGCCTCCACGGCAACGACCTCGCTCTGACAAGCGAGTTGCTCCAGGATCCGGACATGCAGCGCCGCAACAAGTTCGCCCTCGACTGGGGAGGCGCATGGCGTCTCGACACCGGCGGATCGGACCATCTCCACCGCGAAGCGATCGACGTCTCGGTCCGTTTCGCGGCGCGGATACCCGTCCGTCCGGTGCGACTGATCGCTGAAGGCTGCGGTCTCCCGCGGGCCGAGGTCGGGAGACTCCTCGCGGAGGGGAAGCTCGTGTCAACGGCCCGGCTGGGCGGCAAGCTCTCCGGCGACTTCGCTTTCCTGCTCAAACGCTGAGCCGCCGGCACAAGGTGCCTGCCCGGCGGACTGCGCCGGGCAGGCACCCGCCGGGAACTCCGGCCCTCACCAGTCCCAGTTCCAGTCCCACCGCTACCGCAGATCAGAAGGCCGGACCCACTGGGCCCGGCCTTCGCCGCGGAATGTCTCAGCCTCCGTCAGATGCAAGCACGGCAAGAACGAGGTAAGGAATCGCGCTCCCGCCGCCCTGACCGCAGGCACCTCGGCTTCCTGGCCGACCTCGCTTTCGAAGGCTGATGACGGACGACGGCTGCTCACCACCGCGGTGCCCGTCCGTGGCCGTGCCTCAAGTGCCGGGGCGGGCTTCGGCTTCGGCTTCGGCTTCGGACGGCTCGTCGTCGGGGGACGAGGGTGCTGAGGGGGGCCGCCCGCGGGTGGGGACGCGGCGGGAGAGCAGGTAGCCGACCAGTGCGGCGGCGACGCCCGCCAGTCCGGCGGCCGCGAAGCCGCCCGCCGGCACGGTCAGGTCGATGGCACCGCCCACGACGGGCGACCCGAGCGCGAAGCCCGCGCTCAGCGCGGAGGACTGCAGACCCGTCGCCTCGCCGCGTACACGGGCAGGCGCGAGCCGGCTCACCGCGTCGGCCACCGCGGAGAGGGCCGGCGCGGCGAGCAGCCCGGCGCAGGCGACGGCCACGCACAGCCAGGGCCAGCCGCCGGCCAGTCCGGCGGGGATCGTCGCCAGCCCGAGCAGGCCGAGCGGCAGCCATGTGGGCAGCGGTCGGGAGAGCCGGCCGTACACGAGTCCGCCGGTGACGGAGGACAGGCCATACACCGCGACGATCACGGCGGCCCACGACACCTGGCCCTCCTCCTCGAGGGCGGCGACGATGGCCAGGTCGGTGCCGCTGAGCAGCATCGTGACGCCGAACGACATCACCAGCGCGGCGATCATGCCGGGGCCGAGCCATTCGCGGCGGGCAGGACGTCCGGCGGCCGCTGCCTGCGACTCGTGCCCGGAGCGCAGCGGCGGGTCGAGCAGGGCGAGCCCGGCTCCCCCGGCGACGATCGCGGCACCGATACCCCACGCCATCACGCCGGAGGACGCCTCCGCCGCACAGAGGATCACGATCGGCGGACCCACCATGTACGACAGTTCGCCCTGCACGGACTCCAGCGCGAACGCGGCCCGCCGCTGTCCCTCCGTCGTCATCGCGGCGATCGCCTGCCGCGTCACCGCCTGCGCCGGGACCATCAGCAGTCCGGCCGCGAAGGCGGCGCACAGCAGCGCCCCGTACGGGAGGACCGGCACGCTCAGCCAGAACACGGCTTGCGCTGCGGCCGTCGCGAACAGCACGGTGCGAGGGCCCCGCCGGTCGATCACGCGTCCGAGCAGCGGCCCGCCCAGAGCCACCCCGGCGGTGAGAGCCGCGGCGACACCGCCCGCCGCGACGTAGCTCATGTCCAGGTCGAGCACGACGTACATGGTCAGCGCCATCACGTCCGCCGTGATCGCGAGACGCGCGAGCAGCGAGACGCCCAGCAGGGACGCCATTCCCGGTACGGCGAGAACCTGTCGGTATCCGGTCACCCGCCTGACGCTAGGTCAACCGCTCCCCCATAGGTAGCGGTTAATTGGTTGGGGGCGGCATAATCGATTCTTATGGCCATGGTCCGGGATCTCGAGACGGCGTTGCTGCGGTCGTTCGTCACCGCCGTGCGCGCCGGCAGCATCAGCCGCGGCGCGGCCGCGCTCGGGCAGACCCAGCCCGCGCTAAGCCAGCAACTGAGGAGGCTGGAGAGCGCCGTCGGCCGCCCGCTGCTGCACCGCTCGCCGTCCGGCGTCTCGCCGACCCGGGCGGGTGAGGAGCTCCTGCCGTACGCCGAGCGCATCCTCTCCCTCTGCGCGCAGGCGCTCGCCGAGACCGGGCGCGCGCTGACCGGGCACTGCCGGGTGGGGCTGCTCGAAGACCTCTCGGCGTCCCGGCTCTCGCAGGCCCTCGCCGACCTCGCCCGGCTGCACCCCGGCGCGACGCTGGAGGTGCTGAGCCTGTCCAGCGCCGAGATGCGGGAGGCGTACGGCGCAGGCCGCGTCCAGCTCGTCCTCGATCACGTGCTGGACGTGCCGGGTCCGCCGCGCTGGACTGTCCGCCGCCCGCTGACCTGGGCGATGGGCCCTGGCGTGGAGGCGGAGGCCGATCCGCTGCCGGTGGTGCTGTTCTCGAACCCGTGCTTCTGGCGCACCTCCGTGCTGGAGGCGCTCGAACGCGCCGGCCGGCGCTGGCGGGTGGCGTTCGAGAGCAACAGCCTGGCCGGGGTCCTCGCGGCGGTACGGGCCGGGCTCGGTGTGGCGGCGCTCATGCCCGCGAACGTCGAACCGGCCATGGCCTGCCATGACGCCGGAGCCCTGCCCGCCCTGCCGGACGTCGAACTCGCTCTCGCACGGCATCCGCGGACGGAAGGCGATCTGCTGGTCGACGCCGTGGAGACCGCCCTGCGGCGCATGGTCTGACGCCGGTCGTCCGTCGATGGTCAGCTGTCAGTTGTCAGATGCCGTCAGCTGTCATCCGTTAGCCGTCGGCCGTCGGCGGTCATCCGTTAACCGTCAACCGTCGGTGGCCATCCGTTATCCGTCAGCGGTCGGCCGTCAGCCGTCAGCCGTCAGCGGGCCTCGCGCACCTCGGTCCCGGTGTAGGACATCGGCATGCGGAGGCCCATCGGCGTTCACGGCACGAGGAAGTCCCGTACGAGACGGCCCACTTCCCCGGGCGCCTGGAGGTGCAGCATGTGCCCGGCCTCCGGAACCGTCGTGATGCGCAGCCCGGGCCTGCCCTCTTCCCGCAGCGATGCGAGCCCCCGTCGTACGCCCTCCGCCAGCGCCTCGTTCAACTCCCGGAAGGGCGCGGGCAGTCCGGACAGCTGCGGTCCCTGCCCGCCCTGCACGAGGAGCACCGGACAGGACGTCTCGCGCACCGCGGTGAAGGTGTCCCAGCCCTCCAGCGGGCGCATCAGCGCCTTCTGCGCCGACGCTCCGGGCCTGCGGAGGAGGCGTCCGTCCTCCAGCGGCCGGAGGGAACGCCGGGCCCCGGCTTCCTCCAGCTCCGCGTCCAGGCCGTGCGCGGCGGCGGCCCGCCGGGCCCGTTCCAGGACGAGATCGGCCTGGCCGGCGTCGAGGATCTCCGGCTCGAGCGCCGCCGAGTAGACGGCGAGCTGCTCCGCGCGCCGCTCCGCGACGGTCTCGGGGTCCAGGCCCGGGTAGAGCTCGGGACGGCCTCCGCCGAAGCCGTCGAGATCGACCACGCCCGGGCCGTCCGGGCGCCGTCGGCCGTGGCACAGCGCGATCACGCCGCCCAGGGAGTGGCCGATCACGCGCGGGTCGTCGAGGGCGAGTGCTTCGCACACGGCGTCGAGGTCGGCGAGGTGGGCGTCCCAGCCGTAGTCTCCGTCCGGCGGTGCGTCCGACCGGCCGTGGCCGCGCAGGTCGTAGGAGACGAGGCGCAGGCCGGTCAGGTGCGGCAGCAGCTTCTCCCAGTCGAGCAGCGTGCGGTTCGCTCCGTGGCAGAGCACCGCGTCCGGGCCGTCGCCGCCGTGGTCGGTGACGGCGATCTCCCCGGCCGGTCCTGGTACGCAGTGGTTCCGTACGTGTGACACAGGTGCTCTCCCCCTTGGTCCTGACATGGCGCCGCCAGAGTGCCTCCCGCAGCTCCGGGATGCGACCGAATATCCGGGGACGCGGGCAGGCCTCGTACGGCACCGCCCGGGGCTGCTCACGGCGGCCGCCGTGCCCGCCCGCCGGGAGGGCACTCAGCGGCGCGCTCCGCAGGCTGATCTTCGGGCTGGTCCGCGGGCTGGTCGGCAGCATGCTCAAAGTCCGTAAGAATGACCCCAGTTGACTGTCCCCAGGTGCCTGGCGGCCGTGGTGCCTGCACGTGATCCTGTCGATCCTGGGAACCTGTGGTGCGGTCCGAAGGCGCAGGGGGCGGAATTGAGTGCAGTGTTCTCGAGCGGGTTCGACAAGCGGTCCCCACGAGGGAGCGCGTATCGGGGCATGTTCGGCACCGGGGTGCTGAGCGGACTCGTCGAGGGCATCGACGAGTACCGCGCCGGCCTGGAGCGGCAGCCGTACCGGTCGCGCAGCCTGGGTCCCGCCCTGCTCGGCGCCTTCCACCGGCTGGACGACGAGGAACTCGTGGAACGCATCGCCGGATACCCGGCCGCCTGCGTCGTGATCGGTGACGAGCCGCACGCCCTGCCCACCGACGTGGAGCTGCTGCGGGACGCCGCCAAGCGCAGCGCCGGCTTCCCGGCCGGAGCGCTCCCGGGCCTGCCTGGCCTCGCGCTCGCGGCCAAGGGCAGGCCCCCCGTCGCCGGACCGGCGAGCCCCATGGCGGACGTACGGCTCTCCGCGCTGCGCACGCTCGGCAGCGCCTCGGGGGAGGAGGAGGGGGACGGCGCCGCGCCCGCCCTCCACACGAAGATGCTGATGGTCGGCGAGCTCTGGTGGCACGACGAGGCGACGCTGGGCAAGGCCGCCGACGTCGCCGAGTTCACCCCGCACAGGCTGTGGCTGGGCAGCGCCGACGGCACCGCGCGCTCCAGGGCGGACCTCGAGTTCGGGCTGTGGCTCGACGACCGCGGGCTGCTGGAGACCGCCCGCCAGTTCATGGTGCAGCTGCTCGCGCGCTCGGAGGACTGGAACCCGGACGGCGCGGCTCCCGCCCCCGGGCTCACGGCTCAGGCCTGAGCCGGCGGACCGGCGGGGCGCTTTCCGCGCGGCGCGGCCGTCAGGGCGTCCCGCGTGCACGGCGGCCGGACGGGGGACGCCACTCGGGGCGCCGTCGAGACCTGCTGGGGAGTCCCGGGCGATCTGCTCGGGACGCACGAAGGCATCTGCACGAGGAGGCCCGGAGTCCCGCCGGGCGGAGGCCGGGAGTCCGCTCGGGTACGGCCGGGAGTCCGCTCGGGTACGGCCGGAGGTCCGCTCGAGGATGCCCGGAAGTGCGACGGGACGTGTACGTCCGTGCAGCGCGGTTACTCAGAGGACTGCCCCGCTGCTTCGGCAGACAGGCAGTGGGGAAGTACCTGCGGGCCGGCCGCGGACGGCGTGCGGGTACGCCTGGTGCCTCCGCCTCGGACAGTGCGACGGGGCGGGCGCGCTCCGGCACGGTCTCAGACGGCCTGTGCGGGCTCCGCGCCGTCCGCTGCGGGCGCGGCGGGCACCCGGAAGGCGAGCATCGCGACGTCGTCGCTGTTGTCGTCCGGACGGACGCTCTCCAGGAGCCGGTCGCAGAGGACGCCCAGGGGCCCCTGCGCGAGCGGCACCGCGTGGTCCCGCAGCTTGGCGAGCCCGAGGTCGATGGACTCCCCCGGCGACTCGACCAGGCCGTCCGTGTAGAACACCACGGTGGACCGCGGGGGGAGCGTGATGACGGCGTCGTTGCGGTCGGGAGCCACTCCCGTCCCGAGCAGGATGCCGTGGCCGTACTCCAGGAAGCGCGCCTCGCCGTCGGGCGTCACGAGCAGCGGCGGAGGGTGGCCGGCGTTGGTCCAGCGCAGCAGCCACTGCCCGTCGTCGGTGCCCTCGACGTGGGCGAAGACGATGGTGGCCATCGATATGTCGGTCAGGTGCAGCAGCGCACGGTCCAGCCGTTCGAGGATCGCGGCGGGACGTTCCTGATGGGACCAGGCGAGGGCGCGCAGCATGTTGCGCACCTGCGCCATGCCCGCCGCCGCGTCGAGGTCGTGGCCGACGACGTCGCCGATGACGAGGGCCGTGGGGCCGTCCGGCAGCACGAACGCGTCGTACCAGTCGCCGCCCACCTGCGAGGCGTTCGGCGCGGCGAGGTACCGCGCCGTCATCTCCACGCCCGTCACACCGGGGAGTTGGGGCAGCAGATGCCGCTGCATCGTCTCCGAGACGCGGCGCTGCTGCTGGTACAGGTGGGCGTTGGACAGGGCGAGTCCGGCGCGGCGGCTGATGTCCTCCAGAAGGGACAGCTCGCCGGCGTCGAACTGCCCGTCCCGTTCGGCCCGGCCGAGCGTCAGGGCGCCCAGCACCTCGCGCGGCGCGCGGATCGGCGCGATAGCCGCCGAGTGGATACCGGTCGCCTCGAACATCGCCCGCTGCACCACCGCCACCCTGGAGTCGGGCGCGCCCTGGTACGTCTGCGGTCCCGCGACCGCGGCGGAGACCCCGCGCAGCGCGCGGGAGAGCGGCATCGACGATTCCTGGGGGGCCGGGGGCATCCGCCCTTCGAGGCTCTCCTTGCGGACGAGGGAGCCCTCCTCGTAGTGGTACGCCGCGATCCGCCGGACGTCGCCCCCCTCGGTGATCAGGTCGACGATGGCCCAGTCCGCCAGCAGCGGCACCACGAGCCGCACGAGCCGGTCCACCGCGTCGTCGACGTCCAGCGTCGAGGTCAGCGTCGTCGTCGTCTCGGCGAGGAGCGCCAGGCGGTCGAGCTCGGTGAGGGGGGTGGAGCGGAAGCTGTGACGGTCCGCGGTGATCGTGGAGGTGTCGGGGCGCTCCTTGTGGATGAGGACGACCGCGCCCCGGGCCTCTTCGCCGAGGTGGCAGGGGGTGACCGTCCAGGAGAGCTCCAGCAGGGAACCGTCCCCGCGTTCGAACCAGTCCTGCGTGCCGTGCGCGGTGCGGTTGCTGAGGAAGGCCTGCATCAGCGAGCACTGGGCGCGGGGGACCGTCTCCCCGCGGCTGTTGCGGCGGAGCAGGTCGTGGGCGTCCTGGCCGACGAGTTCCTCGGCGGTGCGGGCCAGCAGCTTCTCGGCCTGTGCGTTGACGTCGACGATGCGGCCGTGGGCGTCCAGGACGTACATGGCGACGTCCAGGGCGGCGCCCAGCCCCCGGAGTGGCTGCGGGCTGTGCCCCGTTCGTCTTTCGGCGCCGGAACCGCTCACGCACATGCCTCCTCAGCTCCGCCTTTCACTGGCCGCCACTCTTGCACACCTCATGGATATCTCCCCCGGTCGCGAGGACCGCAAGCGGGCAGGCGGATGTCCCCAGGTGATCTGGCGAACCCACCCTGTGTACCCCGCGGGTGGAGTCCAAACGCGTATGCGGCGAGGCGGTGTTGCGCCGCAGGCCGGGTCCGGCGCCTGTGCGGCAGATCACGGGAGTCCGCCGTGCCGGACGGGTGGGAAGCCGCCCCGCGGACAGGCGCTCCCGGGGGGTGCGGGGCCGGAGGTGGCCACGGCCCGGAGGGCGGTGCGGTGCGTCAGGCCGCGGCCAGCGCGACCTCCGGATGCCGGTCGCTCTCCACGTCCCGGCGCAGACGCTCGCACGTGCCGGAGATCAGCCGGGAGACGTGCATCTGCGACAGGCCGAGATGCGCCGCGATCCGCGACTGCGTCCATCCGCTGAAGAAGCGCAGGTAGAGGATCTGACGCTCCCGTTCGGGAAGGCTGTGGAGGTGGGGCTTGACGGCCTCGCGCGACACGACCAGATCAAAGCCGGGGTCGGTGGCGCCGACGCAGTCGAGCAGCGCGTAGCCGTCGTCGCCGCCGCCGATCGGCGCGTCCAGCGAGAGCGACCTGTAGCTGCCGAGGGCCTCCATGCCCAGCTGCACGTCCTCCTCGCACAGTCCGCACTCCTCCGCGAGCTGTGCGACGGTCGGCGACCGGCCGAGGGTGCTGCTCAGCGTGGCGATGGCGGTGCGGACCCGGTTGCGCAGCTCCTGTACGCGGCGGGGAACGTGGACGTCCCAGGTGTGGTCGCGGAAGTGCCGCTTGAGCTCGCCCGTGACGGTCGGGATCGCGAAGCTCTCGAAGGCGGTTCCCGTCGAGGGGTCGTACCGGTCGACCGCCTTGAAGAGGCCGAGCGCGGCCACCTGCTCCAGGTCCTCCAGCGACTCGCCCCGGTTGCGGAACTTCCGGGCGAGACGGTGCGCCATCGGCAGCCACGCCGCGACGAGGCGCTCACGCAGTTCGTCGGCCTCCGTCCCCGGGCCGAGACGGGCCAGGCGCTCGAAGTCGCCGGCGGTCTCCGGAGCGTCGTGATGAGGGTGCCTGCTACGCCCGTGGAGTCGAACGGCGTCCATGAGGGTGCTTACCTCCCGCGATTGCACAGCCAGTCGGATGGCGCGGGCGTCGACGCAGCCGTGGAAGCCGGCCGGTGAAGAGCTGCCGACTCCCGCGCTGTGCCTGCTTTCCGAAGCACTGGCCTCCCGTTTGTCCTGGGGTCCGCCCGTCAAACCGGGCCGTTCCGGGAACGGGTTCGGAGGCCGGGTTCCGAGCCGGGGTGGGATCCGGGTTCCGAGCCGGGTTCCGAGGCCGGGCGGGCGTCCGCCGGGCATCGTGGCGCACCGCGGCGACCTGGCCGGTGCGTGTGCGCGCGGCGGGAACCACCCGGTGAGGGGGAGGGGCGAAAGTGGTGGCGAACCACGTCAAAGAGCCCTGCTTGCGGCCCATTTGGGGCTGTACGCGCAGATCATGCAGGCGGTGCCGGTGGTTAGACTCACCCGACTGCGATCGGGGACGTCGGGCAGCCGCAGGAGGCACAGGATGGTGCAGGCGAAGAAGATCATGCTCTACGTGGTGGTGGTCTTCGCGCTCTATACGATCATCACGTCCCCGGCCCGGGCCGCCGACCTCGTCCAGATCGGCTTCGAGGGCATATCGAGCGCCGCGCAGGGCGTGGGCCACTTCATGACGGAGCTCGTCAACTAGTTCGGTTCCCGGCGCCCTCCCGCGACGTTCCGCGAGAGCGCCGGCGTACTCGGCAGTCGGCCCTCGCGCTTCACCGGTGCGGGGGCCGAACGCCGTCCACGGCCGCCGCCGCGGCCCTCCGCGCAGCCTCCGCCACCAGCAGCCGGAGGCCTCTCGTGCTTCTCAACTCACCACCAACACGGCCATTTACGGTGCTTGCACACGTTGCACATGTCTTGTGATGCTATGACCGCTTTTGGCCGATGCATCGAGCGAACAGACCCGGACCTTGAATAGGTGGTGGCTGAGTGGCGGCGACCCAGACCCGCGAGAGCCGCAGCGCGGAGGCCCGGGCGCTGACCCAGGAGCTCTTCGAGCAGCTGGCCGGGCAGAAGCCCGGCACCGCCGGCCATGAACGGGTGCGCACCGCGCTCATCGAGGCGAACCTGCCGCTGGTGCGGTACGTGGCAGCCCGCTTCCGCAGCCGCAACGAGCCGATGGAGGACGTCGTCCAGGTCGGCACCATCGGGCTCATCAACGCCATCGACCGCTTCGACTCCGAGCGGGGAGTGCAGTTCCCGACCTTCGCCATGCCGACGATCATCGGCGAGATCAGGCGCTACTTCCGCGACAACGTCCGCACCGTGCACGTCCCCAGGCGGCTGCACGAGATGTGGGTCCAGGTCAGCAGCGCGACGGAGGACCTGACCACCGCCTTCGGGCGCTCGCCCACCACGGCCGAGATCGCGGAGCGGCTGAAGCTCGCCGAGGAGGACGTCCTGGCGTGCATCGAGGCGGGACGCTCCTACCGCGCAACGTCGTTGGAGGCGGCGCAGGAGCGCGAGGACGGCCTGCCGGGGCTGCTGGACCGGCTCGGCTACGAGGACCCGGAGCTGGACGGGGTCGAGCACCGCGATCTGGTCCGGCACCTGCTCGTCCAACTCCCCGAGCGCGAGCAGCGGATCCTGCTGCTGCGCTACTACCGGAACCTGACGCAGTCACAGATCAGCGCCGAGCTGGGTGTGTCCCAGATGCACGTATCGCGGCTTCTGTCCCGAAGCTTCGCGCGGCTCCGCGCGGCGAACCGTATCGAGGCATAACCGGGCAGAGGCGTACGTAACGAGGACTCAACTGCCTTCGCTGTGCAGTTTTATCGACATGAGGCTACGTCGCGTTGCCTACTTGTGACATTCTGCAAGAGCTGCGTTTGCCGCAACGGCGCTTCCGGTATGCAGGGGGAGGTGCCTCCCTCGAACGAGGGTGCCGCTGCGACCCGTCCGCGACCTCAAGGGGGTGGCATGTCCGTAGAACTGGGCAGCTCGAAGGTGCTCACCGAGAACACGAACGCGACCGGCGACGTCGACGCCGTGGGAGCCCCCGAGGCGCCCGCAGAGGACACCGCCCTCGACACGCGCACCCTCTCCCGCGCCCTCTTCCTGCGGCTGGCCACGCTCGGCAAGGACAGCGCGGAGCGGACCTACGTGCGGGACACCCTCATCGAGCTCAACCTGCCGCTGGTGCGGTACGCGGCGGCGCGCTTCCGCAGCCGCAACGAGCCGATGGAGGACATCGTCCAGGTCGGCACGATCGGCCTGATCAAGGCCATCGACCGGTTCGACGCCGAGCGCGGCGTGGAGTTCCCGACGTTCGCGATGCCGACGGTCGTCGGCGAGATCAAGCGCTTCTTCCGCGACACCTCCTGGTCGGTGCGCGTCCCCCGCCGCCTCCAGGAGCTGCGGCTGGCGCTCACCAGGGCGAGCGACGAGCTGTCGCAGAGCCTGGACCGCTCGCCGACGGTGCCCGAACTCGCCCAGGCCCTCGGGGTTTCCGAGGAGGACGTCGTCGACGGACTGGCCGTGGGCAACGCCTACACGGCCTCCTCGCTGGACTCCCCCTCCACGGAGGAGGACGGCGGCGAGGGCTCTCTCGCGGACCGGCTCGGCTACGAGGACGCGGCGCTGGAGGGCGTCGAGTACCGGGAGTCGCTGAAGCCGCTGCTGGCCAAACTGCCGTCGCGCGAACGCCAGATCATCATGCTGCGCTTCTTCGCCAACATGACGCAGTCCCAGATCGGCGAGGAGGTCGGCATCTCGCAGATGCACGTCTCCCGGCTGCTGACGCGCACGCTCGCGCAGCTGCGCGAGGGCCTGATCGCGGAGGAGTGACCTCGGGCCTGCCCTTCGGATCTCCGCGGTCGTGCCGGCCACGGCGCGCGGAGACCCCCGAGCGGCCTCCGTACGCGCCGGCGTGAGCAAGCGTCACCAGCGGGACGCCGGCCGGAGCGCACGCCCGGGGGCGGGCCCGCAGCCGGACCGGTCCGGCGGACAGCGATCCGATGAACAGCGCCCCGATGGACAGCGGGCCGGTGGGCAGCGACCCGGGCGCGCGGACCAAGGTGACGGCTGACCGTCAGTGGCAGCGCCCCCGGCAGGGGCGCCGGTGAAGTGCGGCCCCGCCGGCCGTCAGGCCATGGCCAGCCAGATCGCGGCACCGACGACCACTGCTGCGGCGACGATGCCGAAGACGACGCCCATCCGCGAGCCGGACGACGCCGCCTGAGGGGCGGACCGCCGCGCTCCGCCGGGGCCGCCCTCCTCCTCGACGAAGGCGCGGAACATCTGCGTGCTGCCGGCCGGATCCTGGGAGTTCTCCGGGCCCTGCGGTGCATGCGGGTTGTGTGCCATGAGGCAGGACCCTAGCGAACGCGGGGAAGGGCCGTCAGCCCCCGCCCCACCATGAAGATCCACCCCCGTCGCCGCCCTCCACCACCGGCGCTTTGCCGATTCTTTGATTCCGTTTCCCTCATTCAATTTGCGTACGGCAACTAATGGACTATGGTTGCCTTGAGCAACAATAAGGAGGGGGTGAGATGGCTGCGCGAGCTGCACGCAGTAGCTACGAGGAACTGGCCCGGCACCTTAGCGGCATAGGCGCCGTGAGGCGAGAGATGGCGCGAGGATTGCCGCCGGACTGCCCGCCGGCCTCCGCTGCGGCCCTGACCCTTCTCCACAAGTACGGAGAGATGCGGATAGGCCGCCTTTCCGAACTCATGGCCGTCGACATGTCGGTGACCAGCCGACACGTCTCGCACATCGAGGAACGGGGCTGGGTCGAACGCCACCCCGACCCCCTGGACGGCAGATCGCGGCTGCTGCGCCTCACCGGACCGGGCCGCCGGCAGCTGGACGTCCTCGCCGAGGCCACCACGGAGACCCTGGAGACCTTCCTCCACGACTGGACCGACGAGGAGATCGCGGGACTGAACGGAATGCTTGAGCGTCTTCGCCAAAGCTTCGGCGACAGCCGTGCATCCCGCCCCGCCCCCGAGGACACTCCATAGACCACCGCACCGCACCGAGCACGAAGTAAGGAAACGAATGGCCACGACCACACCTTCCGGTGTGCACGGAGCCGGCGCCGGAGGCGGAGCCGGGCACGCGTCGCCGGCGCCCGCGCACGCCTCCGGTGGTGCCGCACCCATGACGCACCGGCAGATCATGGAGGCGCTGTCCGGGCTGCTGCTCGGCATGTTCGTCGCCATCCTGTCGTCGACGATCGTCGCCAACGCCCTCCCGAAGATCGTCGCGGAGCTGGGCGGCGGACAGAGCGCCTACACCTGGGTGGTGACGGCGTCCCTGCTGACGATGACCGCGACGACGCCTCTGTGGGGCAAGCTCGCGGACCTGTTCAGCAAGAAGGCCCTGCTGCAGACCGCCATCGTCATCTTCGTCCTGGCGTCCGCCACCGCCGGCTTCTCGCAGGACACCAACCTGCTGATCGCCGCGCGCGCCGTACAGGGCATAGGCATGGGCGGCATCACGGCTCTCGTGCAGACCGTGATCGCCGCGATGATCTCCCCGCGCGAACGCGGCCGCTACACCGGCTACATCGGTGCGACCTTCGCCGTCGCGATGGTCAGCGGCCCGCTGCTCGGCGGCGTCATCACGGACACGAGCTGGCTCGGCTGGCGCTGGTGCTTCTACGTCGGCATACCCTTCGCCGTCATCGCGCTGGTCGTGCTCCAGGCCACGCTGCGGCTGCCCAGGGCCAAGCGCCAGGTGAAGATCGACTGGCTCGGTGCCTTCTTCGTCGCGGCCGCCGCCTCGCTGCTGCTGATCTGGGTGACCTTCGCCGGCGACAAGTACGACTGGCTGTCGTGGCAGAGCTACAGCATGGTGGGCGGCTCCGTCGCACTGGCGCTGCTGTTCCTGCTCGTCGAGGCGAAGGCCTCCGAGCCGATCATTCCGCTGCGGCTGCTGAAGAACCGGACGATCGCGCTGAGCTCGGCGGCCTCGATGTTCGTCGGCATCTCGATGTTCGGCGCGACGGTCTTCCTCAGCCAGTACTTCCAGCTGGCGCGCGGCGAGTCGCCGACGATGGCCGGTGTCATGACGATCCCCATGATCGTCGGCATGTTCCTCTCGACGACCGTCTCCGGACAGGTCATCAGCCGCACGGGCAAGTGGAAGCTGTGGCTCTGCTCCGGCGGCGTGCTGCTGACCGCGGGCCTCGGCCTGCTGGGCACCCTGCGGCACGACACCGTCTACTGGCACATGGCCTGCTTCATGGGCATGCTCGGCATCGGCGTCGGCATGATGATGCAGAACCTCGTCCTCGCCACCCAGAACCAGGTGGACACGGCGGACCTCGGCGCAGCCAGCTCGGCGGTCAACTTCTTCCGCTCCCTCGGCGGTGCGGTGGGCGTCTCCGTGCTGGGCGCGGTGCTGTCCCACCGCATCTCGGACCACGTGAACGAGGGCCTGGACAAGCTCGGCATCAAGCACGGCGGACCCACGGGCGGCGCCGGCAGCGAGATCCCCGACCTCTCCGAACTCCCCCGCCCGATACGGCAGGTGATCGAGGGCGCCTACGGGCACGCCATCGGCGACATCTACCTGTACGCCGCGCCCGTCGCGCTGGTGAGCCTCTTCCTGGTGCTGCTCATCAAGGAGGTGCCGCTGAAGACGACCTCCGGCCTGGAGCAGCAGGCTGCCGACGGCGTACTGCCCGGACCGGCCGCCACCGACACCGCCGCGCAGCACGCCCTGCAGCAGGCGGGCGTCCAGCGGACCCAGGACATGCAGGCTCCGCCGTCCGCCCAGGAGGCCCCGGAGAGCGAGCTGTCGGGCAACTCGCAGCACTCGATCCGCGGCACCATCCGCAACCTGGACGGTTCCGGCGTCTCCAGGGCCGCCGTGACGCTGATCTCGCTGAGCGGCAGCCAGCTCGGGCGGGCCGTGGCGCGGATGGACGGCAGGTACGGCGTGGACACCCCCGGTCCCGGCAGCTACGTGCTGATCGCGGCCGCCGAGGGCCACACTCCGCAGGCGTCGACGGTGACCGTGGGCGAGGAGCCCCTGCGGCACGACATCCTGCTGGCGTCGACCAGCGGACTCGCCGGACGCGTCCGCAGCACCGGCGACGGGCAGCCCGTGCGGAACGCGATGGTGGTCGTCACCGACGCCAGGGGCGAGGTGCTGGCGACCGGGCGTACGGGCGAGCGGGGCGAGTTCAACTTCGACGAACTCGTGCCGGGAACCTTCACGATCGCCGTCAACGCGCCCGGCTACCGGCCGATCGCGCGCCCCGTCGAGGTCGAGACCCAGGGCGTGACCAGGATCGACCTCGAACTGGCCGCCGGCGCCCGCGTGCAGGGCGTCATCAGGGCCGGGGCCGACCGGCGCCCGCTGCCCGACGCGCGGGTGACGCTCATCGACGCGGCGGGCAACGTCGTCGCCACCGCCACGACGGCGGAGGACGGCGCGTACGGGTTCACCGACCTGGACGCCGGGGACTACTCGGTCATCGCCAGCGGCTACCCGCCGGTGGCGACCGCTCTGAACGTCCACGGCCAGGGTGCGGACGACTACGACATCGAGCTGCACCACCCCGACGAGTGACGCATGCGGGCCGCCGCGCGGCGAACGCGGATCACGCGGCGACCTGCACGAAGAAGCCCGGCACCGCACCTCCCGTTACCCACGGGCAGCAGGAACACTGGGCGGCGGGCGGGGGACGGCGTGCCGTCCCCGGTGCCGGGGGCCTGTCATGGGCCGCAAGACCGGGCCTGAGCGAGAAGGAGCGAATCGGAAGATGGCAGGCGCAGGCGTACGGGCGCAGATCCAGACCCGCGAGGGGTGGCCGGTGCAGCACGCCGTGCTGACCGTGACCGACATGACAGGTGTGCAGGTGCTCCGCGCGGAAGCGGACACGGACGGCTTCGCCCAGAGCGACGAGCCGCTCCCCCCGGGCCCCTACACGGTGATCGCGACCGCGCTCGGCTACGCGCCGGCCGCCGCCACGGCCCTGGTCACCGCGTCGGGACGGGCCGAGCTGGGGACGCTGACGCTGGTACGGCAGGGCGGTACCGAACTGCCGCCGCCCGGCCCGTGGACGATCGACCCCGTGCACTCCACGATCGGCGCGACCGCGCAGCATCTGGGCATCTCCAGCGTCCACGGCCGGTTCACGAAGTTCAGCGGCCGGGTCGAGATCGACGAGGACCCGGAGAAGTCCTACGTCGAGGCCGTCATCGAGGGCGACAGCATCGAGACGGGCAACCGCATACGCGACGCCCACCTGCGCTCCGAGGACTTCCTGAACGTCGAGAAGCACCCCCAGCTCACCTACCGCAGCCACGCCGTCGAACCCTCCGGCACCGACCGCTGGACGGTGCACGGCTGGCTGGCCATGCACGGCGTCGTACGGGACGTGGCGCTGGACCTGACGTACCTGGGATACGGGCCCGACCCGTGGGGCGGCACCCGTGCCGCTTTCCGCGCGACGGCGGAACTCCAGCGTGAGGACTTCGCGATGAACTACAACCAGATCCTCGCCGCCGGCATCGCCGCCATCGGCACCACGCTCAGGATCGAGCTTGACGTGCAGGCCGTGCAGGGCGAGGAGCTGCCCGACCTGGAGTGAGCACCGCCCGCCCCGGCGCCGCGCCGTCCCGTGCGTGCGCGGCGCCGGGGCGGGCGGTGCTCCTCGGCATCCCCCGGCATCCCCCGGAACTCCCCGGTACTCCCCGGCACGAACGCGCGGTGGCCCGGTCCTGAAGAGGACCGGGCCACCGTGTTTCACTCCCGTTCGTCTGTAACTCCGTTCTTCGGCATCACCCCGTCTGCGTCAGCCGTTGACGTACCCCATGTACGTGTCCCAGTTCCAGTTCGGACCCGGGTCGGTGTGGTCGTTGCCGGGGACCTCGTTGTGCCCGACGATGTGGGCCCGGTCCTTCGGGATGCCGTGCTTGTCGCACAGGTGCTTCGTCAGGGCGCCCGACGCGCGGTACATGGCGTCGGTGAACCACGACGGGTCGTCGACGAAGCCCTCGTGCTCGATGCCGATGGCGGAGGCGTTGCCGCCCCGGGCGTGCCACGCGGTGTCGGCGTCGCGCACCATCTGCGTGATCTCGCCGTCGGACGAACGCACCACGTAATGGGCGCTGACCTGGGCCTCGGGGTTCTGGAACCAGCTGATGGTGCCCGCGTAGGCGCCCTGCGTGACGTGGACGACGACCTGGGAGATCGCCGCGTCACGGCCGGTGTTGTAGTTGGCCGCGTTGGCGGGGTTCCAGATGGCCGGCGGGTAGTCCTCGCTCTTGGTGCCGACGCCGGGGGCCTTGGCGTCGGCGAGCTTGCCGCGCTCGGGCGTGACCTTCTGCCCGGACATGTCGACCTTCGCCTTCGCGGGGAGGCCCTTCTTCACGAAGTCGTACGCGGCGTCCGCGTAGAGGCGCTTGAGGGAGGCGCTGTCGGCACCGCCGTAGGCGGCGACCGCCGGGTACCAGGCCTCGATGCGCTCGCGGTCGGCCGCCTTGAGCCCGGCCTTGTCGGCGAAGGCGCGCAGGACGGCGGCACCGCCGCGGATGTTGGCGGCGTCGTTCTTCTTCAGGTCCGCGACCGACTCGTCGGTGAGCTTCGCGGCCTGGTCGAGCGTCTGGCGCTCGGGGTTGTCGACGAGGTGCATGACGCCGAAGCCGTTGTCCTGGCTGGGCTCGCCCTTGTGCCCGTCCAGGTGGGTCTCCGCGTAGCCGACCGAGACGAGGAGGTCGCGCGGCACGTCGAACTCCTCGGCCGCGTCGCTGAATGCCTTGCCCATGGTCGGCTCGCTGTCGGAGGGCGCGGCGGTGGCGCTCTGTCCGACGACGGCCATCGTGGCGGCGAGCGCGCCGCCGACAGTGACGGCGAGAAGTCTCTTGCGTGAGTTCATCGGGTCTGGCTGCCTCTCTGCATGTCCGGCACGTGGTGGGGGGATCGAGCGCCTGGCACCGGCCGGCGCACCGGATCTCGGCCGGTGCCAGGGTCGTGCGGGGTGGTACGCCCCGGTCGGCGGCGATCCGGCGGGTGGGGCTCCGCCGGGGCCGTGCGTGGTGCGGGGTCGTGCGGACGGGGCTCGCGGTGCCCTGTGAGGCGCCGTCAGGCCGGAGGTTCCGGTTCCGGGACGCGGAGCCGCCGGGGAGGCGGCGGCTCCACGTCCCTTCCCTCGCGGGGCGTCCGGGAGCGGACCGGGCGCCGAGGACCGCGAGGGCCCGTACGGTCAGCCGGTCAGGGCGTGCAGGGCAGGTTGACGCCGCGCTCCGACATGTAGACCAGCGGGTCGTCGCCGAAGCCCGTGCCGCCGTCGCGGTGGACCTCGAAGTGGAGGTGCGGGCCGGTCGACTGGCCTTCGTTGCCGACGTTGGCGATGTGCTGCCCGCCGGTGACGGTGTCGCCGACGTTCACGAAGCGCTCGCTCATGTGCCCGTACTCGGTGACGGCGCCGTCGGAGTGCTTGATGCGGATCCACTGGCCGTAGCCGCTGGCGGGGCCCGACTCGGTGACGGTCCCGGGGCCCGCCGCGTAGATCGGCGTACCGAGGGGCGCAGCGAGGTCGACTCCGTCGTGACCGTCGTGGTATCCCTGGCTGATCTCGGCGGCGACGGGGCACGACGCCGGGTCCGCGGCCTTCTCGCCGCCGGTCACTGCCGCGCTCGCGGGGACGGCGACCAGGGTGGTCAGCGCGCAGCCGGCGACGGCGGCGAGCGCGATCAGGCCGCGCTTGACGCGTCTGCTGTGGGGGAGACGGGACATCGGGATTCCTTCCACGGATGAAGACGAATTCCGTGCGTCCGCCAGTAGAAGCAACCAGCCATGTACGCGACAACCCCGTTCGTGCAACAAGTGCCACTTTCTTGCTCAGGTGAAGAATTTTCAGGGCGCGAATCGTGAACACCCGCGCGATACCGGGCAGTACCTTCCGTGGTGCGACCACTGAAAGATTCCGCCGTCTCACTCTGTGGACGAACTGCGGTGCGGCTGCGAGCCGTTGGACGTACGGAATCCGTATCCGGCTCCGCCCGCCGGCTCCCGGGCCCCTCCCGCCACCGTGCACCGGACGCCGCGCCGCCCTGCCGCGGAATCCCCTGCGCGGCCCGTGATCCGGACTCCCAGACCCCCGTCTGCCCGCCCGCGGAGAATCAACACCCGGGCCCCGCAGCGTAGTTGAGGGGCCCCTGACCTCGGGCTCCGCACCGGGTGCGAGTAGACTCCCCGCCCGAGGAGCCGGGCGTCACCCGCACCCGGCCGGGGGCAAGGGGGGCGGACGATGTCCGGGTACGAGGTGCGCGCGAGCGGCATGTCGGCGGAGGCCGGGAAGCTCGACCGGGCGGGCGACGACGTCGGCCGCATCCGCAAGGCCGTCGAGGACCAGATGTGCTACACACCCGACGCCCTCGGCGGATCCGACTCGGGCCCGGCGTACGACGCGTTCGCGGACGCCTGGCAGGCCGAGGCCCGCACCCTCGAAGCCGCGCTGCACGAACTCGCCGGCAAGGTCCGCGTCTCCAAGCAGAACTACAGAGGCGCCGACGACGACGCCGTACTGGGCCTGCGCTCCGCGGCGGGCGGCGGCACACCTGCGGCGGTGCCCGCCCCCGCGGCAGGCGGAGTGACCACCATGCCGGCACCGGCGGCCCACCACCCCGGGATCACCACCGGCCCGACGCCGGGCGAACCGCCGCCGGGCCTGGCCGACTTCGGCTGACCGCGGCTGTCCGACGAGCTGCGGCACCGCAGCCCGGCAACAGGCGCAGCCCGGCGACCGCAGCAGCCGCAGCGCACCGCACGCGGACAACGGCATGCGGTCGCACGTCCACCCAGCCGCACGGCGCCGCACGTCCGCGTCACCGCCGTCCACACCGAACCACGTCACGGGGCAACGAAGCATGGCCGAGGAATCCACCACAGACCGCCGCGAGAAGCTCGCCGGACACGTGAAGTCCATAGCGGGAGCTGACGACAAGAACTCCCTCATCGAAGCGATCGACGACGCCCTCGGGGTCTCCCCGCCCGTCGGCTCGCCCAGCACCATCGAGAGCATCGCCAAGCGGTACAAGGGGCAGGCCGACGACGCCCGCGACGTGCAGGAGCGCGTGGAGAAGGCCGCCAAGTCGGGCCTGCCGTCGGTCTGGGTGGGCAGCACCGGCGCCAAAGCGTCCGAAGTGGTCGGAGCCGCGGGCCGTTCCGCCGAGCAGATGGACGTCGCGTTCCGCAAGGCGTCCAAGGCGCTCTTCGACCTCGCCGACGCCGTCACCTCGGCCCAGGCAGCGGACTCCTCCGGACGCAGGCAGCTCCGCGAGGCCCGCTCCATGCTCGGCGGAGAGGACGGCTTCTTCGACGACATGGTGGAGAAGGACGCCGAGGAGAGGGAGCGCAAACGCGCCCAGGAGACGGCCGGGCACGGCGTACGGGGCATGCACAAGGCGGCCTCGCAGGCCGACGACGCCGCCCGCACCGCCGCGCGCGAGCTCAACAAGTACGCCTCGGAGGCCCGTGCGGGCCGGATGAAGACCGATGAGATATCCGCGGCGGACCGTCTCGTCCTCGCCGACATCGCCACGGACGGCCAGCCGCAGGAGCAGAACGAGCTGCTCTCGGCCAACGACCTCGAACGCTCGGGCCGTCGCCTGGAGAAGATGAGCGACGCCGACCAGGCGAAGTACGAGCGGATGCTCGCCGACGCCAAGACCCCCCAGGAACGCGCCTACCTCGTCAAGGCCCTCGCCGCCGGGTACAGCCTGGGCGAGGTCTCCGAGTTCCGGGACAAGATCCACGGCAAGGACCCCGCCTGGCTCCAGCAGCACCTCACTCCCGTCACCACCGCGAGCGACAGCAAGGCCGACGAAGGACTCAACACCGACGGCTCGAACCGCAACACCGACGAGCAGCGGTTCGGTACGGAGAGATGGTCGCAGGACGGGAACACGTGCGTGCCGTCCTCCACCGTCACGGCCCGCGCCATGGTCGACCCCGTCTACGCCCTGGAACTGACCGGCGGCCCCTCCGGCCAGGAGGACGACCCGGCCGCCTTCCGCGAACGCCTCGGCGACGAGCAGATGCGCGTCCACGACGAGGGCGACGGCAACTACGAGCACTGGTTCTCCGACACACCCTCCGGCATGGACAACGACGGCAAGACGGAGGTCGTCAACAAGGAGATCAGCCCCCACACCGGCAGCGAGTACGACTTCCAGGAGACGCGCAGCGCCGACGCCCGGCGCGACGTGCTGCCGGACATCGAGAAGGCGGTCGCGGAGGGCAAGCCCGTCCCCATCGGCGTCGAGGGGTACTCCGACGGCGAACGGAGCGGCCACGCGATGATGGTGGTCGGCCAGGAGGGGGACAAGCTGCAGATCTACAACCCGTGGGGCACCACGACCTGGGTCAGCGAGGACGACTTCGTCAACGGGCGCATGGGCAAAGCCTCGGACCAGGACCTGCCCGACGCCTACGCCGTCCACCTTCCCGCCGAGTGAATCGACGACCGCCATGCGCACCGTGACCAAGCGACTCGCCCTGCCCGCGCTCCCCCTCGTGCTGACCGCGCTCCTCACCGGGTGCGGCCAGGACACCTACGGGCAGGACGAGAAGAACCTCCAGGTGGACAACGGCGAGGAGTTCACGCTCTCCGTCCCCGTCGAAGCCGCCATGGGGGAGGACTGGTACCTCGCTTCCCCCGCACCCGACAAGGACGTCGTACGCAGCACCGGCGACCGCGAGGAGACCGACGGGAGCGACAACGACGGCGGCCAGAGCGCCACCCACTACTTCGACTTCAAGGCCGTCGGCAAAGGCACCACCGAGATCCGACTCCTGGAGTGCCCCTCGCTGGGCTGCGCCGGAGGAGGCGACGCCGGCGGCGAGATCTCCCCCTCACCCGTGCCCAGCGGCAGCCCCACCCCCGGCGCGGACGAACGCGGCCGCTACCACACCTACAAGGTCACCGTGAAGTGACCTCCGTGCTATCCCAGTTGAGGCAGCCATGAGCACCACCCCGACGCCCCCGGACCGCACCGACGACGAACTCGCCGCACTCGACCCGGCGGCCATGCTGCGCTACGGCCTCTCCTTCACCGGAGCCCACCGCACGGCGCTCTTCGGCGACGGAGCCGTCTGCGCCGCCGTCCGCCTCGACCGGCTCGGCGTCCAGCCGCGGGCCGTCGCGTTCGTCGCGAAGATCGTCCGCGGCGGGGGCGTCCGGTACGCGGCGGACCTGACGGAACCGGTCCCCGGCGAGGAGGCCGCCGCCCAGGTCCGGTCCTGGCTGCGGTCGGCCTCGGACGTCGCCGGTGGCCCGGACGCCGAGGAGACCTGCGCCCGCTGGCTCGAAGCCGTGGCCGAACTCCTCGCCCTCCGCCGCACCTACGGCAAGCGATAGCCGGACCGCGCCGCGACTCGGCGTCCGGCTGCACACCGGGGGCCTCGGGAAGGCACGTAGCGGTGAGCTTGAAAGGCCCCAAGGCGGTCTGTAAGGCCGCCAACGGGACGGTGAAAGCCTTCGACGAACTGCATCACCAAGCGTTCGCCTGGGAGCGTGGTGGCCGGGACACCCACATCGATGGACGCCCGGTCAGTTTCGGCGATGACTACACGCACGAGGTCCAGGGAGGAGCTGGACCGCTACCTCAAGGAAGCCCGGAAGGCTCTGACGACGTTCGCGGGCAGGTGAGGCCCCAGCCATCCGGTCACGGGGGAGGAACGGACGGCCGGGGCCGGTCTCAGAGGGTCGGCTGCGGCCGCCAGACCTCCCACACGACTACGGACGACGCACAGCGCCACCAGAGCAGGAACGCAAGGCGCTGCTTCACCGCTCGTCTCCCGCCTCTCGGGCGAGCCACGGCCAGGAGCCCGGCAAGGCAGCGATCTCACGAGCGTGCGGGCGGCAGGCGTATACGTTGCCGGTGCGGGGGCCGGAGCGCTCGCCCTGCATGTTCCCGGCGTCGACCTGATGGACGAGCACAACGCCCCGCGCCTCACAACGGATGCACTTCACGACGCCACCAGCTCCGCCCAGACCCGCTTCCCCCACGGCAGCGGGTCAGCCCCCCACTTGTCGGCCAGCAGCTCGACCAAGGCCAGCCCACGACCGCCTTCGTCGTCCTCTGACGCGCGGCAAGGAACGGGCGCCACGCGGGACTTGTCCACCACCGCGACGTGGACGGACGCGGGGCCGGGACGTGTGACGACGACCCGGATAGCGCTGCTCCGTGCGTGCTGCACGGCGTTGGTCACCAGCTCGGAGACCACCAGCGCGGCACTGTCGCTCAATTGCTCCAGCCGCCACGTGGCCAGGGCTGTGCGCACGAGCCGGCGGGCTGTGGCCACGCTCTCCGGCGCACGTGGCAGCGTCTCGCTGTATCCAGGGACTCCGGTCGGGCGGGCAGTGGCGGGCACGGTCATCACAGACCCTCGTCGGTGGTGTGAGCGGTACCGGCCGTCGCGTTGGTCACGACGGCCTGTGCACCACTCAACGACGGGTTGTGACTGCCCGTGAGGAAAAGTCCGGCTCGCGTGCATCGCCGACAACCGGAAATTACGGGGCTGTTGAGGCGTCGGAACCGCGCTGCCTGGCTACCTTGACGGTGTGGAGGGTAACGAGGCACTGGCAGGCGCGCTGCGCGAAGCCGAACTGACTCAAGCGGAGTTGGCCGAGGCCGTGAACGCCTACCTGCGCTCCCTCGGCCGCGAGGGCACCGTCAGTGACCGCACCGTGCGTCACTGGCTGACCGGAAAAACCCGCTGGCCGCACCCCCCGCAACGGGAGGCGCTGGAGGCAGTATTCGGGTGTGCCGCCGCAGAACTGGGATTCGCCTCTCCGGCGGCCCGAAGTGACTCCAGCAGCACCTCGGAGGACCCCGTGCGGCGTAGGAACTTTGTCACCGCTACCGCTACCGCGGCCGTGCCCTTGGTCGCCGCGCGCCCCCACGCCGTCGGCACCACTGACGTGATCCGGCTGCGCTCCGGCCTGGACGCCCTGACGGCCCTGGACGCCTCCAGAGGCGGCCACGAGGCCCTGGAGCGGGCCGCCCTGGCAGGCGCCGCTGATGCCCTGGGGAAGCAGAAGCAGGCGGCTTCCCAGCGCATCCGCCAGCGCCTCTTCGCCGTGGCCGCCGAGTACACGTCCACAGCCGCATGGTCGGCGGTGGACGCGCACCAGTCGGAACGTGCCCGTGGACACCTGAACCGCGCCCTCTACCTCGCGGGCATGGCGAAGGACTCCACGGCGGAGATGCGCGTATGGAACGCGCACGCGATGCTGGCCCGCCAGCAGCTCCGCCACAGCGAGGCCGTGGACTCCGGCCAGGCCGCGCAGGCGACCACGATCACCCGCCGGGACCCCCTGTTCGCGTCCCTCGCACACGCACGGACAGCCGTGGGCCATTCCAACTGCGGTGACCGGCAGGCCGCTCTGCGCTCCCTGGGGCACGCTCAGGAGGCGCTGGCCAAGGCCGACTTGGACGCCCCTCGTCCGAGCTGGATCGCTTTCTACGGCCCGGCCGAGTTGCTGGCCATCACCGCGATCGTGCGGGGGCGCATCGGAGACGCCGCCGAGGCGGAGGCCGCCTCACACCGGGCTCTCACTGCGATCCCCGAGCGCTTCCGCAGAAATCGCGCCCTGGCGACCGCTCAACTGGCCACCGCCCAGCTTCACCAGCACGACATCGAGCAGGCGTGTGCGTCCGCCGACACCGCGTTCTCCCTGATGGACGGCGATCCCATTCCGGGCCGGATGCGGTCTCGTCTCGGGGACTTCTACCGTGATCTGCTCACGCTCGCGCCGGACGCTTCGGCCGCGCGGGAGTGGGGCGACCGATACCGAACCGAATGGAGCCGAGCTTGAACACAGCAGATGCCCTGGAGCTGCGTCACTTCAGTCACGACGACCTGCCGGACATTCGGCAGACGTTGATCGGCGTGCACGCGGACGTGCACGCCGATCGGATGGATGACGACGAGTTCCGGCAGAAGTTCCCCTGGTTCGTGGACCACTGGGGCGGCATGCCCGGCTTCGCCTGCGTCATCGCGTACGACGGGGACGAGCCCGTGGGCTTCGCCTACGGCGCCCCGGCGAGAGACGGCCGGGAGTGGTGGCGGGAGCACCTGGAGACGGCGCCGGAGCGCACGGCTACGTTCTCCTTCTCGGAACTGATGGTTCGCGAGAAGTGGCGCAAGACCGGCGCAGCCGAGCGGCTGACCCGCTCCCTGCTCGATGGCCGGGACGAAGACCTGACGGTCCTTCTGGTGGACACCACCCACCCCAGGGTCCAAGCCCTGTACGAACGGTGGAGCTTCCGAAAGGTCGGGGAGCGCCAGCCCTTCCCCGACTCCCCCAAGTACGCCGTGATGCTCGCTGAACTGCCGCTTCGATGAGTAGCGGCAATGACAGCTCAGTACCCTGGTACTTGGCTGGCTCGCCCCCGGAGTGCTGAAGCGTCCAGTCAAGCCGTGGGATGAGGACGAGGTGCGCACGTTCCTCGCCCGTGTCGCCGGTGAACGGCTGAACGCGGTCACGCTGCTGTCACTGATCGTCTGCGCCCGGCCGAGGTGGTGGGCTTGCGCTGGTCTGCCGTGGATCTGAAGGCGGGCACACTGTCCGTGGTTCACGCGCACGCTGGTGGCGGGCGAGGTCATCGAGAAGGACACCAAGACCGCCGCCGGTGAGCGGGTGCTGCCCCTGCCGGTGTCCTGGTGGCTGCGCTCAAGACGTTCCACCGACATCAAGCGAGGGGCGGCTGACCGCCGGGGAGGGCTACGAGGCGTTGGGCTACGTCGTCGCCCCGGCTCCTCAGCGGAGCCCGATCAACTGAGAGTGTGAGAGCCCGTGAGAGATGGGGTCGTGAGAGCAACGACGAAGGCCCCGACTCACGTAGTGAATCAGGGCCTTGACCTTGGACTTTGCAGTTATCCTGCTGCGCGCTCGGCAGGATTCGAACCTGCAACCTTCTGATCCGTAGTCAGATGCTCTATCCGTTAAGCTACGAGCGCTTGGCCTTCCGGCTGTTGATCAACCGGGGCGGCGTTGCGGGAACAACATTACATCACCCCTGCCCAGAGGTGAAATCAGTTCCCCGCACCCCTGCTGACCTGCGAGAAGTCCACTCCCGGCACCCTCGCCGAAACACACGGAAACCCCGGCCGCGAGAGCCGGGGTTTCGGCGATCTTGGAGATCGGAAGCGGAGGCTGAGGGATTTGAACCCTCGATGGGGGGTTATCCCCAAACCGCATTAGCAGTGCGGCGCCATAGACCAGACTAGGCGAAGCCTCCCGACACCCGCCCGACAGAAGTGAGCGGTGTGTGCAGATGATGGCACAGCCCGGTGGGCTGTCTCCAATCGGCCCCCACCGTACTCGGTTCCGGGCCCGCCGGGCAAAGCGATTGGCGGCACCGTCCCGCCGATGACCGGGAACTATCCGCCCGTTGGCCGTCCGGTCCGGCGGAGGAGGACGGGTCCCGCACCTCGCTCCCGCTGCCCGCGCCGCCCCCAAGTCCCGGCGGCACGGCGGCATCCGCCCCGGCGCGTGCGCCCCCGCGCGAGATCCACCCGGCACCGCTCCCTCCGTCCGGGGCGCCCCGTCCGGCCGGCCCCGCCGCTCCGGCTGGTCCCCCGGTGTGGCCGGTCGCCGTCAGCCCAAGCCGTCGCGACCGGTCACGGTCGGTCCCGGTCCGGCGAGAGGCAGCCGGCGGCCCGCAGCCGGTAGCACCCCGTCCGTGGCACTCCCCGGAGGCCCGCGGTCACCCGCCGCGAGAGCCGGTGTCCGGTGCGCGTCGCCCCGTGCGGGGGGGGCGGGGCGGCGGTGGCGCGGGGAGTGCCGGGTGGGTCATCTCACCCCTGGCGGTCAAGGGGCGTACACAGGTCCACAGCGGCCTCGCAGATATGCCCGGAAACCCCTCAGGAGGGGACCGGAGCCCCCATATTCCGGGGGTTCCGGGGACCTGACTCCTCCGCTTCCCCCGACTTCCGGGGGCTCCTGCCCGTAGACTCCCCCCTAGTGATACGGCCGGGATCAGCGGCACACTGGCAGCCGTGACCGGACCGGACGGGATCGTGCGGCTGGTCGTCGGCACCGTGGTTATCAGAAGGGAACGTCGTCGTGAGCAGCAGGCCATCCCGAGGCGCTGCTCGTCTCGCCGCCATACTCGATGCGCTGCCCGATGCGTTGCTGCTGGTCAACTGCAACGGCACGGTGGTGAACGCGAACACCATCGCGCTGGAAGCCTTCGAGACCCCCGGCACCGCACTGGTGGGGCGAGGGCTGCTCGATCTGCTGCCCGAGTTCGATTCGAAGCGGATCCCGGGTTCGATGCGCAGGCCGGACGAGGCCGCAGCCGAGCTGCAGGAGCGCCAGCGTCCCACCCGCATGGTGGCCAGGCGCACCGACGGCACCGAGTTCCCCGTCGAGGTCACGAGCGCCAACCTCGAGGACGGCCGCACGCCGTACGCCTCCGCGTTCGAGGCCGCGTTCGCCGACCACGGGCCGGGTTCCGGCAACTCGTACACAGGCGACGAGCTGCTGATGCTCGTCGTCCGCGATCTCACCGGCACCCTCGACACCGAGGCCGAACTCGCCCGCCAGCAGCGCCAGACGGAGATGATCCTGCGCGCCGCGTCGGAGGGTGTCGTGGGCGTGGACACCGAGGGGCGGATCGTCCTGGTCAACCCGGCGGCGGCGCAGATCCTGGGCTACCGGGCCGGCGACCTCGGCGGCAAGGAGCTCCATCCGCTGGTGCTGCACTCGCGTCCGGACGGCAATCCGCTTCCGTACGAGGAGACGACCCTCCACGACACGCTCAGGTCCGGCCGCAAGCACAGGGTGCGGGCCGGGCAGGTGATGTGGGCGAAGAGCGGCCAGGCCGTGCCCGTCGACATCACGACGGCCCCCGTGCGCGACGGGGAGCAGCTGGTCGGCGCGGTCGTGACCTTCAGCGACCGCCGAGCCGTCGAGTCGCTGGCCGGACGCCATGAGCAGTTGCTGGCCGTCCTGCAGGAGTCGCTGCGCAAGCCGCTCGACCAGCTCCGGGACGAGCTGGCGGGGCTGGCCGCCGATCCCGCGGGCCAGCTCTGGCCGGAGGCCAACCAGATCCTGCACCACCTGGCGGCGGGCTACGCGCGTATGACGACGCTCGTGGACAACGTGCTCGCCTACCAGCGTCTCGACGCGGGTCAGGAGAAGCTGCGCCGCGAGACGATCTCGCTGGACGGGGTGGTGGCGAACGGCGTCGAGGGCGCGGTCGAGCTGATCGGCCCGGGACGCGCGCAGTTCGCGGTCCACGCCCCGCCGATAGAGGCCGAGGTCGACGGCGGGCAGCTGGCGACGGCGCTGGCCCATCTGATCGCAGACGTGGCGGGGGTCGACGCGACCGGCAACGCCCCGGCGGCGACGGCGGGTATGGACTCGACGATCGTGGTGGCGGCGGCGCAGCGCGGCGACGTCGTGCGGATCGAGGTGCGCGGCCCGTACAGCGGCGGCAATCCCGTGCACGAGCCGATCGTGCGGGGGATCGTGCGGCGGCACGGCGGCGTGCTGCAGACGCATGAGGTGCCCGGCTCGGGCGGCAACGCGTACGTCCTGGAGGTGCCGGTCTCCGCGGAGAGCACCGCGGGCCAGGAGACCGCCGGCTCCGGCGAGGGCAGCACCAACGGTGCCGGCTCCCGTCCTCGCGAGGGGCGGGAGAACGAGACGACGGTGATGCCGGTGCCCGCGCAGCCCGTGCGCGGTTCGGAGGGCGCGATGACGGGGGCGCAGGCGCCCGCGGCAGGTGCCTGGACCGGGTCGGGGGACGTCTCCGGCAGCGCGCCCGCGGCCGGAATCCCCAGCCAGTTCCAGGCGCAGCAGCCCCAGGGGCAGTCGCAGGGCCAGAACGGGCAGCCGCCCACGGGCAGACGGCGCGGACGTCCGAGCCCGGCCGAGGCGGCGCAGCAGGAGCAGCCGCCGCCGGGCGACGCGGGTTCGGAAGCCGGAGCCGTTCCGGCCCAGCAGGGCGGTGCGGCCCGGCCCTCGCGGCGTGCGCTCGCGCCGCCCGCGGGCGGCGCTACGGACGGTGCGGGCGTGCAGGGCGCCCCCGCGGAGGGGCAGCCCGTCCAGCCCGGTGTGCAGGCCGCCCAACCGCAGGCCCAGGCTCAGCCGGGTACGGGACGGCGTGCCCGCCGCCCGGTGCAGGCTCCGCCCGGGCAGCAGCCGGACGCCGCTCCCGCTCAGGCCGGGGCCGAGGCCGCGGACGGCGGTGCGAAACCGGCCGGTTCCGGGGGGACTTCCGGCGGCAGGAGAGCGCGGCGGCTCGCCCGTGCCCAGGCGCAGGGCCGCGGCGCCGGTGCGGAAGCGGGCGCGCAGGGCCAGGACGTCCCCGTCGCGCAGAACGGGCAGCAGCCCGGCGCGCCGGTGCAGCCCGCGCAGGCGGAGGGGGAAGCGGTCCCGCAGGGCGTGCAGTTCGCGGCGCCGCCGGGGCAGACGCAGCCCGGATTCGCGCAGGCAGCGGACCAGGGGCGGGCGTCAGCGCCCGTACCGGCGGGCGCCCAGGTTCCGGACCCGGCGGGAGCGAACGGCGCGGCAGCGGCGAACGCGGCCGCCGGCACGAACGGCGCCGCCCCCGCCGCCGCGAACGGCATGCAGCAACCCCAGCCCGTGCAGGAGGAGCAGGCGCCGGAGCCGGAGCCCGCGCCGCAGCCCGTGGACCTTTCGGTGGTCGCGGCCAGCCCGATTCTCGGGGGCGGCCCGCTGCCGCCGGACCCCCCGCAGCCGCAGGGCCCGCCGATGCCCGGTGCGCCCAGCTTCCCCGACGGCGGGCAGTCGCCGTACGAGACGGGACACCACCAGGTGCGGACGCTCGGACAGGGCGTGCCCTTCACCTACGGCGGCGGCGACCACACAGGTGCCTACTCCTTCGGCCCGTCGGGGCCGTCCCCGATGGCGACGTCGGCGCCGCCGACGGCCATACCGACCACCCCGTCGACGCCCGGGTCCGGCAGGCGGCGCAAGCTCGCCGCTCCCCCGCAGCAGGGATCGCCGCAGCAGCCGGGCACGCCGCAGCCGGGCACGCCACAACAGGGCGCACCGCAGCCGAACGCACCGCAGCCGGGCGGTCAGCCCGGTGCGCAGCAGCCGGCGGGACGGCCCGCGACGCAGGGCCGGGCGGGTGCGCAGGCTCAGGCGGCCCCCGCCGCGCCGCCTCCTGCCCGCGAGTTCACGATCGAGGCGCCTGCCGCGGGCGCGGCCGAGGGGCCCGAACCGCTGGACGGCCCGAACAGTCCCGTGGAGATGAGCGACGGCCGGGGCGTGCCCGTTCCGCCGCAGCCCGCCGACGACGAGCTGCCGCCGGAGCCGCTGGACAATCCGCGCCGGCTGCTGGTGTGGCCCGAACCGGACCCGTCGACCCAGCAGGCGCTCTCCGCCCGCGGCTACCGTCCCGTTCTCGTGCACTCGCGCGAGGAGGTGGACGCGCAGATCTCGTCCTATCCGGCCGCGCTGTTCGTCGACCCGCTCACCGGGCCGATCACGCGTACGGCTCTGCAGTCCCTCCGGACCGCCGCGGTGGCCGCCGAGGTGCCGGTGCTCGTCACGGCAGGGCTCGGGCAGGCGACGCGTGAGGCCGCGTACGGAGCCGACCCCGCGGTGCTGCTGAAGGCTCTCGCCCCGCGCGACAGCGAGCAGCATCCGCCGCGGGTGATGCTGATCGAGGAGCGGCCCGCCGTCGCGGGTGCTCTCGCGTCGTCCCTGGAGCGGCGCGGCATCCAGGTCGCCCATGCCGCGACGGACACGGACGCGGTGGGCATCGCCGGGCAGGTGCGGCCCAACCTGGTCGTGACGGACCTGATGCAGGTGCATCAGCGGCGTGCCGGTCTCATCGACTGGCTCCGGTCCAACGGGCTGCTCAGCCGCACGCCGTTCGTCGTCTACACGTCGGCCGGGATGCACCCGGCCGAGCTGCCGCGGCTGACGACGGGGGAGACGGTGCTCTTCCTCGCGGAGCGTGCGACGAGCGACCAGGTCCAGACCCGGATCGTCGACCTGCTGTCGCAGATCGGCACTCGCTGAGCACAGCTCGGCCGGCCGCGAGTCTCCGCGCGTTGACCCGCCGTCACCCTGTGTACGCGCAGCGCCTCAGCCGTACGCGCGGTGCCTGACCGGGCGTTCGCGCTTCCGGGGCGGGCGTACGTCCCCGAGCCCGTGGGCCAGGGCGGAGGGGCCGGACGCCTGGGCGTCCGGCTCCTCCCCCGTCATGCCTCACCCGCGAACCGGCCCTCGCGTGACGGGCCGGCGGGTCGCGTCAGAGCCTGGTGACGTCCAGCTCTCCCGCGGCGTACTGCCCGCGCAGCACCTTCTTGTCGAACTTCCCGACGCTCGTCTTGGGGACCGCCGGGATGATCGCCCACCGCTCCGGGACCTGCCAGCGTGCGATGCGCTCGGCCAGGAAGGCCCGCAGCTCCTCGTAGCCGACGTCGCCCGCGTCCTCCTTCAGGACGACCGTCGCCAGCGGGCGCTCACCCCACTTGTCGTCCGGCACCGCGACCACGGCGGCCTCGGCGACCGCTTCGTGCGCCATGAGCGCGTTCTCCAGCTCGACCGAGGAGATCCATTCGCCACCGGACTTGATGACGTCCTTCGCGCGGTCCGTGAGCGTCAGGTAGCCGTCGGGGGTGATCACGCCGACGTCCCCGGTGCGCAGCCAGCCGTCCGGGCTGAACTTGTCCTCCGGCTTCAGCGGCTCCCCCGTCGCTCCGCCGTAGTAGGCGGCGGCTATCCACGGTCCCCGCACCTCGAGTTCGCCGGGCGACTCCCCGTCCCACGGAGCGAAGGAGCCGTCCGGCGCCGCGAGCCGGGCCTCCACGGAGGCGGGGAAGCGGCCCTGGCTGATGCGGTACGGCCACTCCTCCTCGGGGCTGAGCCCGGCGGGCGGGTGGGCGAAGCTGCCCAGCGGCGAGGTCTCCGTCATGCCCCAGGCGTGGCAGACGCGGACACCGTGCTCCTCTTCGAACGCGCGCATCATGGCGGGCGGGCAGGCGGAGCCGCCGATGGTCACGGAGCGCAGGCACGATATGTCGCGCGGCTTCTCCGCGAGTTCGGCCAGCAGCCCCTGCCAGATGGTGGGGACCGCCGCCGCGTGCGTGGGACGCTCCGCATCGATCATCTCGGCGAGCGGCCCCGGTTGCAGGAAGCGGTCGGGAAGCAGCATGTTCACGCCGGTCATGAAGGTCGCGTGCGGCAGCCCCCAGGCGTTGACGTGGAACATCGGGACGACGGGCAGCGTGGTGTCGGCGTCGGTGAGCCCCATGGACTGGGCCATGTTGACCTGCATGCTGTGCAGGTACATCGAGCGGTGGGAGAACAGGACGCCCTTGGGGTCGCCGGTCGTCCCGGACGTGTAGCACATGGCGGCGGCCCGGCGTTCGTCCAGCTCGGGCCAGTCGTAGACGGTGGGACGCCCCCGCAGCAGCGACTCGTAGTCGTGCACGGCGGGGCGGCAGCCCTCCAGTGCGGACGTGTCGCCGGCGCCGACGACCACGACGTGCTCCACCGACTCCAGCCTCGGCAGCAGCGGGGCGAGCAGCGGCAGGAGCGAACCGTCGACGAGGATCACCCGGTCCGCCGCGTGGCCGACGATCCAGACGAGCTGGTCGCTGGGCAGCCGCAGGTTGAGGGTGTGCAGCACGGACCCCATGGACGGTATGGCGAAGTACGCCTCGACGTGCTCGGCGTTGTTCCACATGAGGGTCGCGACCCGGTCGTCCTCGACCACCCCGAGCTCGTCCCGCAGAGCGTGCGCGAGCTGGGCGGCGCGTTGGCCGGTCTCCCCGAAACTCTGCCGTCGCGGCTCGCCCTCACCCGTCCACGTGGTGATCCGCGACGCCGCGTGGACGGTGGAACCGTGACGCAGGATGCGCGAGACGAGCAGTGGTACGTCCTGCATGGTGCTCAGCATCGGGGGAGCCTCCCGTAGGGCCGTTACGCATGGGTAATGGTGGCGCTGATTGTGCGTGCGTACCGACTGGTATGTCACTACCCCGTCCGCATTTCGGCTCCCGGCGGCCAACGCGGGCCCTCCCTCGGGAGAGCCCTCCGGCGAGGCGGCGCGATCCCGCGTCAGGCCGCGGCGAGTTCGCCGTCACGGCCCGCGGTCCCCACCCCGGCCCCTGCCCCGGCCTCTGCCCCAGCCGCTGCCCCGGCCGCTGTACCGTCCGCGGGCTCCCCGAGTACGTCGGCCGCGAGCTGCGGGTCCTCCCGGAGTTTCACCAGGGCCCGTGAGACCGCGCTCTTGACCGTGCCGACGGAGACCCCGAGGACCTCCGCGGTCCGCACCTCGCTCAGGTCCTCGTAGTACCGCAGTACGACCATGGCGCGCTGCCGGGCCGGCAGCCTGAGGACGGCCTGCCACATGGCGTCCCGCACGGCCTGGGCCTCGGCGGGGTCGGGGCCCTCGTCCGGCGCCGGCTCCGGAAGCTCGTCGCAGGCGAACTCGTCGACCCGGCGCTTGCGCCACTGCGACGTGCGGGTGTTGACGAGCGCCCTCCGCACGTAGCCGTCGAGCGCGCGGTGGTCCTCGATGCGCTCCCAGGCGAGATAGGTCTTCGTGAGGGCCGTCTGCAGCAGGTCTTCCGCGTCGCACGGATTGGCGGTGAGCGAGCGGGCGGTGCGCAGCAGCACCGGACCGCGCGCCCGCACGTACGACGTGAACGTCAGTGGCGTTCCCGTCGACGAGGTGTTCCCGGCAGGCCGGACAGTCCCAGGCGTGGTCATGGCTCAACGCTAGGAGCGGACGGCCGCGCACGGATCGACCGGAGGTCGCGAAGGCACCTCCGCCTCTGGGCGGAGAGGTGCGGACGGCCGCACCTCCGTAGGGTGGACACGGTCCTCCGCAGGACTAAGGGTGGCTCAGGGGCGCGTGTACGGGCCCGGCGTCCGCCGGGGGCGTACGGGACGCGAGGGGCTGCCGGGCCGGTGAGGAGGACCGCCGGTGCCCCGGTCGCGGCCTCACTTCACCACGGCCACCGGGGCGTCGACGAGGTTGCGGTCGATGTCCAGCCGGTGACCGCCGTACGTCCGCTGCACGTTCCCGTCGTACTGGTGGATGCGCCTGTGCGGCTTCCACGCGTGCCTGGCGATGTACCTGTCGTTGTTCAGGGACGGCTTGACCCGCCACCGCGCGAACCACAGCACCTCCGGCAGGTTCTTCCTGCCCGCCTTGCGCGCGCCCTCCATGTGCTCGATGCCGGAGTCGCTGCTGCTGTAGAAGCCGGGGAAGTAACCCGCCTTGCGCACGGCCTTGTTCCAGCCCTGGATGAAGCGGAGCGTGGTGATCGCGCAGGCGGTGTTCGAGTTGTCGTACGCCTCCATGTCGAGGTACAGCGCGCTGCGCTTGCCCAGCCCGAGCTTCCTGGCCTGGCGCACGGCGTCGCGTCCCTCGCTGCCGCCCTGCGCGGTGGGGTGCCGGCGCGACATGGTGAACGCCCGCTTGTTGCTCGCGCGGACGCAGTACGACTGCGAGCCGACGTAGAGGGGCAGCAGCTTCCAGCCGGTCGCGTCGGCCCTGCGCACCCAGTCGGCGTCGAGGTGGGGCTGGTTGGTGCAGGCGCGGGCCCGTCCGCCGATGTAGACGCCCACGGCCTTGAACGGGGAGGTCCCGTACCAGGCGCGCATCACGGCGGACGACGGTGTGCGGCACGTGTCGAAGGCCTGGCCCCGGAAGATCTTCGCGCCCTGCGCGCGGGGGTCGCCGCCGGCGAGGTGCCGGCTGCTGCCCGAAGCCGGCCCGGAGGAGCGGCCGTCGGCCACCGCCGGAGCGAGGTCCGCTCCGAGGAGCGCGGCGAGGGCCGCCAACGTGACGAGGACTGTGCGGGAGACGCTCTTCGTGTGCCACATGGAGGTGAGTGAAAGCGCTGCGCGCGGCCGCTCCGCTGAGGCTCGCCATGCCCTGATGCTGTTTCAACCGTCTGGTCCGTTGATATGGCGATCGGGCCCGGGGCGTGCTCCGGCCAGGCGCGTGCCCAGGCGCGTGCTCCGGCCAGCGCCCTCGTCGGGGACGCGGTAGACGCGCGTCGGACGGCAGGTGCCGCCGCTCGGGACGGACACGGGCCGCGGACGGCACCCGCGTCGCGACGCCGAAGGGGCGCCGGTCCTCGGGCCGGCGCCCCTTGTGCGGAGCTGCGCGCGCTGCGCTGTCTTCCGTCCGCGGACGGAAGACGGCCGCTGCTACTTCACCGCGCCCGCCGTCAGTCCGGCGACGATGCGGCGCTGGAAGAACAGCACCAGGATCACCAGCGGAATGGTCACCAGGACGCCCGCGGCCATCTGGCTGCCGTGCGGCTCCACGAACTGAGCGGCGCCGGTGAACTTCGAGACGGCGACCGGAGCGGTCTGCATGGACTGCTTGTTGGTCATCGACACCGCGATCAGGAACTCGTTCCAGGCCATGACGAACGTGAGGATCGCCGTGGTGAAGAGACCCGGCGCCGCCAGCGGAAGGATCACCTTGCGGAACGCCTGGCCGCGGGTGCAGCCGTCGACCCTCGCCGACTCCTCGAGCTGCGTGGGCATCTGCCTGAAGAAGGCCGTGAGGTTCCACACCGCCAGAGGCAGCGCGAAGGACATGCTCGGTACGACCATGGCCTGGTAGGTGTTGATCCACCCCATGCCGACGAAGAGCTTCAGCAGCGGGATCGTGATCGAGACGACCGGGAACATCGAGGTGGCGATGATGCCGGTCAGCACCAGCCGCTTGAAGCGGAATTCGAGGCGTGCCAGGGCGTAGGCCGTGGCGATGCCCACGATCAGCGCCAGCACCGTGGTCGTGCCCGCGACGATGAAGCTGTTCGCCAGGGACCGCAGGAATCCCTGCGAAGGGTCGAGCACACCGGCGTAGTTGGTGAGCGACGGGTCGGACGGCCACAGAGTGGTCTCGAAGATGTCCTCCGGGGCCCGCAGGCTGGAGGCGATCATCCAGTAGAACGGCGCGAGGCACCACGCGGCGACGGCGAGCACGCCGGACGTCCGCAGCGCTGTGAGCCACGGGCTGCCCGCGCTCTTCGCCGGGGCGGTGCGGCCCGGCGGCGGTGCGGGGACCGGCGCCGCCTCGGTCACCGGGGCTTCCGCCCTTCCGGTGGGGGTCGTGCTTGTCATGCCGTCGCCTCCTTCTGACGGCTCCGGCCGCCGTCGGCCCGACGGCGCGGGGACTTGCGTCCGCCCTTCTTTCCGCCCGGCTCGTCCCGGCCGCCGAGCAGGTCCGCGCCGAGGAGCTTGATGAATGTGAACGCGATGAGGAACACGTAGAGGAAGAGCAGCACCGAGTACGCGGACGCCGGCCCGAACCGGACGTTGGACGCCTCGTCCTGCGCCAGCATCGACAGCGTCTCCACGGACTCCTTGCCCGCGCCGATCAGGATGTACGGCAGGTCGAACATCCGCAGCGCGTCCAGCAGCCGGAAGAGCACGGCGACCAGCAGCGCCGGCTTGACCAGCGGCAGCGTGATGTTCCAGAACCGGCGGACGGGGCCGGCGCCGTCGACGCGTGCCGCCTCGTACACCTCCTGGGAGATGATCTGGAGCCCCGCCAGCACCAGCAGCCCCACGAACGGCGCCGTCTTCCAGACCTCCGCGATAATGACCGCGGTCTGTGCCTGGAAGCCTTCCGTCGTCCACAGCACCTTGGTGCCGAGCATGGTGTTGGCGATGCCCTCGCTGTCGAAGATCCAGCGCCACAGCAGTGCGGAGATCGCCGTGGGGATGGCCCACGGCACCAGGATGCTCGCGCGCACCCAGGCCCGTCCGCGCATCGCCTGATGCATGATCAACGCCATCGCCAGGCCGATGACGGTCTCCAGGAGCACCGAAGTGACGGTCAGGAACGAGGTGTTCCAGAAGGCGTTCCAGAAGCGGCCGCCCTCTCCGGTGAAGATCGACGCGAAGTTGTCCAGCCCGACGAACGGCTCGCCGCCCTCGACGAAGCCCGTCCCGGGGTCGACGCCGGGGACGGTGAACATGGACGAGTAGACCGCCGCCAGCACGGGATAGACGATGACCAGCCCGAGCACGACCAGCGTCGGCGAGATCAGGAGCGTGGCCATCCGCCCCTCCGCTTGCAGTTGCGACCGCGCGGTCGCGGGCCCGGTACTCCCGCGCCTCAGAGCTATCGACATGGGTGGTGTCTTCCTTTCTCGGCCGGCGTCTGCGGCGCGGAAGCCGCTCGGCGCGGCGGCGCGATACCGGTGCGGGCTGCCGTGCCCGGAGGTCCGGAGGCAGCCGGGCCGGTCACTGCGGGCAGGTCTGTCCGGAGGTGACGCACTTCGGCCGGGTCACGGGGTGAGGGCGCGGAGCTTCTTCTGCAGGCTGCGGAGCGCCTCCGACGAGCTCTTCTTTCCGGTCAGTGCGGCGTAGGCCGCGTCCTGGATGGCGGTGGTGGCGTCGCCGTACTGCACGACGCGGGGCCGCGGCTCGGCGTGCAGAATCGATTTCTTCAGCACCGGCAGCCAGGGGAACTTGCGCTGCATGTCCGGGTCGTCGTAGAGGTCGGCGTAGACGGGTGCCAGGGAGCCGTCGTTCAGATTCCGCCGCGAGTTCTGCTCGGAGGTCATGTAGCGCATGAAGTCCAGTGCTGTGGCCTTGTTGCGCGCCGAGGAGGACAGCGCGAGGTTGTGACCGCCGAGGGACGAGACGCCGGGGCCGTCCTGCCCGGGGATGGGGGCGACGCCGAACTTCCCGGCCACCTCGTTGTTCTTGCCCTTGTTGCTCGACACCCCGTACATCGAGGGCCACTGGCGGATGAAGAGCGTCTTGCCCTTCTCGAAGGCCCGCCGGCCCGGCTCCTCCATGTACGTGATCGCTTCCTTGGACATCGTGCCGTCGCGGAACCCCTCGACCAGGCTGTCCAACCCCCGCTTGGCCTCGGGGGTGTTCACCGTGGGGTTCCCCTTGTCGTCCGTGATGCGGCCGCCCGCCGAGTGCACCGCCTCGGAGAAGTTGACCGTCAGGCCCTCGTACTTCTCGAACTGGCCCGCGTAGCACGACATCTTCGACTGGCCCTTCAGGACCTTGCGGCAGACCTCGCGCATCTCGTCCCAGGTCTCCGGCGGCTCGTCGATGCCCGCCTTGTCCAGAAGGTCCTTGCGGTAGTAGAGCAGGGCCCCGTCGGAGGCGTACGGCATGGCGAAGTACTTGCCGCGGTACTTCACGGTGCCGTTGATGGGATCGAGCGTCTTGTCGTACGGGAACGACTTCCGCGGGATCTCGTCGATCCAGCGGTTGGCGGCGAACTCGGCGGTCCACACGGCGTCGAGGGAGAGCACCGTGAAGGTGTCCGACTTGAGCTGCGCGTTCTGGATCATCTGCTGGCGCTGCGCGTTGGCGTCCTCGGGCAGTTCGATGAAGGTCGCCTTCTCGCCGGGGTGCGTCTCGTTCCAGCGTTTGATCAGCTTCGGCACGACCCCCGAGACGTCCTTGCCCGCGGCGTACGTGATCGGGCCCCGTTCTTTCGCGTCGGCACCGCTCTCGACCTTCTTCGCGCCCAGACCGCAGCCGCTGACGAGGGTGAGTGCGGCAAGGACGGCAGTGCTCGGCAGCAGTCGTCGCGGTATGGCACTCACATGATCTCCTCTTGCCTGTGGCCTGGTCCGGGCTGTTGTGATTCGCTGTGCTCCGCGGTGCCGCCCCGGCGGCCGGGACAGCCGTCCGGTCCCCGGCGGTTGGGAAACAGCGAGGTTAAATCGAGTGAGCAGGAGGATGTTGCCCCTGGCGCGTCCGTGTCAAGGCCTCGCTCAGGATCCGGGACGAGGCGTGCGGGCAGCCCGCTCGAAAAGTCGTTGACACCGCGAGTAACGCCAGGTGATGCTCGGCTAGCACGAGTTACCTGGAGGGGGTACATGCCGTCGTCGCGCGTCACCCAGGCCGATGTGGCACGCCACGCGGGCGTCTCACGCACGACGGTCTCGTTCGTGCTCTCGGGCCGCGAGGACATCCGCATCTCCGTCGAAGCGCGGCAGCGGATCCTCGGCGCGGCGGAGGAACTGGGATACCGCCCGAACCTCACGGCGCAGAGCCTGCGCACCCGCAAGACGTTCACCATCGGGCTCGTGTCGGACGTCGTCGCGAGCGGCAACTACGCGGGCGGACTCATCCAGGGCGCCCTCGAAGCGGCCCTCGAACGGGAGCACCTGCTGTACGTCGCGGAGACGGGCGACGTCCCCGAGGTCGAGCAGCGGCTCCTCCGCGGCATGGTCGACCGCCAGGTGGACGGGATGATCCACGCGTCGATGTCGACCAGGGGCCGCCGGCCCGCCCACTACTCGCCGGAACACCCCACGGTGTTGCTCAACCGCCTCGACGAATCGGGCCAGTTCGCCTGTGTCGTGCCCGACGAGGAGAAAGCGGGCGCAGAAGCCCTCAGGGTGCTCCTGGAGGCCGGCCACCGGGAGGGCGTCCACGTCGTCGGCGGACACCACCGCACGGAGGCGGCGCCGGACGGCGTGCACGCCGGACGCGAGCGGATGCGCGGCATCGGAAGCGCCGCGGCCGCGGCCGGGGTACGGCTCGCGGGCGTCGCCGAATGCGACTGGTCGACGCCCGAGGGCGGCTATCGCGCCGTGCGCGCACTGCTCGACCGGGCGGCCGCGCCGAAAGCCCTCGTCTGCTGCAACGACCGTCTGGCGTTCGGCGCGTACCAGGCCGTGGAGGAGAGCGGCCTGCGCATCCCGGAGGACGTCTCCGTGATCTCCTTCGACGACTCCGACCTGGCGTCCTGGCTGCGGCCGGGGCTCACGTCCGTCGCCATCCCCCACCGCGAACTGGGACGGGCAGCGGTGTCGTTACTGTTGTCGGACGACCTGAAGCCGACGATCCACCGGATTCCCATGCCCGTACACCGCAGGGGCTCCATCGCACCGCCGCGATGACCCCGGCCCCACCGCGACGCCGGCCCCCGGCACCGCGCACCGGCCGCAGCCGCCCCGCGGGAGCGGTCACGGAGACAGCGGGCTGAGAGGTGCGTTCCGGCGAATCCGGGGCAGGCACAATCCGATGCCCCGAGCCCGCGTACGACACCGGCCCGCCGCCGCACCCCGCCGCCCCTGACTCCGCAGAGCCCGGACCCGACACACAGCCCTGCCCGAACACACAGCACTGCCCGAACCCGGACCCGCACCCGCCCCACGCCGCAGCGCCGCGGCCAGGAACCCTCGTCCGCCGACGGGCGCCCAGCCGCGCCCGGACCCCGATCCCCGGACCGCCTGTACGCGGCACGTCATGCACCGTGCGGTACGCGGCGGCCCGGACAACCGAATAACGAGATGACCAGTTACCGGACAGAATCCACCGCACCGCACTGCGAGGACACACAGTGACCGACAGCACCGCACCACACCGTCAGGACGGCCCCGACTGGTGGCGGCAGGCCGCCGTCTACCAGATCTACCCCCGCAGCTTCGCCGACTCCGACGGCGACGGCCTGGGCGACATCCGCGGCGTCACCTCCCGGGTGCCCTACCTCGCCGAACTGGGCGTCGACGCCGTCTGGTTGAGCCCCTTCTACCCGTCGGCGCTCGCCGACGGCGGTTACGACGTGGCCGACTACCGCAACGTCGACCCGCGGCTGGGCACGCTGGACGACTTCGACGAGATGGTCGCCGAGGCCCACCGCTTCGGCATCAAGGTGATCATCGACATCGTCCCGAACCACACCTCCAACGACCACGAGTGGTTCCAGGCGGCGCTTGAGGCGGGGCCCGGATCGCCCGAGCGGGACCGCTACGTCTTCCGCCAGGGCAAGGGCGAGAACGGCGAACTGCCGCCCTCCGACTGGCAGTCCAACTTCGGCGGGCCCGCCTGGACGCGGCTGCCCGACGGATGGTGGTACCTGCATCTGTTCGCCCCGGAGCAGCCCGACCTGAACTGGGACAACCCCGAGGTGCGCGCCGACTTCGTCAAGACGCTGCGCTTCTGGTCGGACCGCGGCGTGGACGGCTACCGCATCGACGTCGCGAACGCCCTCGTCAAGGACCTCTCCGAACCGCTGCGCGACGTGGGCGACGCCCCGATCGAGCAGCAGATGGAGTCCGTCGAGGACGGCCAGCACCCGTTCCTCGACCGCAACGAGGTGCACGACATCTACCGCGAGTGGCGCGGAGTCTTCAACGAGTACGACCCGCCCCGCGTCGGCGTCGCGGAGGCGTGGGTGAAGAACGAGCGGATGGTGCTCTACGCCCGTCCCGAGGGCCTGGGACAGGCGTTCAACTTCGACTACCTCAAGACCGGCTGGAACGCCTCGGAGCTGCGCTCCGTGATCGACGTCTCGCTGCGCACGGCGCAGGCGGCAGGCGCGTCCGCGACGTGGGTGCTCTCCAACCACGACGTGATCCGGCACGCGTCGCGTCTCGCGATACCCGAGGGCGCCGACCACGAGGAGTGGCTGCTCAGCGGCGGCTCCGAGCCCCCGCTGGACCGCGAACTCGGGCTGCGCCGCGCCAGGGCCGCGACCCTGCTGGAGCTGGCGCTGCCCGGCTCCGCGTACATGTACCAGGGTGAGGAGCTCGGGCTGCCCGAGGTCGCCGACATCGCGGAGGGGGATCTCCAGGACCCCGTCTGGGAGCGCAGCTCCCACACCCGCAAGGGCCGCGACGGCTGCCGCGTACCGCTGCCGTGGAAGCGCGGGGGTGACTCGTTCGGGTTCGGCGGCAGGCCGTGGCTGCCTCAGCCGCCGTACTTCGGTGAGCTGTCGGTCGAGGCGCAGGAGGGCCAGGAGGGCTCCACGCTGGAGCTGTACCGGGAGGCGCTGCGGCTGCGGCACAAGCTCGTCGGCTCGGACGAGTCGATGCAGTGGATCGGCGACCCGGAGACCGGGGACGGGGACGTGCTGCACTTCGTACGCCCCGACGGCTGGCACTGCATCACCAACTTCGGCACGGAGACGAAGCCGCTGCCGGAGGGCGAGCTGTTGCTGAGCAGCTCTCCCGTCGACGGCGGGCTGCCCGGCGAGACCACGGTGTGGCTGCGCCAGGGCTGACCCGGCCGCGCGGCCCGTAGCGCCGCTGCGGGCCGCGCACGACGAGCACACGGCACGGCAGGCCGGAGGGGATCCGCGTGCGGTCCCCGACGGTCTGCCGTGCCGTCGTGCGCAGCGGCCCGGTGGCGGAGGAGCGGCCGCGGGGCGCAGGGATCGCGGGCGCAGGGATCGCGAGGCGCTGCGGGTTCGGGGGCGCTGCGGGGCCCGGGGCGGCGGGGCCGGCTACTCGTCGACGAAGAAGCTGTCGTGCCGCACGCGGAACTCCTCCAGCTCCTGCCCGCCCCGGCGCGTCATCTCGGCGACGCGCTCGAAGTAGTCCTCGCGGGGCGCCCCGGGGGAGAAGAGCAGCAGCATGGAGACGGGATCGTCCGAGGTGTTCTTGAACGCGTGCAGGCCGCCCACCGGCACGTACAGGAAGTCGCCCTCCCGGCCGGTGATCCACCGCTCGCCGTCGAAGAGCTGCATCTCGCCGGAGAGGATGTAGAAGGACTCGGAGACCGCGCGGTGGAAGTGCGTGCTCGGTCCCGGTGAACGCGGCCCCAACTCCACCTTGTACAGGCCGAATTCACCTCCGGTGCTCTCGCCGGTCGCCAGGTAGTGGGTGTTGTTCCCCGTCCCCGACGACAGCTCCGGCTCCGTGTCGGCGGACCTGAACGCGGCGTTGACCTCGCCGCCTTCGCCGAGGTAGCGGGGCGGGGGATACGTCAGCTCTGTCATGTGGTGCCCTCCTTGTCTCCGTGGTGATTCTCGCGCCACCGCGCCGGTACGTCGTCGGGCCCGCGACCGGATGGCGGTACGGCGCGAGGCGGAGCACGAAGGGAGGACCCGCGAACCCGCACCAGCCGGAATATCGACCAGATGCAGGCGTGGCCGCGCGCCCGCGGACCCTCCGCCCTTCCCCTTCCGGGCCGGGTCCCGTCAGTCCAGGGGCACCGGCCGTCCCTGCCGCGCGGACTCGTAACCGGCCAGCGCGACGCGCAGCGAGCGCAGCCCCGCCTCGCCGTCGGCGACCTGGACCCCGCCGTCCGCGGCGCCGTGGAGGAACGTCCGCACCATCGCCCCGTCCAGGTCCGTGCCCCAAGGCAGCAGCACGCCGCTGCGGTTGCGCTCGTCGAAGCCGGAGACGACCTGGCCGAAGGCGTCCATCTCCACCGTGGCCTTCTCGCCCACGAGCTGCAGTTCCAGTCCGCCCCAGGTGGGGTGGTGGTCCGGGTGGCTCCAGCTGCAGTCGATGGTGGCGACAGCGCCGTTGTCGTAGCGGACGGTCACGAGGCCGGCGGTGTCCACCTCCACCTCGCCCTCGTACATGAGGTTGTTGCTCTGCGCGTACACCTCGACGGCGCGCGCGCCCGCGAACAGCTCGTCGAGCAGGTCGGCGATGTGGACGGTGTGGTCCATCATGGCGCCGCCGCCGGCCAGCACCGGGTCGACGAACCAGGCTCGGGCGCCCGCCGGCAGACCGCCGTTGTTCGCCCCCGCCACGGTGAGCACCCGGCCCGTCCCGCCGCTGCGCACGGCCTCGCGCAGCGCCGCGTACGCCGGGCTGAAGCGGACGGGGTAGGCGACTCCCAGCCGCACGCCCGCCTCACGGCAGGCGGCGACCATCGCCTCGCCGTCCTCGGCGGTGGTGGCGAGCGGCTTCTCGCACAGCACGTCCACGCCGTACTTGGCGGCGAGTTCGACGAGCTCGCGGTGCCGGGAGTTCTCGGACGCGACGATGACGGCGTCCGGGCCCCAGTCGAACAGGGCCCGGTAGGTGGGGACATGGCCGACGCCGAGCTGCTCAGCGAAAGCCTGGCCGCGTACTTCGCCGGGCGGCGCTGCGTCCGCGTCGGGATCGCTGGTGAGCAGTTCGACGCCCGGCATGTCGCGGAGCAGCCGCGCGTAGCCGGCCGCGTGTACGTGGGCGAACGACAGCACTCCGACCTTCAACGGGCCACCTCCTGCGATTCGTTGCGGGTCTGCGGGCCGGGGGCGCCGCCCGGGCGGGCGCCGGGGGCGCCGGTCTCCACCGGGGCCCCCGTGCGCGCCGACTCGGACGCGGCGACGGCGATCCGCACGGCCTCCAGCCCGTCGCGCGCCGTCACCCGCGGCGCGGGGCCGCCGGCCACCGCCGACGCGAACTCCCGCAGCTCGGTGAGGAAGGGGCTCTCGGTCAGGTTCGTCGCCGGGATGCCCTCGCCGTCCGCGCGGCCGCCCTGTGAGATCACCCTGAACGCCTTCGTCTGCGCGGAGTCGTGCTGCAGCACGCCGTCCCGTCCGGCGACGCGGAACGTCGTGCGGAACTGCGCGTCGGGCAGCCCCCACACGCCGTGCACGTGGCTGATCGCACCGGAGGCGTGCGTGAGGACGGCCGTCGCCGCGGCCACGCAGCCCGCCGGAGCGGGCGCCTCCTGGTGGCCGCGCGCCTGTGCGTGCACCCGTACGACGTCGCCGGCGAGGAGCCTGGCGAAGTCGAAGTCGTGGATCATCTGGTCGACGAGGATGCCGCCGGAGAGCGTGGGGTCGGCGAACCAGGGCGACCACACCGGGTAGGTGCCCGTGCGGGTGAAGCGGAGCACCGCGGGCCGGCCCACGGCACCCCGCGCGACGGCGTCGGCCATGGCGGCGTACTCGGGGAAGTAGCGCACCACGTGGCCGGGGAAGAGCAGGACGCCCGCGCGGTCGGCTTCGGCGATCATCTCCTCGACGTCCGCGGGGGTGAGGGCGAGCGGCTTCTCGCAGGCGACGTGGCGTCCGGCGCGCAGCGCCGCGAGAGCGACCTCCCGGTGGGTGTGGGTCGGCGTGCACACGTCGACGGCTTCGCTGCCCTCCAGCAGCTCCTCCAGCGTGCGGGCGACCCGGACCCGGCCGTCCGCGTGCTCCGCGGCGAGCCGCGCGCCGCTGTCGTCGTGCGTGAAGACGGTGACTCGGGCTCCCAGCTCCAGCCATGCGGGCAGATGGGCGCGGGCGATGCCGCCGGCGCCTATCAGCCCCACTGCGAGTTCCGGCATGTGGATACCGCTGCCTTCCTGTCGGTCGGGGCTTTTCGTGTCTCCCGGGCGCGGCCGTGGGGCGTCCGGCGGTGCCGGCGCTCCACGGTTCTGGTCTCAGCCCTTCGATCCGCTGAGCGCGATGCCCTGCACGAAGTGGCGCTGCAGCAGGACGTAGAGGATCAGCATCGGAAGGCTGGCGATGACCGAACCGGCCATCAGGATCGGATAGTTGGTCAGGAACTGCCCTTCGAGGGAGATCAGTCCCGCACTGATCGGCACCTTCGAGGGATCGGTGTTGACCACGAGCGGCCACAGCAGGTCGTTCCACGACCACATGGCCGTGATCACGGCGAGCGCCGCCAGCGCCGGCCGTACCAGCGGCAGCATGATGCTCCAGAAGATGCGGAACGGCCCGGCGCCGTCGATGCGCGCGGCCTCCTCCAGCTCCCGGGGCAGCGCCATGAAGAACTGCCGCAGGAGGAAGGTGCCGAACGCGCTGAACATGCCCGGAAGGAACAGCGCGGGAATGCTGTTGAGCAGCCCCAGCCGCTGGATGATCTCGTGCTGCGGCAGCACGAGCAGCTGCGAGGGCACCATCAGCACGGAGAGGAAGACCGCGAACAGCACGTTCTTGCCGCGGAACTGGAGCCTCGCGAACGCGTAGGCCGCCAGCGAGCAGAACACGAGCTGTCCGAGGGTGCGGCCGACGGTGTTCATGAGGCTGTTGGTCAGCATCTCCATGAACGGCACCGCGCTGAACACCTGCTCGAACGCGTCCCAGTTCCACTCCGCGGGGAGGATGGTCGGCGGTACCCGCACGGACTCCGGCATCGTCTTGAAGGCGGTGAGGAGCTGCCACAGGAACGGGAAGACCATCGCCACGGCCCCCAGGGAGAGCACCGCGTGGGTGGCGAGTCCGCCCAGGTCGAGGCGTCCCCGGCGGGCGTCCGCCCTGCCGGGGCGGGCGGCGGGTTCCGCCGCGGGTGCGGTGGGCGTGGTCGTTGCGGGCTCAGGCATAGTGCACCCACCTCTTCTGGAAGCGGAACTGCAGGTACGTCAGTGCGGCGATCAGCAGCATGAGGAGGAAGGCCAGCGCGGCGGCCGGCCCCTGGGCGTTCTCGTCGAAGGCCCACTTGAAGAAGAGCGTGACGATCGACTGGGTCTCGCCGAGCGCGGGGTTCTCGGGGCTCATCATCACGAAGATCAGGTCGAACTGCTGGAGCGAGTTGATCACGCAGATGACCGACGCGAAGAAGATGCTGGGGCTCAGCAGCGGCAGCGTGATGCGGAAGAAGCGCCGTACCGGCCCGGCCCCGTCGATCTGCGCGGCCTCGTAGTAGTCCCTCGGGATGGCCTTGATGCCCGCGGTGAAAATGATCAGGTAGTAGCCGACGTGCGACCAGATCATCACGGCGCCGATCGCGTACACGGCGGTCGAGGGGTCGGAGACCCAGTAGCGCCCCTCGATGCCGATCCAGGACAGCGCCTGGTTCACCATCCCGAAGTCGCCGTTGTAGAGCCAGTTCCAGACGAGTCCGACGGCCGCGGGCATCGTGATGAACGGCAGGAAGTACAGCGCCCTGTAGACCGGGACGCCGCGCAGGCCCCTCCTGTTCATGAGGTCGGCGAGGACGATCGCGACGGGCAGCGTCAGAAGGCCCATCCCCATGTACAGCAGCGTGTTCCCGAGGGCCTGGCCGACGGTCACGTCGCTCACCACGCGCGAGTAGTTCTCACCCCCGACCCAGCTGCTGCCTCCGAAGACGCCGAAGGAGGTGAAGCTGAACCAGAACGTCTGGAGCAGCGGCCAGATGTAGAAGACGAGGAAGCCGAGCGCGATGGGGGCGATGAACAGGTACGCCGACCGCTGCGAACGCCGTTTCGGCCGGGCGCTGCCGCCGCGCTGCCGCGCGCTGCTCGAACGGCGGTCCGCGTGGGCCTTCGCGGCCGTGGAGGGGAAGACAGCCATGTCGTCACTTCTCCTGTTCCAGGGCGAGGTCCATCTGGCGGGCCAGGGTCCGGGACGCGTCCTCGATGCCGCCCTTGCCGGAGAACGGGCGTCCCAGCAGCTGGGGTTGGAGGTTCTCCCACACCGCTGTGCGTCTGGAGGCGGGATACGGGACGGCGTAGTCGAGCATGTCGATGAAGACCTGGAGGTCGAACTCCGGCATGGACTTCACCCACGCGTCCTGCGTGCCGCGGTAGGAGGAGATCGTCACGCCCTCCTCCGCCTGGATGCGGGCGGCCTTCCGGGAGCCGAGGAACCGCACGAACTTCCACGCGGCCTCGGTGTTGCGGCTCTTGCCGGAGATCGCCGCGGCGAGGCCGTGGATCGTGGTGGCACGCTCGCGCCCCTTGGGGAGGACGGCGACGCTGCCGTGGTCCTTGATGGCGGGGGCGGCGTACATCTGGGAGGCCATCGCGGAGAGGTCGTAGTTCATGGCGACCTTCTCCGACAGGTAGAGCTGGCGTCCCCTGGTGTCGGTCATCGCGCTCTGCGAGGGCGAGTGGCCCTTGTCGATGAGGTCCGTCCAGAAGCGCAGCCCGTCGATCGTCCGCGGGTCGCCGAAGCCGGACCTGCCGTCGCGGATCACGTACCCGCCGGCCTGCGCGATGGTGTTGTAGTACGTGTACTGCCTGCTCATCTCGGCGGCGATGCCGTGCACCCCGCGGCGCGGGTCGGTCAGCTCCGCCGCCGCCTCCCGGACGGTGTCCCAGGTCCAGCTCTCGTCCGGGTAATCGATGCCCTTCTTGTCGAAGAGCTCCTTGTTGTACCAGAGGCCGATCGTGTCGAAGTCCTTCGGCATCGCGTACCGCGTGCCCTCGTAGGTGTACATCCGCAGCAGCTCGTCGGGGTGGACGCCCATGTCGAAGCCGTCGCGTTCGATGAACTCGTCCAGCGGCTGCAGCACGCCGCCCGCCGCGTAGAGCTGGAGGTTCACCGCGTTCATCCAGAACACGTCCGGCGCCGAACCGCCGCGCATCGCGGTCTTCAGCGTCGTCCAGTACGAGGTGAACGGCGTCACGTGGATCTCGACGGCGATGTCCGGGTGCTCCGCCTCGAACGCCTTGACCACCTTCTTCGCGCCCGCGACCTGCAACGGGTCCCACATGCCGTAGGTGATGGTCGTACGGCCGCCGCGCGAACCACCCGCCGCGGAACCGCCGTTCGTACAACCGGTGACAGCCGCGGCGGCGGGTGCCGTCAGCGCTCCGGCGAGCAGAGTTCTCCTGCGCATGCGCGCCTCCGAAGGGGCGAGGGACGGGGGACCGGGAGATGGGGGACGGAGGTGTTCGGCCGCGGCGCGCGGGCCCTGCCCGGCCGCGGGTACGGGACGGCCGCTGCTCTCAGCGGGCGACGGACGGCAGAGGGACGGTGGCGTCGGACAGCGCTGCCTCGACGGTGTCGAGCGCCTTGCGGACGGCGCCGAGCGCGACGCCCTGCTCGCCCAGCGTGCTGACGGCGATGCGGGGCACGTGCATGTCGACGTCCACGGGGACTTCCCGCAGATGCCTGGTGAGCAGCGGGACAAGCGCCTCACCGACGGGGGTCATCCCGCCGGAGAGGACGATCAGTTCGGGGTCCACGGCGAGCAGGAGCGCGCCGATTCCGGGGGCGAGGCAGGTCGCGTAGCGGTCGAGGACTTCTAAGGCCGCCGGGTCCCCGGCCGCGGACGCCCGCGCGAGCGCCGCCACTTCCGACTCCCCCTCGGCACGTGCTCCGCGCCAGACGAGCGCTTCGTGGGCGCGCGACAGCTTCAGCCCGCGGTGGAGCCCCAACTCCCCCGCCACGCCCCGGTGTCCGCGGTGCAGACGGCCGCCGAGCAGGATGCCGCAGGAGGTGCGGTGGCCGATGAGCAGGCACGCGACGTCGTCCACGAGCTGCGCGGCACCGCGCCAATGCTCGGCCATGGTCGCCAGGTTGACGTCGTTCTCGACGAGTATCGGACAGGGGAAGGCGTCCGCGAGCCTCCGGGCCAGTTCGAAGTCCGACCACTCCGGGACGATCACCGAGGTGAGCCGTCCGGACCCGTCGACGATTCCGGGGACGCCCACGGACAGCGCCCACAGCTCGTCGGCCCGCACCTTGTGGTCGCCGAGGAACCCCTCGATGCGGCCGCGCAGGTACGCCAGCCGCTCCGCGCCCGACATCTGCGGGTCCACGTCCTCGCGTTCGGACGCCTGCACCTCGCCGGCCAGGTCCGACAGCAGCAGCACGGCCTTGTGCAGGCCGATGTCGACGCCGACGACGCGGCCCGACTCCCCGCGGAAGCGGAAGCGCCGCGCCGGACGGCCCGACCGTCCCGAGGCGTCCGGCGCCTCGGCCAGCCAGCCCTGCGCGGTGAGCTCCTCGACGACCTGGTCGACGGTGGGCCGGGAAAGGCCCGTGGCGGCGGCCAGTTGGCTGAGGCTCTGGGGCCGTCGCGGCCCCTGCGAACGCAGGAAGCGCAGTACGGCGATGGTGTTCAGCCGCCGCAGAGCGGCCAGATCGTGGCCTCGCATGCCGCACACCTCCCGCCGGTCGGATTTTCTGATTGAGGACTGTTGCATAAATCCAGCCAGGCGTGAAGGCTTCATTCCGGAGCTTATGAAGGACTCTTCGATATCCGGCTGCGGACGGTGGGACAGGACGATGGCGAGTGAGGACCTGCGCATCGGTGTCGTGGGCGTGGGCGAGCGGGCCGCCCTGGCCCTGCACGCCCACCGGCCCGGCGCCGGATCACGGGTGGTGGCGTGCGCCGACCCGCACCCCCGCGGCGCACGGGCGGCGCGTGAGCTCTTCGGGCCCGGCGTCGAGGTGCACGGCGACCACAGGCCGCTGCTGGAGGCCGGCCTCGACGCGGTCATGGTCTTCACCCCCGACCACCTGCACGCGAAGGGCGTACTCGACGCGCTGCACGCCGGCGTCGCCGTCTTCGTCGAGAAGCCCCTCGCCGTCACCACGGAGGACTGCGACCTCGTCCTGCGCACCGCCCAGGCCACCGGCACCCGGCTCTACGTGGGGCACAACCTGCGGCACGCGCCCGTCGTGCGGGAGATGCGGCGGCTCGTCCTCGAAGGAGCCGTCGGCCGCGTACGGGCCGTGTGGTGCAGGCACTTCGTCGGCCACGGCGGGGACTTCTACTTCAAGGACTGGCACGCGGAACGGCGCCACACCACGAGCCTGCTGCTCCAGAAAGGCGCCCACGACCTCGACGTCATCCACTGGCTGGCGGGCGGCAGCACCCGCGAGGTGAGCGCCCTGGGGGACCTCGCCGTCTACGGGGACATCACCGACCGGCGCGACCGCGGTGGCGAGCGCATGAGCGAATGGCACGACCCGGAGGCGAACTGGCCGCCCACGGCGCTCACCGGCCTCAACCCCGTCGTGGACGTCGAGGACATCAGCATGCTCAACGGCCGTACGGACAACGGCGTCCTCGTCAGCTACCAGCAGTGCCACTTCACTCCGGACTACTGGCGCAACTACACCGTCATCGGCGACCACGGCCGGCTCGAGAACTTCGGCGACCTCGACGGCGCCGTCGTCAAGGTCTGGAACTCCCGCCGCTCCGGCTACCGCGAGGACGCGGACGAGACGGTGGTCATACCGCGGCCGCGGGACGGGCACGCCGACGCGCACGGCGGCGCGGACCGCCGGCTCGTCGAGGAGTTCCTCGAGTTCGCCGCGAACGGCGGCCCCACGGAGACCTCACCGGTCGCTGCCCGGGAGGCCGTCGCCGCGGGCCACGCCGCTACGCGCTCACTGCGCGGCGGCGGAGCGCCGGTCGAAGTCCCGGCACTTCCGGCGGAGTTGACGACCTACTTCGCGCAGGGGCAGCCGTCCGCCGACGGGACCGGCTGAGCGGGCTCGGGCGTGCGGGCTCGGGCGTGCGGGCTCGGGTGCGGCACAGGCGGGGAGGGCGTCCCACGCCCTGGCGGGGCCGGTACGAGCCGGAGGCCGCTCAGCCTCCGCGGCCTTCGGGCCGGGGCCGGGTCATGGACAGGCCCGCGCCGGGGGCGGCGTCGAGGTGGTCGTCCACCATGACGACGGTGCGTCCGGCTGCCGCGAGCAGCGAGGCGCCGATCGCCGCGCGCATCCCCGTCGCGCAGTGCACCCACACCACGCCGGGCGGCACCTCACCGGTCCGGCCGTGCAGCTCGTGGATCGGGATGTGCACCGAGCCCTCGACGAAGCCCTTCGCGCGTTCCGTTCCGCGGCGCACGTCCAGCACCACGGCCGGGTCGTCCGGCCCCGCTCCCGGGCCGGCTGCGGCGCCGGCACCGGCTCCCGCCCCGGCCCGTACGGCCGCCAGGTCGGCGAAGCTGCCCCGCTCGTACGACCCGGGCTTCTCCCCCTCCCGCAGCCAGTCGTAGGGCCCGCCCCCGGCGGCGGCCGCGGGACGGTCGATGCCCACCCGGACCAGCTCGCGCTGCGCCTCCGCGACCTGCCCGGCGCTCTCGCCCAGCAGCGTCACCGGCTTGCCCCACGGGATCAGCCACGCCAGGTAGGTCGCGATCTTCCCGTCGCACTCGAAGTTGTACGTCCCCGGGACGTGCCCCTCCGCGAAAGCGGCCCGGTTCCGCAGGTCCACGATCCACTCGCCGTCCGCGAGGCGCCGGCGGATCTCGTCGGCACCGGCCTCCCGCGGCGGCGTGAGGTCGACCGGCGCGGGCCCGGCGGCGTTCACCGGTCCCATGTGCGCGTAGTACGCGGGAACGTCGTCGAGGCCGGCGAGCGTCTCCGCGACGAAGGTCTCCACGTCCTTGACGAGCGCGTCGTTCCGCCGCCGCTCGGTGCCGACGGTGGAGGACTCGCCGTCCGCGGGGACGGACGAGCAGAAGCTCCCGAAGCCGTGCGTGGGGAGCACCTCGACCTCGTCGTGCAGTGCCCCGGCCAGCCGTCGCGCCGAGGCGTGCTGGTCGCGGGTGAGCTGCTCCGTCAGCCGCGGCTCCACCAGGTCGGGCCTGCCCACCGTGCCCATCAGCAGCGACCCGCCCGTGAAGACCGCCGCCCCGCGGCCGTCCTCCTCGAGGACGTACGCCGTGTGGTGCGGGGTGTGACCGGGCGTGGCGACGGCCCGCAGCGCGAGGCCGGGGCAGACCCCGAACGTGTCGCCGTCCCGTACGGGGGTGCGGGCGAAGGAGACGGAGGCCCGCTCGGGCACGAGGTACCGGGCACCGGTCAGGCGGGCGAGTTCCAGCCCGCCCGTCACGTAGTCGTTGTGCAGGTGGGTCTCGGCGACGTACGCGATACGCACCCCTCGCCTCGCCGCCGCGGCGACGACGCGGTCGACGTCCCTGGGCGGGTCAACGGCCACCGCGCAGCCGTCACCGCCGGCCAGGTAGCTCCTGTTGCCCAGTCCCTTCACTTCGAGGACGTCCACGAAGAACACGGCGCCGGCTCCTTCCCGGGACGGCCCGCGGACCCGGCCCGGCGGGCGGCCTCCACCGGCCGGACGCTCCCCACCGGCGCCCGGCCGCTCCTCACCCTGGCCGGGTGCCCGCCGGAGCCGCCGGAAACCGGCCGGAGCGGCTCCGTCTCACCGCCCTTACCGGCCGGTGCCGTAGCCGGCGTCGCGAGCCCGCGGAGTTCCGAACGACACGACCTACGTCTCGGTGTCCGCACGAATTCCGGCCGGTGCCGCCTGACGGCACGGATCGGTGTACTTTGACGTGCCCTACAGGCCCTGGCTCCGCTGGGCGACTGTCACATCACGCATACGCAAGAGGAACCCCGACATGAAGCTGAAGCTGTTCGCACTCGCCGCCCTGTTGATCGTGCTCGGTGCGGGCCTGTTCGTCTGGGAGCCCGCGGAGCCGGAAGCCGAGTGCGCCAAGGACGCGTCGAGGACGTCGGGCTTCGTCGACGAGGAGAAGAACTGCCCGATATCCATCGAGAGTTACAACAAGATCAGGGAAGCGAAGTCCGGCCCCCAGTGGGACAACATCGGAGGGCTGGTCCTGGTCCTCGGCGGAGTGGGCACCGCGATCGTCGCCGCTGTCCGTAAGCCCAAGTCGGCCTGAGAGCCGGGCGGCACGGCGCCGCCGGAGCCGCGGACGGCCTGCGGCCGGGCGCGGAACCTGCCGGGACGGCGCTCCGGCACCGCACACGCCGCAAGCCGCACACGCTGTAGGCGGACAAACCGTAAGCGGACAAGCTGCCGCAAGCCGCGAAAGCCGTGAGGGGCACCCGGATCTCCGGGCGCCCCTCACAGCGAACCGTCGTCGGAACCGCGGCGGTCACTTCACGTCGTTGAGCTCCTCGAAGTTCACCAGCCCCGTGTCCTCGAGGACGGTGATGTGATCGAGGACGATGGCGTTCGCCCTCGTCGCGAGCGACCGGATCATCGAGTTGCGGGTCTGGTCGCGTACCAGCCCCACCAGGCCGAAGACCACGCCGTGCTGCTTCCGGAGATGGTCGACGAGGACCTGGTCGAACTCCTCGCCCTGCGCCTTCTCCATGTCGTCCAGGTACTCCTGCTGGGAGCCCGTGGGCTGCGTCGGGAGCGAGACGTTCATCGCGCGGCCGGCGGTGACGGCCCGCTTGTCCAACTCCGTGTGCCCGTCGACGAGATGGTTGCCGGCGATGCGCACCGACTTCCGCGTGCCCCGCTCCTGCGCCGAACGGCCCGCGGGCAGTTCCCACAGGCCCGCGGCCCGCACCTTGCGCAGGAAGTCCCGGTCCATGGCGGTGAGCGGACCGTACTCGGTCTTCCAGGTCCCCTTGCCGTCGTCCTGCCACGCGGCGCGTGCGATCGCGCTCGCGCGGTTCCCCGCCAGCATGTCCGAAGGCAGCACGAGGCCGGCGAGCGTTGCTACGAGCGCGAGAACGATCAGTACCGTGCCGACCGCCCGGCCGGACGTCATGGCGAACCGCATCCGCCCCTCCTCTCCGCGCACACAGCCGAACGTGCGCGGCACGTCGACGATGTGCGTGACCAACTGGGCAAGGCCCCGTCACGGCCGACTGCGACGTCCGCCGCGCACCGTGAGCCTGCTGTGCGAGCGGCCCCATTGTGCCGTCCTTTCACCGGGAAGGAACGCGATCTGCCCCACACTTGGCACAAAGGCAACAACCCTGAGCAGGAACGCACGCTGTGCGCGTCCGGCGGGGAACGCGACCCGGCGCCGCGCCGCCACCGCGTACGGCCCGCGCCGCCACCGCGCAGGCCGCCAAGCCACCGCCGCCTCCCCCGGCTGCAGCCCTACGGGGTGGCCTCCGGAGCCGCCGTTCCAGCCTTCGCCCTGGCGACGGCCTCGGCCAGTCGGTGCCGCACATCCGTGCTCAGCGGCCCTCCCCCGGCGTTGCCGACCAGCTCGTCGGCCAGGCTGTGCAGCTTGGTGTTGGTGTTCTGGGACGTCGCGACGAGCACCTGCCAGGCCGAGCGGGGGCTCAGGCCGAACGTGGCCATCAGCACGCCGCATGCCTGGTCGATGGTGGGCCGGGTCCGCATCGCCCGGCGCAGCTGGGCCAGTTCACGGTGCGGATCCCGCCCGGCGTCCTCGTGCGCGTCCCGTCCGGCGTCCTCGTCCGTATCCGCGCGCGGGGACGAGCCGTCCCGGCACGGCGGGACGGTTGGCCGGGCGGCGTTCCCCTCTGGAGGCGGCTCGCAGACCGCGGACTCCTCCATGGCTCTCTCCCTCCCCGGAAGGCTGCCGCCCCGGCCCGGACCCGCCCGGACAAGCGCGCACGCCCACAGATACACGAATTCTAGTACGTGTAATTGAGTTCGTGAAAGCCTGGTCGTTAGAGTCCGCTCATGAATGCCCCGCCCGAGCCCCATTCCGGATGGACGTTCCTGACCAACCACGCACGCGTGCTGGCGGTCATCGCCGACGACAACAGCGTCCGGATGCGCGACATCGCCGCCCGTTGCCGACTCACCGAGCGCGCCGTCCAGAAGATCATCTACGACCTGGAGCAGGACGGCTACCTCTCCCACACCCGGGCGGGACGCTCCAACACGTACAAGATCGAGCCGGGCAAGGTGCTGCGGCACCCGTCCGAGTCGGGCCTGACGGTCGCCTCGCTGCTGTCGTGGCTCGTCCAGGACGAAGCCGACCGCAAGGCACCTCCCGCCGGCTGAAGCCGCGCCGGGCACGCGGCCCGCATGGCATGCTCCGTCCCATGACGGCGTCCGTGTCCGGTGACTTCGAGCTGACCATGGACGAGTTGCGAGCCGTGACGCGTTACGTGGCGGAGGCCGCCGAGGACGTCCTCCCCGTCTTCGAAAGCGCCCACCCCGACGACCGGCGCCCCCGTGCGGCGCTCGACGCCGCACGGGAGTTCACCGCCGGCGCGAGAAGGACCAGGCTGCAGCGCGTCACGTCGCTGGACGCGCACCGCGCCGCCAGGGAGGCCTCCGGAGAAGCCCCGCGTCTCGCCGCGCGGGCCGCCGGCGACGCCGCGTCCGCCCCGTACCTGCACCCGATCGCGAAGTCCCACCAGGTCGGTCACATCCTGCGGGCCGCCGCGAGCGCCGCCCGCATCGCGGAGATCCACGCGGGCGGCGATCCCGGGGCCGGGGACGCGGCGATCGCGCGGGCCCGGCTGCGCGCGACACCGGTACTGGTCGGCGTCCTGCGCCGATACCCCCTCGCACCGGCCTCCGGCAGCCGCGTCGGGCAGCTCATGGCCGCCCTGGACGCTTCCCTGCGCGCCCTGCGCTGAACTCCCCTCCCCCACAACGGAGTCGGGCCGTACGCACAGGGCGCCGTGCGTACGGCGGGCAGGCGCCCGGGCATGCGCAACCGGGAGCACGCCCGTGCGCGTCCCTCCCCCCGACCATCGTCATCCGCGCGGGAGCAGCCATGAACGGCAAGGACGCCGAACAGACAGACGCAGCGGGTCACGCGCCGAAGCCCTGGTGGGCCGGCACGGGCGCGCGGGGCGCCGCGGGACTGATCGCCCTCGGCATCCTCGCCGCCCTGTGGTCGTTCTTCGGGCACGCCACGGGCCGGACCTGGCTGCCGCTCGTCCCGGACGAGCCGGCGTCCGGCTACTACCAGGCGGCCAAGATCGCCGCCATCGGCGTCGTGATCCTGGCGAGCCTCTGGATGCACCGGCGCCGCACCACTGCCTCCGGCGAGCGGACGGACGAGCAGGAACGCGGCTGACCCCGAGCGAGCCGCCGGCGACCGCCGCGGAACCTGCCGGCCCTCGGCGCCGCCGAGCTCCCTCCCGGACGGAGACGGGCCCGACCGTGCGCGAAGCGGCCCCGGTTGCTCCGCATGTGACGGTTCGAGACGTGATCGTTCCCGGCCCTTGTACAGCGGCTCCGGACCGGGCGAAGATGATCAACCATGCCCACCAGGACGCTGCGGATCCCCACCCCCGACGGTCAGGCCGACGCGATCGCCGTTCTCCCCGGCAAGAGCGGACGCCATCCCGGAGTGCTGCTGTACACGGACGCGTTCGGCGTCCGGCCCGTACTGGAGGACATGGCCCGCGAGCTCGCCGAGCACGGGTACTACGTACTCGTCCCCAACCTCTACTACCGGCGCGGCCCGGCGCCCGTGGTCGAACTCCCCCCGCACATAGGGGAAGAGGTACGGCCCGGGATCATCGGCGAGCTCATGCCCCTCGTCCAGGAGCTCACCACCGAACGCGTGCTGCGCGACGCGGGCGCCTACCTCGATTTCCTCGCCGCACAGCCCGAGGTCGACGCCGGGCCCGTCGCCGTGACCGGCTACTGCGTCGGCGCCGCCCTGGCGATGCGCACCGCCACGGCCCACCCCGCCCGGGTGGCGGCCGTCGCCGGCTTCCATCCGGGGTTCCTCGTCACCGACGCACCCGACAGCCCCCACCGCCGCATCCCCGAGCTGGCCGCCGAGGTCCACATCGGCCTCGCCGAAGGCGACTTGACGCCCGAGGCCCACGGCGAACTCGACGAGGCGCTGGACGCCGCGGGCGTCCGCCACAGCACCGAGGTCTACCCCGGCGCCGTCCACGGCTTCACCATGTCCGACACCGACGCTTTCGACCGCGCTGCCTACCAGCGCCACTGGGACCGCCTCCTCCCCCTCCTCCGCACCCTGGGCAGCGGCTGACGGACGGGCAACTGCCGCTACGGTGGGCCCGCATGAGCGAGGAAAAGCACTGGACTTCGGCACCGGACCGCGTGGTGCGCGGCTCGATGGGGCTGTGCCATCTGACGGTGTTCGAACCGCCGTTCGCCGTCGACGCCCTGGACCTCCCCCCGCAGGACGGGGCGCGTGCACGCGCCTTCGCCGAGTCGACGGCGGGCATCGAGGAGGTGCTGGAGGATCTCGGTCCGCGCTCCGTGCAGACGCCGCTGCCCTCGGACGTGCGTACCGATCTGGACGTGGCGCACGGCGCGGCATGGGGGAACATGCTGTCGATCGCGGACCCGGCGTACGCGGCCGACGGGAACGACGAGCCGCTGAGGTCGGCGGCGGACGAGCTGCGCGAGCGCTTCCCCGACGCCCGGATCGTGGGCCGGGTCGCGTACCACGGCGGCATGGAGCACACCGAGGACCTCGTGTGGCTGCCGGACGGTGCGATGTTCCACGCCTCGGGCTGGTACGGGGACGAGCCCTTCGTCGTCACCGGTGACCCGGGCGCGGTGATCGCCTCCCTGGACCTCAAGGGCTGGATGCACGACAACGCCGGCGTCGACCTGGACGAGGAGGCGAACGAAGTCGAATGGGCACGGCTGGCGGGCCTGGCGCTGGGGCATTCGGATCCGTGGGGCTGGGAGCAGATGCAGACGACGGCGTTCCGCGTGCGTCATTCCGAGGAGGCCGTGCGGAACATGGAAGAGCTGTATTTCGTCTGAACTCGCGAGCGGTGGCCTTCAATTGACCGCGCGTAAAAGCGAATGACTCCGCATCGCCGCAGGGCCGCCCGCCACGAAGGACCCGGACGGCGGTGCTCCAGCCCGGCTGACGGGACCGGTTGGTTCACTGCTCACCGGCCGATCCGTGCGCGGCTCACCGGGAGGCCGCGCAGCTCATTAGGCTGGCCGGATACGCCGCGCGCAGCGCGGGAGAAGGGGGTGGGCCCGATGGACCGTGTCGACACGATCGTCGTGGGTGCGGGCGTCGCGGGCCTGACCGCGGCACGTCTGCTCTCCCGGAACGGTCAACGGGTCGTCGTGCTCGAAGCCCGCGACCGCGTCGGCGGACGTGTGTGGAGCGTCCGGGAAGGCGGGGTCACCACCGACCTCGGTGCGTCCTGGATCCACGGGATCACCGGCAGCCCCGTCGCCGCGGCGGCCGACGCCTTCGGGCTCAGGACCGAGGAGTTCACGGTCGGCGGATACCAGCCGTACAGCCGGCCCATGGCGTACTACGGGCCGACGGACGCCCGTCTCACCGACGACGAGGTGCGGCGCTTCGTGGCCGACGTCGACGCGGTGGACGCCGAGCTCGCCCGCGTCGTGGCCGCCGCCGCGCCCGGGAGTTCGTACGGGCAGGCCGCCGAGTCGGCGCTGGCCGCCCAGGGCTGGGAGGCGGAACGCACCGAGCGCGTCCGCGAGTACCTGCGCCATCGAAGCGAGGAGCAGTACGGCGTCCGGAGCGACGATCTCGACGCGCACGGCCTCGACGACGACTTCATCGACGGCGACGAAGTCGTCTTCCCCGACGGCTACGACGCCCTCGCGACGCACCTCGCGGCGGGACTCGACGTACGGCTGGAGCACGTCGTCACTTCGGTGCGCTGGTCCGGCGGCGGCGTCGAAGTCACCACCGGCCAGGGCGGGTTCACCGCACACCGTGCCGTGGTGACCGTCCCGGTCGGAGTGCTGAAGTCGTCCGCGTTCAGCATCGAGCCCCCGCTGCCCGAACCGGTGGCCGGTGCGCTGTCACGCCTCGAGATGAACGCGTTCGAGAAGGTCTTCCTCCGCTTCCGTTCGAAGTTCTGGGACGAGGGGGTGTACGGCATCCGCCGGCAAGGTCCGCACGGACTCTGGTGGCACTCCTGGTACGACCTCACCTCCGCTCACGGCGTCCCGACGCTGCTGACGTTCGCCGCCGGGCCGGCGGCGCGTGAGACGCGTGACTGGGAGCAGGAGAAGATCGTCGACTCGGTCCTCCGCGGACTGCGCCGGCTCTACGGCGACCGCGTCGAGGAACCCGCCGGGGCCCACGTGACCAGGTGGCAGGACGACCCGTACGCGCGCGGGTCGTACGCGTACATGACCGTCGGATCGGCGCCCGAGGACCACGACCTCCTCGCCACCCCGGTGGGCGGCGTACTCCACCTCGCGGGCGAGGCGACGTGGACGGACGACCCGGCGACGGTCAACGCGGCACTCCGCTCCGGCCACCGCGCCGCGTCCGACGTCCTCGGCCGCGCCGTCCCGATCGAGGACGCCTGGGCCGCCGGCTGAACGTCGTCCGACAGCCCCGGGCCCTACGGGCGACCTCGCGAGCCATGCTCCGGAACCTCTCACCGGGGGCGGCACGCTCCCGCACGTCCCGGCAGGTCAGGCCTCCCGAGACGTTCCGCCGGGTCAAGTTCCGGAGACGTTCCGGGGCACCCCGGCTCCGGGCCGAGCGGGCGTGCCGTTTCCGGCTTCACGGCAGTGGAGAACCGAATGAGCGCTCGGCGTTTTCCTGGGAAGAAGGAACACAGGTCATGTGCGGTTCGGACGGCTCCGGACCGGGGGCTCGGCTGTAGTCGGCCGCTGAGGGAAAGGGTCCACAGAATGGACTGGGAGGGATTCGCCGGCCGCATGGGGTCGATGGCGCGGGACCTTCTGAAGCAGGACTCCGTCGACGCCACGCTGGAACGGATCACCGGATCCGCGACGGAGATCATCGAAGGGTGCGACGCCGCCGGAATCCTGGTACGTGCGGGCACACGGGTTCACACTCTGGCTCCCACGGACAGCCTCGTGGTGCTCAGCCACCAGATGCAGGAACGCATGCAGGAAGGGCCCTGCTTCGATGCCGCCCGGCCCGGGAACACCGACCGCGTGTACCGGATCAAGGATCTGACCGCGTACCAGGACCGGTGGCCGCGGTACGCACCCGAAGCCGGCAAGCTCGGCATAGGCAGCATGATGGGCTTCCTTCTCTACACCGAGGACGAGGAACTCGGCGCCCTCAACCTCTACTCGCGCAGCCCCGGCTCCTTCACCACCGGCAGCGAGAACGCGGGCCTGCTCCTCGCCTCCCACGCCGTGGTCGCCTTCTCCAGCGCCCGCAACGCCGAACAGCTCCACCGGGCCCTCAGCACCCGCCACACCATCGGGGAGGCCATGGGCATGCTCATCGAGCGCCACGGGCTCAGCCAGGAGGACGCCTTCGATGTGCTGCGCCGGCTCTCCCAGGAACGGAACACCAAGCTCCACGAGGTCGCCCGAACGGTGTGCGAGACAGGCAGCATCAACCCGTAGGTCCTGCCGTACCGAACGCCCGGGGCAAAATCGCTTGATCACGGCCGTCTGTTGCCGGTTACATTGCCAAGGCCGTCGTCGTGCTCCATGGGGGGAGTGCCCGCGGACGGCCAGGGGGAGGAAGCATGGGCCGGCCCGTCGACCCCAGGGTCGCGTACACGACGACCGCGGAGCCCTCGCCGGGCCCTACACCGGGTCCCACCCCGAGCCCTCCGCCCGACTCGGGCGGCGAAGGCCCCAGCCCCGAACCGTCCCCCTCCCCCAACCCGAGCCCCACCGCGCCGGCGCCCTGGGGTTCGGACCCGGACCTCGGTGTCACCTCGTCGTTCCTGCGCAGGCGGGCCGGCGACTGCGAGACGGCCTCGGAGATCGTCCGCAAGACGCGGGGAGTGGCGGAGGACGCGCGCACAGGACTGGCCCGTGCCGCCGACGGCTGGAGGTTCACCGGCAGCCTGGACGAACTCGAAGAGCGCTGGGAGGCGTTGAACAAGGTCGTCGTGCAGCGGCTCGACCAGGCAGCGGAGAACTTCCGTCTCAGCGCGGACGCGTACGACAAGAACGAAACCAGCATCGCGTCCCAGTTCCTCTGACGACTACCGATCGCCGACGACCGACCAGAAGGGCACCGGGGGTAGGCAGAACATGCCTGATTTCGCCGCACTGCTGAAACTTGACGTGGCAGGGCTGGAGACATTCGCCGACGAGTGGGCCACGGTCCACCGGAAGCTGAAGGAAGCCCGGACGGGGTTCCACGACGACGTGGTGAAACCGCTCCACGAGGACAACTGGCGCGGCAAGGGCGGCCGAGCCGCCCAGGACTACTGCGACCGCGTCCAGCTGGACATCGACGCGCTGGACAAAGAAGTCAGGGCGCTGAGGAAGTTCCTGGACACGGAGGCCGACGGCGCCACAGGGCGAGGCGGTGTGAAAGGTCTCGCAGGGCTGAAGCTGCGCGCGGAGAAATTGCAGCGGGAGGCCCTGGACGAGGGGATGACCATCACCGACTCGGGGAGAGTCGAGTGGTCGGTGATGTACGACCCTGACAGTCCGAGCGCTCCGAGGATCGTGGGCGAGCGCCAGAAGAAGGCCGATGCGCTGGAGAAGCGCGTGCGGAAACTGCTCGACGACGCTGCCGAGGACGACGACTGGCTGGCGAAGAGCCTCAAAGTGATCTTCGGTACGGTAGGCAACTTCGAGTCCGAGAACCGCAAGTTCGACATCGTCGAACCCACCGCCAAGGACCGGCAGGTCCACAACCAGCTCAACAACGTCGCCGCGTACTTCGCCACGACCAAGGGCTGGCCGACGGCCGCCGGCCTGGTCAAGCACTATCTCGACGCGAGCGGTAAGCCCGTCGAGGTCGAACCGCAGCAGATGATGGACCAGATACCGGCCTTCCAGAAGGACGTCGACGGCACTCTGGAGAACGACGTCCGCAAGCGCGGGGACGGACCGTTCACCACCGAATGGTCGTCCACCGCCCCCGATCCGGCGGACGGTGACAGCAGCATGGAGTGGTACTACGCGCTCAACCACTTCCAGTACCGTCTCGTCGGGGAGAAGGAGGGCGGCGAAATCACCTACCACGTCGAAGTCCAGAAACGGTACGACTGGGGCATCCCCAGCGAACACCGCGCCACCGTCTCCGGCGGCGGCCCCGGACCGTTCGGCATGGACCTGGAGCAGGCCGACATCGCACACCTGCACAGCTCCGGAATGGCCCGCGACTTCGACGTGTCCGGCTCGTCCGACCAGATGACGGCCCGATCATGAAGGGCCGCCACACCGCTTCCGGACGACCGGAGAAACAGCCGCACTCCGCGGCCGCACACGGTGCGCAAGACGAGGACGGAGCGGCACAGCACAACCCCTCCGAAGACCACGGCCTCCCCCGAGACGAAGCCCCCCGCGGCCGCCTCACCAAGAAGCTCGCCCTCTACCTCGGGCTGGCCCTCTGCATCGCCTTCATCATCTGGGTGGCCTGGGGCTTCCTCCAGTTCGACCACGCCATCGACAACCCCCAAGAAGGGGGCTTCTCCGGCTGGCAGTGCGAGCCCGGCCGCGACTGCGGCACCTGACTCCCGCGGCGGACCAAGCCCGAGCCCGAGTGGGCGCCCTGAGGTGGGCACCGCACTCACGAGCCCATACGTCATCTCCCTGTATCAGGTCGCTGTATCGCCGACGCTGCTCGTACTGGAGTCGGCCCAGCTCTGCTGGAAGCCGTACGTGAGGCAGGGCGCACCGCAGGCTGCGGAAGCCTGGTAACCGACGTCTGGGACTTCGACGAGACTGCCCGCGCCTTCTACCACGCCTCTGGCCTCCGGCCGATGAATCACCTTTCGGATCAGCAGCTCTGACCTAGAGACAGCGTCGCCTCTCCCCAGAATCAGGTGCTTCCATCTGGCATGTGCCGCGACCGCACACCAATTAACGACTCAGGGCACCAGGAGCTGCTCGCCAAGGTCTGCGAGGGGAACACACAGAGAACCACCCGGCCCCAATAGGCCCGCACCCCTCCGTCCCACCCCAGCAGGAGGCGGCAGTACGCGTCATGCGGACGACTCAAGGGTGTGTCCGCCATCTACAGCAGCCCCACCCCTACGTGGCGGAGTCAGCGGGCATCAGCTCACGCAGGGATCGCGACAATTCACGAGCGAATGCGATTGCGTTTTCGCGATACCAGCCGGTCCGCAGGTGAAAATCCTCGTCCGAGATGAAGTCGACCACCGCATTGGTAAGACAGCAATTGATCACGTGCAGCTGTTGGAGGGTAAAGGTGACTGCACTTCTGTGATTCGCGGAGATCCCCGCGATCAACTCATCGTGGATGGCTGCAGCCGCTGCCCTAGTAGCCCCCAGGCTGAACTCGACATATCCCTCCGCCCAACCGCCTCCGATTGTCAGACTTAGGCACTCAGAGACCAGAGATGCCTGAGATGATGACATCTTCAAGCTGAAGCGGCCGTCGCCTGCTGAGGTGATGGGAACTCTTGCTCTCACTGCTGTTGATACCTTACAGAATTGAAATCGGACTCTGAATAGTGATATGCGTGGATCCGGTGAGGGGTCTGCACGATCAATACACCGCGGCCGTGTGCGTCCTGCCGAGATGAATCATAGGCGACGCGGGCACCAGTGTCAGTGTCGATGTGAGTCGTCTTGCCCTCGTATGAATGCAGGTACTTAGCCAGCGCGTGAGGGTCTGAGCCGATGCCGGATAGGGAGTGATCCGGTGCCGTACGTGTGCCGTCATTCGCACGCTCGAAATCGTGATCCACCCCGTCTGCTACGCGATTCCCATACTTGTTGTAGATCTCGTCGTAGGTGTCGTCGTCGATACCCGGATCGCAACTTTCGAGGCCCAAGGGGTCGATCCAGGCAAGGGGGTTGGTGACGTAGCCGTGGTGGTGGTCTGCGGGCTTCAACCCGAGGGGATCGGGTGTGAGGTATCGGCCGGTCTCCGGGTCGTAGTAACGCTGGTTGTTGTAGTGGAGGCCGCTTTCGTCGTCTGCGTACTGGCCTGGGTAGCGCAGGGGGCAGTCGATACCACCGGAGCCAGTCGGACTGGCGAGGGGTGCGCCCCA
>NZ_FMHJ01000017.1:0-147831 GCF_900090125.1 Streptomyces sp. WMMB 714
CCGGGAGATGACCGGGTTGATAGGCCAGATATGGAAGACCCGTGAGGGTTGGAGTTGACTGGTACTAATAAGCCGAGGGCTTGACCATTGATTGCTCGCGTCCACTGTGTCAGTTCTGAGACAACAACCCGCTTGTGATAATTGCAGAGTGAGTGTGTGTTGCCGATACAGGTTTCCACCACCCATGGTGGTGGTGGTGTGTTTCGGTGGTCATAGCGTGAGGGAAACGCCCGGTTACATTCCGAACCCGGAAGCTAAGCCTGACAGCGCCGATGGTACTGCATGCGGGAGCGTGTGGGAGAGTAGGACACCGCCGAACAAATCTTGAGAGAATAGCCCCGTTGGATGGTTAACCCCCCAACGGGGCTATTCTCATTTACCGACCCATGCCCGCGTACAGTTGCCGGCATGGGCAGGTACGACATGGTCGTCTTCGACAACGACGGTGTGCTGGTGGACAGCGAGCCGATCTCCAATCGCGTGCTCGCTGCCTTTCTGACGGAATTGGGACACTCCACCACGTACGAGGAATCGATCCGCGATTACATGGGTGCCGCTCTGCATCGCGTGCACGACGTCGTGTTGGAGCGATCCGGGGAGCGGCTCCCCGACGACTTCGACGACACCTTCCACGCCCGCGTCTTCGCCGCCTTCCGACGGGAGCTGCAGCCGGTGCCGGGCGTCGCCGAGTTGCTGGCGAAGCTGGACGCCGAGGGGCAGCCGTTCTGCGTCGCATCGTCGGGGAGCCACGAGCGTATCCGCGTCACGCTGAGGAAGACGGGCCTGTACGAACACTTCGGTGAACAGCGCATTTTCAGCTCGCAGGACGTGGGACGGGGGAAGCCCGCGCCGGACCTCTTTCTTCATGCGGCCGATGCGATGGGCGTAGCTCCGGAGCGGTGTGCCGTCGTCGAGGACAGTCCGCTGGGTGTGCGTGCCGCTCTCGCCGCCGGTATGGACGTCTACGCCTTTGCGGCGATGACTCCCCGCGATCGGCTCACCGCTGCCGGTGCGGGTGTGATCTTCGAGGAGATGGGCGAGTTGACCGCGCTGCTGGCGTAGAGCCGGGCAGCTTCGGTGCCTGCCGCGGCCCCCGGTACGGTGGCGGGATGAGCGGTGGCGCGCAGTTGATGTGGGACGAGGCAGTCACGGAGTACGACTTCGGTCCCGGGCATCCGATGGATCCGATCCGTCTCGCCTTGACGATGCGGCTCGTCGAGGCGTTCGGGCTCGACGACTTGAAGGATCTGAAGGTCGCCGCGGCCAAGCCGGCGGGCGATTCGACCTTGCGGCTCGTGCACCGTCAGGACTACATCGACGCGGTGCGCAGGCTGTCGGCTGACCCCGCGGCTGCGAACGGCGAGTACGGGCTGGGCACGCCGGACGACCCCGCGTTCGCCGGTATGCACGAGGCGTCCGCTCTGATCGCGGGACAGTCTGTGGCTGCTGCCGAAGCGGTCTGGCGCGGCGAGGTGAAGCACGGTGTCAACTTCGCCGGCGGGCTGCACCACGCGATGCACGCCTCTGCCGCGGGCTTCTGCATCTACAACGACGCCGCGCTGGCCATCGCGCGTCTGCTGGAACAGGGCGCCGAGCGCGTGGCGTACGTCGATATCGACGTCCATCACGGTGACGGTGTCCAGGACGCGTTCTGGAACGACCCCCGTGTGCTGACCATCTCGCTGCACGAGCACCCCCGTTTGCTCTTCCCCGGGACGGGCTGGCCCGAGGAGAGCGGCGGCCCCGAGGCCGAGGGCGGCGCGGTGAACCTCGCCCTCCCCGGCGGAACGGGGGACGAGGGCTGGCTGCGTGCCTTGCACTCCGTGGTTCCGCAGCTGCTCGAAGGGTTCCGGCCTCAGGTGCTCGTGACCCAGCACGGAGCCGACACGCACTTCGAGGACCCTCTCGCGCACCTCGCCGTCAGCGTGGACGCCCAGCGCCTCGCAGCGGAATCCCTTCACGGCTGGGCCCACGAGTTCTCGGACGGACGGTGGCTCGCCCTGGGCGGCGGCGGGTACGCGGTGGTCGACGTCGTACCGCGGACGTGGACGCACCTGGTCGCGATCGCGGCGGGCGCGCCGTTGCCGCCGGAGACGGAAGTGCCCGACGAATGGCGGCAGTTGGTGTACGCGAAGACGGGAAGCCCGGATTCTCCCCGCCGGATGACAGACGGACGCGAGATCGCCGTGCGCACGTGGGAGGAGACGGGGTACGACCCCGCCGACCCGCTCGACCAGGCGGTTCGCGCCACACGCAACGCCGCTTTCCCCGCGCGCGGGATGATGCCCTGACCGGGCCGGGACCTGAGGGCGCCTGACCCGGGAGACTGGCCGGGACGCGTCCCAACAAGCCCCGTCTGCCCGGCAGTCGGCGTTCCCTGCTGAGGACCCAAGACCCGCGCGGCCGGCGTGATCCGGAAGTCCGGAGGCAGAGCACCCGAGCCGACTCCTGGATCTCTACGCCTCATTCGTCCCAGGGCCCTCGTCGGCGTCGTGCACTCTCCTCACATCAGAGCAGTGGAGACGTGTCGACATAACGACCCGGTTCGGCGTACGCCATCTCATCCTCGCGGACGCGCCGACGGCTGTGTCGGCTGCCGGTGCCGGCGCGCGTTCTCCCCGTCATGCGCCGGTAGTTCACGCCTCTTCATGGGTCCGGTCCGGTGAGGTGTGGAGCGACGCGAGGACGGTGTGCCGACCGTCGCCGCGGCGGTTCCGGTGTCGCGCCCAACGGGTCTGCGCAGCAGGTCAGTTGGGTAGAGATGGGTGCAGGCCCTCCAGGACGCGCGGCATACCGGTGACGGCGGCGGACGCGTCGGTGGGCTCGCGGCGGCGCCCGCCGATGACGCTGCGCGGTCCGCCTACTACCGTCCGCAGACGCGCTATGTACTCAATCGGGCCCGTCTGTCACAGTAGGAGGCCGATCGCTACTCCTCTTCCCCACTTGCATCACCCGCCCCTAATCTGGGGAGGAGCGCGCATGCGAGCGGGAGTCGCCGGAAGGGGAAGCCGGTGACCGACATGTGCGGAAGGTTCAGGTGTGACATGGCTGCTGGCAAGGGACCTCTCAACGAGGTCAACTTTCTGACCGTGGCGGAAGTCGCCTCGGTGATGCGAGTGTCCAAGATGACCGTGTACCGGCTGGTGCACAGCGGTCATCTGCCGGCGATCCGGGTGGGAAGGTCATTCCGGGTCCCAGAGCAGGCCGTCCATGAGTACCTCCAGGAGTCGTACGTGGGGGTGGAGACCGCCTGACGGCCGCCCGCTGACCCACCCTCGGATTACGAGCTGCCCCCGGCGGCGGGTAGGCTGAACCTCATGTAGGTCGTGTGGGCTCGGACGCCCCGCGCCGAGTGAAGGCAGTTCCCTCCGCGTCGGCGGGGATGATTTGTGAGCGAGGGTAGTCGTGGGCTCTGTTATCAAGAAGCGGCGTAAGCGGATGGCCAAGAAGAAGCACCGCAAGCTCCTCAAGCGCACGCGTGTTCAGCGTCGCAACAAGAAGTGAGCGAGCGCCGGGTACGTAAGGGACCGCCGTTCTGCCGCCCGCACCGAGCTGTGCGGGACGGCAGGGCGGCGGTTTCGTGTGCGCCGTCCCCCTTGTCCCGCGGTTTCGCCGCAGGCGGTGCCCCGCGGACCGGTTTCGGGCGCGGGAGCGAGGACAGGCGGTAGACGGACGGCGCGGCCGCGCCGTCGAGCCGCGGTACGGACCGGCCGCGTGCGTGCGGCATGGGAGGAATCTTGGGCAGGGTCGTGCTCGTCACCGGAGTCGCCCGCCAGCTCGGCGGCCGCTTCGCCCGCCGGGTCCAGCGCGAGCCCGACGTGGACCGCGTCGTGGGCGTGGACGTGCTGGAGCCCGCGGACGATCTGGGCGGTGCGCAGTTCGTCCGTGCGGACATCCGGCAGCCGGAGATCGGCAGGGTGCTGGCGGAGTACGGGATCGACACCGTCGTGCACATGGACGTCCATGGCAGCCCCCTCGCCGTGCCGGGCAGCGGCAACCGCAGCTCGGTGAAGGAAACCAACGTCATAGGGACGATGCAGCTGCTCGGCGCCTGCCAGAAGGCACCCTCGGTGCGGCGGCTCGTCGTGAAGTCGACGACCAGCGTGTACGGCGGGGCGCCACGGGACCCCGCGCTCTTCGACGAGTCGACTCCCGCCAAGTCCCTGCCCAGCGGCGGCTTCTCGAAGGACGCCATGGAGGTCGAGGGATACGTACGGGGGTTCGCCCGGCGCCGCCCCGACGTGTCGGTGACCGTGCTGCGCTTCGCGCACGTGCTCGGCCCGTCGGCGGATTCCCCCCTCGCTGCGTACTTCGCGCTGCCGGTCCTGCCGACGGTGCTGGGTTACGACCCCCGCCTGCAGTTCGTGCACGAGGAGGACGCCGTCGAGGTGCTGCGGCTTGCGGCCCGCGAACCGCGGCGGGGCACCCTCAACGCGGGGACCTTCAACATCGCCGGGGAGGGCACTCTGCTGCTCTCCCAGTGCGCGCGGCGGCTCGGCCGGCCGACGGTGCCGCTGCTGCTCCCCGCGATCCGGTGGGGCAGGTCGCTGCTGCAGACGGTCGGGGCGACCGACTTCTCGCCGGAGCAGGTGCGGTTGCTGACCCACGGGCGGGTCGTACGGACGGTGCAGATGCGTGAAGTGCTCGGTTTCGAACCGCGGTACACGACGGCGGAGACGCTGGAGGCCTTCAGCCGCAGCAAGGGTCCCGGCCTGCTGCCGCCCGAGGCTCTCGCGCGTACTGTCGACAGGCTGGCGGGGCTGGTCCGTCCCGGGCCCGCGGGATCCGGGGAGCGAGAAGGCGAGGAGGCCGGAAGGCATGGGTGAGGCGAAGGTCATCCCGTTCGGCTCGCCGGACGACGGCTCCGGATCCGGCCGCCGCGGCAACAGGCAGGGCGGGCAAGCGAATCCGGGCGGCGGCGCGTCCGCCTCCGGCGCCGGCGGACATGAGTCCGGGCAGGCGGCAGGCGCCCCCCGCGCGGACGACCCGGGTACCGAAGGCCCGGGGCAGGGCGGCGGGAGCTGGGAGCAGAAGGTGGCTCAGGGCCTCGCGTTCCTGCGCCGGCGGGTGACGGGGGAGTACGAGGTCGACGACTTCGGGTACGACCCGGAGCTCACCGACCAGGTGCTGATGTCGCTGCTGCGCCCGCTGTACGAGAAGTACTTCCGCGTCGAGGTGCGGGGCGTGGAGAACATCCCGGACGACGGTTCGGCCCTGGTCGTCTCCAACCACTCCGGCACCCTGCCCATGGACGGGCTGATGCTGCAGGTCGCCGTCCACGACAACCACCCCGCTCAGCGCCATCTGCGCCTGCTGGCGGCGGACTTGGTGTTCATGCTGCCGGTGGTCAACTCCATCGCCCGCAAGGCCGGCCACACGCTGGCGTGTGCGGAGGACGCGGAGGCGCTGCTGGGCAGGGGCGAGGTCGTCGGGGTCATGCCCGAGGGCTTCAAGGGCCTCGGCAAGCCCTTCTCGGACCGCTACAAGCTGCAGAGGTTCGGGCGGGGCGGGTTCGTCTCGACCGCGCTGCGGGCGGGGGCGCCCATCGTGCCGTGCTCCATCGTCGGGGCCGAGGAGATCTACCCGATGGTGGGCAACTCCCGTACGCTCGCCCGCCTTCTGGGCTTCCCGTACTTCCCCGTCACGCCGACCTTCCCCTGGCTGGGGCCGCTCGGCGCCGTTCCGTTGCCGACGAAGTGGACGATCCAGTTCGGTGAACCGATCGAGACGGACGGATACCCGGCGGGGTCGGCCGACGACCCGATGCTGATGTTCAACCTCACGGACCAGATCCGGGAGACGATCCAGCACACGCTCTACAAGCTTCTGGTGCAGCGAAGGTCCGTCTTCTTCTAGGTGTACTGACCTGATGCGCTTCCAGCGCCTTTCCGAGGGCGCCGTCCACGCCGCGAGCGGTGCTCGTGGGCGCGGTGGGAGGCAGCCGGAAGCAGCGGGAGGCAAGAGCGAAGGCCCCTCCGCGTACCCGGCGCGTACGTCCGGGCGTGCGGGAGGGGCCTTCGGTCCGCGAGTTCAGTCGTCCGCCGACAGGTTCCGCAGGTCGGGGAGGACGTCCGGGACGATGGGCGGAAGGGTCACCTCGGAGCCCGGGAGCGGGCGTCCGTCCTTGCCGGGGCCCGGACGGTGGGGATCGCCCTGCTGGTCCCCCTCCGGGCCCAGGAGGCCGCCGCCGCCGATGAGTCCGCCCGTGTGCGGCGTCGAACCGGACGGTGAGGGGGAGCCGCGCTCCGTGCCGTCCCGCTCGCTGTCTTTCCCGGAGCCGGAAGAGGAGCGCGGCTCGGGCGACTCGTGCTTGTCCGTACGGTCCGCACCGCCCTTGCGGGGGGTGCGCGGGGCGTCGAGCGCGGGGTCGGTGAGGAGCCCGCGGATCGGCTCGATGTCGTCGTCCATGGCGGCGAGGACGGAGTTGACCTCGTCGCGCACGTCCGAGAGCTGGGGCGGCAGCCGGTCCTTCATGCGGGCCCAGCTCGCCCCGTGGTCGGCGCGGAAGGACGAGAGGGAGCGCATCGGCTCGATGCTGCCTTCCCTGGCGTACGCGGCGTTCAGCAGCCTGTGGCCGTCGGCCGCCTCGTTGCGCATGCCTGACAGGGCGCGGCGCACCTCGGCGAGCGACTCGTAGTCCAACTCGGCGCCGCCCCTTGCCCGTTCCATGAGCCGGCGGGCCTCCTGCATGCGCGTCGAGGCATGGTCGAGGTGGACGTTGCCGCGCTCCGCCTCGTCGTCGGCCATGTCCAGGCGGAGGTCCTCCATGCCGCGCTTGAGGCCGTACAGCGAGTCGCCCGGAAGGGCGTCGCCGCTCGCGGCGGCGACGCCGCCGAGAGCGGAGGCCGCCACACCGACACTGAGCCCGCTCGCCGCGAGTCCCTTGGTCAGCCGGGAGCGCGGACGGAGCTTGCTCACGGGGGTGGGAGCGCGGTGCGCCCCCTTCCTGCCGCGGCCGTCGCGCTGCTCGGGGACCTGGCGGGCGCGTGCCTCCGGTGAGGCGAACTCGGCCTCCATGGCGGCGATCAGCTGCGCCCGCTGGACTGTCTTCACCTCCGGGTCCAGCGCCGGCCGCGGCAGCTCCGCGAGCTGCCCGGCGATCTGCAGGAGGCGGGGGTGCCCGGGATCGCCCGCACCTTCGCACGGGGTGCAGGTATCATCTCCGCCGCTCTCGCTCCCGCCCGTCCGGGGCGGAGGCTCAGGGGTGGGCCGAAAGACACGTGCGCCCCCGTCTTCCGCCGCTCGGTCGGCCGCCGCCGCCTCTTCGAGCTCCCGCTCGTCCAGGGCATCGGCGAAGGCGGTTGCCCGCCTGCTCGTTGCCACGGAACCGATCACGGGCGGCACCTCCTCTCGTCAGCACGGTCCAATCCCCGGCACGGTCGGAAGGTCTTCGGCAAAACCGCTCGTCTTCACTCGGAAGGGTGAGTGACTACTTGCGCGACACGGTTGCGGGGAGTCTGCAACTCCCACAACGAGCCGCAAGCCAGTCGGGTTACGGACTCACGATGATGTGACCGCACGCGTCTCGGGGGTGACTGAACGTCACTGAACTGCCGCTGCGGGCAAGGCCGTTGCAGCGGCAGTTCAGAGTTCGTGCCCGGTGTTCGCCGGCGTTCCCGCGAGAGGCGGTGCCGGGTCAGCGGGCGTCCTGCGGGAGCAGACGCGCGAGAGTGCGGACCGCCCTGTACTGCAGGGTCTTGATGGCGCCCTCGTTCTTGCCCATGGCGCGTGCCGTCTCGGCGACGGAGAGGCCCTGCAGGAACCGGAGTGTCACGCACTCCTGCTGCTGCGGGTTGAGCCGGCGTACGGCCTCCAGCAGCGCGGCGTTGGAGAGCGACTCCAGGACGGAGTCCTCGGGGCTCCGCTCGACCTCGTTGGCGTCGAGCATCTCCCCGGTGGTCACCTCCAGCCGGAACCGGCTGGACTTGAAGTGGTCGGCGACGAGGTTCCGCGCGATGGTGACCAGCCACGCGCCGAAGTCGCGCCCCTGCCAGGTGAAGGTCCCGATGCGCCGCAGCGCCCGCAGGAACGTCTCGCTCGTGAGGTCCTCGGCCGTCGCCTTGCCGCCGACGCGGTAGTAGATGTAGCGGTACACGGTGTCGCTGTACTGGTCGTAGAGGCGGCCGAAGGCCTCGGACTCCCCCGACTGCGCACGCTCCACCAGCTCCATCATCCGGCGGCTGTCGGTGTCGCTCGCCGCCGGACGGGCCCGGCGTGCGGTCGAGGTGCCCGCGCTCCCGGAGGCTCCGCCGCGGGTGCGTCTGCCGATGTTCCCGGCAGGGGCCGCGGCGGCGGTGGCCTGCGCCGCGCTCGCGGGGGCCGCGGCGGGGGCGGAACGGCCGCCCAGTGCGTGGCGACGGCCGGCGGGGACGGGCGCGGCCATGGCGAAGGCGGGGACGGCGTACGTGTGGGGGACGAGTGTGCGTAGCCGGCCGACAGCGGCAACGACCGTGCTGCGCAGCGTAGCCAGGCCCGAGGCGTCAACCCCGACGTGTGGGTACACGGGACTCCCAGAGGCAGAGCTTCCATCACGTGCAGTACGGAACCGTTCGACCCGGATTGGGGCGGGTGGGTACCGATTGCGTCTGAGGAGAATAACGCTTCGTACAGACAGTGCTACGCCTAGTTGCTGAAATCGCCGGTTCAGTCGGTTGTGTTACGCATTGGTGCCCATCCGGACACCGACTGTGATCGGCTCTCTGACCGCTTCCTGTCCGCAACTTGTCGTTTGGATGGCGTCTTGTGCTCGAACGTCCGAAGCGTGACTGGCGGGAGCGGGGGCCGGGCGGGATGCGGGAATTGCCTCATCGCCCGGGCGCGCAGCGTGAGTTCGGTCGACGCGGAGAGCGCCGCAACGGGGGGAGTCAGAGCCTGGAGCAGCCGTGAACGGTGCCCCGGCGGGGCTCAGCGCCGGCGTCGCTGGATGGCGACAGCGGCGGCGGCGCCGCCCGCCACCGCGCCGACTCCGGCCGCCGCGGGGATGCTTGCCTTGGCCGCCTTGCGCGCGGTGCGGTAATCCCGCAGCCGCCAGCCCATTTCGCGGGCGTGGCCGCGAAGCCGGCTGTCAGGATTGATCGCATACGGATAGCCGACGAGCGAGAGCATCGGTATGTCGTTCGCCGAGTCGCTGTAGGCGGCGCACCTGTCCAGTTCGAGATCCTCCGCGGCGGCGAGCGCCCGGACGGCCTCCGCCTTGGCCGGGCCGTGCAGCGGCTCTCCGACGAGCCTGCCCGTGTACACGCCGTCGACGGACTCCGCGACGGTGCCCAGGGCGCCCGTCAGGCCCAGGCGGCGGGCGATGATCGTCGCGGTCTCGACGGGAGCGGCCGTGACGAGCCAGACCTTCTGGCCGGCGTCGAGGTGCGCCTGGGCGAGGGCGCGGGTGCCGGGCCAGATGCGGCCGGCCATGTACTCGTCGTAGATCTCCTCGCCGATGGCGGTGAGTTCGCTGACGCTGTGGCCCTTGACGATGGAGAGCGCGCTGGAGCGGACGTCCTCCATGTGGCCCGAGTTCTCGCTGCCCGCCACCCGGAACCAGGCCTGCTGCCAGGCGAACCGGGCGAGTTCGCGCTTCTCGAAGAAGTCCCGCTTGTAGAGGCCCCTGCCGAAGTGGAAGAGGGCCGCGCCCTGCATCACCGTGTTGTCGAGGTCGAAGAAGGCGGCCGCGCGGGTGTCTCCGACGACGGGGAAGACCTCCTCCCCGGGCCCGGCGGCGGCCAGTTCGCGGCCGACCTGCTCCAGTTCCTGCTTCCGGGCGGCCTCCGCCGAAGCCTCGCCCGCCATCACGCTGCGCGCGGTCGCCGAGCGGCTGCGGTGCGCGAGCCAGGCCCAGGCGCGTCGGGGTGAGGGGCGGGAGAGCATGCCTTGAGGATAGCCACCGGATGCGCCGGTCCTGTTACGGCCGGGTGTCCGGTTGTGGGCGATCAGGAACACGGACGGGACGTGCTTCCCGCATCGGTGTGCTGGACGCGCGGTGGGCCAACTCGGCGGTGCGGCCCGGTCGTCGGGCCCGTGCGCTGGTCGGTGGGGTGCCGCGGGGCGGGTGCCGGGTGTGCGCGGGCGCGGCCGGAGGCGCGGATGCCGGATGTGAAGCGGGACGGACATGCGGTGTGGTGTCCGCGAAGCGTGACAATGGTGCGCATGAGGACTGTCACGCTGATCGGGAAGCCCGGGTGCCATCTGTGCGACGTCGCACGGGACGTGGTCGTCCGGGTCTGCGAGGAGACCGGGGCCGCCTGGGAGGAGAAGGACATCAACCAGGACGGGGAGCTGTACCGGAAGTACTGGGAGCAGATCCCCGTCGTGCTGGTGGACGGTGCGCAGCACGACTTCTGGCGCGTCGACCCGGACCGGCTGCGGAAGGCCCTGACGGGCTGAGCCGCGGCGGCCGGCGGCGGCGCGGCGTGACCGGCCCGGCGGCCCGGTCCGTCACGGGCGGTGCACGAGGAGTGGTGCGTGGTGCTGCCGTGGCGTGTGGCGCCGGTCACGTTGAACGGACAAATCGGGCACCAGCTTTGTGCACGCGTTCACAAAGGCATAGCCTGGTTCGCGACGGAGCGGTCCGGGCGCGCACTCGGCGAAGGATCGCTCACCGCTTCGCGCAACCGGCAGGAGCACCGTGGCAACTGGCCGAAACCACCGACCGGCGACGAGCCGGAGCCGAGGAATCCCCGAGGCCACCGTCGCCCGGCTACCGCTGTATCTGAGGGCGCTCACGGCACTGTCGGAGCGCTCCGTGCCCACGGTCTCCTCCGAGGAACTCGCGGCCGCCGCCGGTGTCAACTCCGCCAAGCTCCGCAAGGACTTCTCCTACCTCGGCTCGTACGGCACCCGCGGCGTCGGGTACGACGTGGAGTACCTCGTCTACCAGATCTCCCGTGAGCTGGGACTGACGCAGGACTGGCCCGTCGTCATCGTCGGTATCGGCAACCTCGGCGCCGCGCTCGCCAACTACGGGGGCTTCGCGTCCCGCGGCTTCCGCGTGGCCGCGCTCATAGACGCCGACCCCGTGCTGGCCGGCCGCACCGTTGCGGGCATCCAGGTCGAGCACACCGACGGCCTCGAGCAGATCATCGCCGACAACGGCGTCTCCATCGGCGTCATCGCCACCCCCGCGGGGTCCGCGCAGCAGGTGTGCGACCGGCTCGTGGCAGCCGGCGTCACCTCGATCCTCAACTTCGCGCCCACCGTCCTGTCCGTGCCCGAAGGCGTGGACGTACGGAAGGTCGACCTCTCCATCGAGCTCCAGATCCTCGCCTTCCACGAGCAGCGGAAGGCCGGCGAGGAGGCTCCCGAGGAAGAGGAGACCGCGCCTCCGGCGGCTCCGCCCGCCGCCGCCGTCACCAAGAAGCGTTCCGAGCCCGGACCAGACGGGGACGTCCCCGCCGTGATGCCCGCATGAGTCTGCTGGTCGTCGGATTGAGCCACCGCAGCGCGCCGGTGAGCGTGCTGGAGCGGGCCGTGCTCGCCCCGCAGGTACGAGGGAAGCTGCTGCAGGAGGCGATGAGCGCCGAGCCCGCGGCGGAGGCGGCGGTGCTCTCCACCTGCAACCGCATCGAGCTGTACGCCGACGTGGACAAGTTCCACGCCGGCGTCGCCGAGCTCTCGACCCTGCTCGCCGAGCACAGCGGTGTCGGACTGGACGAGCTCACTCCGCACCTGTACGTGCACTACGAGGACCGGGCGGTCCACCATCTGTTCTCCGTGGCGTGCGGCCTGGATTCGATGGTCGTCGGCGAGGGGCAGATCCTCGGCCAGATCAAGGAGGCGCTGGCGCTCGCGCAGGACCAGCACACCGCGGGGCGGCTGCTGAACGACCTGTTCCAGCAGGCCCTCCGGACGGGGAAGCGCGCGCACAGCGAGACGGGCATCGACAAGGCCGGCCAGTCCCTGGTCACGTTCGGCCTCGAACAGCTCGCCGGTTCCATGCCGGTCGCGGAATGGGTGCGCGGCAAGCGGGCCCTGGTGATCGGCGCGGGTTCGATGTCCTCCCTGGCCGCCACGACGCTCGCGCGCGCGGGTGTCGCCGAACTGGTGATCGCCAACAGGACGCTGGACCGCGCGGAACGGCTCGCCACCGGCCTCACGTCCGGGCTCGCCGCGGGCGCGGCGCCGGCCGCGGCCCTCAGCGGCGGCGACGGCCCCCGCGCGCACGCCCTGCCCATGGACGGGATCACGGCGGAGCTGCCCCGCGCGGACGTCGTCGTCTCCTGCACCGGGGCGACCGGGCTGGTCCTGACGCTCGACGCGGTGCGCGAGGCGCTCGGGCGGCGGGAGGGGGCCTCCTCGCCGGAGCCCTCCGAGCCCATGGCCCTGCTCGACCTGGCGATGCCGCGCGACATCGACGCGGCCCTGCACCGCTCGGAGCTCGGGGGCGGGGTACGCCTCGTCGACATCGAGTCGCTGGCCGAGGCGGCGGCGGACGCGCCGCTCGCCGCCGACGTGGACGCCGTACGCGGCATCGTCGGCGAGGAGGTCGCGGCCTTCGGGGCCGCGCAGCGAGCGGCGACGATCACACCGACGGTCGTGGCCCTGCGCACGATGGCCGCCGACGTCGTCGCCTCGGAGATGGCCCGGCTCGAAGGACGGTTGCAGGGGCTGGACGACAAGCAACGCGCGGAGATCACCCAGACGGTGCGCCGCGTCGTGGACAAGCTGCTGCACGCCCCGACGGTGCGCGTGAAGCAGCTCGCCGGGGAGCCCGGAGGTGCGGGCTACGCCGACGCGCTGCGCGAGCTCTTCGACCTCGATCCGCAGGCGGTCGCCGCGGTCAGCAGCAGCCCCGCGTCCGGGTCCGTCCCGCCGAAGGGCGTCCCCGGGCCGGCCGGACCGCCGGAGCGCACGCCGCAGCACGCTGCGGGAGGTACGACGGAACACTCGCCGGAACGTTCGCGGGAACGTCTTCCGGATCCGACGACGGGCGGTCGGCCATGAACGGGCGGACGGCCGTGAGCGAGGCCCTCACAGGGAGAGGCGGGCGTCATCCTGCCCGGCACGGGCCTGGCGGGGGCGGGCCCCGCGGGGCCGGGCAAGTCAACGAAGGACGCGTCCCGCGCGGCAGCGCGGACGGGCACGACGAGGTGAGCGCATGACCCACACGCCAGAAGCACCGGCCCTGCGGCTGGGCACACGGCGCAGCAAGCTCGCCATGGCCCAGTCCGGCCTCGTGGCCGAGCAGGTGCGCCGGGTGACGGGACGTCCCGTCGAACTGGTCGAGATCACGACGTACGGAGACACCAGCAGGGAGCATCTGGCCCAGATCGGCGGCACCGGCGTCTTCGTCGCGGCGCTGCGCGAGGCGCTGCTGCGCGGCGAGATCGACTTCGCCGTGCACTCGCTGAAGGACCTGCCGACAGCACCGCACGACGATCTGCTCATCGCGGCGATCCCCCCGCGTGCGGACGCCCGCGACGTGCTCATCGCCCGCGACGGCCTGGACTTCGAGCAGCTCGTGCACTCGTCGCGCACCACCGGGAAGGCCGCGACCGTCGGCACGGGCTCGCCCCGCCGGATGGCGCAGCTCAACTCCTGGGCTCGGTCCCTGGGCGGGCGGGTCGAGACGGTGCCCATCCGGGGGAATATCGACACGCGCATCGGGTATGTGCGCTCAGGCGAACTCGACGCAGTGGTGCTGGCAGCCGCCGGGATGGAGCGCACGGGCCGTCTCGACGAGGTCACCGAACTGCTCAGCCCCGACGCTGTACTGCCCGCCCCCGGCCAGGGGGCACTGGCCGTCGAGTGCGCGTCCGCCAACGCGTATCTGGCTGTCCAGCTCGCCGAGCTCGACGACCCGTCCACACGGGCCGCCGTGACCGCTGAGCGAACCCTGCTCGCCGCCCTGGAGGCCGGTTGCAGCGCGCCTGTGGGCGCGCTCGCCGACCTGCGGGACGACGGGCAGGCTGTCACCGAAATGCGCCTGCGTGGCGTCGTCGGAACCACCGACGGCGAGACGCTGGTGCAGCTGTCCACCACCGGTCCCGTACCGGCATCCGGCGACGGCACGACGGTCCCGCAGAACATGGGCCGTGAACTCGCCGACGAGATGCTCGCCAAGGGTGCGGCCGGTCTGATGGGGGAGCGAGCACTTTGAGCCCCACCACTGCCCACAATTCGACAACTCAGCACCTCTACGGTGCACACGGACACGTCACCTTCCTCGGTGCCGGGCCCGGAGATCCGGGTCTGCTGACGCTGCGCGCCGTCGAGGCACTCGCGCATGCCGATGTGCTTGTGGCCGACCCCCAGGTGTACGACGTCGTCCGCACCCACGCTCGGGCAGGGGTGGACACGCCGCTTCGGGATGCTGACGACGCGTCAACTCCCGCCGCGCCCGCGGGCGGTGCAGCAGATCTTGCCATGGCTGCCGCACGCGCGGGCAAGCGGGTGGTGCGTGCGGTCACCGGTGATCCCGGGCTCGACGCCGACGCCGCGAGGGAGATGCTGGCGTGCGCGGCAGAGGGCATCCCCTTCGAGGTGGTGCCGGGTATCGCGACCGCCGTGGGCGTCCCCGCGTACGCGGGTGTGCCCCTCCGGAACGGCCAGGGCACCGACGTCCGCTTCATCGACGCGCGTACAGCGGACGAGAGATGCTGGACGGAGGTCGGGGCGAGCGACGCCACAGTGGTCGTCTCGACCACGCTGGAGTCCGTCGTCTCCGTCTCGGGCGAGCTGGTCGCGGGCGGCCGCAAGCCGGAGACGTCCCTGACGGTCACCGCCGCCGGCACCACGACCCGGCAGCGCACCTGGACGGCGACGCTCGGCACCATCGGGCAGGTGCTGAAGACCGCGAAGGTCCTCCCCTCCTCCGACGGCGGCCAGCCGGTGATAGCCGTGGTCGGGGAGCACGGCACGGCGGCGGAGCGCCCCCAGCTGGCGTGGTTCGAGTCCAAGCCGCTCTTCGGCTGGCAGGTCCTCGTGCCCCGTACGAAGGAGCAGGCCGAGTCGCTCTCCGACCAGCTGCGCAGCTACGGCGCGGTGCCGGCCGAGGTCCCGACGATCGCCGTCGAACCGCCGCGCACGCCGCAGCAGATGGAGCGGGCCGTGAAGGGCCTGGTGACGGGGCGGTACGAGTGGATCGCCTTCACCTCCGTCAACGCGGTGAAGGCCGTGCGGGAGAAGTTCGAGGAGTACGGCCTGGACGCCCGCGCCTTCGCGGGGATCAAGGTCGCGGCGGTCGGCGAGCAGACCGCCAGGGCGCTCGTCGAGTTCGGCGTGAAGCCCGACCTGGTGCCGAGCGGTGAGCAGTCGGCCGCCGGGCTGCTGGACGACTGGCCGCCCTACGACCCGGTCTTCGACCCCATCGACCGCGTCTTCCTGCCGCGGGCCGACATCGCGACGGAGACCCTCGTGGCCGGGCTCATCGAGCTGGGCTGGGAGGTCGACGACGTCACCGCCTACCGCACGGTGCGGGCCTCGCCGCCGCCCGCGGAGACGCGCGAGGCCATCAAGGGCGGCGGTTTCGACGCGGTGCTGTTCACCTCGTCCTCGACGGTGCGGAACCTCGTCGGCATCGCGGGCAAGCCGCACAACGTCACAGTGATCGCCTGTATCGGGCCGGCCACGGCCAAGACGGCGGAGGAGCACGGCCTGCGGGTCGACGTCATGTCCCCCGAGCCGTCGGTGCACAAGCTGGCGGAGGCGCTGGCGGACTTCGGCGCCAAGCGGCGCGCGGAGGCGGTCGCGGCGGGCGACCCGGTGAAGCGGCCGAGCGAGAAGCGCCCGGCCCGGAGGAGGGCACGTACATCTTGAGCAGTGAGCGTTCCGCGGCGGGCGGCTTCCCCGGCGCACGTCCCCGCAGGCTGCGGACGACGCCGGCCATGCGCCGCATGGTCGCCGAGCACCGGGTCCACCCGGCCGACCTGATCCTTCCCGTCTTCGTGCGGGACGGCATCAGCGAGCCGGTTCCGGTCGCCTCGATGCCGGGCGTCGTGCAGCACACGCGGGAATCGCTGAAGGAGACCGCCGCCGAGGCCGTGCGGGCCGGCCTGGGCGGGATCATGGTCTTCGGGGTGCCGAAGGACGAGGACAAGGACGCGGTCGGCAGCTGCGGCACCGATCCCGGGGGCATCCTGCAGGTCGCGCTGCGGGACGTGCGCTCGGAGGTCGGCGACGACATCGTCGTCATGTCGGACCTGTGCCTGGACGAGACCACCGACCACGGCCACTGCGGCGTGCTCGACGCGGACGGCAGGGTGGACAACGACGCCACGCTGGAGCGGTACGCGGAGATGGCGCGCGTCCAGGCGGAGGCCGGTGCCCACGTGCTGGGGGCCAGCGGAATGATGGACGGCCAGGTCGGGCACGCGCGCAGGGCGCTGGACGCGGCGGGCCACGAGGACGTGTCGATCTTCGGGTACACCGCGAAGTACGCCTCCGCTTTCTACGGGCCGTTCCGTGAGGCCGTCGGCTCGTCGCTCCAGGGCGACCGCCGGACGTATCAGCAGGACCCCGCCAACTCCCGCGAGTCGCTGCGCGAGCTCTCGCTCGACCTCGCCGAGGGCGCGGACATGGTGATGGTCAAGCCGGGCCTGCCGTACCTGGACGTGCTGCGGGACTTCGCCGAGCGGGTCGACGTGCCGCTGGGCGTCTACCACATCTCAGGTGAGTACGCGATGGTCGAGGCGGCCGCGCGGAACGGCTGGATCGACCGGGACGCGGCGATGATGGAGACGCTGACCAGCTTCAAGCGCGCGGGTGCGGACCTGATCCTGACGTACTGGGCGCTGGAGGCGGGGCGCAAGCTCTGACCGGTGCCGTTGCCGTTGCGGCGGCGACCGCGACGGCGACGGGAGGGCCGGCCTGCCGCAGGTGCGGCGCCCCCGCCCGCGTTCCGCCGCCGCCTCAGGGCTTGCGGCCGATGCCCGCGTAGAAGAAGGCGTCGGCGTCGGTGATGCCGGAGTCCCCTTCGGGGCGCCAGCGGTGCGTCGAGGTCAGACCGGGCTCGATCAGCTCCGTCCCGTCGAAGAAGCGCTCGATCTCCGCCCTGGTGCGGATCTGCGCGGGCGTGCCGCTCTGCCGGTAGACCGCCACGGCGTCGTGGGCCGCGGGGTTGAAGTCCGGTGTCGCGTGCGAGAGGACGAGGAAGCTGCCGGGCGCGAGCCGCTCCACCATGGACCTGACGATCTCGTACGGCCCGTACTCGTCCGGCAGGAAGTGCGTGACGGCGAGCAGCGACAGGGCGACGGGCTCTTCCAGGTCGACGGTGGCGCGCAGCCGCGGCGCTTCGAGGACGTCGTCGTGGCGCAGGTCGGCGTGGACGTAGGCGGTGCGCCCCCGCGGATGGCTGAGGGTCAGCGCGTCGGTGTACTCCAGCACCGTCGGATCGTTGTCGGCGTAGACCACGCGGGCCTCGGGCGCGGCCTCCTGGGCGACCTGGTGCAGGTTGGGTGAGGTCGGGATGCCGGTGCCGATGTCGATGAACTGCCGCACTCCGTACTCGGCGGCGAGGGTGCGCGTGGCCCGGTGCATGAAGTCGCGGTTCGCGCGGGCTCCGGTGACGATGAAGGGGAAGACCTCCTTCACCTTCTCCGCTGCCTCCCGGTCGACGGGGTACCAGTCCTTGCCGCCGAGGTAGTAGTCGTACATCCGGGCCGAGTGCGCTCGGCCGGTGTCGATCGGGGGAGGCTGTGCGCCGGAACCGGTCATGGTCGCTCTTCCGTTCCTCGTCTGCCGCCGGCCGTGCGGTCCGCTCGACCGGGCGAGCGCGGCTGTTCGGCCCGTCCGGCGTCAACATGCCTTCAGGGCGGGCGGGTTGAACGTACCAAGGAGCGTGCGGACGCTCGCGGCGCGCACGGGAGCCCTCACGTGATCGCCGCTGTTCGGGCGCGAATCCCGCCCCTTCAGGCGGCGTGCTCAGCGAGGTGCACGGGATGTACGGGGTGCCCGGGGCGCACGGGACATGGCGGCCCTCACGCGCCCGTCCCCCTCTCCGCCCCGGGAACGGGATCGCCGGGATCGCCGGGACCGAGCTCCACGACGAGGTCGGCGGCGTCCCGGCACGGCGCGATCCGCCGGGCGTTGGCCTCGTCCGAGCGGTGCACCCAGCTCTCGGCCTCCGCGCGGCTCTTGCCGTACCGCATGTGGCGGTCGATCAGCCTGCGCAGACGTACGTCCTCGGCCGGGCCGACCCACCAGCATGTGTCCAGCAGGGTCCGGACGGGCCGCCACTCCGGCTCGTCCAGCAGCAGGTAGTTGCCCTCGGTGACGACGAGCGGCACGTCCGGCCGCACCGGCAGCGAACCCGCGACGGGCTGCTCCAGCTCGCGGTCGAACGCCGGGGCGTAGACGGTCTCGCCGCCCTGGCTCCGCAGCCGCCGGAGCAGAGCGGCGTAGCCGTGGGCGTCGAACGTCTCCGGGGCCCCTTTGCGGTCGAGCAGCCCGAGGCGGCGCAGCTCGACGTCGGCGAGGTGGAAGCCGTCCATCGGGACGTGTACGGCCCGGCCGGGGCCGAGCGCCTCGGTGAGCGAGGCGGCGATCGTGGACTTGCCCGCGCCCGGCGGCCCCGCGATCCCGAGGATGCGGCGGCCGCCGGAGTCGGCCGACTGCTGCGCCAGCGCGAGCAGCCGGCCGAAACGACGCGCGGTCTCGCGGCGTGTCACGGCAGTCCGGCGGCGGTCAGAAGACGCCCTGGCCGGGAGTGAGGATGCCGGACGGGTCGTAGCGGTGGCGGGCCGCCGCGAGAGCGGGGAACGCGGGACCGAAGTGGTCGCGCCAGTCGGCCCGGTCGAAGGGGACGGAACCCACCGGGTACTGCTTTCCGCCCGCGTCGCGCACCTGCTCGTACGCCGCGCGGTTGTCGGCGAGCAGGCGCTTCACGGTGGCCGGGTCGCCGGGCGGACCGGTGCGCAGCACGGCCAGCAGGTACGGCACCGGGTCGGAGGGCATCCGCAGCAGCGGCGTGCGCAGCACCTTCCTGCGCAGCGGGTAGAGCAGGACGACACCGCTCGACCCGATGTCCTCGGGACGGAGGCCCCCGAGGATGTCCGAGGCCAGCGCTTCGACGGAGGAGGAGGGCAGCAGCAGGTTGAGCCAGGGGTGCGGGTCGTCCCAGACGCCGGACTCCTTCTGCTCCTCGACGGACGGAGCGAGCCTGTCGAGGAAGGTGTAGTAGTCGAGCGTCTCCGCGGTCATGCCCGCCTGCTCGAACCGCAGCCCGGCCAGGAGCTCGCCGTCGTCGGGCTCCGGCCTGGGGGCACCTCCCAGGCCGGAGGCTCTGGGGGAGGGCGGGCCGTACGCGACGGCTTCCAGCACGTGGACGCGGAAGGCGCCCGTCTCGTCGGGGAGGACGAGGCCCTCGACGTAGTCGAACCTCCCGTCGGTGACCAGCCGCCGCTGGTCCTCCAGGTACGTGCCCAGCTCCGCGTACGGGAGCTGGAAGTGCCTCACGGTCTCCGGCGCGCGTACGAGGCGGATCGTCGCGCTGACGACGATCGCGCACTGGCCGAGGCCGGCCCGTACGGCGTCGAACAGGTCCGCGTGCCGGCTCGGCGAGCAGCGGACCAGCTCTCCGGCGCCGGTGACGACCTGAAGCTCGGTGACGTTGTCGGTCTGGGCGCCGTGCCGGTGGGTCTGACCGCCGAGACCGCCCACGGAGAGGGTGCCGCCGACGGACAGTTCGAGGTAGTCGGTGAAGACCGGAGGCGTGAGGCCGTGCCGCAGCGTGGACTTGGCGACCCGGCTCCAGCGGGCGCCGGCGCCCACCGTCACGGTGCCGCCGCGGACGTCGCCGATGTGGTCCAGCGGCGTCGTCTCGACGACCAGGCCGCCCTTGACCTGGGCCTGGCCGAACGTCGTGTGCCCCTGCCCGCGCGGGGCGACGGGGATGCCGTGACGGCGGCAGAAGCGCACCATCACCACGATGTCCCGGACCGAACCGGGACGGAGGACGGCGGCGGGCCTGCGGTGGACGATGTGTCCGAAGTCCTCGGCGGCGGCGTCGCGTGACGCGTCGTCGGTGAGCAACGACCCGTCCAGGGGCGGGACTTCGTGGAACGGGGAGCGGGAAGGAGTCGGCCGCTCCGTCGCCCATGCCCGGGCTGCGGGGTCGAATCCGACGACGGCGGCTGCCGTGGCCAGGCCGTACAGTGCGGTCCGTCTGGTGGGTTCCGGGCGCATGCGGGTCCTCCTGGGGGCCGGCGGGTGATGGAGTCTCAGGCGGTGGATGCTACTTGCAAGCACATGCGCCGGGCTCGCGGTCGCGAGGGCCGACCCCCGGGAGGGTGAGCGGCGGGCGGGGGCTCCGGGACGGCGTGCGGTGCCGCGCCGGGACCGGACAGCGGCGCCGGCCGGGCGGCGCTGCCGCACCGTCAGCCGTCGCCGCCGCCCCGCCGGCAGGAGACGCTCAGAGCCGCTCGGGCGTGCGGATGCCCAGCAGCGTCATGCCCTCGCGGAGGGTGCGGGCCGTCAGGTCGCAGAGGAAGAGGCGGTTCTCGGCGGCCTGCTGCGAATCGGCCTTCAGCACGGGGCAGTTCTCGTAGAACGGGCCGAAGAGCGTGGCCAGTTCGTACAGGTACGCCGCGAGCTTGTGCGGCTCGTAGTTCTCCGCGACGGCCGTGAGGGTGTCGCCGAACTCGTCGAGGTGCAGCGCGAGGGCACGCTCGGCGGGCTCCAGCGCCAGCATCGGATGCACCTGCGGCCGCAGCTCTCCCGCCCGGCGGAAGATGGACCGCACCCGCGCGTAGGCGTACTGCAGGTAGACGCTGGTGTCGCCCTGGAGGGAGACCATCCGGTCGAGGTCGAAGACGTAGTCGCGCGTCATCGAGTTCGACAGGTCGGCGTACTTCACGGCGCCGATGCCGACCTGGGCGGCCCGCTCCTGGATCTCCTCCTCGGTGAGGTCCTGCGCCTTCTCCCGCACCACGACGGCAGCGCGCTGCTTCGCCTCGTCCAGCAGGTCCACCAGGCGCACGCTCTCGCCCTCGCGGGTCTTGAACGGCTTCCCGTCCTTGCCCAGGACCGTGCCGAACGCGAGCTGCCGCGCCGCGCCCTCGGGGAGCCAGCCCGCCCGCCGGGCGGTCTCGAAGACCATGCGGAAGTGCAGCGCCTGCCGGGCGTCCACGACGTAGAGGATGGTGTCCGCCTGGAGCTTGCCCACGCGGTCGCGGATGGCGGCGAGGTCGGTCGCGGCGTATCCGAAGCCGCCGTTGGACTTCTGGACGATCAGCGGAGTCGGAGTGCCGTCGGGACCCTTGACGTCGTCGAAGAACACGCAGAGGGCGCCCTCGGAGCGCACGGCCACGCCCGAGGACTCCAGGTCCTTCACGACCTGCTGGAGGTCGTCGTTGTAGGCGCTCTCGCCGACGATGTCCTTGTCGAGGATCTCCACGTCCAGGTCTTCGTAGACGGCCTGGAAGTACGTCTTGGACTCGTCGACGATCTTGTGCCAGAGCCTCCGCGTCTCCTCGTCGCCCGCCTGCAGCGCGACGACGCGGTCGCGCGCCCGCGCCTTGAACTCCTCGTCGGAGTCGAACAGCGAGCGCGAGTCCTTGTACAGCCGGTTGAGGCGGGCCATCGCGGCCTCGCCCTCGTCCCGCCCGTCCCCGGTGTCCGACGCGTGGTCCAGCTCGTGCGGGTGCTCGATCAGGTACTGGATGAGCATGCCGAACTGGGTGCCCCAGTCCCCGATGTGGTGGCGCCGGACCACCGTCTCGCCCCGGTGCTCGAGGATCTTGGTGACGGCGTCGCCGATGACGGTCGAGCGGAGATGGCCGACGTGCATCTCCTTGGCCACGTTCGGCTGCGAGTAGTCGATCACCGTGACGCCGGGGGACTCCGCGTACGGCACGCCCAGCCGCTCGTCGTCGGAGCGGGCCGCGAGGTTGCGCAGCACCGCCGCGTCCGAGACGACGATGTTGAGGAAGCCCGGACCGGAGACCTCGACCGAGGCGATCTCCTCGTTGGCCGGGATGCTCTCCACGACGGTGCCCGCGAGCTCACGCGGGTTGGACTTGAGGCGCTTGGAGAGCGCCAGCATGCCGTTGGCCTGGAAGTCGGCCCTGTCGCTCCGTCGCAGCATCGGGTCCAGCCAGTCGGCGGGAGTCTCCTGCGGCACTGATGCCGACAGGGCCTCCGCGAGGCACTGGTGGAGCGTGGCGGCGAGCGAAGGGACCGAGGCCATGAGTGCGAGCCGTTCCGTACGTGGGTGGCTGGGTAAGCAGGCCCGAGTATCCCACGCACGGGCAGGGCCGGGCACACGCATATCCCAGGGGCGGGCGGCACCCCGGCAGTGGGAGAATGGGCCCCGCAGACACGCCTCGCCGGAGCAGAGAGAAGGAAGTGCCGGAAGTGGATCGCACCACCAGCGAGACCGACTGGGTCTCCCGTATCGCGGATGACGTCGTCGCCGAAGCGGAGCGTCGTGCGCCCGGGAAAGCAGTGGTCTGCGCCTCCGGGCTCTCCCCCTCCGGCCCCATCCACCTGGGCAACCTGCGCGAGGTGATGGTTCCGCACCTGGTCGCCGACGAGATCAAGCGGCGCGGCGTGGAGTGCGAGCACATCATCTCCTGGGACGACTACGACAGGTTCCGCAAGGTGCCCGCCGGTGTCGAGGGCGTCGACGAGTCCTGGAACGAGCACATCGGGAAGCCGCTCACGTCCGTGCCCGCCCCGCCCGGGAGCGCGTACGAGAGCTGGGCCGCGCACTTCAGGAGCGCGATGGAGGAGTCGCTCGCCCAGCTCGGCGTCGAGTACCGCGGCATCAGCCAGACCGCGAAGTACACGGCGGGCGCCTACCGCGAGCAGATCCTCTTCGCGATGCGCGAACGCGAGCGCATCGACGCCGTGCTGGAGCGCTACCGGACGCTGGACAAGGCCGCGGCGGGCGGCAAGAAGCAGCAGAAGAAGAAGCAGGGCGAGCCGGACGCCGCCGAGCTGGAGGCCGCCGAAGGCTCGGGCGCCGCCTCGGAGGACGACGGCTCGGGCGCCGGCGGCGGGGCGTACTACCCGTACAAGCCCTACTGCACGGCCTGCCTGCGGGACACGACCACGGTCACGGCGTACGACGACGCGACGACCGAGCTGACCTACAGCTGCCAGTGCGGCCACAGCGAGACCGTCCGGCTGGACGAGTTCGACCACGGCAAGCTGGTGTGGAAGGTCGACTGGCCGATGCGCTGGGCGTACGAGGGAGTGGTGTTCGAGCCGAGCGGCGTCGACCACCAGTCGCCCGGCTCGTCGTTCGTCGTCGGCGGCCAGCTCGTCAAGGAGATCTTCGACGCCGAGCAGCCCATCGGGCCCATGTACGCGTTCGTCGGCATCAGCGGCATGGCCAAGATGTCGTCCTCCAAGGGCGGGGTGCCCACGCCCGCGGACGCGCTGGAGATCATGGAGGCGCCGCTGCTGCGCTGGCTGTACGCGCGCCGCCGCCCCAACCAGTCGTTCAAGGTGGCCTTCGACCAGGAGGTCCAGCGCATGTACGACGAGTGGGACGCCCTGGAGCGGAAGCTCGCGGCGGGCCAGGCCCAGCCCGCCGACGCCGCCGCGCATCTGCGTGCGTCCACCACCGCCGCGGGGCCGCTGCCCTCGACGCCGCGTCCGCTCCCGTACCGCACCCTCGCCTCCGTCGTGGACATCACGGCGGGGAACGACGAGCAGACCCTGCGCATCCTCAGCGAGCTGGACCCGGAGCGTCCCGTCAGCGCGCTGGACGAGGTGCGCCCGAGGCTCGACCGCGCCCAGCGCTGGATCAGCACGCAGGTGCCCGCGGAGCAGCGGACGCGCGTGCGGGAGGAGCCGGACACGGCGCTGCTGGAGTCGCTCGACGACGAGCAGCGCGAGTCGCTGCGGCTGCTGCTGGACGGCCTGGACCGCCACTGGTCGCTGGAGGGCCTGACGCAGCTCGTCTACGGCGTCCCGAAGGTGCAGGCCGGTATCGAGCCGGAGGCCAAGCCGACACCCGAACTGAAGGTGGCGCAGCGGTCGTTCTTCGCGCTGCTCTACAAGCTGCTCGTCGGGCGTGACACGGGCCCGCGGCTGCCGACCCTGCTGCTGGCCGTGGGATCGGGCAGGGTGCGCAAGCTGCTCGGGGCGTGACCCCGGGACGGGCGCGCTGCCGCCGCCACGCGCGTGGCGCGCCCGTTCGGCACCCCTCGCGGTCGGTTCCTCCGGGCGGTGCGGGTCAGCCCGCGAGGCCCATCTCGGTGTTGTACCGCTCCCTGAACTCCCGCATGTACGAGCGGAGATAGCTCTCGCTCAGCAGCGATCCGTCGGCGTTCGTGACGCCGTGCCGCTCGTGCAGGGCGCGGGAGAGCTGGCGCGCGTTGGGGAAACTCGCCTGCGAGGCGACGAACTGCCGGTAGGCGTTGAAGTAGAACTCGTCGCGCGGCACCCCGTCGGGTATGCCGACGGGTTCGGTGTCCTCCGGCAGAGAGCCGGACGCCGGGGCGGCGGGGGCCTGTTCGCGGAGCTGCCGTTCCGGCGGCAGGTCGTAGTCGTAGTCGAACTCCTGCTGCGCCTGCTCCGCCGCCAGGGCCTGCTGCTGGGACGGCGGCGCGGGCCTGGGCTCAACGAACAGCTGCTGCTCTTCGGCGCGTTGCGGGGGCAGGTAGGCGGGCCCGCCGTTGACGGGTGCGTTCGAGTTGCCCAGCGCGCGGCGGCGGCCGGGGCCCACGGGCACGGTCACCTGCGGGTTCGGGGGCTGCGCCTCGGCGTACGAGTACGCGGGGGCCTGCTCCTGCGGCTCGTGCGCCGCGGCCGGTGCCGGCTCCGGTACCGGCCCGGGGGCAGGGTCGCCGGCCTCGTGCGCCGGCGGTCTGCGGGACGGCGCCTGCGGTGCCGGCTCGGCGGCCGCCTCGCCCGCACCGTCGGTCGCCGCGGCGAACGGCCTTTCCCCGGCGGCCTGTTCATGCTGCACGGCGGCCGACGGTTCCGCCTCGCCCGCGGGGGATCCGGCCGCTCCCGCGGTGAGTTCCGGACGCGGCCGGTCCTGCTCCGCCCGCTCGCGCACGGCACCGGCACCGCGGGACGCCGCCGCCGGACGGGACGCCACGGCGGGCGCGTCGATGCCGGCCGCCGCGAGTCCCTGCGGTCCGGTCTCCGACAGCGGGACGCCGTAGCGCGCGAGCTTCAGCGGCATCAGGGACTCGACGGGGGCCTTGCGCCGCCAGCTGCGTCCGAACCGCGCCTGTAGCCGGGCCTCGTAGACGAGCCGGTCCTGCTCCATGCGGATCACTTCGTCGTAGCTGCGCAGCTCCCACAGCTTCATCCGGCGCCACAGCCGGAAGGTCGAGGGGAACGCCAGCAGCCAGCGCGAGACGCGCACGCCCTCCATGTGCCTGTCGGCCGTGATGTCGGCGATCCGCCCGATCGCGTGCCGGGCGGCCTCGACGGAGACGACGAACAGGACGGGGATCACCGCGTGCATCCCGACGCCGAGCGCGTCGGGCCAGGCGGCGGCGCCGTTGAAGGCGATCGTCGCGGCGGTCAGCAGCCACGCGGTCTGGCGCAGCAGCGGGAAGGGGATGCGGATCCACGTCAGCAGCAGGTCCAGCGCGAGCAGGACGACGATGCCCGCGTCGATGCCGATGGGGAAGAAGGGGGCGAACGCGCCGAAGCCCTTCTTCTCGGCGAGGTCGCGCACGGCGGCGAACGAACCGGCGAAGCCGATCGCGGCGATCGTCACGGCACCGATGACGACCACCGCGACCAATATGCGGTGTGTACGAGTCAGTTGTACGGCCTGCACTGGAGTTGTCCCCCACCCTCGGAAACCGGCGCGGCGCACCAGACTGGCACACGCGTCAAGTCCCCGCCGCACGGAGTACGGCGGGGGCCCGGCCTCACTTCAGGGACGCGACCGCTTCCTTGGCCGCCTTCTCGGCGTTCTTCCCGAGGTCGTCGGCCTTGGGGAGCTTGGCGTCCTCGAACCCGGCGCCCGAGTAGTCGACGGAGACGACGACGTTCGCCTGGCGCACCACGAGGCGCTCCTCGCGGAAGGCCTCGGACTTCTTGCCGTCCTTCTTGTCGACCTCGTAGCTGACGGCAGTCGCCTGCTCCCCGATGCCCTTGACCGGCTCGGTCTTGAGGTCCTTGTTGGCCTTGTCGGTCTTGAGGCCGTCGACCTGCTGCTGGAGGAAGGCGCCGGCGAGCTTGTCGCCGGAACCGCGGGAGGCGTCCGAGTCGAAACGCTTGAGGGAGACGGTCAGCTGCCGGTAGTCGAACTTGTCGAGGCCGCTCCACAGGCAGCTTCCCGAGTCCTGGGTGTTGCCCGCGCCGATGCGCTTGCCCGAGGCGTTGTCCGTCTTCGGCGTCAGCTTCTTCACCGTGTCCTTGGAGAGCGTCTTGCACGCGTCCGGCAGCTCCTTGAACTTCACGGGAGCCGCGCTGGGAGTGCTCTCGCCCTGCTCGGAGGAGGCCGGCTCCTCTCCGGAGTCGGAGGAGCAGCCCGCGACGAGCAGGGCCGGAAGAACGAGTGCCGCGCAGGCGAGCGTACGGGCGGAACGCGTGGCGCTTCGCGAGGAGGTTCGCTGAGCTGTACGGGGCATGGTTCCTTCGCTTCCAGTCAGTCTGCGTCTGCGTCGTCAGTTGTCGTCGAAGTCCGCGGCGAGCTCTTCCGCGACGCTGCGGGCCTTCTCCTGCAACTCGGCGCTGTCCGGGGTGCGCCGCTTGTCGGTCAGCCACTGGTCGTAGGTGACCGTGGCGATCACGTTGGCGCTCCGGAAGACGAGCGTAATGTCCCGGTGGACTCCGGAGTCACCGGTGTCCAATTGGTCGTCGATGTAGGCGTTGTCGCCGATATCGTCGAGTGTCCGCGGGGAAAGGTCCGCGTCAGAGGAGGGGGACGGTTCGCCGCCCGGCTCCTCGGAGGCGTCGGAGCCGCCGCCGCTGTCGGATTTCTCACCCTCGCCGCCGGGGTCGCCGCCGCCTTCGCCGCCGCCCTTGCCGTCCGTGCCGGAGTCCGCCGCCTCACTTCCGCCGTCCTCGCCGGAGCCGCCGCTCCCGGATTTCCCACCCTCGTCGGCGGGGTCGCCGCCCTCGCCGCCTTCCTCGTCGGCCGGGGGCTCGCTCTCGGTGGGGATCTCGGCCTGGCCGGCGCGCTCGTCGTAGAGCAGCTGCGCCTGCTCGTCGTCGCTGACGGCGGGGTCGTAGGAGACGACGCGCTCGAAGTCGACGGTGAGGTTGCGGGTGGCCAGGCTGTTCGTGCTCTTCCAGCGGCAGCCGGCGCGGCGGTCGGTGTCGTACGTGGCGATCGGCTGCCCCTCGTACGGCGACTCCTCGTCGCCGCTCGCCGTTCCCTTGCCGGGGGTGCTGCTGCCCTGCGGGGCGCCCTCGGCGTCCGGGAGGAGCTTCTTGAGGGTGCTCAGGTCGACGGCTCCGCAGGGCTCGGGGAGTGTGCGGTACCTGCCGGGCGGGGCCGAGGAGTCGGGGGCTCCGGAGCTGCCCGCCTTGGTGTCCTCGCCGCCTTCGTCCTCCGGGGAGCCCGTGCAGGCAGTGAGCCCGCCGGAGAGCATGACGGCCAGCGCGACGCCGGTGAGGTACGTCCTAGCCCTCCGCTGCACTGTCCTGCCTCCTGGTCCGGCACTGCCGTCGGTGATGGTTGCTTCGTCGCGGGGTGCCGGCCGCCCGCCGCGGGTCGGGCCGGCGGGCTCCTGCGGGGGCGGTGGCCGCCCGGGGGCCCGGCCGGAGGGGCCGGTGGTCCGGCGTCGCCGGAAAAGCGTTGTCGCCGTGGCGGGGCCACGGAACACAATGTCTATCGCACGCACGGCTCGGCCGTCCGGTCGACCGGTGCTTATGTTGCGCAAAGTCCTCTTTTTCCTTTTTCTGGGCTTGATGCGCTTGTCTGTGCTTCGTCCATGGGGGAGTTGAGTGAGATGTCCTACACCGAGGTAGCCGGCGCACGGGTGCCCATCCGGATGTGGGCCGACCCGGCGACCGTCGAGGCGGGGGCGATGCAGCAGCTGCACAACGTCTCCACGCTGCCCTGGATCCAGGGCCTCGCGGTGATGCCGGACGTCCACTACGGCAAGGGCGCGACGGTCGGCTCCGTGATCGCCATGAACGGTGCGGTCTGCCCGGCCGCGGTCGGCGTCGACATCGGCTGCGGCATGTCCGCGGTGAAGACATCCCTCACGGCGAACGACCTGCCGGGCGACCTGTCCCGGTTCCGCTCGAAGATCGAGCAGGCGATCCCCGTGGGCCGCGGGATGCACGGCGAGCCCGTGGACCCGGGCCGCCTGCACGGTTACCCGACCGCGGGCTGGGCGGACTTCTGGAAGCGGTTCGACGGCATCGCGGAGGACGTGAGGTTCCGCCGGGAGCGGGCCGTGAAGCAGATGGGCACCCTCGGATCGGGCAACCACTTCCTGGAGGTGTGCACCGACACCGAGGGCGCGGTGTGGCTGATGCTGCACTCCGGGTCCCGGAACATCGGCAAGGAGCTCGCGGACCACCACATCGGCGTCGCGCAGAAGCTCCCGCACAACCAGGACCTGATCGACCGGGACCTGGCCGTCTTCGTCGCGGACACCCCGCAGATGGCGGCGTACCGGAAGGACCTCTTCTGGGCGCAGGAGTACGCGAAGCACAACCGCGCCGTCATGATGGGGCTGCTGAAGGACGTCGTCCGCAAGGAGTTCAAGAAGGCGAAGCCGGTGTTCGAGCCCGAGATCTCCTGCCACCACAACTACGTCGCGGAGGAGCGGTACGGCGGACTGGACCTGCTGGTGACCCGAAAGGGCGCCATCCGGGCGGGCTCCGGCGAGTACGGCATCATCCCCGGCTCGATGGGGACCGGGTCCTACATCGTGAAGGGGCTCGGCAACGCCGCGTCGTTCCAGTCCGCCTCGCACGGTGCGGGCCGGAGGATGAGCCGCAACGCCGCGCGCAAGCGCTACTCCGCCAAGGACCTGGAGGAGCAGACGCGGGGCGTGGAATGCCGCAAGGACTCCGGGGTGGTGGACGAGATCCCGGGCGCGTACAAGCCCATCGAGCAGGTCATCGACCGGCAGCGCGACCTCGTGGAGGTCGTCGCGAAGCTGAAGCAGGTCGTCTGCGTCAAGGGGTGAGGCGCGGACGGGACGGCCCCCGGGCGGTGCTTGAGTTCTGGTGAACCCGGGGGCCGCGCGGGGTGGGTCGCCGCGGCGGCGCGGGGGCGGGGCGGTACGGGCGGGCGCCGGGCGTCAACGCTCCCGGTGCACCTTGGAGTTGGACGCCTGGGCGCGGGGGCGCACGACGAGCAGGTCGACGTTCACGTGCGGCGGGCGCGTGACCGTCCACGTGATGGTGTCCGCGACGTCCTCCGCGGTGAGCGGCTCGGCCACGCCCTCGTAGACCTTGGCGGCGCGCTCGGCGTCCCCGCGGAAGCGGGTGAGCGCGAACTCGTCCGTCTTCACCATGCCGGGGGCGATCTCGATGACGCGCACCGGCTGCCCGCACAGCTCCAGGCGCAGCGTCTCCGCGAGCACGTGGGCGCCGTGCTTGGCCGCGACGTAACCGCCGCCGCCCTCGTACGTGGCGTGCCCGGCCGTGGAGGAGACCACCAGGACCGTGCCGTCGCCCGAGGGGGATCCGGTCAGGGCGGGCAGCAGCGCCTGGGTGAGGTGGAGTACGCCGAGGACGTTGACCTCGTACATCGTGCGCCAGTCGGCCGGGTCGGCCGTGGCGACGGGGTCGGTGCCCAGGGCGCCGCCGGCGTTGTTGATCAGGACGTCGCAGCGGTCGAGCCCGGCGGCGAAGGCATCGACCGCCGCTCTGTCGGTGACGTCCAGCGGGGTTGCGACGGCCTCGTGGCCCGCGCCGGTCAGCTCCTCGGCGAGCGCGTCGATCCGGTCGCGACGCCGGGCGGTCAGGACGACCCGGTAGCCCGCTTCGGCGAGTTGGCGTGCGGTGGCGGCGCCGATACCGCTGCTGGCGCCGCTGATGACAGCAGTGCGGTTGGTCATGGCTGAAGGCTACGTGCGCTGTCCAGAGGGGCCGGGGGGAGGAGCGGCCCATGGGCAGCGGGCAGCGGGCAGCGGGCAGCGGGCAGCGGGCGTGTGGGCGACGGCGGGGCGTGCGGGCGACGGCGGGACGGCCACGCCTCTGCCGGGCGGGAGGCGGCGCGGCTCTCAGCGGGCGGCGAGGACGCCCTCGACCACGGCCCGCAGACCGGGTGTGAAGGCGTCCTCGGCCGTCAGCGAGGCCCAGCGGTTCCCGACACGGGCCAGGCGGGGGAACTCTTCCGGGTCGAGCCCGCCGAACACCCGCTCCCGGTACGTCGTACGGTCGTGCTCCGCGCGGCGCTTGGCGGCCGTCCCCCGGACGACCATCTCTCCGGCGGTGTAGTACCAGATCGTGCGGTACCCGTGCACGGCCTGCTCCAGGGTCAGCCCGCACTCGACCAGGCCGCCGACGATCTGCTCGACGTGCCACAGGGCGGACGTGGACATCAGGTCGTCGGCCGTCAGCACCTCCACGATCCAGGGGCATCCGGCCAGCGCCTCATGGATCGCGGCCGCGCAGACGGTGACCTTCTCGCGCGGGTCGGCGGGCAGTTCGGGCCGGCGCAGCGTCCGTGCGGCGTAGTCGTCCAGCAGCAGGACGAGCAGCTCTTCCTTGTTGCGCACGTGGTGGTACAGCGCCATGGGGGTGGTGCCGACCTCGGTGGCGAGCCGGCGCATGGTCAGCCGGTCCACGCCTTCCTCGTCCACGATCCGGCGGGCGGTCCCGACGACCTGCCCGAGTGAGATGCGCGCGGGCCGGCCCCGGGCCTTTCGCGGTGCGGGCGGCTGGGACGGCTGGGACAGCTGGGACATGGCCCCATCATCACGCAGGACCCGACAGCGCTGACCTCCCTCGCTAGTTGTCTTACCTGTAAAAGAACTGAGAGGCGGACCCGGGTTGATCCTGGGGGCGACCGCCGCCGTCCTGTTCGTCCTCACCTGGACATACCGGTCGTCGACGTCGCCCTGCCCGCGATCTGCGCCGCGCTGGGGTTCGCACCGGTCGACCTGGCGCGGTTCGCGCACGGGTACGCCCTGATGTTTTCGGCGGATTCCTGCTGCTCGGCGGGCACGCCTGCGACGTGTGCGCTGGGCGTCCTGGCAGGCGGGCTGCTATCCCCGTCGCGCGGGCGGGCGCCGGGTGATGCTCGTCAACCTGCCTGTCGTGGCGGTGGCGCTCGTACCCGTGGCCGTGGGCGTGTCCGCGGGGGAGCCGCACGTACGGGCGGGAGCGGCTGGACTCGCCGGGCGCCCCTGGCGACCGGACCCGAGGGAGCGCCGCGGCCGTCAGTGACCGCGCGGCGCGTACATGATCACGGCGACCCCGGCGAGGCAGACGAGAGCACCGGTCACGTCCCACCGGTCGGGGCGGAAGCCGTCCACGACCATGCCCCAGGCCAGCGAGCCCGCGACGAAGACGCCCCCGTACGCCGCCAGGATCCGGCCGAAGTCCGCGTCGGGCTGCAACGTGGCGACGAGCCCGTAGAGCCCCAGGGCGACGACGCCCGCACCGATCCACGCCCACCCACGGTGCTCGCGGACGCCTTGCCAGACGAGCCAGGCTCCGCCGATCTCCAGGAGCGCGGCGAGAGCGAACAGGACGATGGAGCGGCCGACGAGCATGACCGCAGGCTACGCGGCACGCGGCGCCGTGGCACCCGCCCATTGCCGCAGAGCGCGACGCAGGCCCTCCGCGTCCGGTGCGTCGCTTGCCCAGGCGATGTATCCGTCGGGCCGTATCAGCAATGTCCGGGTTCGCTGCCCGCCGCTTCCGCCCGCCGACTGGACGTGTACGACGCGCTCTTCGTCGGCCGCTTCCGGGCCGGGTGCGTCTCCTGCCGGCGTGACCAGCACGAACTTGCCTTCCCTCAGGGCCTCGTAGAGCCGTTCGCGACCCGGCGCGGGTTCGAGCGCGAGGTCCGGAGCGCGCTTGCCGACGAGAGGGTGGGAACCGCGCGGGGACGGGTACGAGACGCCGATGCCGGAGACGGTACGCACAGCGCGCCGGCCCAACGGGCCCACCCGGTTGAGGAGTTCGGCGCCGACCGCGCGCAGGGCGCGCAGCGCCGGGGAGCGGGCGAGGGCGAGCCGGATGATGGCTCCGCTGGCCCGCAGCGCCTGCTTGCCGACCGGGTGGCGTTCCCTGTGGTAGCTGTCGAGCAGTTCGGCGGCCGCGCGGCCGTGCAGCACGGCGGAGAGTTTCCAGCTGAGGTTCGCCGCGTCCTGCAGGCCCGTGTTCATCCCCATGCCCCCGGCGGGGGAGTGGACGTGCGCGGCGTCCCCCGCGAGGAGGACCCGGCCCACGCGGTAGCGCGGCACCTGGCGTTCGTCGCTGTGGAAGCGGGAGACCCAGCGGGGGCCGTACATCCCGAAGTCGGAGCCGAGGGCCCGGCGGGTGAAGTCGCGGACCTCGCCGAGATCCGCGGGTTCGCTGTCCGGGAGCTGCCGCTTCCGGTTCCATCCGCCCACGCGGTACCAGCCGTCGCCGAAGTCGGCGACCAAGGCGAACGCGTCGTCGACGGCGTTGAACATGAAGGGTTCCGACGGAGGTTCGGCCAGCCGGACGTCGGCGAGCACGATGGAGCGGATGACGGATCTGCCGGGGAAGGGGAGCCCGAGCGCCGAGCGGACACTGCTGCGCACTCCGTCGCAGCCGACCAGGTACGAGGCGCGCAGCGTGCCCGTGGTGACGGCAGGGGCAGCGGCGGCGCCTCCGGCAGGGGCGACGCTCCCCGAGCCCGACCCGTCCGACCCGTCCGGCTCGTCCTGCGCTCCCCCCGCTGCCCACACCGCGACGTCCACCTCGACGCCCGTCCCGTCCTGGCGGAGGCCCGTGACCTCTGTGCCGTACAGGAAGGTGGCCCCCGCCTCGCGGGCCCGCCGCTCCAGCAGCCGCTCGACCTCGGACTGGCCGACGACGAGGATGTACGGATAGCGGCTCGGCAGCGTCGTCGGATCGAGCACCGCACGCCTGAAGACCCCGAGCCGCTCCGCGTGGGCGCCCAGACCGGCCAGTTCGTCGCCCACGCCGCGGGCGTCGAGCTGTTCCAGGGTGCGGGCGTGCACCACCAGGGAGCGGGTGAGGTTGCTGATGCCCGCATCGCGTTTCTCGACGACCGTCACTCTGTGGCCGGCGGCCGCGAGATCGCCGGCGGTCAGCAGACCGGCGGGGCCCGCGCCCACGACGATCACGTCCGCCGCCCTCGATGTGCCGTCCCCCGGAACCTGTGCACTGCTGCGAGCCATGGCGCCTCCCCGGATGCCAACGCTTGTTGGTCAACGCTTGTTGGCAACGTTAAGGACCTCGCTCTGGCCTGTCAACACGCGTTGGCCTACAGTCGTTGGCATGGACGCTCAGAGGTCGGCCGAGGGCAAGGCGCGTGCGGACGCGGACGCGGCGGGGAACGTGGCGGGGAACGCCGCCGCCGGGGCGGCCGGTCGGCACCGCCGCTCGGAGGCGACGAGGGCCGCCATCCTCGAGGCCGCCCGCGACCGGTTCGCCGCCGACGGCTACGAGCGCGCGACGATCAGGGCCATAGCGCGTGACGCGGGGATCGACCCTTCGATGGTGATGCGCTACTACGGCAACAAGGAGGGCCTGTTCGCCGCCGCGTCCGAGATCGACCTGCGGCTGCCCGACTTGAGCGGCACCCCGCGGGAGGAGGCCGGAGCCCGGCTCGTACGCCACTTCCTCGACCGGTGGGAGGGCGACGAGACGCTGAACGCGCTCGTGCGCGTCAGTGTCACCAACGCCGCCGGCGGCGAGCGGCTGCGGGCCGTCTTCCGCGATCAGGTGGCTCCCGTGGTCGCCGCCGTGTGCCCCGACCCGTCGCAGGCTCCCACCCGTGCCGCCCTGCTCGCCTCACAGGTCCTGGGGATGGCCCTGACGCGGTACGTGCTGAAGCTGCCTCCGGCGGCCGCTCTCGGCCACGAGGAGATCGTCGCGTGGCTCGCACCGTCCGTGCAGCGGTATCTCACAGCCGAACAGCCGTGAGAACAGCGGCCGTTGCGGTGCCCGGACGGGGCCCCTTCCCGTCTGCCGGCCCGGCTCCGCGCCCGTGGCGGGACGGAACGCGGAACGGAGCCGCGCCACCGCCGCCCGGGTTCCGATGAGTTGACCCGGAACGCATGGGTACCCGGGAGGCCACGGACGGATCCCCAGTTGATGAGAGGTGTCATACGTGTCGTCCTCCCTCGTAGAGACCGTGGATGTCGAAGCCCCCGTCGGCGTGACCTGGGCCCTGTGGCACGACGTGGCGGAGTGGCCGAAGTTCCTGCGGCACGTGAAGGACGTCGTACGCATCGACGACCGGTCCTTCTCGTGGTGGCTCGATCTTCCGGGAGCGGACAAGAGCTTCACGGCCGAGATCACCGAACTCGTCCCGCAGGAGCGCATCGCGTGGAAGACGACGGACGGCGTCGAGCACGCCGGGGTCGTGACCTTCCACCGCCTCAGCGACACGTCGAGCAGGGTGACCCTGCAGATCGAGTACAACCCGCAGGGGTTCGTGGAGCGGCTGGGCGCGCTCACCAACCTCGACTCCGCGCTGACCAATTACGACCTGGGCGAGTTCAAGCACAAGGCGGAGTCCGCCGCGGGCAACACCGCGAAGCTCTGAACCCGCAGCCGTGGCCGCGTACGGCGGTGGCCCCGCAACTCCCGCGCGGCGACAGCGCGGTGCGGCGGAAGCACAGGCAGCACGAAGCCCGCGTGGCGGCGTACGCCCGGAGGGGGCGCCGTCACGCGGGCCGGAGTACACGGCGCGGGCCGCCTCTCGGGGCGGCGGCGGGCGGGTCAGCGAGGGAACAGCCTGCGCGGGAACAGGCAGTGCGGGAACAGGCAGTGCGGCGGGATCAGGGCCAGACCAGGCAGTACGGCTGGTGCCCCGCCATGTGCAGACGGTCGGAGAAGTCCTGCCACTCGTGCAGGAGTTGGTACACGTTGTAGGCGTCCTGGGGGCCGGAGCGGTCCGGAACCGTCGACCAGATGAAGGCGGCCGCGCCGACCGACTCCTCGCCGATGCCGCGCAGCGGGTCGACCACGGTCATCGGCAGCTTCACCACCGCGTAGTCCGGGTGCAGCACGACGAGTTCGAGCGGAGGCACCCGGTGCAGCGGTATGCCTTCGATCCCGGTGAGCACCATGGCGGCCATCGTCTCCGGCTTGATCTTGGTGAACATGCCGTGGCCCAGCTCGTCGCCGCCGAGCTCCTCCGGGCGCATGGAGACGGGCACCCGTGCGGCCGTCGCGCCGTCCGGGGCGCCGAAGTACTTGTAGGTCACCCCCACTCGGCCGCCACCCTTGCTGCTTCCAGTGTCCTTCTCCACCGCGTCTCTTCGGTGGCGTCCCCTTGCGCGCTCCGGACCGAGGTCCCCGGTACCCTCGCCCAGTCCTCCACCGCGCTGCATGTCACCACCCGACCACTCGCGGCTACCGCCGCGCAACCCGATCATCGTGTCAGAGACCTCCCCGCCTCACGGGTCGTGAAACGCCCCGCAGCGTCCGGGTAATCCCCGCGTTACCCGGCCCGTACCGCCCGGGCCGCCCATCCCGCACGTACCTCCCGGTGGGACGCCGTCCGGTCGGGGCGCTCTGACACCATGGCCCTCGTGACTTACTCGTACGAGGCCCCAGTATCGCAGTCGCTCTTCGACCGTGCCGCCGCTGTGACACCAGGAGGCGTGAACTCTCCGGTGCGCGCGTTCCGTGCCGTGGGCGGTACGCCCCGGTTCATGGTGTCCGGCGCCGGTCCGTACCTCATCGATGCGGACGGGAGGGAGTACGTCGACCTCGTCTGCTCGTGGGGGCCGATGATTCTGGGTCACTCTCACCCCGAGGTGATCGCGGCCGTTCAGGAAGCGGTGGCGCGCGGCACTTCCTTCGGCACGCCCGGCGAGGACGAGGTGCGGCTCGCGGAGGAGATCACCGACCGGATCGGGCCGGTGGAGCAGGTGCGTCTGGTCTCGTCCGGCACGGAGGCGACGATGTCGGCGATCCGGCTGGCACGCGGCTTCACCGGGCGCGCGAAGGTGGTGAAGTTCGCCGGCTGCTACCACGGGCACGTGGACGCGCTGCTGGCGTCGGCCGGTTCGGGCGTCGCCACGTTCGGGCTCCCCGACACCCCGGGCGTGACCGGTGCGCAGGCCGGCGAGACGATCGTCCTGCCGTACAACGACATCGAGGCCGTGCGTGCCGCGTTCGCCGCGCAGCCCGACGGGATCGCGTGCGTCATCACCGAGGCCGCCCCCGGAAACATGGGAGTGGTGCCGCCGCTTCCCGGGTTCAACGCCCAACTGAAGGAACTCTGCGGGCAGTACGGCGCGCTCTACGTCTCCGACGAGGTGATGACGGGCTTCCGCGTGAGCAGGCAGGGCTGGTACGGCATCGACGGAGTCGCCCCGGACCTGATGACGTTCGGCAAGGTGATGGGCGGCGGCTTCCCGGCCGCGGCCTTCGGCGGGCGGCGCGACGTGATGGACCACCTCGCCCCGTCGGGCCCCGTCTACCAGGCGGGAACGCTGTCGGGGAACCCGGTCGCGACGGCCGCCGGTGTCGCGCAGCTGCGGCTGCTCGACGACGCGGCGTACGCGGCGGTGGACACCGCGTCCGGGCAGTTGCGCGACGCCGTCACGGGCGCGCTCGAAAAGGCGGGCGTCGCGCACCGGTTGCAGGTCGCGGGCAACATGTTCTCGGTGTTCTTCACCGATTCGCCGGTCACGGACTACGAAGGGGCCAGGTCCCAGGACGCCTTCCGCTTCACGGCGTTCTTCCACTCGATGCTCTCGCAGGGGGTCTATCTGCCCCCGTCCGCTTTCGAGTCGTGGTTCGTCTCGACCGCGCACGACGACGGAGCGCTGGAGCGGGTGGCCGACGCGCTGCCCGCTGCCGCACGAGCCGCAGCGGAGGCGACGGCATGAGTACCGAGGGCGGAAGAGCCGCGGAAGCACGTCCCGGCGACGAGGGAACCGTCACCGTGGTGCACGTGATGCGCCACGGCGAGGTGGAGAACCCCACCGGCATCCTGTACGGGCGGCTGCCCGGCTACCACTTGTCCGAACTGGGCCACCGGATGGCCGACCGGGTGGCCGAGCATCTGGCGGGACGCGACATCAGGCACGTCGTCGCCTCACCTCTGGAGCGGGCGCAGGAGACGGCCGAGCCGATCGCCAAGGCGCACGGTCTGGACGTCTCCACGGACGGGGACCTGATCGAGGCCGACAACGTCTTCCAGGGCCGGACCGTCGGCGTGGGCGACGGCGCCCTGCGCAGGCCCGCGAACTGGCGGCACCTGTTCAATCCCTTCCGGCCCTCCTGGGGGGAGTCGTACGTGCACCAGGTCGTGCGGATGCGTGCCGCGATCGACGCGGCACGTGACGCGGCGCGGGGGCACGAGGCGGTCTGCGTCAGCCACCAGCTTCCGATCTGGACGCTGCGCAGCTTCGTCGAGCGGCGCAGGCTCTGGCACGATCCGCGACGCCGCCAATGCACCCTGGCCTCGCTGACCACCTTCACCTTCAACGGGGACAAGATCGTCTCCGTCGGCTACACGGAGCCGGCGCGCGACCTGGTGCCGCCGCACCTCCGCGCGGGCGCGCGGGGAGGGAAGGGCGGCGGGGGCCGGGGGGCCTGAGCCGCCGCTGCGCCGCACACGCCGCGGCCCCGGCCCGACGTCGTGCGAGCCGTCTCCGCGTACCGGCCGAGCGCGCACCGGAGACGGGGGGCGGGAAAGATCCCTTCGAGAGCCATGCGAAACTTTTCACATGAGTAGGATCCGCGCCTTCCGCCGACGCTCCGCCCCGCTGGTCGCCACGGTCGTGGCGGGTGTGGCGGTGCTCGCCGGGTGCGGTGACGGGGAGACGGGATCGTCGTCCGGCGACAAGAACTTCGTCGAGGGCACCGGCCAGATCACCAAGGTGCCCGGCGGTGAGCGGCAGGCGGCTCCGGACCTCTCCGGCAAGGGCGTCGACGGCGAGCGGCTGGACCTCTCCGACTACAAGGGGAAGGTCGTCGTACTGAACGTCTGGGGCTCCTGGTGCAAGCCCTGCCGCGACGAGGCGCCGAACCTCGCCAAGGTCGCGAGGGAGACCGACGACGAGGACGTCCAGTTCGTCGGCATCAACACCCGCGACCTGGACCGCGCCAACGCGAAGTCCTTCGAGCGCAACTACGAGGTCGACTACCCGAGTTTCTTCGATCCCAGCGGCAAGCTGATCCTCCGCTTCCCCCGGGGCAGCCTCTCCCCGCAGGCCATTCCGTCGACGCTGATCCTGGACCGCGAGGGCAAGATCGCCGTCCGGGCGCTCAAGGAGCTCAGCGAGAGGGAGTTGCGCTCCGCGCTCGACCCGCTGACGGCGGAGAAGTGACCACGGCATGAGCGAGCTCGCCGATGCCGCCGCCCTGATGACGACGGCAGCCGCCGGTCCGGGCGGAGTGAACCACACCGTCCTGAGCGGTGCGCTGCTGCTGGCGGTTCCCATCGCGGTCCTCGGCGGCCTGGTCTCCTTCTTCTCCCCGTGCGTCCTGCCGCTCGTCCCCGGCTACCTCAGCTACGTCACGGGGGTCAGCGGCACGGACCTCGCGCAGGCGCGCCGCGGCCGGATGCTTCTGGGCGCGGGTCTCTTCGTGCTCGGTTTCACCGCCGTCTTCGTCTCGGGCGGTGCCCTCTTCGGGGGCTTCGGGGCGACCCTCCAGGAGCACCGGACGGTGATCTCCCGGGTGCTGGGGGCGCTGACGATCCTGCTGGGGCTGGCGTTCATGGGCGCGCTCGGCCCGCTGTCGCGCTTCACGTCCCGCGAGTTCCGCATCCACCGCAGGCCGGCTGTCGGACTCGCGGGGGCGCCGATGCTCGGCGTGCTCTTCGGCATCGGCTGGACGCCGTGCATCGGGCCGACGCTCGCCGCCGTGCAGACCCTCGCCTTCAACGAGGCCAGCGCCGGCCGCGGCGCCCTGCTGACCGTGGCGTACTGCGTCGGCCTCGGCGTCCCCTTCGTCGTCGCCGCCATCGCCTTCCGCCGGACGCTCGGCGCCTTCGGCTGGGTGAAGCGGCACTACGCGTGGGTGATGAGGACGGGCGGGGCGATGCTGGTCGTCGTCGGGCTGCTGCTCGTGACGGGGGCCTGGGACCGGATCGTGTACGACCTGCAAGTCTGGTCGTCCGACTACACCGTGGGAATCTGAGCTATGCGTACGACGTCCACCGACTCCGGCAACAGCGGTGCCTCCGGGCACGGCGGCGGCGACGCCGCGGGCACGGCCGGGGACGAGACCCGGCTGACGCGCGAGGCCGCCTCGCAGCTCGACCAGCTGGACGAGCAGTCGCAGCGCTCGACGCTCTCGACCGCCCCCGGCGAGGACAGGCTCAACGTCCCCTCCATGAGCGCCCTCGGCTGGGCCCGCTGGATCTGGCGGCAGCTGACCTCGATGCGCGTCGCCCTGATCCTGCTCTTCCTGCTCTCCCTCGCCGCGATCCCCGGCTCGGTCATCCCGCAGACCAACGTCGACAGCGTCAAGGTCGAGGAGTTCAAGGAGAAGCACGACGTCATCTCGCCCGTCTACGAGAAGCTGCAGCTCTTCGACGTCTACACCTCGGTGTGGTTCTCCGCGATCTACATCCTGCTGTTCGTGTCGCTGGCCGGCTGCATCGTGCCCCGCACGTGGCAGTTCGTGGGCCAGCTGCGGGGGAGGCCGCCGCGTGCGCCGCGGCGCCTGGACCGGATGCCCGCCTACACGACCTGGCACACCGGTGCCGAGCCCGACGCCGTGCTGGGCGGGGCCGCGAAGCTGCTGGGGAAGCGGCGCTTCCGGGTGCAGCGCGACGGCGACGCCGTCGCCTCGGAGAAGGGTTACCTGCGCGAAGCGGGCAACCTCGTCTTCCACATCGCGCTGATCGTGCTGCTGCTGGCGTTCGCGGCCGGGCAGCTGTGGAAGTCCGAAGGCGGCAAGCTGATCATCCAGGGCGACGGCTTCTCCAACACCCTCACGCAGTACGACGACTTCAAGTCCGGCTCCCTCTTCGACACCAGCGACCTGGACTCCTTCGGCTTCACCCTCGACCGCTTCCACGCCACGTACGAGGAGAGCGGCCCGGAGAAGGGCACGGCCCGCGACTTCCGCGCCGACGTCTCGTACTGGAAGGGGGCGGACGGCAAGGAGCGGCGGAGCACGATCGAGGTGAACCATCCGCTGGAGGCGGGCGACACCAAGGTCTACCTGAACGGCAACGGCTACGCGCCCGTGGTGTCCGTCAAGGACGGCGAGGGCAGGACGGCCTACCGGGGTCCCGTGCCGTTCCTGCCGCAGGACGGGAACCTGACGTCGTCGGGTGTCGTGAAGGTCACCGACTACCGCAACGCGAAGGGGTTCAAGGACCAGCTCGGCTTCCAGGGCTTCTTCGTGCCGACCTTCGGCGGCTCGGGCTCCGGCTCGATGTTCTCGCAGTCCCCTTCGCTGAAGTACCCGGTGCTCTTCCTCACCGCCTACCACGGCCCCCTCGGGTACGAGAGCGTCTACCAGCTCGACACCGAGCCCATGAAGCAGTTCAAGGGGAAGGACGGGAGGCCGCTCGCGAAGAAGATCCTTCCCGGCGAGTCCATGAAACTCCCGGACGGGAAGGCCTCGCTGAAGTTCGAGGGCGTACGGAAGTGGGCCCAGTTCCAGATCGTCCATCAGGTCGGCAACGGCTGGGCGCTGGGCGGTGCGCTCGCCGCGATCGCCGGCCTCGCCGGTTCGCTGTTCATCCAGCGGCGCCGCGTGTGGGTGCGGGCGGTCGCGGGGCCGGACGGCCGCACCGTCGTGGAGATGGCCGGGCTCGGCCGCAGCGAGTCCGCGAGACTCCCCGAGGAGCTGGGCGACCTGGCGCTCTCCCTGCAGTCCGACGCCCCTCCGGTGCACGAGGAGACCGGACCGGACGCCGCTGAGGACGCCGCGGACGCCGCGGACGCCGGTGACACCGGGGAGACGGACTGCGCCGACACCGAGGCCACCGGCACCGGCACCGGGGGAGCGGACCGGAGCCCGGCTCCGCAGGTTCCCCCGTCCCGCACCCCGCCCCCGCCCGGCAAGACCACCGAAGACAGCCCCCAGGACGGCGCCGAAGCCTCGCCGCGAGGAGAACGCCAGTGAACATCGCTGCCGCAACCAACGAGAGTCTCGCCGAGATCAGCAACTACCTGATCTATTCGGCGATGGCCGTGTACACGCTCGCCTTCGCCGCTCACATCGCCGAGTGGGTCTTCGGCAGCCGCAGCAAGGTCGCACGCACGGCCGCGGCGCTGAGCGGCAAGGGCGAGAAGGAGAGCGGGGACGCCGCCGCGCCCGCGGTCAAGGTGCGCAAGGGCGGGAGCACTTCGGTGCTGGAGCGCCCCAAGGTCGTCGTACGCTCCTCGTCGGGCCGCCGCGGCGACCTCCCCGACGGCCCCGGCGCCGCGGGCGGTGACGAGCAGGGCGACCTGTACGGCCGGATCGCCGTCTCCCTGACGACGCTGGCCTTCCTGCTGCACGTGGCGGGCGTGCTCGCTCGCGCGCTGTCGGTGCAGCGTGCCCCGTGGGGCAACATGTACGAGTTCTCGACGGCCTTCTCGATGGTCGCCGTCGGCGGCTACCTCGGGTTCCTCGTCGCGAAGAAGAACGTCCGCTGGATCGGCCTGCCGCTGGTCACGACGGTCCTGCTCGACCTGGGGCTGGCCGTCACCGTGCTCTACACCGAGAGCGACCAGCTCGTGCCCGCGCTCCACTCCTACTGGCTGTGGATCCACGTCTCCCTGGCCATCTGCTGCGGCGCGCTGTTCTACCTCGGCTTCGTGGCGACGGTGCTCTACCTCTTCCGGGACCGCTACGAGGTGAAGCTGCTGGACGGGGGCAAGCCCGGGGGCTTCGCCACGTCCGTCCTGGAGCGGCTGCCGTCCTCGACGTCGCTGGACAAGTTCGCGTACCGCATCAACGCGGCCGTCTTCCCCGTGTGGACGTTCACGATCGTCGCCGGCGCGATCTGGGCGGGCGACGCCTGGGGACGCTACTGGGGCTGGGACCCGAAGGAGGTCTGGTCCTTCATCACCTGGGTCGCGTACGCGTGCTACCTGCACGCCCGCGCCACCGCGGGCTGGAAGGGCCGCAAGGCCGCCTACCTGGCGCTGCTGGCCTTCGCGTGCTTCCTCTTCAACTACTACGGCGTGAACATCTTCTTCAACGGCAAGCACAGCTACGGCGGGGTCTGAGCCGTACGGCCCGTCCGGGCCGCCGGCCGCCTCCCGTCCGCCCGCCGACCTGCGGCCTCAGCCGCCTCGCGCCCCTGCGGGGCGGGGGTCAGCGGGCCTGGGGCGGCTCGTCCGAACCGTTGTCCCGCTGCCGTGCCTCTTCCTCGCGGCGGTGCAGCTCCGCCTCCTGCCGCGTCGGCTCGGCGGGCGCGCCGTCGCCGGAGGCGCCCCCGTCCGCCGGGACGGAACCTGCGGCGGGTTCCGCGCTCTTGCCGCGCTCGCCGCCCTCGGCCCCGGCGTCCGGACCGGTCCCGAGCGGACGGCCGGACTCCGCGCCGCCCTCGTCGCCCTGCTCACCGTCGGTCTGCGGGCCGCCCGAGGGCGTTCCGTCCTTGAGGGACTTCAGGAACTCCGGGTTGTCGTCCGGGGCGACCCACCGCCGCTCGTCGGGGCGGGTGGCGCCGTAGGGGGCGTTCCGGCGGGGGCGTCCGACCGCGAACCAGGCGATCGGGCCGAGCAGCACCTGGCCGAAGAGCAGGATGATGAGCACCCACGCCACCTTCGGCAGCTTGCGGACCTCTTTCTCCGGTGTGTTCAGGCAGTCGATGAAGGCGTAGATCCACACCGCCAGGACGAGGATGAACGGCAGGTACCTCAGCATGTGTGACGCCCCCTAGGCGAGCTGTCCCGGCACGGCGGGCCAGTAGTGCGGTTGGCGCGGTTCGCGTTGCGGTTCACGTACGTAGGCCAGCGTAACGGGGAGCTGTGCGGCCCCGGGGGCGGGCGGCGAAGGCCACGGGGCCATACCGGATACTGGAGCGCATGGCTTACGACGATCTCCGCTCGCTGCTGCGGGCGCTGGAGCGGGACCGGGACCTCAAGCGCATCAAGGCCGAGGTGGATCCGTACCTGGAAGTGGGAGAGATCGTCGACCGGGTGCAGAAGGCGGGCGGCCCGGCGCTGCTCTTCGAGAACGTCAAGGGCTCGTCGCTGCCGCTCGCGATGAACGTCTTCGGGACGGACCGCCGCCTGCTGAAGGCGCTGGGGCTGCGCTCGTACGACGAGATCAGCGAGAAGATCGGCGGACTGCTGAAGCCCGAACTCCCCCAGGGGTTCGTGGGGATGCGCGAGGCGTTCGGGAAGCTCGGCGCCATGGCGCACGTCCCCCCGAAGAAGGTCAAGGACGGCCCCGTGCACGACGTGGTCGTGCAGGGCGACGACGTGGACCTGGACCAGCTGCCCGCCCTGTTCACGTGGCCGGAGGACGGCGGCTCCTTCTTCAACCTCGGGCTGACGCACACGAAGCACCCGGAGACGGGCGTACGCAACCTCGGCCTCTACCGGCTCCAGCGGCACGACCGCCGCACCATCGGCATGCACTGGCAGATCCACAAGGACAGCCGCAACCACTACCAGGTCGCTGCCCGGCGCGGTGAGAAGCTGCCCGTCGCCATCGCCTTCGGCTGCCCGCCCGCCGTGACGTACGCCGCGACGGCGCCGCTGCCGGGCGACATCGACGAGTACCTGTTCGCGGGGTTCACCCAGGGCAAGCGCGTCGAGATGGTCGACTGCAAGACCGTGCCGCTGCAGGTGCCGGCGAACGCGGAAGTGGTGCTGGAGGGCTGGCTGGAGCCGGGGGAGATGCGCCCGGAGGGCCCGTTCGGGGACCACACCGGCTTCTACACGCCGCAGGAGGACTTCCCGGCGCTGACGATCGACTGCGTGACGATGCGGAAGCGGCCGGTCTTCCAGTCGATCGTCGTGGGCCGGCCGCCGACGGAGGACGGGCCGCTCGGCCGTGCCACTGAGCGGTTCTTCCTGCCGCTGTTCAAGATCATCGTCCCGGACGTCGTGGACTACCACCTCCCCGAGGCGGGCGGATTCCACAACTGCATGATCGTCTCGATCGACAAGAAGTATCCCAAGCACGCGCAGAAGGTCATGCACGCGATCTGGGGCGCCCACATGCTCTCCCTGGAGAAGCTGATCATCGTCGTGGACGCCGGCTGTGACGTACGCGACCTCCACGAAGTCGCGTGGCGGGCGCTCGGAAACGTCGACTACTCCCGTGACCTGACCGTCGTCGAAGGGCCGGTCGACCACCTCGATCACGCCTCCTACCAGCAGTTCTGGGGAGGAAAGGCGGGCATCGACGCCACCGCGAAGCTGCCCGAGGAGGGGTACACCCGCGACGGCGGCTGGCCGCACATGATCGAGTCCGACCCGCGGATCGCCGAACGCGTCACCGCGCGCTGGAAGGAGTACGGCCTGTGAGCGGCGAAGCAGTCGCGGGCGGCGGCGGAGCCGGCCACGGGGAGACCGCGCGGCCCGCCCCCGCGGGGAGCCCGCGTCCGCAGGGCGGCGTACGGGCGTTCCTGCGCCTGGTGATGATCGAGCACTCCGTCTTCGCGCTGCCCTTCGCCTACATCGCCGCGCTCACCGCGATGTTCGAGGAGAGCGGAGCCGTCGAGTGGCGCGAGCTGCTGCTCGTCACCGTCGCGATGGTCGGGCTGCGCACCTTCGCCATGGCCGCCAACCGGATCATCGATCGCGAGATCGACGCCCGGAACCCGCGCACGGCCGGACGCGAACTCGTCACCGGCGCACTGTCGGTCCGCTCGGCGTGGGCGGGCGCCCTCGTCGCGGTCGTCGTCTTCCTCGGGGCGTGTGCGCTGCTCAACCCGCTCTGCCTCGCGCTGGCGCCGGCGGCCGTGCTCCCGATGGTCGTCTATCCGTACGGGAAGCGCTTCACCGACTTCCCGCACGCCATCCTCGGACTCGCGCAGGCCATCGGCCCGGTCGGCGCGTGGATCGCGGTGACCGGCGCCTGGTCCTGGGACGCGGTGGTGCTCGGGCTCGCGGTCGGCGTGTGGATCGGCGGCTTCGACCTGATCTTCGGCTGCCAGGACGTCGCGGCGGACCGCGCCCACGGGGTGCGCTCCGTGCCGGCCCGCTTCGGGATCGCGGCGGCGCTGTACGGGGCGCGCGTCTGCCACGTCGTCACCGTGCTGCTGCTGTTCTGGTTCGGTTGGCTCACCGGGGCGGGGGCGTTCTACTGGCTCGGGCTGGTGATCGTGGCCGGCGCCTTCGTCTACGAGCACTCCATCGTCAAGCCCGGTGATCTGTCCCGCCTCAACCGTGCCTTCTTCAGCGTCAACGGCTTCATCGGCATCGCGCTGTTCGTGTGCGCGCTGCTCGACCTCGCCGTCCGCGGGCTGGGCGTCTGACCGCCGGACGCCGGACGCCCGCGCCCCTGCGCCGACGGCCCTGCGTCAGTGCCGGGCGTCGCGCCCGGCGTCAGTGCCAGGCGGGCTTGGTTCCGCCGGGCGCACGCCGGGAGGACGTGAGGAAGGCCGCGACGATCCCGCCGACCAGCCCGAACAGGTGCCCCTGCCAGGAGATGCCGCCGTCGGTGGGCAGCACACCCCAGAGGATCGAGCCGTACAGGACGGCGACGACACCGCCCAGCGCCACGTCGGTGATGCGGCGGTCCACGAAACCGCGCACCAGCAGGTAGCCGAAGAGGCCGAAGATCAGGCCCGACGCCCCGGCCGTGTTGCTCGCCGGCGGGGCCACCAGCCACACGCCCACCCCGCTGACCACGATGATCGTCAAGGCGACGGCGAGGAACCTGGCCGTCCCGCGGAGCGCCGCGAGGAAGCCGAGGACGAGCAGCGGCAGCGTGTTCGCCACGAGATGGCCGAAGCCGAAGTGCATGAACGCGGCCGGCACGACGTCGACCAGTTCGTCCTGCCGGCGCGGGACGATCCCGAAGGTGTCCAGAGCGTGGCCGGACGCGTAGTCGACCGCCTCCAGCACCCACAGCAGCGCGACCCAGGCCAGTATCAGCTTGGCCGCCGTCTTGGCGCCCCCGCTCGTGACCTTGCCGCTGCTGGTGCTGTCGGTGCCGGACCCTGATCCGTACGCCATCGAGTCTCCCCTTGAGAAGAGTGGGCGGAGCCGATGCCTTCGCAGTGGGAACGTGGCAGACGGCGCGCGTGTTCCGCACCTCAGGATGGCGTCAGAAATGCTCCGTGCCCAGGGCGCCGTACATCAGCGCCGCCACGAGGTCCTGCGGCTCGAGCTCCTTCGTTCCGCCGGGCGCGGCGACGGGCACGGCGTCGCCGCCGCTGAACTCCACGCGCAGGGGCAGGCTCCTGCCCGTGCCGGTGAACTGGTCGAGGTCGAGCGTGAGCGTCGTCAGCTGGCCGCGGCGGATGTCGAGATCGGCGGTGACGTCGCGGTCCGGCACGCGGTCGGGGTCGATCTCCGCGCCCAGCGGCTTCAGCGCCGAGACGAGGTCGTCGGCGGCTTTGTCACCCGGAAGTGTGAGCCGGACGCGCTCGGCTCCGTCGTGCTCGCCGCGGTCGGAGAATTCGGCGTGCTCGCGCAGCAGTTCCTGCACTCCCGTCACGAACTCCCGCTGGGACTGCCCGTCGAGCGCGGAACCGATGGTCACCGCGTCGCGGATCTCGCGGGTGCGGCGGGCCTGCTCGCTCTTCCGCTCGGCCTCGGCCCTCTCCGCGTCCTCGGCCTGCTTCTTCTTGCTCTCCGTCCGGTTCTTCTCCCGGTCGTTGTCCAGCGCGCGGGCCGCGAGCATCTCGGCGGTACGGGCGAAGTCGTCGAACGCCTCCGGATCCACCCGCACCCATTCGCCGTCGAGGGCGTCCTTGGCCGCGCCGAGCGTGGACGGCAGATCGTCCGTGAGCCCGACGATCTCCGACGCGGTGCGGCGGGCCTTCGCGGAGCCGTCCGCCTGGCGCACGAGCGAGCGCAGGCTCACGCGCAGATAGAGCTTGTCCTGCACGGACTTGACGGCGGCGATGTCCTTGCCGCCGAAGTTGAGCGCGGCCGCCACGTTCGCCGCGTCCGACCCCGGCATCTCCTTCAGCGGGACCTCCTCGTCCCCCGAGCCGGCGGCCACGGTCAGCTCCGCACGCGACAGCCGGAGGGCGTCCCGCTGCGGAACCGGCTTGCCCCGCGCCGCCTCCAGGAAGCCGCGGGCGCGCTCGGGCGAGCCGTCGACGGAGACGGTGACGCTGGCCGCGGACTGCTCGCCGAGCTTCACCACCGAGTTGCGGACCGTCATGCCCGTCGTCAGCTGCTCCGCCGCGCTGCACGCGGCGGCCGAGACGGCCAGCAGGGCGGCACACGAGACGGCGGCGGTGAACCGCAGCCGGGGACGCGGGCGCGGGCGGGAGGACTGCATGCGGAAAGCCAACCGCATCACGTGCCTCCGGCGCCAGTCGGTACCGAGCCCCGGTGCCGCGCCCGGGCCGCGGGCCGCGAGCCGCACCCTGCCGCGCGGGTTCCCGAGCCGGTTCCCGAGCCGGATCCCGAGCCGGTTCCTGCGGCAGATCCCGCCGGATCCCGCGTCCGGGAGAGTGCCGTCCGGGAGAGTGCCGGGTCCCGTCGCGCCGGTCTCAGGCCCCGCGCCCGGGCCCGGCCAACTCGCCTTCCCAGCGCCGGTAGAGCTTGTGCGGCACGCCCGCCGCGTCCAGCGCACGCCCCGCGACGAAGTCGACGAGCTGCTGCACGGTGCTGCCGCCCGCGTAGAACGCGGGCGACGCGGGCAGGACGACGGCGCCCGCCTCGTCGAGCGAGACGAGGTGCTTCAGCGTCTGCCCGTTGAGCGGCGTCTCCCGAACACCCACCACGAGGGGGCGCCGTTCCTTGAGGGTGACCGAGGCGGCGCGCTGCAGCAGGTCCTTGGAGAGGCCGAGCGATACGCCGGCGACGCAGGCCGTGCTGGCGGGCACGATCAACATCCCGCGCACCGGGTACGACCCCGACGAGGGGCCCGCGGCGAGGTCGCCCGCAGGCCAGTGGCGTACGGCGGCGACGTCCGGATCGAACGCGTCCGGGGTGCCGTCCGCACCGCGGGAGAGCCAGCGGTGCAGGTCCTCGTCGGCATGGCCGTCGCGGAAGGCGTGGCCCGTCTCGTCCAGGATCGTGAGCCGGGCCGCTCTGCTGACGATGAGGTCCACGTGCTCGCCGGCGTCCAGCAGCGCCCGGAGCACGGCGGCGGCGTACGGCGTTCCCGAGGCGCCGGACACCCCGACGACCCACGGGCAGCGATCGGTCGTTGCGGTCACGCCACCGAGCGTACGCGGGGCCGCGGCGGTCCCGGCCGCCGGGACGGACGCATCGGCACGCACAGGCACGGACGGGCATAGGTGCCGCGCCGTACGGGCCGCGGCGGCGGCTCCCGCACCCCGGCGGAAGGCTCCGCAGCGGCACAGCGAGTGCCTTCGGCGGCCCTTGAGCAGAGGTGTCTGAGGGCGAGCGAGCCCCATGCCTTAGATTCGTTACCGGAGATTTCGCAGAACCACGCTTCCCTGCCGGGAGGAACGTCCCCTGCCTCGGGCGGGAGGACGCGTTCCGCGGCGGTGAGGACAGTCCAGGCATTCGGCGACGGAAGGCACCAGGACACATGGACGCGGTCGACAGGCAGCTCATCCAGGCACTGCGCGAGAACGGCAGGGCCTCATACGCCGAGCTGGGCCGGCTCGTCGGCCTCTCCGGCCCCAGCGTCACCGACCGCATCAACCGTCTCGAGACCGCGGGCGTGATCACCGGCTACCGCGCCACCGTCGACGCCCGCTCGCTCGGCCTGGGCGTCACCGCCCTCATCGGCATCCAGCTCAGCGACGCGACGGACCACGAGGACGTGGCGGGCCGCCTGCGGAGCCTCACCGAGGTCGAGGACTGCTGGTTCATCGCGGGCGACGACTCGTTCATGCTCAAGGTGCGCGCCTCCGACGTCGACGCCCTGGAGACGCTCATCCAGAGGCTGTCGGGCACGAAGGGCGTCTCGCGGACGCGGACCACCGTCGTCCTGTCCACGAAGTGGGAGAACCGGGTCGGCGAACTGCCCCAGGAGGTGTGAGCGCGGCAGACCGGCCGACCGGTCCGTGCTCCCGGGGAGTAGGCTCCAGAAGGCGCTCGAAGCACACATCCGAGGAGGGCGACGCATGGACGCTGGGCTCAAGCGCGAGCTGGAGGAGAAGGTCCGCGCAGGTGAACGGCTTACGCGTGAGGACGGCCTGGCCCTCTACGACAGCGACGACCTGGCATGGCTCGGCGGTCTCGCCCACGAGGTGCGAACGCGGAAGAACGGCAACGTCGTTCACTTCAACATCAACCGCCACCTCAACATGACGAACGTCTGCACGGCCTCGTGCGCGTACTGCTCCTTCCAGCGCAAGCCCGGTGAGAAGGACGCGTACACGATGCGCATCGAGGAGGCGGTGAGGCTCGCCAAGGCGATGGAGGGCGAGAACCTCACCGAGCTGCACATCGTCAACGGCCTCCACCCGACGCTGCCTTGGCGCTACTACCCGCGTTCGCTCAGCGCCCTCAAGGAGGCGCTCCCGGACACCGTGTCGCTGAAGGCGTTCACGGCCACCGAGATCCAGCACTTCGAGAAGATCTCCGGGATGGACGCGAGCGACATCCTCGACATCCTCATCGAGTCCGGCCTCGAGTCGCTGACGGGCGGCGGCGCCGAGATCTTCGACTGGGAGGTCCGCCAGCACATCGTCGACCACGACACCCACTGGGAGGACTGGTCGCGCATCCACCGGCTCGCGCACCAGAAGGGCCTCAAGACCCCGAGCACGATGCTGTACGGCCACATCGAGGAGCGCAGGCACCGCGTCGACCACGTCCTGCGGCTGCGTGAACTGCAGGACGAGACGGGCGGGTTCCAGGTCTTCATCCCGCTGCGCTACCAGCACGACTTCGTCGACATGCAGGACGGCAAGGTCCGCAACAGGCTCCAGGCGCGCACCACGATGGCGTCCGGTGCGGAGGCGCTGAAGACGTTCGCGGTCTCGCGGCTGCTGTTCGACAACGTGCCGCACGTGAAGGTCTTCTGGGTGATGCACGGTGTGCAGACCGCCCAGCTCGCACTGCAGCACGGCGCGGACGACATGGACGGCTCCGTCGTCGAGTACAAGATCACGCACGACGCCGACAACTACGGGACGCCCGACAAGCTGACCCGCGAGGACCTGCTGGAACTCATCCGGGACGCCGGCTTCCAGCCCGTCGAGCGCAACACCCGGTACGAGATTCTGCGCGAGTACGACGGGCCGGACCCGGAGCGCCGCGAGTCGCCGCAGCCGATGCGCATCTGAGCACGAACGGCCGGGTAGCCGGCGCGGGCCCCGGGGTACCCGGGGCCCATGCCAGCCACAGACGGGCCCGTCGGCCGGGGCGGAGGACCAGAGGACGACTACACGGCTGAGCCCTTCCTCCCGGACGGTGAGGCCGGTCTCGCCGCTCTGCGCGAGGCAGCCGCCGGATGCCGCGGCTGCCCGTTGCACGAGGACGCGACGCAGACGGTCTTCGGCAGCGGTGACGCCGGTGCCCGCGTGATGCTGCTCGGGGAGCAGCCCGGCGACCAGGAGGACAAGCGGGGCGAGCCTTTCGTAGGCCCGGCGGGTCGGATCCTCGACGAGGCGCTGGAGGAGTCCGGGATCGACCCGGCGCAGTCCTACGTCACCAACGCGGTGAAGCACTTCAAGTTCGGCTACGCGTCGGGCGGGCGCGGCAAGCGCCGCATCCACAAGGCGCCCAGCATGCGGGAGACGACGGCATGCGGCCCCTGGCTCCGCGCCGAACTGGCCCTCGTGCGGCCGGAAGTGGTCGTCGTGCTGGGGGCGACGGCGGGGAAGGCGCTGTTCGGTTCCTCGTTCAGGGTCACCCGGGAACGCGGATCGCTGATCGAGCAGGACGTGCACGGGCGGCGTGAGCGGGTGGTCGCGACCATCCATCCGTCCGCTGTGCTGCGCGCCGACGACCGGGAGGCCGTCCGGGCCGGACTGGTCTCCGACCTCAAGGTGGCCGCCGGCGCGCTGCGCACGTGCTGATCCAGGGCCCCTGATCAGGGACTGGTGATCAGGGGCTTCCGGGAGGGGCCGGACGGATCAGCGCTGTCCCGCCTGTCCCGCCAACTGCCCCTCCGTGCCGCGGTGCTGCTCGATGGTCCGGGCGCGCGCCGCGTGCGGGACGGTCGCAAGCCGGGGTGCGGCCAGCCGCCGCTGCACGCCCTGCACGAGCCGCGAGGCGGTGAACGTGGCGCCGTAGACGAAGCGCATCGAGGGGCCGTACGCGGGCGCCGTGAGCAGCCCGGCGAAGAACAGGCCGGGATGTGAGGACTCGAAGCGGGCGTTCAGCTCCGGAGCGTCGCTGCTGCCGACCCGGTGCAGGATCGCGCGCACGGAGTCGTCGAGCATCGACAGCCGGGCGAGCCGGGGGGCGAAACCGGTCGCCGCGACGACGTGGTCCGTCTCGACGGTGCGCACGATGCCGTCGGTGGACTCCAGCCGCAGACGCACCTGGTCGCGCACCAGCTCGGCGGCGGTCAGGCGGCTGCTGAGCAGGACCGGCACCGCGAACTCGAAGCGGTCGCGCAGCCACCAGGCGCCCGCGGGCCCGAGTGCCGTGCGGGCGATGTGCACGCGCAGCCCCGCCGGCAGCTTCCGCACCGCCCACGGGATCTCCGACCACGCCCAGCTCGGCCAGCCCGTCCCCAGTCCGCAGTGCGGGTCGCGGATCGCCTTGAACAAGGAGCGCTCCAGCGGCTGCGGCGGGGTGTTCCAGTTGATGCGGTCGGCGCGGGCCACCACGCGCACGTGGGCGCCCTCCTCGGCGAGCAGCGCCGCGGACTCCAGCGCCGCCTGCCCGGCGCCGACCACTGTGACGTCCTTGCCCTTGAAGCGGGACAGGTCGCGGTGGTGGCTGCTGTGGGAGACGAACTGGGCGGGCAGCTTGCGCAGCGGTCCCGGCTTGTGGACGAAGGGCATGACGCCGACCGCCAGCGCCACGGTGCGCGAGACGAGCACCTCGCCTTCGGCTGTCTCGACGCGGAACCCGCGGGCGCACGGCACGACGGAGGTGACTGTCTGCTCGTCCGCGGGCGGGGCCGCCCGTTTGCCGAACCACTGCCCGTACTCGGTGAACGTGCCGATGGGCAGAGGCCGTCCGTGCTCGACGGTGATGCCGCGTGCGGCGCAGTACGCGGCCAGCGTGTGAGTACCGGCGGGGTCGGAGAGGTTGGAGGACCACGGCTCGGACTTGAGGAACATGCCCTGCGGCATGTGGTCGCGCCACGAGGCCATGGGCCTGCCGAGGACGCGCAGGTTGAGTCCGGCGGCGGCGGCGTGCGAGGCGATGGAGAGGCCGTAGGGCCCTGCGCCCACCACTACGAGGTCGTACATGCGTTTCCTTCTCTCTGATCATTCACTGATCGCTCATCACGAGGGGTGCGGAACCGCGGCGCCGGAGGCAGCGCCGCCGCAGTGGACGACGGCAGCTTCGACAGCCGGTGCCGGACGCCCTGCCGGACCTTCGACATGCAGCGGACGCACCAGGCCGCCGCCATGGCGAAGAACGGGCGCGGGTCGTCGAGGGAGAACCAGGCGCCCTCCACCCGGCCGCGCCGTTCCCGCACCCTGTGCTCCCGGGCGTCACCGCGGCCGCGTCCGCGGCCGGAGGTGCGGCCGGGAGCACGACAAGAGCCCCGGTCCCGGTCACCGGTCCGCAGCCCGAGGGAGGCGGTGGTGGCCAGCGCGGACAGCAGGGCGTAGTTCTCCGCGACGAACACCCGTCCCGGCCTGCCGCGTTGCGCGGGCACGGCACGCCCGGTGAGGTGCAGGTGCTGTGCGCGTACGACGTCCGTCCCGGTGCCGTCGGTGAACAGCCGGAACTGGGCTCCGGGGCGGGGGTTGAAGTCGAGCAGGTGGTAGGTGCCCGTCAGCGGGTCGAGTCTGAAGTCGAGGTCGAGGATGCCGCGGTAGTCGACCTCGGCGGCGAGCCGCGACGCCGCCTCCTCGACCTCCCGGTTGGCGAGCCAGGTGCCGACGGCGGTCAGGCCCGTGCGCGGCGGCCACGACATCTCCTTGCGGCCCGCGCCTCCGGCGAGGAAGCGGCCGTGCTCGGCCGCGTAGCCGTGGAAGAACCAGTCCGTTCCGCGGCCGCCCGGAAGGCGCTGCTGCAACAGCAGCCGGCTGCCCGCCTGGGCGCTGCGCTCGAAGAGTGCGCTCGCGTCGCCGGGCGTCCTCACGAGAGTGGTGCTGCGCATGCCCTCCGGGAGCAGCCACGGGCGGCTCCACTTGGCCACCACCGGGAGCCCGAGCGCGACGGCCTGGCCGGCCGCGTCGACGGCGCTCCGGGGCGTCACCGTCGTGGGGTGGGCGATGCCCGCCTGCTCGCACAGCAGCGAGAGTTCGGCCTTGTCGGCGACGCGCTCGGGCAGCTCGGGCGAGATTCCGGGCAGCATGTAACGGCCCGTCAGGCGGGGTGTGAGCGCCGCGACGGAGAGTGCGCTGCGGTCGTCCAGCGCGATGAGCACGGCGGGTCTGCCGATGGAATCGGAGATCCGCAGGAGCGCCGATTCGAGTCCCCATTTCGAGGTGCTTCCCGGCGGCAGGGTGTGCACGCGGTGCAGGAATCGGCTGCTTCCCAGCGGCCCTTGTGCGGAATCCAGCGCGACATGGACCTTGATCCCCGTGCGACCGAGCGATCTGACAGCCCCCAGCGTTCCGTGGTGGAACGGATTGGGATCGAGCCGGAGCAAAAGGACGGGGACTTCCGTGTCGAAGGTCGGCATGGGTATGTCCTTGCGTCATGAATGGGGCGAACAGGGAGAAAATCTCTCCATTGGGATATCAGATCGCACTACGCCGTTCCGGAGGGTGAGGTCTGAAATGCGTGTTTCGCGACGCGCGGACGTCGCCGACGGATCGGAGGAACGATGGGGAGCCCCAAGCGCCGCAGAGTCAAAGGAGTTTGCGGCGTCATCGTCGGAGCGGGGCTCTTGGCCTCCTGTAGCGTCATTCCTGTGGGATTGCCCGAATTTGAACCGCAGGCGTTCATTCGCGGCGCGGCACAGCCCGCCGGCAGCGCCGAGTCGGAGAACCGCGAGCCCGCCACGGCGCCGTCGCCGCCACCCTCCACGGACCCGGTGCCGATGGTGGGCGCCTTCCTCCGGTCCGACGAGCGGGGCGTACGCGCGATCGACGGCATGCAGCGCTGGCTGGGCGGCACGGACCTGCGCGTCGGGCACACCTACCTCCCCGGTGACCTGTGGTCCAACATCGAGGGCCGGCCCCGCTTCCTCGCGCCGTGGGCGCGCTGGCGCAACGCCGAGCGGGACCGCATGTTCGTGCTCAACGTGCCGATGCTGGAGCGGAACGAGGAGCGGCTCTCCGACGGAGAGGTGCGCGGGCTGCTCCGCGCGGGAGCGTCCGGACGGTTCGACTCCCACTACAGGACGCTCGCCGAGAGGCTGGTGCGGATGGACCTGCGGGACACGGTCGTCGTGCTCGGCTGGGAGATGAACGGCACGACGTACAGCCACCGTTGCCGCCCCGAACCGCAGGCGTGGAAGCGGTACTGGCAGCGCATCGTGCGGACGATGCGCTCCGTCGAAGGCCAGAAGTTCAAGTTCGACTTCACCCCGAGCCGCGGCCGGGACGCCATCCCCTGGCCGGAGTGCTACCCGGGCGACGAGTTCGTGGACATCATCGGCATGGACACGTACGACCAGCCCGAAGGGGCACCGTTCGAGACGCACGTGCACGAGGCGTTCGGGCTGCAGGCGCAGGTGGACTTCGCCGCGGAACACGGCAAGGAGATCTCGTATCCGGAATGGGGCCTCTTCCGCAACGGCGACAACCCCGAGTACGTGAGCCGGATGATCGACTGGTTCGAGCGGCACAGGCCCCTCTACCAGACGATCACCGACTACTGCCCGCACGGCGTGTGGCAGTGCTCGCACAACCCGGACTCGGCGGAGGCGTACCGCGGGGCCTTCTTCGGGCGTCCCGGGGGCGGACAGGCACCCGCTCCGGCTCCGGAACAGGAGCGGCCCGCGGAACCCGCCCCGTCCGACCGCCCGACGCGGAAGCCGCTGTTCGACAAGTGCTTCAGGGGCAACGACATCTGTATCCGGATCGACAACAACCTGCCCGACTGGATCGACTGATCCGCCCCGGGACGGCGGGGTCCTCACCCCGCCGTCCGCCGGTTCTCCCCTCCGGCCGTACGCCCGCTCCCGGAGCGCCGTCCCGTCGTCCGCGTCCGCCACGTCCATCCGCCTCGCGCCGCGTACCGCCGGACCAGGCCGGCGGCGGCGGACCGCCCGAGGATCCGCGCCGTGTGCAGGGCCAGGCCCGGCGCCATCTCGCGGCGGGCCAGAACGAACCGCTGGTTCGGCACGGGAACCGGCTGCCAGCGCAGCTTGTAGGGTTCCGTGCCGCGCAGCAGGCTCAGCGTTCCGCGGCCGCTGCTCTCCGCGAACGCCGCGTCGTGCCGCAGCAGCATCGTGGTGATGTCGAGCCTCGCGGCGCGCAGGCGCGGGTGGGCGCCGTAGAGATAGCCGCAGACCATGTCGGCGGAGCTCAGGCTGATGTCCGAGGCGACGGTCTCACCGCCGATGCGGTACTCGGTCAGCACGGCGTCGCCGCTCGCCACCAACTTCCGTACCGTGCGCTGCAGATGGGCGCGGAAGCGGGGGAGCAGGTGCTCCGGCGTCACGCCGCGGCCCTCCCACTGCAGTTCGTGCAGGCTCAGCATCGTCCGTACCGCGGCCGTCGCCTCAGCGGGGCCCACCAGGTGCTCGGTGACGCCCGTCTTGTCGATCTTGCGCAGCTTCTGCCGGGTGCGCTTGGCGCTGGGCGCCGGCAGTCGCTCCAGCAGGGTCTCCATGGGCACGCCGGGCAGCTCCAGGCACACCGAGTCCCGGAGCTTCCGGCGCGGGCCCGCCCACGCGTCGTAGAGCCGCTCGGCCGCCGCGCCGGGCCGCACCTCGCGGAGGTCCACCACCGCGCCCCGTGCCACCCGGTGCAGCGCTCCGGCCAGGGCGGGGGCGGCATCGGGGTCGCCGTCGTCCAGCAGTACGTCGGAGAAGTCGGTGATGTCACCGCCGAGGGCGACCAGCGTGGGCAGCGGGGTGTACGTGAGCATCATCGGTGCGGCACCGACGAGTTCGCCGCCCCTGCTGACCAGCACGACGCGGAGCCGGCCCGGATGGCCGTAGGAGAGCCACCACGAGTGCAGCCACGCGTGGCTCTGGAAAGGGGTGGAGGACCTGCTGCGGCGGCGCAGATCGTCCCACTGACCGGCGAGTTCGCCGAAGACTTCGGGATCGCGGACGAGTCTCGCGGCCGTCGCCGATCCCGCCGGGGTGCCCGTGCCCGGGGCCTTCGCGGAGGCGGGCGCCGCCGTGGCGGTGCCCGCGCTCGCCGGTGTCCGGACGGCGGTGCTCATCGCACCGGCTCCGCACGCTTGCCGGCGCCGCTGACCTCCGCGGACAGGGCTGCGGGCGGGACGTCGTCGGTGGCGGTGGCGGTGGCGGTGGCGCCGGTGCCGGCCTCGTCGGGGCGGTGCGCGGAGGTGGCGCCCGGGGCGGCGGCGGGCGGCCAGTCCTCCGGGTGAGGCCGGCGGACTCGCTGCGGACGTGCGAGCAGCACGAGGCCGCCGATCAGTCCGCCCGCGCAGCCGCCGACCCCCACCGCGACGGAGGAGGACGGCGAGACGGGTGCCGCCGGAGCCACCGCGTCCGAGAGGACGGTCAGCCGGGCGCCGGTCCGTTTGACGCTCGCCTTGGCCGTCCGCGCGAGGGCCTTGGCGACCGCGTCGGCGTTCTTCGCCGCCTGCTTCGGCCGGGGCGACGAAGCGGTGATCTGCACCATCGGGGCGTCGGGCGAAGTGGTGGCCTGGACGGTGTCGTTCAGCGCGCCCCGGCGGAGTTTCGCCTTGTCCTCGGCCTCGGCGAGGACGACCGGGTCGGTGGCGACCTTCCCGTACGCCTGCGCGTATCCGAGGGCCGACGCGGCGTCCGAACGGCCGGCCGGCGAGACGACCACGTAGCTGATGGCCGCGTACTGCGGCGGAGTCGCCGAGGAGTAGACCGCGCCGCCCGCGGCACCCAGCGCGATGCACAGAGGCAGCGGCCACCACCTCGGCACGCGGCGCAGGGACGCGGCGAGGCGGCCCGGACGGCGCCGCTCGCCGCGGGGCGGCGCCTCGGACGCACCGCGCCGGGCCGACTTCGAGCGTCCGGCGGACTTGGTGCGTCGAGCCGACGTGGTGCGCTCGGCGGACTTGGTTCGCTTCGCGGACTTGCGCGTCGTCCTGGCCGTACGGGGCTTCTCCGTCCGCGCGGCGGTACGGGACGGCTCGGCGGTGCGGTTCTCCCGGGCGCCACTCGCCTTCCCGGCTTCGGCGCCTTCAGCGTCTGCGGTCTCCGCGCCTGCGGTCTCCGCGGCTGTGGTCTCCGCGCCTGCGCTCTCCGCGTCTGCGGTCTCCGCGGCTGCGGTCTCCGCGCCTGCGCTCTCCGTGTCCACCGTTTCGGCGCCGTCCGCCTCCGTGCTCGTGGCCCGGGCGTCTCCGGCCTCGCCGGCGTCGCCCTTCCCGGCGCGGACTTCCGCGGTCTCGACGGCCTCCGTGTCCGCCCCGCCGCGCGCCCGCACGGCCCGTTCCGCGTCGCGCGGTGCCGGGGGAGCGGCGGGCGTCTCCGCGTCCTCGGCGCCGAGGACGATGCTCGTGGTGCGGACGCCCTTCGCCGTGGCCGGCCGCTCGCCGGAACCGTCGTCCCGGGAGGCCGGCTTCCGCGCTGCCGACTCGCCCGCGACGTCGTCCCTCCCGGTCCCCGCCTTCGAGCCCGCGTCAGGCTCCGTTTCCGCTTCCGCTCCGGAAGGTGCGGCGGCCTCTGACGTCCCGGCGGTGGCGCCCTCCTTCCCGGCGGCTTCCCCGGTGGCTTCCCCTGTGGCACCGGCGTTCCCGGAGCCTTCGGCGTCCTTCGCCGGTGCCTCGGTTTCCGCGGCAGCGGCCTTGGCCGCCGGCTTGGCCGTGCGGCCCGTCGCGCCGCGACGCGAGGAACGGTTCGTGCGTGTCGAACGGGAGGCCGGTCCGGTGGCCGACTTCGCTCCCTGTGCGGCTTTGGACATTGCAGTGCTCACCTCGTTGTCATGGGAAGGGTCGGCGGCGCCGGGGAGGGAGCCGGGGCCACCGCGGGCGGTGCCGGGGCGGGCAGTTGCGGGGCGGTGCTCGTCGCGGCGTGGTAGAGAGCCATCAGACGTTCCGCGCTGCGCGCGATGTCGTAGCGCTCCACGACCGGGGGCACGGGCAGCCGCCGGGCTCCGGCCGTCCGGTACTCCCGCAGCAGCGCGGTGAGTTGGGGCACGCCGGTGCCGATACGGCGGGCGCCGGGCGCCTCCTCCGGCGGCAGGTCCTCGACGGCGGGGCAGGTGACGTACAGCGTGGGCAGGCCCGCGGCGAGCGCTTCGAGCACGGCCAGCCCGAACGACTCCTCGGACGACGGCGACACGAAGACGTCCATGGCCGACAGCACCCCGGGGATCTCCCACTCGCCCCCGGCGCCGGAAGCGGCGACCGTCCCGTCGCACTCCCCGAGCAGATGGATCCGGTCCCGCGCGCCGAGCGCCTCGACGATGGCCCGCAGGTTGCCGTGCTCCGGGCCGTCACCGGCCAGCAGCAGATGGGCGTCCGGCAGTACGGCCACGGCGCGCACCAGCGTCTCGAAGTGCTTGCCGGGGACGAGCCTGCCCACGCCGCCCACCACGAAGGCGCCCTCCGGGATGCCGAGCCGCGCCCGGGTGCCCGCGCGCAGCGCCGCGTCGAAGCGGAAGCGGCTCGCGTCGATGCCGTTGGGCACCGTGTGCACCCGTGATGCGGGGACGCCCCACTTCCGCAGCCGGCGGGCCACCGTGGCGGAGACGGCGACGGTGGAGCAGCCGAGCCGTTCGGCGGCCAGGTAGAGCGCTCTGACGCCGAAGTTGAGCGGCCGTCCCTCGATCTCCTTCTCACCGAGTGAGTGCTCCGTGGCGATCACGGCGCGTACGCCGGCCAGCCGGGCCGCGAGGCGTCCGTAGAGGCAGGCGCGGTACAGGTGGGTGTGGACGAGGTCGTAACCGCCGTCCCGGATCAGCTGCACCAGGAGGGGGAGGACGGTGACGTCGCAGTTCCCGCCCATGCCGAGGTGGGTGACGCGGTGCCCGTCGGCGAGGATGCCCTCCGCGACGGCGCCGGGCGCGGTGAGGGTGAAGACGTCGCAGCGCGCCGGCAGGTGGCGCAGCAGCAGACGCAGCTGCTGTTCGGCACCTCCCACGCCGAGTCCCGTGATGATGTGTGCGACCTTCACCGCTTGCTTCCGCTCTCGTCGTCCGTCTGACCGGTCGTGGGGGCGTCTTCGCCGGTCCGGGGCGTCTGCGAGGCGGCCTCCTGCGGGACGGCGTGCGGCCGCTTCGGCCCGGGGGCCGCGGTCCCGGAGACGGGCAGCGGCTTGCGGCGCAGCGGGTGCAGGGCTCTCTTGAGGAACAGCCGCACGGAGTTGTCCGACGCGTCGACGTGCACCCTGGGCAGGGCGTGTACGCCGGTGAGCGGGCCGGGGTCGATCGCGCAGGCGTAGCCGTAGCCGGCGGTGCGCACTGCGTCGACTGCCCTGGCGTCGACGGTGCCGTACGGGTAGCAGAACCCTGCGGGCGCGGTGCCCGTGATGTCGGCGATCAGGGTGCGGCTGTGCCTCGTCTCGCGTTCGAGCGTCGCGTCGTCGGCGGTGGTGAGGTCGGTGTGGAGCAGGCCGTGCGAGCCGATCTCCATGCCCTCGGCTTCGGCCGTCCTGATCCCGTCGGCGCTCAGCAGCGGTTTGCGCGGCCCGAGTGCGTCCCACGCGTTGTCGCCGCCGAGCCGCCCCGGCAGGACGAACACGGTGGCGGTGCAGCCGTGGCGGAGCAGCAGCGGCAGCGCGGTGTCGACGAAGTCCGCGTAGCCGTCGTCGAACGTCAGCCCGACGAGGCCGGCGCCGCGGCCGGACGCGCGGGCCCGCATCAGCTCCCCGACGCTCACGCCGGTCAGGCCGCGGCTGCTCAGCCACCGGAGCTGCCGGTCCAGCCGGTAGGGGGAGACGGTGATCCGGTACGGGTCGTCCGTGCAGGTGGAGACCGAGTGGTACATCAGCACCCAGGGCGGGCGGCGGCGCTGCGTGATCATCGGTGCCGTGGAGGGGGCCGTCACCGGCTTCCGGGCGGCGGCCGGCACGGGGACGCGGCGCTGCGGCCTGGGCAGCGCGGACGGGACGACTGTCTGGCGGGTGCGGAGTTCACTGGACATGGGCGAGCCTTCGTTTGACGGTGGCGAACAGCTGCGGCACTTCCGGCGCCCGTACGAGGTGAGCCACGGACGCGAAGACGACGAGCACGGCGACGCCGCCGGCCAGGACCCCGGCGAGCGGGTCGTGGACGAGCCGGGCCGCGCCCCAGCCCGCTGCCGCCGCGGCAGCACAGGCCGCCGCCAGCCGGGCGATCCCGGCTGCCACGCTGCGTACGTCGATGGCGACCACGCGGGCGCCCAGCCCCCGCAGCAGCAGCAGGGCGGCGAACGTGATGCCGAGGGCGTTGGCGGCGGCGATGCCGTGCACCCCCCAGAAGCGCACCGCGACCGCCCCCGCGATCACGGTGACGGAGAGGCCGGCGCCCATGGCCGCGGCCGGATACCACGTCGGCCGGTCGCCGGAGAAGAAGGGGCGCACGAGCGCGCCCACCATGCTGTGACCGAGCAGGCCGCAGCTGTAGACGCGCATCACCGAGGCGGTGTCGCCGGTGTCGCGGGCGTCGAACGCGCCCCGCTGGAAGAGGAGCTGGATGATCTGCGGGGCGCAGGCGGTGACGAACGCGGTGCCCAGCAGCACGACGATCCCGACCAGCGCCAGGTCGCGTTCGACGCGGCGGCGGGCCCGCTCCCTGTCGCCGTCGGCCATGGCCCGGGCGACGACGGGGAAGGTGACGGTGCAGACCATGAGGGAGAGCACCATCGGCATCTGCGCGACTTTCTGCGCGTAGTTGAGGTGCGAGATGGCGCCGGCGGGCAGCGGCGCCGCCAGGAAGCGCTCGAAGAGCACCTGTCCCTGACGCGTCAGGGCGAAGCAGAGCACAGGAGCGAGCACTCCGAAACTCAGCAGAACGACGTGCCGGCGCGCGGCGCGCCCCGTGATGCGCTGCCGCACGGCCTCCCGGAGCCCCGGCCCGGCGGCCACGGCGTTCCCCGCCGCAGTCGCGTCCCCCGCGGACGGGACGGTGCCCGGCGTGCTCGCCGCGCCGGCAGCGGGCGCGAGGTGCGCGGCGTGCGCGCGGCGGGCCGCTCGTCCGGGCAGCCGCGCGAGGAACGGGGGGAGTTGCACGAGCACCATCAGCAGCCCGCCGACGGCGACCCCGAGCGCCGCCGCCCGTACGCCCATCTCGGCGTGCCCGGCGAACATCACGGTGATGATCGCCACGTTGTAGGCGACGTAGATCGCGGCGGGGGCGACGAAGTGCCGGTGGGCGCGGAGGGCCGCGCTGCAGTAGCCGGCCAGGCCGAACGTCACGACGGTCAGCGAGGTCAGGCGCATGCAGTCCACGGCCGTTCCCTCGTCGGGGAGCCCGGGCGCCAGCAGCCGCACCAGCAGCGGCGCGGCCCAGGCCAGCAGCGCGGCCGCCACGGCAAGCCCCAGCGAGAGCCGCGGCAGCGTCGCCGTCACGACGGCCCACACGGGATCGGGCCCGCCGTGGAGGTCCTCGCCGTCGGTGCGGTCGCGGGCCGCGCGCTGCGCCAGGGCGAGGCTGAACGCCGGCACGAGGACGAGCGCCATCGCGTCCTCGATGAGAAGCGTCGACGCGAACTCAGGCACCGTCCACGCGACGAGGAAGGCGTCGGTGTCCGCGTCGGCGCCGAAGAGGCTCGCGATGGCCTGGTCGCGCAGTAGTCCGAAGACGGCACCCGCCGCGGTGAACGCCGCGGTGACGGCTGCCGCCCTGGCCAGGAAGCGGTTCAGCCGAGGGGGTTCGCCGGTCTCCGGGCCGGTGCCGGCCCCGGAGCCACCGCCGTTCGGCGCGGTGGTCTCCGGGCGGACGCCCTTCGAGCCGGGCAGGGGCGCGTTGCCGGCCGAGCGGGAGGCGTGCGTGTCCGTCATGGGGAGGATGTCCCGCCGTCGGCTCCGGGGCGGACCCCCAGGGCCCACCAGGCGACCGCTCCGAGGACGACGGCCGTCAGCACGGTGGAGGGGCCGCCGATGTCGGCGTAGAGGAAGTCGACGGCCTGCCAGACCAGCAGCCCGACCGCGACGAGTCCGCAGTCGGCCGCGCCCGGCGCGCCGGACGTGTGCTGCTCCGCGGCGCCCGCGCCGCCCGAGGGGTCCGCGGCGTACCGGCGGCCGGCCCGTCGCGCGACGCGCAGACGCCGCACGCAGCACAGGCCGAGAGCGGCCCCGCCGCCGACGAAGGCCACGCTGCCGACGAGGCCCTGCTCGCTGAGGACCAGCAGGTACATGTTGTGCGGCGAGAGCAGCGGCTCCCGCTGGAACTGCATGCCCGCCCCGGCCGTGTCGCTCCCGGAGGACAGGCCGAGGGAAGCGTGCCCGTCGCGGTGGGCGGGGAAGTTCTTGGGGCCGACGCCCGTGGCGGGGTCGGACTGCCAGATGCTCACCGCGGCCGCCCAGAGGCTGTAGCGGTCGGTGACGGACCGGTCCGGCGCGGAGTTGACCTCGAAGATGCTGCTGACGCGCTCCTCGAACATCGCGGAGCCGACCCCCGCTCCGCCGACCACCACCACCGCGGCGGCCGCCAGCGCGACGAGGATCAGCAGCGCCCGGCGCACCCCGGCGAGCAGCAGCACGACCGCGCACGCCAGCGCCGTGGCGATCCACGCGCCGCGGCTGAAGGAGAGGACGAGCGGTACCGTCAGCGCCGCCGCGCACCACAGCGCGCAGGCGCGCAGCCGCCGCGACGTCGCCCCGCCCGGGGCGACGCCCAGCGCGAACGCCGCGACCAGCGCGTACGAGACGACCGTGGACATCCCCATGACGTCCAGCGCCCCGAAGGTGCCGACAGCGCGGATGTCCTGCCCCATGTAGGAGGCGCCGGTCCCCGTCAGGTACTGCACGACGCCCACCGCGCCCTGCACCAGCCCGAGCAGCACCAGCGCGCCGCACAGGACGCGGAAGTCGCGGGCGTCGCGCATCGTCAGCAGCAGCGCGGCGGGAACGACGACGAAGATCTGCAGGTAGCGGGCGAAGCCGGTCAGGCTCGCGGAGGGATCGGCGGACGCGGCGGTGGTGACGGCGAAGGCCACGGCCGGCGCCCCGAGCACCAGCGCCGCCCTGCCCGTCAACCGGCCGCCGCGTCCGCGCAGCAGCCCCACCAGGCACCACACCACCAGCACCAGTGAGGCCGCGTCCGGGACGGTGATCTTGCCCGACGCCGTGACGTCGCCGGTCTGCACCGGCGCGCACAGCACGAGCACCGTTGCCACCGCGGGAAGCATCGGAGCCCAGCGTTTCCAGAACCCGCTCCGCGTCCAGGGCTTCGGCCCGGCGCGGTCCGTCCGGCGGTCCCGGAGGTCCCCGTACGGGAAGCGAGGGTCACGCGGCGCGGGCGAGCCCGGCGGGTTCTCCGGCGGTTCCGGGGCCGTTCCGTCCGCGCGGTACGGCTGCCCGGCCGTCCGCCGCTCGTCCCCGTTCGGCGGACGCCGGCTCTCCGGCAGCAGGACGGTCACCGCGCTCACCGCCCTTCGAGGCGGAAGAACGACGTCACGGTGCGGCACATGATCTGGACGTCCTGCCACAGCGACCACGTCTCGATGTAGTGGTTGTCGAAGCGGGCCCGGTCCTCGATCGAGGTGTTGCCGCGCAGCCCGTGCACCTGGGCCAGGCCCGTGATGCCGACGGGGGAGCGGTGGCGCTCGGCGTAGCCGGGGAGTTCGTCGCTGAACTGCTGGACGAAGAAGGGCCGTTCGGGGCGGGGGCCCACCAGGCTCATGTCGCCGCGCACGACGTTCCACAGCTGTGGAAGCTCGTCCAGGGAGGTACGGCGCAGCAGCCTGCCCACGGTGCTCATCCGCTCGTCGCCCGCGACGCTCCACAGCGTCGCCGCCTCCGTGGCGTCGGCGGGTTTGATCGTGCGGAACTTCAGCAGCGTGAAGGGTCCGCCGCCCAGCCCGACGCGCTCCTGACGGAAGATCACACCGGGCCCGTCGGAGAGCCTCACGGCCAGCGCGCACGCCGCCAGCACGGGCGCCGCGACGATCAGCGCGGGCACCACCAGGACGAGGTCCAGAAGCCGCTTCCGCCAGCTCCAGCCCGAGCGCGGGCACTCCAGGGAGAGCCGCCGGCAGGAGAAGCCCCACACGTGCGCGGGGCCCGCCCCGTGCGTGCCGTGCGCGCCCACGGCGCAGCCGGGCCGCACCAGCCACCCCGCGACGCCCCGCTCACCGAGCAGCCCCGCGAGCAGTGCGTTCTGCGGCTGCTCCCAGGGGGAGTGCAGGAAGACCGCGTCCTTGACGGTGTTCTGGATGACCGCCCTGGTCACGTCCTCCAGCGTGACGACCACCGGCAGCGGCGCATCGCCGGCGGGCGTGCCGTTCCCGCCCGTCCCGCCGTTCTCCGCCCCGAGATCGACGAAGCCGACCGGCCGCAGTCCGTACCGGGGCTGCTGCGCGAAGATCCCGGCGACCGTCCGTGCCAGTTCGCCGCTGCCCACGACGAGAGCGGGACGCGGACTCCGCCGTGCCCTGGCGTGCCGCAGGCCGTGCACGAGGGCGCGCGCCGTCGCGGCGAGAAGGGAACCGGCCGCGACGGCGGCGAGGAGCGCCGCCCAGTGCAGCTCCGCGGGGCGTCCGAACGCCGCGAGCAGCGCCGCGGCCACGCACCAGGCGACAGCGGTGCGGGCGGCCAGGGCGGGCAGCTCGTCCAGCGCGTACGTCTGGAGGCCCGGCTGGTAGAGGCCCTTGCGGGCGTTGAGGGCGAGGACTCCGCAGACGACCGCCCCCAGCAGGACCGGGTCGGCGGCGCCTCCGCCCACGGCGAGGACGACGGCCGCAGAGGACAGCGCGTCGGCGGCGGCGAGCGCGCCGCCGCCGCGGTGACGCAGCCGCAGCAGGTTCTTCCGGCGGCGCAGCCCGCCGACGGGCGGCGCCGGGGGCGACGTCGGAGACATCCGGGGGGCGGCCGGGGCGAGTGCGACGGTGCCGTCGGGCAGGTCGCCCTGCCCCGGCTGCCGTCCGTCCGTGCCGCGGCTGCGGTTCGCCGCGCCGTCGCGCGCGCTGCCCTTGCCGGCGACCGTCCTCGTGGCGACGCCCGCGGCCTGCGCCTTCTCCTCGGCGCTGTCCGTCGTCATCGGGTCGGCCGCCGGGTGTCCGCAGGGGCGTGGGGGCCGAGCACTTCGCGTGCGCCGAGCACTTCGCGGTACAGGTCCAGCACGGAGGAAGCGGTACGCCGTACGTCGAACTCGGCCGTCACATGCTTGCGGGCGGCCTCCCCGAGGTGGGCGCGGAGAGCGTCGTCACGCAGGATCCGGGTCACGGACGCGGCGAGAGCCTCGGGGTCGTCCGGCGGCACGAGGCACAGATCCTCCTGCCCGGGCGGCAGGCACTCGCGAGCGCCGCCCACGTCGGTGACGACCACGGGCCGTCCGCAGGCCATCGCCTCCAGCGGCGTCAGGGCCATCCCCTCCCAGCGGGACGGCAGAACGGTCACGTCGGCCGCGGCGTACCACCGGCCCACCGCGTCGCTCGCCCCGGCGAAGAGCACCTGCCGCGGTGCCCGGGCCTCCAGCGCCGCGCGGTCCGGGCCGTCGCCGACGAGTACGAGCCAGGCGCCGGGCACCTGCGCGGTGACGTCCGCCCACGCCTTGAGCAGCGACTTCTGGCCCTTCTGGGGGCACAGCCGTCCGACGCACACCACGAGCGGGGCGTCTTCGGGGAGGGCCCGGAGCAGAGGGAGAGCCGCCCGGCACGCGGCCCGCGCGGTCTCGTCGTCCCCTCCGTCCCCCGGGGAGGTGCCGTCCCCTTCGTCCCCGGGGAAGGTGGTGAAACGGCCGAGGTCCACGCCGTTGGGCACGACAGCCCACCGTCCGTCGACGCCCGCCCGCTCACCCGTGCGCCGTTCGGCCTCGCTCACGCACAGCAGACGGTCCGTCCAGCGCGCCGCCGACCGCTCCCACGCGCGCGCGAGCAGGGCCGTCGCGCCGTGGACGGCCTCGAACGACCAGGCGTGCGGCTGGTAGACCGTCGGCACGCGGCCCCGCAGCGCGAGGCGTGCCGCCAGTCCCGCCTTGGCGCTGTGCGCGTGGACGATGTGCGGGCGCACCCGCCGGATCAGCCGGTGCGCCCGCACCGTCTCCGCGGCCACCTGCGGGCCCAGCTCCCGGACCGCCGCCCAGTGCTCGACGTCGGCGCCCGCCGCGAAGGCGTGCCCGGCGAGACGTCCGCCCGCCGGGCAGCCCACGACGACGCGCACACCGTTCCGCACCTGCGCCCCGGCCAGGTCGCTCACGACCCTTGCCACCCCGCCGTCGACCGGCTGAGCCAGGTGAAGAACCGTGAGACGGTCCTTTCTCACTTCGCGCTGGGAAAGCACCCGAACGTCTCCTCGAACGTCACTGCCGAATACGTCTCTGGCGGGGCGGGGGGAATGTCAGCGCCGGGTCCCGAACTGAGCGAACACGGCACCGAGCAGGTAGTCGTCCTCGGGCGACGCGAACCGGAGAAGGAGATTTCCGGCGCCGGAGCGCAGCGCCTCGCTCGCGTCGAATACGTCCGAGTCGTATCCGAGCGTGTTGCGGTGAGCGGGAACCCTGCCCTGCACTTCTTTTCCGCGGTCGGTGATCGTCGAATTGAAGGCGTCACCGGCCGGGTTGGCGGAATTCGCAAGCGGAACGCCCGCCCTCTTGTTCGGGGCGAGGGTGAGGGACTCGCCGCCGGAGCCCCGGTCCCCGTCGTATCCCACGATGCCCACGGAGCCCTTCGCGTTCGCCGGCACGTTCGTGCGGCGCGTCGCGACGGGAAGCCCTCCGGGGTGGTCCTCCGTCGCCGCGAATCCGTCCCAGACGGTCATGTCCCGCAGCGGCGACCGGCTGTTCTCGTAGGCCACGACGAGCGTCCAGCCGCCCCACGCGCCCGCCTTGGAGTGCCCCATCGCCACGTTGAGCTGCGCGACCGTGTACGCGCCCGGGCCGTGGTTCCTGACCAGGGACGTCACGTTCGCGGACGCCTGGTAGGCGTCGGCCCCGTCGCCTCGGCGGTGCTTGTGGACGGTGTCCGCCTTGACGGCGCGGTAGCTCCCGCCCGGCTCGGCGAGCAGCACACGGCCGTTGTCCTTGGCGGGCTTGACCTCGCCGACGCGGAGGTTGCCGCCCCAGTACAGGCGCGCGTAGGAGACCTTGGACTTCTTCGGGAGGCGCAGGACCGCACGCGTGGAGTTGTACGTGTTCTTGTCGCGGTCGATGTCGGAGTAGAACATCTTGTAGCCGTCGTTGCGGCTCTCTCCGCCCCGCTGAGCGGAAGCGCACGGTTCCGAATTGCCGACCGCGCTGCGGCAGGTGATCGCGGAGTTCGCCGCGGTGGCGATTCCGCCGTGCTTGACGGCGTGGTAGCGCTCCTTGAGCGCATTTCCGGAAGGGGCTTCCGCGGAAGCCCCGTGCCCGGACGCGCCCTCCTTCGCCGCGGTGTGCGTCGCGGAACTCGCGGGCGCGGTGAGTGACACCGTCGCCGCCGCGCACAGGACCGCGCACCACAGACCGTGAGCCGCAGTTCTTCTCTTGTCCACCATGGATGAATCCGCCTCCCGTCAGAAAACAGAGCGACCTTGACAAAGGCGCTGGCGGATTCCCGAGCGGCTCGCCGGTCATTTTTCCTTTTTCACTGACTAGCGGACACTCGATGGGCGCTACGGCGCCGGACGGAGCACGGAAAGAGCCGGAACCGGCCGGTGGGCTAGTGTCGGAGCATGCCGCTGAGCTTCGAGACGGACCCGGCGATCACGCGTGAACTCAGCGACGGTCTCAGCTCGTTGTGGGCGGACGTCACCAACGCGGACGGCGCCGTCGGCTTCCTTCCCCCCGTCACTCCCGAGGACATCCGCCCGGATCTGCTCAACCATCTGGCGGCGGTCGATTCCGGCCGCACCCGGATGCTGATCGGCCGCGACGAGACGGGCGCCGTCGCCGCCAGCGCGTTCCTGGCCCTCAACGCGCACCGGCTCAAGCGCCACTGGTGCTCCGTCTACACGGTGATGGTGCATCCCGGCGCGCAGGGCAAGGGCCACGGGCGGGACCTGATGTCCGCGGTCGAGAAGGCGGCGCGCGACATCGACGGCATCACCGCGCTGCGGCTCAGCTGCCGCGGCGGGCTCGGCCTGGAGCGCTTCTACGTCAGCTGCGGCTACCACGAAGTCGGACGGCTGCCTCAGGCGATCATGGTCTCCGAGGACGACTTCAGGGACGACGTCACGTTCTGGCTGTCGCTCACCTGAGCCCCTGCACCCGCCTGGTCCGGTCGGAGACCGAAGCGGCGGGCGGGTACGGAGGCCCCCGTTGCGGGTCCCCGCGCGGGTGCTGGTGCAGGGGCGGCGTGCACCGCGCGGGGGCCCGGGCTTTGAAGTGGCTGGGGCCGCGCGGACGGCGCGAGCTCGCCGATCGAGGCCGGTCAGTCGACGTCCGCGGGCGACATGAGCGGCGACGTGCGAGTCCGGGAGTCCGTGGGGTGGCCCGGGGGTGGACGGACCGGTGAGAGGGGTCCGGATGATCGCCTTCAGCCCTGTGTTTGACTGGAATGCGAGCCGCCGGCGCCCGTACGGGCTGCCCAGGCCGGAACCGGCGCCGTCCCGTCAGAGAAGTCCGGAGAAGAACCCGTGAGCAGCAAGTCGCACGCAACGCTCCGCTACACCGCCATGAGGGCCGGAATCTTCGCCGGCTGCCTCGTGGTCGTCGCCGTCCTGGCCTACGTGGGGATCATCCCGGAAGGCATCGGCAAGTCCAACCCGCTGTGGGTGGTGCTCATCGCCCTGGTGATCTCGGCCCCGCTCAGCTACGTGCTGCTGCGCAAGCAGCGGGACGAGATGTCGGCGCAGCTCGTCGAGGGCGTCGACCGTGCCAAGCAGCGGATCGCGGCCAACCAGGGCCAGGAGGACGGCGCGGCGTAGCCACGGCGGGCACCCCCGCGCCACCCTGCGCAGGCGGCGCCCGGACTGTAACGCGTGTCACGCCCCGCTCCCGTGGGCGCCGGGAATGACCGTCATGCACCGGTGCGTTGTGGGTCGTCGTACTCCGCGAAGGAAACTCGCGGAGCCGCATTCCACGACCCTTCGCCGAGCGGGAGCGCGACGTGACCTCGTCCCCAGAGTCCCCAGACACCTCACCGGAGACCCCGGACGCCTCGCACACCGCGGCACCCGGCCGGAGCCGAATACCCCGCGTCCCGTTCTGGGCGCAGATACTGCTGGGCCTGGTCCTCGGCGTCGCGCTCGGCTGGGCGGCACGCAGCGGCGACGTCTCGTGGCTGGGGACGGCGCTCACCAAGACCGGTGAGATCTTCGTCCAGTTGCTGAAACTGGTGGTCGCCCCGCTCGTCTTCTTCGCGATCACCATCTCGATCACCAACCTCCGCAACGTGCACAACGCCGCACGGCTGGCCACCCGGACGCTGTTGTGGTTCATGGCCACGTCGCTCATCGCGGTCGCCATCGGACTCGCCATCGGGCTGCTCACGCACCCCGGTTCGGGCACAGGGCTCTCCGCCGGCGATGCGGCCAAACCGGAGGAGGCGGGCACCTGGCTGGACTTCCTCACCGGCATCGTCCCGACCGACATCGTCACGCCGTTCACCGAACTGCAGGTCCTGCAAATCGTGTTCATGGCCGTGGTCGTCGGCGTCGCCGCCCTCAAGCTCGGCGAGAAGGCGGCTCCGCTGCTCACCTTCGGGGAGGCGGTGCTCGCGCTGCTGCAGAAGGCACTGTGGTGGATCATCCGGCTCGCGCCCGTCGGCACGGTCGGCCTCATCGGCACCGCCATCAAGGACTACAGCTGGGACCTCATCGGCAAGTACGCGACGTTCACGGCCGACGTCTACATCGGCTGCGCCGTCGTCCTCTTCGGCGTGTACCCGCTGCTGCTGGCCACCGTCGCCAAGGTCAACCCCCTGCAGTTCTTCCGCGGAGCGTGGCCGGCCATCCAACTGGCGTTCGTCTCCCGCTCGTCCGTCGGCACGATGCCCGTCACGCAGAAAGTCACCGAACGCCTGGGCGTCCCGCGGGACTACGCGTCGTTCGCCGTGCCCTTCGGGTCGACGACGAAGATGGACGGCTGCGCCTCGATCTACCCGGCCATCGCCGCGATCTTCATCGGCGAGTTCTACGGGATCCAGCTGGGGCTGCGCGAATACCTGCTGATCGTCGTCGTCTCCGTCATCGGCTCCGCGGCGACCGCCGGTCTCACCGGCGCCACGATCATGCTGACCCTCACGCTGTCGACGCTGGGGCTGCCCCTCGCCGGCGTCGGGCTGCTGCTCGCGATCGACCCGATCCTCGACATGATGCGCACGGCGACGAACGTGGCCGGGCAGGCCGTCGTTCCGGTGCTGGTGGCGGCGAGGGAGAAGATCCTCGACCGCGAACGGTTCGCGGGGGCCCGCAGCTTCGACCTGGATTCCTTCGAGACGGAGCCCCAGCCGGCGACAGCGGCGGCGTAACCGCAGCCCTGGGTCGGCTCGTCAACTCCCCTGGTCTCTACGGAGGTCGGGGGAGTCGCCACGTTCGGGCGCCACGGCGTGTGCCCTCGGTGGGTACGGTCGATCTGGTATCTGCTGTGCTGCATCGTCTGCCTCGACAGCGAGGGTGCGGAGCTGATCCGCTTCGGTGAGAACGCCCCCTGTTCCGGCTCTCGTCGCATCCGGTGATCGTTCGCATCGCACGGTCTACGGACTACCTGCCGTCGGGACGGAACGAGGTTCAGGTGTCGCGGTGGCTGGACCGCGAAGGGTTCCCGGCTGCGCGTGTCCTGGAGGACATCGAGCAGCCGATGGTCGTGGACGGGTGTGCTAGGTGAAGAGCGGTCGGGGGGCTAGGCGACAACTGGGCAACCGCGCGCGCTTCGCCTGGTGATTGACCCTCCTCGAGCCTCTGAACGACTGCGTGTCTACCAGTCCGCCCTGACCCGCGTTGAGGTCCTAAAGCGCCGTCAGGTTCACGACTGCCTCGATGGCCCTTACATATCGCTCTGGCTCCCCATCGTGGTCCTGCCGCGACGGGCCTGCGTTCTCGCTGTGCGCGACGAGCCTGAAGATCAGTGCACGAATCAGCATCTGCGGCCAGTCCCGGTGATCGCTGGAAGCTGCCAGCAGGCTGGACGGTAGGCCGAACCACAGGAGCCCATCTGCGAGCACGATGGCCTCGGCAAACACCGGAGGCCGCCAGTACGGAGAAAAATCGATCACAGCAGGCACTTCATCGGGTGCAAAGAGGACATTGCCGGTGAGGTCGCCGTGGATGAGCTGGGCTGCTTCCTGCTTCACCGGCTGTCTCAGTTTCAGCAGAGTTGAGAAGGGTGCAGCGAACTCGTTGATCACGTCGATGTTCTGCTCTCCCCACGCGACCCGGTCGGCCACAGCCCAGGGATGCCTTTGCCGATCGAGGAAGTCGGGCCGGGGCAGGTCTCGCAAAGCGGCGTGGAAGGCTCGGCCGGTGCTGAGCACATCAGCCCAATGCCCTTGCGGACCTCCCTCACCGGTCAGGAATTCGCTGGCAGTCCAGCCGTCCACGATGCAGCGACCGTCGGAGGCCCGGAGCGGCAACGGGATACGAAAACCACGGTTGGGCGCCAAGGTCTCGAACAACGACGCCGCCCACTCGACCTCGTCGTCGGTACCCTCTGCGGGCTTGAATACAAGCCCACCGACGCGAACACTCCCTCCCTGTCCACCAGCCAACGGGAGGGCAGCGCCCTTCACACCGAAGGCGTCGAGGACGGCAGGTGTCGGAATAGTGGTGCTCGGCTGCTCAGTCACACCGTGCATCCTGTCGACACCATCTCGGCCAGTGCACCTTGGTTTCGCGTAGATCAGGCCTCTGCGCCAGCCTCACACAACTGATCCGGATGAAGGGCAGCGAAGATCCGCGGCGACATGACCTAGTCATCCAACTCGGTCGTCGCGTCCTGCACTTTGTCGTTGAACTCCTGCACGGCGGGATTCGTAGGGTGCGCCGATACCTCGCGCTGGAAGTCCGTGACGTAGCGCTGGAAACGTGAAGACTGAAGCGCGTCTCCACCGTCCACAGCCAGGCCGGCGGTTGTCACAGCGGCTTCGAGTTCGCCGTTCAATAGCTGAAAGCGCTCTCCCTCGTTCATGGCGTGCGTCGCGCCCCTGGCGTCCCCAGCTGTGGACAAGGCGCGGGCTTCGTGAGCAGAGAACAGAGCCATGGCACGAGGTGTCGAGCGGCCCTTCCCGCCCTCGACGGAAGCTCGGGCAAGGCGCACAGCTCTCGGGGCTTGGCCCAAGTAGTCGCCTGATGGCTCATGTTCGTGAGGATGCGAGCACCCATCATGCGGTCGTCGACTACTTGGGTGAGTTGCAATGTGGCAATGAGGTAGCGGTCGGCCAACACGTGGTTGCCCGTGTCGTACGCGGTCCACGCGAGCAGTTATGCGGTCGGGGTGTCAGGAAGGAACCCGAGAGCTCGTTCACAGCCGACACAGGTAAGGCAGGGGCATCCCGAACTCGCTTGCCTGCGTGGTGAGTTCGGACGGAGTGGCGCGCGGGACGGTTGCCATGGGGCGGTGGATGGCGAAGAGTTGCCGCCGGTGCGGTTCCGCGGGCTGAGAGAGGCGGTTCAGATGGTCGACGCGTACGAGGAAGCCGAGGCGGCAGGGCCTTCCCGGCGGCACGTGACGGCCGCCATGGCTTCGGGCCTGGCGGGCGCGGTGTTCGTCGCGGGAGCTCCCGGCGCGCATGCCGCCGAACGGCGTCCGTCCGGCGGCCGGCCCGGTCCCGCGCACCACGACGTCCTGTTCGTCAGCGCCCATCCGGACGACGAGGCGGGGAACCTGTCCACGTTCGGTCTGTGGCGCGAACGCCGGGGGCTGCGCACCGGCGTCGTCACCGTCACCCGCGGAGAGGGCGGCGGGAACGCGGTGGGGCCGGAGGAGGGCGCGCCCCTCGGCATGCTGCGCGAGAAGGAGGAGCGGTCCGCGACGGCGCTGGCCGGCATCGAGAACATCTTCTACCTCGACAAGCCCGACTTCTGGTACACCCTCTCCGCCCCTCTCACGGAGAGGATCTGGCACGAGCAGGACACCCTGGAGCGCATGGTCCGGCTGTTCCGCATGGCGACGCCGCACACCGTCGTGACGATGGACCCGCGCCCGTTCAACCAGCACGGCGCACACCAGATGTCTGCACGCCTGGCCATCGAGGCGTTCTTCCTTGCGGGCGACCGCAAGGCGTTCCCCGAGCAGTTGACGTGCGAGGGGCTGGCGCCGTGGCGGCCCCGGCGGCTGCTGGCGCAGAACTACGGCTTCTCGGATCTGCTGGGACCGGAGCCGCCCGAAGAGCGCCGCACCGATCCGGACACGGGCCTGCCCGTCGTCGGTGTCTGGTCCGGCCACGCCTCGCGCGAACACGGCACGTCCTGGGCGCAGGTGGAACGGGACGCGAGCCGCATGTACCGCAGCCAGGGCTGGGCAGCGATGCCGCCGGAGGTCCCGTCGGATCCCGGGGAGCTGGGGTCGGACTGGTTCAGCGTGCTGGCGGAGAAGGGCCGCGTCGTCAGGGCACCGGTGAAGGACCAGGGTGAACTGCGGCCCGTGTACGCGGAGTTCCGCCGGTGGACGCGACGGGTCGGCCTGCCGTGGCTGGCCAACGGCGCGCAGCCGGACTATCCGGATCCGCCGTCGACCACCGTTCCCGAGGTCGCTGCGGCTCCCGTGCTGAACGGTGTCGAGGGCGACGGCGAGTACCCCGGCCCGCAGTTGGACCTCGTGCACTGGGAGGGCGACGAGGTGACGGACGCCGACTGCTCGGCGACGGCGAAGTTGTCCAGGCACGGCGACGACCTGTTCGTACTCGTCACGGTGAAGGACGACCGGGACGGGACGCACCTGGAAGGGGACGACGCCAAGAGGCACTGGCGGACCGACGCCGTCGAGATCGCGCTCGACCCCCGCGGCGACGCCGACGACACCTCCGCCACCTTCAAGACCGGGATCTTCCCGTTCACGGCCGGGGGCGGCGGCCCCGTCGCGGAGCGCGACGCCGACAACCGCCAGGGGCCCGCGGGGGAGACCGCGCCTGGGATGCGCGTCGCGGCGTCGGTCGGCGAGCCGTACCGGGGCTACACGGTCGAGGCGAAGATCCCGCTGGGGGAGCTGCCCGCGGCGGCCGACCCGGAGCGCTTCGCCGTGAACATCCTGGTCTACGACTCCGACACCAAGGACAAGACGGGCCAGACCCGTCTCGCCTGGTCGCCTTTCGGGAGTGCGCAGGCCGACCCCTACGTGTGGGGTACCGCCCGGCTGGAGGGCTACACGCCCCCGGCGGACCGTCCGACGGACCCGGCGGAGCCGCAGATCCCGACGGAGGCCGCGCGCAGTGAGGACTCGCCGGCGTCCCTCGAGCAGTCCCGCCGCACCGGCATCCCCCTCGCGGGCGGCCCACGCCCCTGCACACCCCGCCGCTGACGGCGGCGCCGCGCCGGCCGTCCGAGCCACGAGAACCGAGCACGCCGGGCGCTTCCCAGGACGGGGAGGGCCCGGCGTGCGTTGCGCGTATGCGGGGCCATGCCCGGGCGGGGTCAACTCGCCTGTGACGAGCCGGACTTGAACTGAACCTGCATCTCCCGCTTGCCCCATGGTCCGGGCTTGCGGCTCCGCGGAGAGCCGAAGACCCGGCTCGCGGCGTCCTGGGCGGACGGCTTCGCGCTGCCCACGCCCCCGCACCCTGCCGCCCACACCGGCTCTGACGTGGGAGTTCGACGAGGGTGTAACAGCCGGGCGGCCTTCCTTGTGCCGCGAAAATACCTAGGTCTACTATGCATCACGGACCTAGGTATGGGGAGGCAGGGAGGTCTCGTGAAAGTCACCAAGGATCTAGTGGCCGCTTCGGCGACACCGATGGTGCTCGGCATCCTGGCCGAGGGGGAGAGCTACGGCTACGCCATCCTCCGGCGGATCAGCGAGCTGTCCGGCGGCGAGCTGGACTGGACCGAGGGGCTGCTCTACCCGTTGCTGCACAGGCTGGAGCGCCTCGGCCACGTGGAGTCGAGCTGGCAGTCGGTCAAGGGGGAGCGGCGGCGCAAGTACTACCGCCTCACCGACAGCGGCCTCGCCGAGCTCGCGGAGCAGCGCCGCCAGTGGGCGACGGTCGTCGAGGCGCTCAAGCAGGTCTGGCCCGGCGGCGGAACGCTGTCCGCGATACCGCTGGAGGGCATGGCATGACGGAGTCCGACGGCCACGACGAGCTGGAGGCCCAGTTCGCCCAGTGGCGGCAGTACGCGGAGCGGCGCCCGGAGCTGCGCAAGGCCGACACCGAAGAGCTCGAGGACCATCTCCGGGGCTCCGTCGACGAGTTGACGGGAATCGGCCTGCGCGCGGACGAGGCGTTCCTGGTCGCGGTCAAGCGGATGGGCGGACTGGACGACCTGTCCCGCGAGTTCGCACGAGAGCACTCCGAACGTCTGTGGAAGCAGCTCGTGCTCACCGGGGAGGAGGACGGCTCCGGCCCGGACACCCGGTCGCGGCGCGACATGCTCGCGATGGTCGTCTGCGCCGCCGGCGCGGCCGTGTCCGTGAAGGTGCCGGAGCTGGCCGGGATCGGTTTCGACGACGACGGCGGCTTCTACGGACGCAACCTCGCCCTGTTCACGCTTCCCTGGCTGGCGGGCCTCCTGGCCTGGCGCCGCCAGGCGGGGCGGGGCGTCATCGGGGCGCTGCTGGGACTGTTCGCACTCGGTGCCCTGGCGGCCAACGTCTACCCGCTCGCGGAGAGCTCCCAGTCGGTGGTGCTGACCGCGATCCACCTGCCCATCGCGCTGTGGTTCGTGGTGGGGCTGGCCTACGTGTCCGACGACGTGCGCTCGTCACGACGGCGGATGGACTTCATCCGCTTCACCGGCGAATGGTTCGTCTACCTGGCGCTCATCGCGGCGGGTGGCGGGGTGCTGACCGCTTTCGTCTTCGGGACCTTCGAGGCCATCGGGATCACCCCGGAGGACGCCATCGGGCAGTGGCTCGTCCCGTGCGGCGGCGTGGCCGCCGTGGTGGTGGCCGGATGGCTCGTCGAGGCCAAGCAGAGCGTCGTCGAGAACATGGCCCCGGTGCTCGCGCGGCTGTTCACCCCGCTGTTCGCCGTGGTGCTGATCGCCTTCCTCGTGGCCTTCGGCTGGACGGGCGAGGGCATCGACATCGAGCGGGAGGCGCTGATCCTGTTCGACCTGCTGCTGGCCGTGGTGCTGGGGCTGCTGCTCTACTCGCTCTCCGCCCGCGACCCGCTGGCGCCGCCCGGCGTCTTCGACAGGCTGCAGCTCCTCCTCGTCGTGAGCGCGCTCGTCATCGACGTACTGGTGCTGCTGGAGATCACCGGACGCATCACGGAGTACGGCACCACGCCCAACAAGGCCGCCGCGCTGGGCGAGAACGTCATCCTGCTGGCCAATCTCGCCTGGTCGGCGTGGCTGATGCTGGGGTTCGTCCGCCGGCGCACGCCGTTCGCCGCGCTGGAGCGCTGGCAGACGGGCTACCTCCCGGTGTACGCCGGGTGGGCCTGGGTCGTCGCCCTCGTGTTCCCGCCGGTGTTCGGCTACCTCTGACGTGCTGTGCTGCCGGGTCCGGTGGACCCGGCAGCACCACGCCGTGCTCCCGGCGCGAACGCCTCTACCTCCCGGCGCGAACGCCTCTACCTCCCGGCGGGGCCGGCGTCACTCCTCGGCGGGGTCGGCGCTACTTCTCGGCGGGGTCGGCGCTACTTCTCGGCGGGGTCGGCGCTACTTCTCGGCGAAGTTGGCGTCCGCCGCGCGCGTCTCCGAGGCGTCCGGGTGCCAGCTCGGGCAGTCCTTGCCGCCCTTGTGGCCGGACATCAAGCTGGAACAGCCCTCGTTCCGCCGGTCGTCCAGGCCCAGGATGTGCCCGAACTCGTGGGCCGCGATCCGGGGGGAGGAGTGCCCCGTGTCGAGAGCCGCGCGGCCCATGACGATGGTCCCCATGCCGATCTGCGGCGGCTTCGTCCTGGCTTCGGGCCACCCGTTCTCGACGACGATCCGCACGTCCGCCTTCTCGCCGGCCTTCGCGGGGCGGATCTCGACGTTCTGGAGGCTGTCGTTCCAGGCGGCCACCCCGACGGAGATCGGCTCCGCGAACTCCGCCGCCTTGCTCACGTCGTAGGTCACCGTGGTCGGCCCGGCGGCCTTCGCGTCGCCCGGGCCCTCCGGCACGGGCTCGTCAACGGGGAGGTCCGTGGAGGTCTCGGCCGGCTCCTCCGTCGCCGGATCCCCCTCCTCTCCGCCTCCTTCACCCGTCGTCTTGTCCGCCTCGCCCGGCGAGCCGCCCCGGCCGGTGGAGGCGGAGTCCGGCTTCCGGCCCGCGTCCGAGTCCTTCCCGGGGCCGCAGGCGGAGAGTGCCAGCAGTGCCAGCGGTATGCAGACGGCGGTCGCCAGCGGGCGACTTCCCTTGCGCATGGTCGGTCTCCGTCGTGGTGTGGGGGGTGTCGTTCCGGCCCCGCCCCTCGGGCGCCGCTACGGCCCGGCGGGCGGCCGGATCGCTGACCCGCGGATCCGGACTGCCCGGGTTCCAGGGGTACTTGTGGACGGGCCGGTCAGGCGGCCGTACTCCGGCAGGGCGGCGCGCTCCGTGTCGGCAGCGGCTTCCGCGTCCCGCCGGTCGGCGCCCGGAGGCGGACGGTCGCCCCGTCCGGCCGGTGGCCGCCGTCCGGCGCCGCTGCCACGGGGTGCGCCGCCGGAACCGGCCAGGCCGCCCCCGCGATCCACCCTTCGCGACCGGCTGCGAGTACGAGCCGTTCGCGGGGGCGTCTCCCCGTCGAGGGCGGCCCTCGCGGCTCCGGCGGCCCGGCAGTCCGAACTCTTCCCCCGCGACTGTTCGTTCGGAATGTCGCCCGGAACCGTTCCGGGTGCCGGTCCGCAACCCGTCGCCGGACATTCGAGCAGAGCCCCGTGATCGCCCACAACATTTTCCGGGAGCAACACGCCTCCGAAGGCCGTTCTTTGCCACGGGAGGCAATACACGGGCCCGCCGATTTCCCATCCCGGCGACGCGACTCGTGACCGGCCGGGAACTCTCCGTCACGGCGGAGAGGGGGTCCCGTCGGTCGTTGGTATATGCATCCGAATTCCACCGGCGCCGCCGGTCCTCAAGACGCGTGATCCGGCTCTCATGTGACGTCTCGAAAGCCCGCCGGCGCTCTTTCCGTGCGAATCCGGAATTGTGGAGGCCGACGCTTTCGGGAGGGTGGTGGGCCGAGGGTGATTCGCAGGTCGGGCGGCCTTCCGTGGGCTGGCTCCTGCGGGCCCGGCTCTCCCGCGGCCGACGTGAACGGGCGTGCCGCCAGGCCGAGTCCACGCCCACTGGTGTCCGACGGAGGGGAACACAGGGGGCGTGGAGGCTGTATGCTCCCCGCCCTGGAACCGGTTTCAGGGCTCTGTGAAGCGGATCGGACGGTTCGGGACCCCGGCGCGCGAGTGCCCGGGGGGAGGCTCTGCGACGCGACCTGGGAGTGACGATGGACAGGGGCTACTTCGCGCGCCTGGCGGCCAGGCGCGACTCCACCGCCCTGGCGATGCGGAACGCCATGGTGCGGCACGTCCCCCTTTACGGCGCGCAGTCGTCGACCCAGCAGGTCGCGCTTCTGGGCGAAATCCACGACACGTGGCGGCCCGTTCTGAAACAGGCGGCGAAAGACGAGCCGCTGACGGAGGCCGACCTCGAGCCGTACCGAATTCTGGGGCGGAACAGAGGAATGAAGTCGTTTCCTCTCGGTGAACTCCGTGCGGGCTTCGAAGTCGCTCATACGACGGGTCTCCGCGAATGCCTTTCCATGATCGAGCCCGGCGACGGCGGCGCGTCCATAGCCTTCACCGCATGGGGTGTCAGGGAACTCCCGCGCATCATGAGCACCGTCGAGAGCGCGTACGCGAGAGCCTGCGGAACGGCAGGGGACCGCTCGCAGGCGCGGCAGTTGCTGATGGACCGCCTGACGCAGGGCAGGCCGGCCGGCGACGTGGCTTCCGCGCTGGGGATGGAGTTGCCGAGCGGGTACCTCGTACTGCTGTGCAAACCCCGCGTCGACCGGCCGGACTGCGGCTTCCGCGGCGGGCTGCCCACGCGCCGACTGGAGTCGGTCCCCGGCCTGTTGTGGCAGGCCGATCACGCGTCGGGCGGTCTGCTGGTCCTGCTGCCCGCCCACGCGGGCGCCGCAGCGGCGCGAGCGACGGCGCGGGGGCTGGTCACGTCCCTCGTGACCGCCCTGGGCCGGCGCCTGAGCGCCGCGGAGGCGCACGGGGCGACGCTGGACGACGTCCCGGCGGCCCTCCACGAGGCCAGGCAGTCACTCGCGCTCGTCGGCGCGATGCCGGACGCGGAGAGCCGGCCGTACGGTGCCGACGAGTTGCTCGTCGAGCTGGCCGTGGCCCGTCAGCCCGCCGTCCGGCGCAAGCTGGCCGAGCTGCTGGCGCCGTTGCAACGCGGCACCGACCTGCAGCGCACCCTCGAAGTCCTCTTCGACTGCGGGCTCGACAGGCAGAGGACGACGGCGGCCCTCCACATCCACCGGCGGTCGCTGACGTACCGGATCCAGCGCATCCGCGAGCTCACCGGCCTCGACCCCACCACCGCCCACGGCATCCAGCTCCTGCGCGCGGCGCTCACGGCCACCCGCCTCCCGGCGACGCTGCCCTCGCCCCGGGGCTGATCCGCCGCCACGGAAGCCGGCAGACCTGCGGAGGCAGCAGTTCGTGACGCTCCAGGCGCCGGCCCGTGCCGTCAGGCCTGACGGACACCGTCCTCCAGCAGTCCGAGGACGACCGCCGCGAGTTCCGCGGGCTTCGTCATCGGCACATTGTGGTTCGACGCCAGCTCGACCAGCCTGCGTCCGGGGGCGGCGTCGACGACGGCCCGCACCTCGTCGCGGCGCGCGGCGTAGGAGCCCCCGTCGGCCAGCACGACCGTCACGGGGCAAGTGACGCGCTCGTACACGTCGTTGCTCGGGAAGGCATGCGCGCACTGCCCGACGTCGCTGACGGCCGCGATCTCCTCGACCGTGGGCTGCCGTACCCAGCGGCCGCCCCGGCGGAGGAACGAGCGCCGCGCGACGGCCCCGACGAGTCCGGGCCGCGCGCCGGCGTTCAGCGGGTCGTCCGCGGCGTCCCTCACGCACCTGCCGACGTACGCCTGCATCTGCTCCTCGCCGGTCTCCCAGCCGTAGCGGAACCTGGTCCGCAGCCGGTCCGCCGCCTCGGCGGTCCGTGCGGCGGCGTGCCAGGCGAGTGCGGTGCCGCGGTCGTTGAGCACCATCCCGTCCACCAGGCACAGGGCGGCCGGTTCCAGCAGGCCGCACGCGGCGGCGGCCGTCACCGCGTAACCGCCGCTGGAGTGCCCCACGAGCAGGGGCCGCTCCCATGACAGCGCGGCGACCACGCTTCCGATGTCCTGCCAGTACTGCTCCGGCCCGGTGGAGGCCAGCCGGGTCTGCCCGTGGCCGCGCAGGTCGACCGCGACCGGGTGGCAGCGGTCCGCCAGCCGTGTCGCGACGTCCGTCCACGCCGCCGCGTTCTGCCCGCTGCCGTGCACGAGCAGCACGTTCCTGCCGCCGCCCCCGAAGTCGAGGCCCGACAGGACGCCGCCGTCGACGGGCAGTTCGATCTCCGTCCCGGTCACCTGCGCACCTCCTGACGGGAAGACGGCGGTCGGACGACGGTTGAACTGCCCTTACCCGCCTGAGAGTTCCGCAGCCGAGCGGCGAACCCGCCCGGGAGGCCGCGCCGCCACCCGGCCGTGGCCGGAAGGGAGGACCCGGGCATCGGTCATCCGAGGGCCGCGTCGGCGGCGATGACGACGAGCCCGAGGACCATGGCGAGCGTCCCGGCGAGGAGTGCCGCGCCCGGGCCGCTCCCCGAGGCGCGGGCCGGCCACGCTCCGGCACCGAAGAGCGCCGCCGTGTTGAACGCGAGGGCCGTGTCCACCGCCGTGGCCTCCGCCCACCAGCCCGCGTAGGCGCTGAACAGCATCGCCACCGTGGGCAGGGCGGCGGCCACCAGCGGCCACTCCGCCGCGACCGTACGGAACGCGCCCGCCGCGCCGCTCGCGTGCCCGGCGGAGCCCCCCGCGATCACGTGTGCGTAGCCGTGGGCGGCGGCAGCGACCAGCACGGTGAGCAGCAGCCACACCAAGTCGTCGCCGGGGTCGGGCCGTTCGCCCTCGCTGTCCAGCGCGGCGGAGAGGGTGCTCGCCAGTACCAGCCCGTACGTACCGCTGAAGAAGACCCGTTCGGGAGGCCGGTACGGCCGGTGCCCACGGGGCGGTTCGCCTGCTGGGCGCGGGACGGGGCCTGCGTCGGGCATCTCTGGGCCTCGGGGGATTCGCGGACGGGGGCGCTCATGCTCTCCTCTTCCGGCACCGCCGCGAGGAGACACACGCCGCCCGCGTGCTGCTTGCCCCGAAGGGGTGTGCGGGACCGCCGCGGCCAAGCAGCGGGCCTCCGGTCCGGCTCAGGGTGAGGGCGGCGAAGAGCAGGATGACCACGGTCTCCGACGCGGCCACCGGCGCTCGTTCCTCTCTCCCGGAAGCCCCGGACATGCGGAAGACCTCCGCGCGACGGGAGCGGTCCGCGCGGAGGTCTTCGGGGCGGGGCGGGGTGGGGCCAGGCCGGGGGCGGTGGCCCGGGGATCCCGGATGGGGCTGGCCGTGGGTCTGCGTGCGGCGCGGCCGTCCGTGTGTCAGGGCGTCCGCCGCCGCGGCGGGGCATCCGGTCCGGCCGTCAGACCCCGGGCTCGGGGACGCGGCCTTCGGGCTGCTCCTCCGGCCCCCGGTCGCTGATGACCTTGGCGATGAAGACGTCGTACACCTTCGCGCCGATGACGCCGCCGATGAGGGGTCCGACGATCGGGACCCACCAGTAGGCGCTGAACCAGTCGAACCGGCCGGGGAACGCGATCGCGCCCCAGCCCTCGAAGAACGTGAACAGCCGCGGCCCGAAGTCGCGGGCGGGGTTGATGGCGTACCCGGCGTTCGTTCCGAACGTGAGGCCGATCATGACGACCACGAGGCCGGTGATGAACGGGGCGAGGTTGGCCATCGGGCCGGTGTTGCGCTGGTCGATGATGGCGCAGATCAGCAGGAGCAGGAGGGCGGTGCCGATGATCTGGTCGAGCAGGGGACCCCACAGCGAACCGCCGAAGTATTCGGCCGGGAACGTCGCGAAGATGGAATACGTGGGCAGCGACTCCTCCCGTCCGATCCCTTCTTTCGCGTTGAACGCGTCGATCGCCCAGTGGTAGGCCGCGTAGACGAGAGCGGCGGCGACGAAGGCGCCGAGCACCTGGGCGGCCCAGTACGGCAGGACCTTCCGCCACGAGAAGTGCCCCCGTACGGCGAAGGCGAGAGTGACGGCCGGATTGATGTGGGCGCCGCTGATGCCGCCGGCGACGTACACGCCGAAGACGACGGCCAGGCCCCAGCCCCAGGAGATGATCAGCCAGTTCGCGGGGCCGAACTCCCCTGCCTGGCGGCCCGATCCCGACAGTCCGACGACAGCGACGGCCACGGAGCCACAGCCGATCAGGATGAGGACGAGGGTTCCCAGGAACTCGGCGAGCAGTTCACCGGTGAGACCCTCCCCGTAACCGCGTCGGCGCGTACCGCGCTCTGCACTCTGCTCAGCCATCGGCGCTCCTTAATCGGATGGGTCAGCCCTGTCGCCCCTTGTGAAACCGTAAGCAGGGGGCACCGCAGCGGTGCGTGCCTGAGGGCGCGTCACCCGGTATGTCAATCCGATGGCGTACGGGTATGACGAATGGGTCAGGGGTGCGTGCCGGGGCCCGGCCCCGGAGCGGAACCGGCACCGCCGGCGGACGCCTGGACCAGACGCCGCTGAGCCCTCCCGATCAGGAACTTCGCGGGGAAGAGCGTCAGCCAGACCCACTTGGCGAGGGCGGGGGAGGCGAAGGCCAGGGGGACGGTCACGCCGAACACGAGCACGGTGGAGGCCAGGTCGGCAGCGTCGAGCCGGCGTGCTCTGGCGTCGGTGCGGTCGGACGGCGGCCCGAGGCGCTTGTGGGAGGTGAGCAGCAGCGCCAGATGCACGGTGTTCTGCGCGGAGACGCTCAATCCGTACGTCGCGACGGCGAGGGGCTGCGCGCTGTACTCGGCGAGCAGCGCCGTGGGGAAGGGAAGTACGGCGGTCAGGCCCAGGCCGAGCAGGGTGAGCCCGGTGACCTTGCCGTCGAGGACGGAGAAGCGGGCGAGGATGCGGCGGTGGTCCCGCCAGAACTCGGAGATCACGGCGAAGCTCAGCGCGTACGCGGCGATGTGCGGGAGCGCCCGGTGCAGCGCGTCCTCGAAGCCGGCCGTGCTCAGGCCCCGTCTGATGGAGATGTCCAGGACGAGGAGGGTCATCGCGATGGAGAAGACGCCGTCCGAGAGGTTCTCGAGACGCGCCAGGCCACCGCTGTCCGGGGCGGCGGCAGGCGTGTTGTCCACGTCCGGATCGTAGAGCCGGGGCGGAACGGCCCGGCCGGTACGCGCCGCCGCCGGTGGAGACCCACACGAAGTGCTGAGCGGCGCGGCCGATGGCGCCGCGAGCCGCGGGCGGGGCCTTTCCGTGCAACCGTCCGCTTCCCGGTGCGATGACACAGCGTCCGCGTACGCTGACGTCCGAGGAGCCCGTGGGGAGATGCGGTGAAGGGGCACACAGGTGGGGACCAAGAGCAAGGACGGCGTCCGCCGTCGGATGCCGCGCGAGGTGCGCGAGCGGCAGATGCTGGACGCCGCTGTCGTGGGCTTCGCGCGGCACGGGTACCAGGCGGCGTCGATGGACGAGATCGCCGAGCAGGCGGGGGTCTCCAAGCCGCTGGTCTACCTGTACCTCAAGTCGAAGGAGGACCTCTTCACGGCGTGCCTGCGGCGTGAGCGTGCCGCGCTGGTCGAGGCCGTGCGAGGGGGCACCCAGGAGCGTCGGGTCTCGGCCGAGCAGCAGCTGTGGAAGGGGCTGTGCGCCTTCTTCGCGCACACGGCGGCGCGGCCCGACGGATGGGCGATGCTGCACCGGGCGGCCACCCAGGGGGAGCCGTTCGCGGACGAAGTGGCCGGTATGCGGGCGGAGATCACGGAGCTGGTGCGGCTGCTGCTGAGCCGGGCGGCCGAGGACGCCGGCTGCGACAGCGAGTTCGCCGAGCGGGAGGTCTCCGGGCTGGCGCACGCCATGGTCGGCGCGGCGGAGTCCCTCGCCGAATGGGCCAACGCCCGTGAGGGCGACGCGCCTTCGGCGAAGGAGACCGCCGCGACGCTCATGAACTTCTGCTGGACCGGTCTGGGCCGGATGACGGAAGGTGCTCGCTGGTCACCTCACCGGTGAGGTGCAGCCGCCCGGGGCTCTGGCCGCCCTCTCCGCCGGCGCGGCGCAGCTCGAACCGGTGGACGCGCACCGGCGCCCGGTACGGCCCGGTGGACGCGGTGGGTTCGTCGAGGCCGAAGGCGACTGTCGAGGGAAGCAGCACCGGAGCCTTGAACTCGGCGCGGACGGAGAGCTGTTCGCCGCCCTCGGCGGCGCCGGTGGCCGCGAGGGCGCGGGCGAAGGTCCACATGCCGTGCGCGATGTGCCGGGGGAAGCCGAAGAGCTTCGCCGTCAGCGGATGCAGGTGGATGGGGTTGCGGTCGCCCGACGCGGACGCGTAGCGGCGGCCGAGGGCGGAGGGCAGCCTCCAGTGGTCGTGCACGGGGAGCGGGGCGGGGGGTTCCGGACGTCGCCCGCCGCCGTCCGTGCCGCCGTCCGTGCCGCTGTCCGGGTTGCCGTCCGCGCCGCCGTCCTGGCGCCCGCTCCCGCCGTGCCTGCACAGGTAGGTGCTGCGCGAGTGCCAGACGAGCCGTCCGCCGAGCCGGGCCTCGGTGACGACGTCGAACCGCGTTCCCCGCCTGTGCGGTTCGAGGTGCTCGGCGTGTACGGAGATCTCCGGCCGGTCGTCCGCGTCCAGGGCACGCTGCTGGGTGAGTTCGATGCCGGTGTGCACGAGGCCGAGCAGCGGGAACGGGAAGTCGCGTCCCGCCATCAGCTGCATGGCCAGCGGAAAGCCCAGGAGGTGCGGCCAGCTCGGCGGCAGCGGCGTCCCCTTGCCGGGCTCGGGGAACCCGCAGACGCGGGCGTACGCGCGCAGGTGCCGCGCGTCCGTCGCGGCATCCGGCAGGACGAGGCGCTCCTCGGGCAGCCGCGCTCCGCCGTACGGGCCGCGTTTCGCCGCCGAGGTGCAGGCGCCCCTGGCGAGGACGGACGACAGCCGGGGCGGTGCGGACAGGCGGGTCACGCGTGGCTGGACGGTCATGGCCCTCACGCTCCCAGCAGGGACTGGCCGCAGACCCGTACGACCTGGCCGTTCACGGCGTAGGAGGCGGGGTCCGCCAGCCATGCCGTGGTCTCGGCGACGTCGACGGGCAGGCCGCCCTGCGAGTGGCTGCTCATGCGCCGGCCGGCCTCCCGGATGAAGAAGGGGACGGCCGCCGTCATCTTCGTCTCGATGAAGCCGGGAGCCACGGCGTTGACGGTGATGCCGTGCTCGGCCGCCGCGCGCGGTGCGAGGGAGCGGACGAAACCGATGACGCCCGCTTTGCTCGCGGCGTAGTTGGTCTGGCCGACGTTGCCCGCGATGCCCGCGATGGAGGCGGTCGCCACGACCCGCCCGGTGCCCGGGCGCAGCGCACGCTCGGCCAGCAGGTGGTCGGTCGTGCGCAGCACGGAGTCGAGGTTGACCGCCAGGACGCTCTCCCAGCGTTCGGCGCTCATGTTGGCGAGGCGGCGGTCGCGGGTGATGCCCGCGTTGTGCACCAGGACGTCGAGGCCGCCGGAGGGCAGGGCGGCGGCGATGCGGGCGCCGGCGTCGCCGGCGGTGATGTCGAGGGGGAGCGCCGTGCCGCCGGCCGCTTCGGCGACGCGCAGCAGATCGTCCTCGGCCTGCGGGACGTCGAGGCACAGGACGTGCGCGCCGTCCCGCGCGAGGGTCGCGGCCACCGACTCGCCGATGCCGCGGGCGCAGCCGGTGACGAGGGCCGTACGGCCGCGCAGGGGCTGTGCCGGGTCGCCCGACGCGTCCGGCCCGGTGGGTGGAAGGTCGCCTTCCGGGACGGCGGGGGCGCCGCCGATCTCGACGACCTGGCCGCTGACGTAGGCCGACTTCGGCGAGAGCAGAAAACGGAGCGTGGACGCCGCGTGCGCCGGGGTCGCTTCGGGCGCGAGCCGCACCAGCTGGGCGGTGCGGCCGCCGCCGGTCTCCTTGCCGAGGGAGCGCACGAAACCCTCCAGCGCCTGCTGTGCCGCTGCCTGCCGGTGGTCGTCCGGGTCGGGTGAGGCGCCGAGGACGACGATGCGGCCGCACTCGGCGAGCGAACGCATCACCGGGTGCAGGCATGCGTGCAGGCCGCGCAGTCCGTCGACGGTCCGTATCCCGGTGGCGTCGACGAGCGCCGCGGCGTGACGGGCGCCGGGCTCGGCCTCCATCACGACCGGCAGCCCGGTAGCCTCCACTGTTCCGGCCAGCTCCTTCGTCTGCTGCGCGCCCCCGCGCGGCGGTTCGGGCGTCAGGTGCAGGACGGGGCCGCCCTCCAGCCGGGGCCGCCGCGGCGACCAGCGGTGCAGCGGCACGGGCCGGGGGAGGCCGAGCGTGCGGGTGAGGAGACGGCCGGGCCGTGTGTTGGTCCAATGCAGATAGCGGTCAGCCATTCCCCATTCCTTCCAGCTCGCGTAAATTTACTTCCGAGTAAGGTTACTTTCAGGTCAGGAGTTTGGTCGAGGATGGGTTCCAACGGCCTCATGTCTTCCGGCACTCCGCGCCGCGTAGCGGTGATCGGCGGAAGCCGCATCCCGTTCGCACGCTCGGACGGCCCGTACGCCACCTGCTCGAACCAGGAACTGCTCACCGCGGCCCTCGACGGCCTCGTCGACCGGTACGCGCTGGACGGTCAAGGCGGCCGCGGCGTGGGCGAGTTCGTGGCGGGAGCGGTCCTCAAGCACAGCCGCGACTACAACCTCGCCCGCGAGACCGTGCTCGGCTCCCGGCTCGACCCGCGCACGCCCGCGTACGACATGCAGCAGGCGTGCGGCACCGGCATGCAGGCCGTGATCGCCGTCGCCAACAAGATCGCACTCGGCCAGATCGACGCGGGCATCGCCGGCGGCTCCGACACCGCGAGCGACGCGCCGCTGGGCGTCAACGACGAACTGCGCCGCATCCTGCTCGCCGCCCGCAGGGCCAAGACCTTCCAGCAGCGGGCCAAGGAGCTGGCGCGGGTCCGGCCCCGCCACCTCGTCCCCGAGATCCCGCGCAACGCCGAGCCGCGCACCGGCCTGTCCATGGGCGAGCACGCCGCCAGGACGGCACGCGACTGGGGCATCACCCGGCAGGCGCAGGACGAGCTCGCCGCCGCCAGCCACCGCAACCTCGCCACCGCCTACGACAGCGGCTTCCTGCACGACCTCGTCACGCCGTTCCGCGGCCTCGCGCGCGACCAGAACCTGCGGCCCGGCACCACCCCCCGGAAACTCGCCGAGCTGGAGCCGGTGTTCGGCACCGGCGAGCCCGACGCGACGATGACGCCGGGCAACTCCACCCCGCTCACCGACGGCGCCGCGACGGTGCTGCTCGCCTCCGAGGAATGGGCGGAGGAGCACGGGCACACGCCGCTGGCGTACCTGTCCGTGTACGAGACGGGCGCCGTGAAGTTCTACGACGAGGACGGCGGACCCGGAGAGGACGGGCTGCTGATGGCGCCCGCCTACGCGGTCCCCCGGATGCTGGAGCGGGCGGGCCTCGGGATCGAGGACTTCGAACTCTTCGAGATCCACGAGGCGTTCGCCTCGCAGGTGCTCGCGACGCTCGCGGCCTGGGAGAAGCGCGGACTCGCACCCGTGGACCGGGAGCGCCTCAACGTCGCCGGCTCGTCCCTGGCGACCGGGCACCCCTTCGCCGCGACCGGCGCCCGCATCGTCGCCACCCTGGCCAAGCTCCTCGCCGAGCGGCCCGGCGCGGAGCCGGGCGCACGCGGCCTGATCTCCATCTGCGCGGCAGGCGGCCAGGGGGTGACGGCAGTTCTCGAGAGGGCCTGACGCCCTCCGCACACTTCTTCGACCCGGGGATCGGCACCTCCTCGATCCTCGCCGAGGCACGCCATGGAGAGGAGCCGCTCATGTCGTCCAGCCCCACCGGCCCTGCCGCGTCCGCGACCGGACACGCCGGCGCCGCCGCAGGAGACGCCGCCGCGCCCGTGCTCGTAGAACCCGCGAAGGAGACGGTCTCGGGCGCCGTCCGGCAGGTGACCATGCCGCCCTTCGCGCCGCCCGTCACCAGCGGCTCCCTCGGCGACATCCCCTTCGTCAACGCCGAGGAGGCGCCCGCCGAGGCGGTGCTCAGCCGCAAGCGCCAGGACGGCACCTGGCGGGACGTGACCGCCCGGGACTTCGCGCGGGAGGTGCTGAACGCCGCCAAGGGGCTCATCGCCCTGGGCCTCGAACCCGGTGACCGCGTCGGCATCATGGCCCGCACGACGTACGAGTGGACGCTGCTCGACTTCGCGGGGTGGGCCGCCGGACTGGTGACCGTCCCCATCTACCCGACCTCCTCCGCCTCGCAGGCCCGCTACATCCTCCAGCACTCGGGCGCGCGGGCCTGCGCCGTGGAGAACGTCGAGCAGGCGCGGATGCTCTCCGCCGAACGCGGAGCGATGCCCCGTCTGGAACACCTCTGGCAGTTCGGCGCCGGAGCGCTCTCCCAGCTCGCGGACGAGGGCAGGGCCGTCGAGGACGGAGCCGTCGCCGAACGCCGCGCGCTGCGAGGCCCGGAGGACGCCGCGACCCTCATCTACACCTCCGGCACGACGGGGCAGCCGAAAGGCTGCGTGCTGACCCACGGCAACTTCTTCGCCGAGGTCGACAACGACATCGAACTGCTCCACCCCGTCTTCAGGTCCGTCAGCAAGGACCCCGCGGCCACGCTGCTCTTCCTGCCGCTCTCGCACGTCTTCGGGCGCATGGTGGCGGTCGCCTGCATGCGCGCCCGGGTACGGCTCGGGCACGCGCCGAGCATCCAGACCGACGAGCTCCTCGCCGACCTCGCCGGATTCCGGCCGACATTCCTGCTCGGCATCCCGTACGTGCTGGAGAAGGTCTACAACACGGGCCGCGCCACCGCCGAGAAGATGGGCCGCGCCTCCTCCTTCGACCGCGCCGCCCGCGTCGCACGCCGCTACGGCGAGGCCGTCGAGGCGCAGGAGCACGGGAGCGGCAGCGGGCCCGGCAAGGGGCTGAAGGCGGCACGCGGCCTGTACGACCTGCTCGTCTACCGGCGCATACGCGCCGCGCTCGGCGGCAGGTGCCGCTACGTCATCAGCGGCGGATCGCCGCTGGGGTCGCGGCTCGCCGCGTTCTACGAGGGCGCGGGGATCTCCGTCTTCGAGGGCTACGGCCTGACGGAGACCACCGGCGCCTCCACCTGCACCCCGCCGCTCAAGCCCCGGCTCGGCACCGTCGGCTGGCCGGTCCCGGGCACGGCGGTACGCATCGCGGACGACGGCGAGGTGCTGCTGCGCGGCCCCCACGTCTTCGGCGGCTACTGGGACCAGCACAGCGAGGCCGCGGTGCCCGTGACGGACGGCGGCGGATGGCTCGCCACCGGCGATCTCGGCGCCCTCGACCAGGACGGCTACCTGACGATCACCGGTCGCAAGAAGGACCTCATCATCACGTCCGGCGGCAAGAACATCGCCCCCGCGCCGCTCGAGGACTGGCTGCGCGCACACCCGCTGGTCAGCCAGTGCCTCGTCGTCGGGGACGACCGCCCCTACGTCACCGCACTGCTCACGCTGGAGCCGGACGGGCTCGCGCACTGGCAGCAGATGCACAAGAAGACCGGGCTGACGCCCGAACAGCTCATCGCGGACGAGGAGTTGCGGCAGAACCTGCAGCAGGCGGTCGACGACGCCAACAGGATGGTCTCGCGGGCCGAGTCCATCCGCCGGTTCGCCGTGCTCCCGCACGACTTCACCGAGGAGGGCGGGCATCTTACACCCTCGCTGAAGCTGAAGAGGGCGGCGATCGTGCGGGACTTCGAGACGGAGATCGCGGCGCTCTACGAGGACGTCCGCACGGAGAGCGACGGCTGAGCACGTCCGCGGTCCCTCGCGGGAGCCGGAGGAGGACACGGCCCGCGAGCACTGAAGTAAGGTAAGCCTAAGTAGGACGAGCGGCGTCGAGGAGGCAGCCATTCCCGTCAGGGCTCACCACACGCAAGGGACCCCGGTGTGGGTCGCCACCCGGGACGGGCGCCGTCTCCACACGATGGTCCTCTCCGGCCCGGCCGGCGAAGAGTCCGCACCGGTGGTGGTGTTCGAGGCGGGCGCCGCCGCGAGCCGCTCCTCGTGGGCACTCGTGCAGCCCGGAGTGGCCGCGTTCGCCCGCGCGATCGTCTACGACCGGGCCGGGCTCGGCAAGAGCCCGTCCGACCCGGCGGGCCGGACGCTCGACCGCATGGCAGCGGACCTGGGCGAGATCCTCGACCACTTCGCACCCGGTCCGTTCGTCCTCGTCGGGCACTCCGCGGGCGGTCCGATCGCCCGGCTGGCCGCGTCCCGGCGCACCGACCGGATCGCGGGGCTCGTGCTCGTCGACCCGACCGACGAGCAGGCCGACGTCCTCTTCGGCCGTACGTTCCGGCGCGGGGAACGCCTGGCGATCCTGGCCGCTGGGCTGCTGGCCCGCGTCGGCGCGCTGAAACCGCTCTTCCGGTTCCTGCTGGAGGCAGCACCCGACGACGTCCGGCAGGACATGGAGCGGGAGGCGTTCACCCCCGGGGTCGTCCGCACCCAGGCGGCCCAGGCCCGAACCTTCCTGGACGAGCTGGCCACTTGGCGCCGAACGCCGCCCCCGCTCGGCGGCATTCCCGTCACGGTCGTCTCCGGCGCACTGCCCGGCAACGGCATGAACGCCGCGACCCGTGCCGCCGCGAACGCCTCCCACGCGCACCGTGCCGGTGTCTCACCGAACGGGCGGCACGTCGTCGCCGAGCGCTCCGGTCACTACGTGCCGATCACTGAACCCGGCCTCGTCGTGGAGGAGATCCGGCGGATCGTGCGGAACCGGCCGGCTTCACGCCCGGCGCAGGACGGGGACGGCACCACAGCACGTTCGTGAACTGTGCGTCCGGGCAGGCGGGAAGCGACGCGGGCGGCGGCTGAACCGGCCGTCCGCCGGTGGCTCCGGGGCGCTTCCGCTTCTGGAGGTCCGCGGCCTGGAAGTGCTGCGGCCTGGAAGTGCTGCGGCCCCGCTGACGTACGCCGGGGCGTACGTCAGCGGGGCCGGGGGACGGGGCGGGCGGTCTCGTGTCCCGTAGGTCAGCTGCCGCAGTTGCCCTCTGTGGCCTCGCCCTTGAAGCGGTCGTTGAGCCAGTTCATCGCCGGGATCGACGCGAGGATGGCCGTACCCGCGTGCGGCGCGAGCGGGTAGCTCTTCCACTGGACGGTGCTGCCCTTCGCGCACCAGTCCGCGCGGAGCTGCGCCCCGACCTCGTGCGGAATGATCTCGTCACCCTCGCCGTGGTAGACGTACACCGGGTGGCCGGGCGCCTTGGTGCCGAGCTTGTCCTCCGCCAGGCGCTGCTGCCAGTCCGGCTCCTGGTTGGGGTCGCTCACGGTTACGTCCTCGATGGACTTGTTCGCGCCGGCCTCGCGTGCCTCCTTGAGGCAGCCGTCCCGCATGATGCCGGTGATGCGCTTGCCCTCGTCGTTGAGGTAGCTGTCCAGGGCGAGTTCGGGGTACGCGGCGTCGTGCCCGATGGCCGACATCAGCACCAGACCGGCCTCCGCGTCGCCGTCGTTGTACTCGGCGACCTTCGGCAGGTCGGCCGGCACACCACCGCTTGCGGTGCCCTTGACCTTCAGCTCCGGCGCGTAGGTGCTGCTCAGTTCGGCCGCCCAGCCGCTGGCCTGACCGCCCTGCGAGTAGCCCATGATGCCGACGGGGGACTCGGCGCTGACGCCCTTCTCCTGCGCCTCCGGAAGCCGCTGCGCGGCGCGGGCGGCGTCGAGGACGGCCGTACCGGCCGCACGGCCCACCGTGTAGGTGTGCGTGCCCGGAGTGCCGAGGCCCTCGTAGTCGGTGACGGCGACGGCCCAGCCGCGCAGCAGCGCGCCCTCGATCAGCGCCGCCTCGCTGGCCGTTCCCTCGGCGAACTGCGCGGACGGGGCGCAGTGGTCGCCGATGCCGACGGTGCCGAGTGCGTACGTCACCAGCGGCCGCGGCCCGTCGGACTCGGTCTGCGGGACGAGGACGGTTCCGGAGACGGTGTTGGCCTTGCCGTGCACGTCGGTCGAGGTGTACTGGATCTTCCAGGCGTGTGTGGGGGTGGGCACGCCGAAGACCTTGAACTCGGTGGGCTCGGAGCTGACGACGTCGCCGGGAGCCGCGGCTCCGGCCTGCGCGGCGGACTGCTCCGCGGGCGCCGCGGCCGACGCCGGGGCCGCCGCGACGACGCCCGGCACACACAGAGCGGCCACCGCCGTGGCGGTGACCGCTCTGTTGCGCAGGCTTCGTCTGCTGAGGGTGCCGGTCCGGCCGGCGCCTCTCCTGCGGGTGGACAACTGCATGGGGGGTCTCCCAACGATCAGAAGTGCTGGGCTCGTTGAGAGGAAGGTACTGACGGGTCAGTACCTTCGCCAGGGGTCGCGCGTGACTTCTCCCCCGGCTTGTCACCAGGAGCACAGCTCGCACCGGCCCGGCGGCGGCCCGCAGTTCAGCGGTCGACGCCCAGGTACTCCTCGATGCGCGCCACGAGCCCCGCCCGGAGGGGAAGCATCCGCCGCGCCACGTCGAGGTACGGGGGACGGCCGTCCGCACCCGCGAGGTCCAGGGCGTGTCTCAAAGTAGCGTCGTCCGGCCGTAGGCCGGGGGACGCGGCGTCTGGTGCGTGCGATCGCAAGGCGGAGGGAGGAGAGCGCAGCGGGCTGCGCCGACGACCGACAACGCAGCCAGCGTGCGTGCCAGGCACCGCGGCCCGGACGGGACGTTGAGACACGCCCCAGAGGTCCGGGCGGGCGAACAGGACGTCGTAGAAGGGCGCGAGGGAGGCATCGGTGAACGCGAACTGCCGGGCGACGGTGTGGAGCGGCGTGCCGAACCTGTCCACTGCCCTGTTCACGTCGGCCCCGCCGTCGAGCAGCCGCTCCAGCAGCGGGGCTTCGCGCGGGAAGTCGTGCTTCCCGCGGCCCAGCAGGACGTGCAGAGTCGTGAACCCCTCGGCACCCGACAGGGCGGCGGCGTCGGCGCCGTCGTCGAGCAGCCGGTCCGCGATGGCGACGCGGGCGTGGAGGTCTCCGTTCGCGAGCGCGGCGTGCAGCAGGGTGCGTCCCGTGGAGTCCGCCGCGCGGGCCGCCGCTCCGGGCTCGTAGCGGCTGAGGAACTCCTCGTACGTCCCGCGGCGGGCTGTCCGGGCGAGGCTGTGCATGCGGCGGTCCCCTTCGGTCGGCAGGACGCCACGTTAACGGCGGGGACCGACAGCGGCCCCGCGCGCATCGGCCCGTGGGGGCGCCGGCGGGGGCAGGGCGGATGAACCCGGCCCCCACCGGCGGGAGTTGGACCCCGGCGCCTCAGAAGGGCCGGTCGCCCGCGATGGCGACGCGTTCCGCGACGCGGCGGTGCGGGGCGTAGTCGTCCACGGCGTAGTGCTGCGTGGCGCGGTTGTCCCAGAAAGCGACGTCGCCGGCCTGCCAGCGGAAGCGCACCTGGTACTCCGGCACGTGGGCCTGCCGCACGAGGTAGCTCAGCAGCCGGTCGCTCTCCTCGCGCTCCATCCCCACGATGTGCGTGGTGAAGGAGGTGTTGACGAAGAGCATCCGGCGGCCCGTCCCGGGGTGCCGGCGCACCACGGGGTGCTGCACCGGCGGGAACTCCTCCTGGAGCGGGATCAGCTTCTCCGGGCCGTAGAAGCGCGCGAAGCCGGGGATGAAGTCGTGCACCGCCCACGCGCCGTCGATGCGGGCCTTCACCGTCTCCGGCAGGTTGTCGTACGCGGCCGCCATGTCGGCCCACATGGTGTCGCCACCGGACGGGGGAACCTCGTGAAGCTGCAACACGGCACCCAGGGCGGGGCGTTCGCGGAAGGTGACGTCCGCGTGCCACACGTTCTCGAACGTCGGGGTGCCTCCGGCGCCCTTGTCGAAGCGGACGACTTCCTCGGAGGAGCCGCGCGCGAGCAGCGGATTGGTCTCCAGCTCGCCCCAGTTGGCGGCGAAGTCACGCTGCTGCGCGGACGTGAGCGACTGGCCGCGGAAGAAGAGCACCTTCCACTCCAGCAGCGCCCTGTCCAGCTCCTCGCGGAGCGCGGCGGACAGCGGCCGTGAGAGGTCGACGCCGTGGATCTCGGCACCGATGACGCGTCCCTGCGGGACGAGTCCGAAGAGTTCGTAGGGGCGCTCCTCGACGCCCTCGGGGAGCCGGCGCAGCGTGCGGCGGCCCTCGTACATGCCGTCCGCGGGGACGCGGGCCTCACGGAGGGCGGGGCGGCTGGAGACAGGGGTGTCCGGGGTGACGGCGGTCATGGGTGATCCTTCGAGGTCGCGGTCGGTCGACGGTCCTTGGGGCGCTCGGAGCGCCGTGCTACAGACCGGACCGCTCACACCCGCGCCGCCACGGGACGACCTGGCGGCCCAGCGGACAGGAGGTGTGACGGATCATGCCCGTATTGATAGCCCGGGGTGACGGCCGGCGTCAACGCCGGTCCGGGATGTGAACGCGGCGGCGGGCCGGACGGTCCGACCGCCGGCCCGCCGCCCGCTCGTCAGCCTCTGGGAACGGGCCCGATCGAGCGGCCCGCCCACTCCGGAGCCGCCTCCACGAGGGACGCCAGACACTCGCGCACCGGCTCGGGGAACGGCGCGGCACGGCCCGCCCCCTGGTCGACGTGGATCATCAGCAGTTCGGTCGTCGCGACCGCGGAGCCGCCCGCGGAGCCGCCAGAGGCACCGCCGCGGCCGGCGGGCCCGGCCGCGTACATCTCGTGCACGAGGCGGCACTTCTTCGCGTCCACGCCGAGGACCCGCGTACGCACCGTGAGTCCGGCGCCCTCCGGCACCTCCCGGAGATAGCGCACATGCGCCTCGGCCGTGTAGAGCGAGCAGCCGCTGCGCCCGCGGTAGGCCTCGTCGAGTCCGACCTCGGGCATCAGGGCGTCCGTGGCGTGGCCGAAGACGAGGACGTAGAACGCCTCGCTCATATGGCCGTTGTAGTCGATCCACTCCGGCACGACGACCGCCCGGTGGTCCGGCAGTCCCGTGCGGTCCCCGCTCACGGCCTCTCACCGCCCGCGGACCGGGGGAGTCGTCCGGTGGCACGGAGCACGTCGATCACGCCCTGGTCGCGTTCCGCGACGAGCTGCGCCGCCGAGCGCCCGGCGGCGGCCGCGTCGCAGCCCTCGACCATGGCGTCGCGCAACGACGCGTCCAGCTCGGGCGCCTCCAGCCGCGTCCACGGCGACTTCAGCGACGGGCCGAAATGGTCCAGCATGTGGGCCATGCCGCCCTCCCCGCCGGCGAGGGCGAAGGTCAGGCACGGGCCCATGAACGCCCAGCGCAGACCGGGGCCTTCGGTGATCGAGTCGTCGATCTCCTGCACGGTCGCCTCGCCGTTGGCGACCATGTGCAGGGCCTCGCGCCACAGGGCCTCCTGGAGGCGGTTGGCGATGAAGCCGGGCAGCTCGCGCTCCATGGTGATGACGGACTTGCCGGCGGCCTCGTAGAAGCGCGACGCCCATTCGACGGCGCCGGGCCGCGTCAGCTCGCCGCCCACGACCTCGACGAGCGGGATCAGGTAGGGCGGGTTGAAGGGGTGCCCGACGAGGAGGCGGCCCGGGTCGGCGGCCTCGCCCTGCATGTCCGTCATCGGGTAGCCGGACGTGGACGAGGCGATGACGACGCCTCCGGGTGCGGCGGCGTCGATGCGGGCCAGCAGGGAACGCTTGAGCTCCAGCTTCTCCGGGGCGCTCTCCTGCACGAACTCCGCGTCGGCGACGGCCTCTTCGAGAGTGGGCAGGACCGTCAGCCGGTCGGGCGAGGCCGACGGGTGGAGGCCGAGCCGGCGCAGCGCGGGCCAGGCAGCGTCGACGAGGCGGCGCAGCTTCTCCTCCGCGTCGGGGGCGGGGTCCCACGCCGTGACGTCGTAGCCGCGGGCCAGGAAGTGCGCCACCCAGCCGCCGCCGATCACTCCGGCGCCGACGCAGGCGACGCGGCGGACCTCTCCGGGCGGGCAGGGAGCGGGGGGCGGGGAGCCGGCTTCGGGTTCGGGGCCCGGGCCGGGGCGGGGTACGGGTGCGGGTTCAGGTGTGGCTGTCATGCCGGCGGTGTCCTCGGGGTCGGGTGCGGAGACCGGTTCTCTTGCGGGTCGCGGGTCGCGGGACGCGGGTACGGGTCGGGGCAGGGGCGGCCAGGGCGAGGTGGCACGGGGCCGGCGGCGCGCGGGCCGGACGCGGGGCGCCGGGACGCGTCAGCGGCGGGCCCGCAGCCCCAGCCGCTCGCGTGCCTGGTCGGGCGTCGCGACCTTCGCGCCCAGCAACTCGGTGATCTGGACGGCACGTTCGACCAGCTGGCCGTTCGTGGCCTTGACCCCCTTGCTGAGGTACAGGTTGTCCTCCAGGCCGACCCGGACGTTGCCGCCGAGCAGGATCGACTGCGCCACCCACGGCATCTGCATCCGTCCGAGAGCGAAGCTCGCCCACTGCGCCCCCGGCGGCAGGAAGTCGACCATGGACTTCAGCACTCCCGGCTCGGCGGGCGCACCCCACGGGATGCCCATGCACAGCTGGAAGACGGTGGGGTCGTCGAGCAGGCCCTCGTCGAGAAGCTGCTTGGCGAACCAGAGCTGGCCCGTGTCGAAGATCTCCAACTCCGGCCGCACGCCCAGCTCCTGGATGCGCTTGGCCCCCGCGCGCAGCATGTCGGGCGTGGAGACGTAGAGGTTGCTTCCCTCGCCGAAGTTGAGGGACCCGCAGTCGAGCGTGCAGATGTCGGGCAGCAGCTCCTCCACGTGCGGAAGCCGCTCGATGCCGCCCACCAGGTCGGTCCCCGGCAGGTGCTTCAGGGGTTCGTCGGGGTCGATGACGAGGTCGCCGCCCATCCCGGCGGTGAGGTTGATGACGACGTCGGTGCCCGTCTCCTTGATCCGCTCGACGACCTCGCGGTAGTAGCGCGGGTCGCGGGACGGGGCCCCGCTGCCGGGCTCCCGTACGTGGACGTGCACGACCGCCGCGCCGGCTTCGGCGGCCTCGACGGCGGAGCGGGCGATCTGCTCGGGCGTCACGGGGACGTGCGGGCTCCTGCCGACCGTGTCACCGGCACCGGTGAGCGCGCAGGTGATGATGACGGAGTCGTTCATGGGCATGGCGGTTCCTCCGCTCGTAGGGATCGTCGGATGCGTCGGTGTGCGGGTGTGCGGGTGTGCGGGTGTGCGGGTGCGGGGCGAACGGTGCGTCGGGCCGGTCGGTGCCGGGGTCGCGGTGGTGCCGGGGTTCGCGTGGCCGGCGGGCGGCGCCTACTCGCCGTCCACGGCGAGCAGGGCCTCTACGTGTGCGAGCAGAGCGGCCCGCATCTCCCCGGCGTCCGTGCCCTGTGCACCGGCCGCCGCCTGGGCCGTCTCGCTGTCGGCCCCCGCCGCGGCCAGGACCTGCGCCGCGAGTCCGTCGATCAGCGCGGTGAGGTGCAGCGCGCTGAACTCCGGGTCGACGTCCCGGAAGACGCCCTGGGCGATGCCGCGGCGGATGACGTCCGCGACGGTCGTACGCCACTGCCGGTAGTACTCGACGTGCAGCCGCCCGACGGCTGTCGAGCGCGCCGCCTCCGCCCACAGGTCGAGCCACACGCGCCACTGCACGCGCTGCTGCTCGGTCCGTGGCGTCTGCAGCTCGATCAGCTGGCGGAGTTCGCCTGCCGCGTCGGCCGCCTCGGCGGTGCGTGCCGCGCGCCGCGCGGTGTCCTCGTCCATGCACCAGCGCACGGCCGCTTCGAGGAGTTCGGCACGTCCGGGGAAGTGGTAGTGGATGGCGGCCGTGCTGGTGGCACAGGCCTCGGCGATGTCCGCGACGCGGACGGAGTGGAAGCCGCGCTCCGCAATGAGCCGCACCGTCTCCCGCACGATCTGCAGCGGACGACCGCCTTCGGGTGTGCCGCCGGACCGGGTACGGGCGCGGGCCGCGGGCACTCCCGCTTCCGGCCAGGCCGTGCCCGTACCGGACGCCGCGGCGGAGCCCAGGAGCCAGGCGGCGTCGACTCCGCCCTCGTCCGCGATCCGGGCCAGTTCGGCGACGGTGAAGCGGCGGCTGCCGCTCAGCGAACGGGAGAGCTTCGACGGGTCCATGACGATCCGGCGCGCGAACTCCCGCTGGCTGCGGCCCGCTTCGCGGATCACGCGGCGTACTCGCTCCGCCACGTCCTCCCCGGCTCCGGCGGAGACCGCGACGCGGGTTCCCGGTTCGTGCTCCATGCCGGGGGACGCTACGCGGGTGTTGAGGAAAACGCAACATTCGGTGCTGAAAACTGTGCTGGCCCGAGCGATGTTGAGACTCTGACTGAGAGATCAGTCAGCACGATGCGCGGCCCGGTTCCCCGAGGGGCGCGTCTGATTGCCCGTCACTTACGCCTGAATCCCGTACAACCCCGGCGGGGGCTCGCCGGTCTCCTCTGTCGGGTCCGCGGCACCGTCCACGGGCCCGTGGCCGACCGACCATCGGCCACCGACAACGACATGACTGGGGGAACAGTGATGCGTTCGAAGAGTGTCGCCATGGCGGCCGCCGTCGCGGCCGTCGCCGGTACGGGGCTCATCGCCACGGCCGGGACCGCCTCCGCGGCCACGGCCGGCAGCGCCGCGCCCAGGGCCGCGTACAACGGGGCCTGCGGCTCGGGCTACAGCGTCGTGAACCAGGCGGGGATCGCCGACCTGGGCACCGTCTTCCTCACCTACAACAAGTCGACGGGGAAGAACTGCGTCGTCACGGTGCGGAACGAGACGGGGGACCCGGTGTACATGTCGGCCTCCGTGCGTGTGCTCCTGGACGACGAGGAGACGGTTCCCGTCGTCGAGGAGGGCGAGTTCACGTCCTACGCGGGCCCGGTCTTCGTCGACGAGGGCGCCGGCCACTGCATCGAGTGGGCGGGCGTCATCGGTGACGAGGAGTACTTCAACTCCGGCTCGAACTGCGGGACGCGCAAGTAACCCGCCCGCGGTCGCACGGCCCGGCGGACGTGCGACCGCGTAGCGGCCGGGGGCGGCTGGCCCGTGGGAAGGTCAGCGGTCCTCGGCCGCGGCGCCGGCGACGCCGTTCGCCTGCTCCTTCCAGGTGTTCAGCGCGGTGGTGAACACCTGGTTCTTCTCGTCCCAGAGGCGGTCGCGCGCCTCGAAGTAGATCGTGTACTCGGTGCCGTCGGCGGCGATGTACGCCTGGTCAGTGGCGTGCATGACCTGGCCGGAGCCCGTCGTCCACTTGAACTCCCAGATGGCGCCCGGGCGTCCCTGGAAGGTGTTGCTCTCCAGTCGGATCCGCTGGTAGGTCGGGTCGTTGCTGGCGAGCTGCTGCTCGGCCTGGGCGAAGGTGTCGGCGGAGGAGGCCCCGGCATTGGCCGACTCCCCGATGCGGAGGACCTCCTGGCCGGTCGGCGGCACGTAGTCCACGTGCGTCTCGCTGAGCGACCTGCGCTGCCACCCGTCCATCACGGCGAGGCTGAAGCCCATCTCGTCGTTCACGCGCCGGAACCCGGCGGGAAGACCGTCGGACGGCTTGCCCGGCGGCTTGCTCTTCGTGGGTTCGGGCTTGGCCGACCCCGGCGGCGAAGAGGACGCGGAGAGAGGCTTCCCCGTCTTCTCCTTCTTGGGGGACTTCGACGGCGACGGGTCGATCTTGATGTCCGGCCCGGGCACCTTGTGCTGGGATATCCGCTCCTCGGCCGGGCCCTCGTCCCCGCCGTGCTTGAGCATGAGGCCGGTCGTCGCGCCCGCGCCGACGAGCAGGAGCACGGCCCCCGTGGTGATCCACATCCAGGGGCGGTTGGGGCGCAGGTTCAGCCAGAGCGAGGGCACGGAATTGTGATCGGGGGCGGCAGCGGGATTCGAGAGCCGGTAGAGATCACGTCCGCATCCCGTGCAGGCATCAGCCGTTGCGGGCGATGTGGTGCCACAGTGCGGGCATGTGGTCGGCATGCGCAGACTCCTGCAGGTTTCGAGCGGTTCCCCACTGGCCGCTACCGCTGTCGGACCCACAGACACTACTTCTCGCAGGGCCTCCACGACCCCTCAGCGCATGCGACTTAGCAGTACCTGACAAAGCAGTGACGGGGACTCACCGCATATACCAAGCGATTTCCGGCGAATCAGATGCGGCCTGCTCGCGGACGTCCGGGCGGCACAGGCAGGAGCCCCCGCCGGCACGGCCGGCGAGGGCTCCTTGGGTGGTGCGACTCAGGTCACTGAGGCGTGACGTTCTCCGCCTGAGGCCCCTTCGGACCCTGGGTCACGTCGAAGCTCACGAGCTGGTTCTCCTCGAGGGAGCGGAAACCAGTCGCGTTGATCGCGGAGTAGTGGACGAAGACATCGGGACCGCCGCCGTCCTGGGCGATGAAGCCAAAGCCCTTTTCAGCGTTGAACCACTTCACGGTTCCGGTAGCCATAAGCCCTCCTTGGGCCTATAAGGGTCGCCCTGCTCCCAGAACCCCGCTAAGAAGTCTCTGAAAACGACGAGAGCCCGCGGTCACATGCTCCGCAGGCTCTGTACTGCAAGGGAAACCAAACTGCAACTTGCGGCGAGCCTAGCACGGTGCCCTGGTGCCGGGGAAGAGCCGACGATCTCGCCCGTGCGCTGCCCGTTCCCCCTTCTGGGCCCCGCTGCGGGCCCGTGCCGGGCGCCCCGCCCTGCGGGCGCCTCGGTGCCCGTGGAGAGGGCGGCGTACGCTCCGGGGTGTGACTGCACTGCCGAGGCTTCCGAGATCCCGCCCCCGCGTCGGGCACATCCAGTTCCTCAACTGCCTGCCCCTCTACTGGGGCCTTGTTCACACCGGCTCCCTGCTCGATCTGGAGCTGACGCGGGACACCCCCGAAAAGCTGAGCGACCAGTTGGTGAACGGGGATCTCGATATCGGACCCGTCACCCTGGTCGAATTCCTCAAGAATGCCGGCGAGCTCGTGGCGCTGCCGGATATCGCGGTCGGCTGCGACGGGCCGGTGATGTCGTGCGAGATCGTCTCGCGCGTGCCCCTGGACCAGCTGGACGGCGCGAAGGTCGCACTGGGCTCCACGTCACGCACGTCGGTACGCCTGGCCCGCCTGCTGCTCTCGGAACGCTTCGGCGTCCGGCCCGAGTACTTCAGCTGCGAGCCCGACCTCGGCCTCATGATGCGGGAGGCGGACGCCGCCGTGGTGATCGGCGACGTCGGTCTCCGCGCGTACCTGCGGAACCTGCCCGACCCCGGTCTGGAGGTCCACGACCTCGGCCAGTTGTGGAAGGAGTGGACCGGCCTGCCGTTCGTCATGGCGGTCTGGGCGGTCCGCCGCGACTACCTCGCGTGCTTCCCGGAGACCGTGCGGGACGTGCACCGCGCCTTCCTCGCCTCGCGGGACCTGGCCCTGGAGGAGGTCGCGAAGGTCGCCGAGCACGCCGCGCGCTGGGAGGTCTTCGAACCGCCCGTGCTGGAGCGGTACTTCACGACGCTCGACTTCCGTCTGGGGAGGCAGCAGCTGAAGGGCGTCGAGGAGTTCGTCCGGCGCACCGCCGGCACGGGCGACTATCCCGGGGACGTACGGGTCGAGCTGCTGCACGACCCGGCCTGAACGGCTCCGTTCCGTCGCGCCCCCCGGCTCCGACCTGACCGCCCCGACCTGACCGCCCCGACCTGACCGCCCCGGCCTGACCGCGCCGCCGCGCGCCGGCCGCCCCGCCCGCGGCCCGCTCCCTCGCGCCGTGGCCGCCCGTCAGGCCGGGCTCTAAGCTGAGTCCGGCAGTCACACGGCGGGGGGATCCGGATGCAGCCGCTCGAGCCTGACGATCCGCGCACGGTCGGGCCGTACCGGCTGCTGCGCCGCCTCGGCGCCGGGGGCATGGGCCGGGTCTACCTGGGCCGTTCGCCGAGCGGCCGGACGGTCGCGGTGAAGGTCGTGCACCCCCATTACGCCACCGACGAGCAGTTCCGCAGGCGCTTCCGCCGTGAGGTGGCGTCCGCGCGGCGCGTGGGCACGGCCCCGCCGTCGTCCGGCGGCGCGGACAGTCCGGCCGCCCAGTGGACCGCTCCCGTGCTGGACGCGGACCCCGGCGCCTCCACCCCGTGGATCGCGACGGGCTACGTCGCGGGCCCGTCGGTGCAGCAGGCCGTCGGCGAGCACGGGCCGTTGCCGGAGCGGTCGGTGCGGATTCTCGGCGGCGGCCTCGCGGAGGCGCTGCGTCACGTGCACGGGCTGGGCCTGGTGCACAGGGACGTCAAGCCGTCCAACGTCATGCTCACGCCCGGCGGGCCCCGGCTGATCGACTTCGGCATCGCGCGTGCGACGGCGGGCACCGCGTCGATCACGTCGACGGGCGCCTCGATCGGTTCGCCCGGCTACATGTCGCCCGAGCAGGTGCTGGGCGAGGAGACGGGCCCGGCCTCGGACGTCTTCTCGCTGGGCGCCGTGCTGGTGTACGCGGCGACGGGCGAGGCGCCGTTCCGTGGAGACAGCTCGGCGGTGCTGCTCTACAAGGTCGTCCACGAGGAGCCCGAACTCGGCTCTCTGAGCGGGGAGTTGCGGGAGATCGCCGCGTCCTGCCTGGAGAAGGACCCGGGGCGCCGCCCGTCGCCCGCCCGGCTCGCCGAGCTGCCGGCGGGCGAGGACGCGGCCGGTACCGCCGGGACGATGATGCGCGACGGCTGGCTGCCCGCTCCGATCGTGGAGCAGATCAGCCGACGCGTGATCGAGCTCCTCGACCTCGAACCGTCCGAGCAGGGCGGTGGTTTCACCGCCGGTCCCGCGGGAGGCGAGGGGAGCGGCGGCGGCCCGGCCGGCACCGGCCCCGAGTCCGGGCCCGTCCCCTTCACGACCCCGTCCGAGACCCCGCTTCCCACGCGGCAGCCGCAGCAGCCCCCGGCGACGGCTGGGCGCCCGGACGCCGCGGACGCCCCGGACACCCCGTACGCCGCAGGCGGCTCGTACGGAGGGGACGGAGAGGAGGCGCCGGGGCAGCCGGACCGGCCGGGCGTGCCCGAGCGGTCCTGGCCCTCCTGGCAGCCCGCGCCCTCCCGTCCGGCGGAGGCGCCCGCGGCGGCGGGCGTGCAGCCGGGGGAGGCGAACGGCGGTGCCCCCGACGGCGCCGCGTCCGGCGGAGGCGTCCCGGCCGCGCCGCCCGCCCGACCCGGCATCGCGCTGACCGCCAGCGCGGAGCGGAGCAGGCGCCAGGTCAGTTGCAGCCTCGTCCTGACGGTCGCGTGCCTGCTGGCGGTCGCCCTGCTCGGCACGTACTTCTTCCAGTTCCTTCCCGGCGGCGGGGGCGACGCCGGGGCTCCCGGCCCGCCCAGCGACTCGCACGCCGGGGACAGCCGCAAGGAGGAGGTGCCGGCCGGCTTCGCCGGCACCTGGCAGGGCCGGTTGGTCTTCGCGGACGGCGAGTCCGGCGGCACCATGCGGATCACCTTCGAAGAGGGGGCCGCCGGCCGGGAAGCGGCCCACGGCGGCCCCGTCGAGGACGGCACCGCGTGCGACGCGGACTACGAACTCGACGCGGTCGGCGACGGCACCCTGCGGATGACGCCCTCCGCGCCGGACGGCCCGGGCGTGTGCGCCGACGGCCGGCCCGTCGAGTTCACCCTTCGCGACGACGGGACGCTCCGCTACACCTCGCGCGCGTCCGGCCCGGGGGAGCCCGGGGCCGAGGCGACGCTCCGGAAGGTGGAATGAGGCCCTGGCGTAGGCTGGCCGGGTCAGGGAAAACCGAACCGCCACCTTCGGAGGGACGCCCCCGGTGCCTGAGACCGCCGACCGTCAGTCCGTACTCGACCGTGCCGCCGAGGGCGCCCGCATCACCCCCGAGGAAGCGCTCGACCTCTACCGCTCGGCTCCGCTGCACGCCCTCGGCTCCGCCGCCGACGCCGTCCGCCGCCGCCGCTACGAGGGCACGGAGCACATCGCGACGTACATCATCGAGCGGAACATCAACTACACCAACTCCTGCGTCACGGCCTGCAAGTTCTGCGCCTTCTACGCCTCGCCGAAGAGCGACGACGTGTGGACGCGGGACCTGGACGACATCCTGCGGCGCTGCGCGGAGACGGTCGAACTGGGCGGCACCCAGATCATGTTCCAGGGCGGCCACCACCCGGACTACGGCGTGGAGTACTACGAAGAGCACTTCGCGGCCATCAAGAAGCAGTTCCCGCAGCTCGTCATCCACTCGCTCGGCGCGTCCGAGGTCGAGCACATGGCACGCATCTCGGGTGTCACTCCGGAAGAGGCGATCCGCCGCATCCACGCCGCCGGGCTGGACTCGTTCGCGGGCGCCGGCGCCGAACTCCTGCCCGCCCGGGCGCGGAAGGCGATCGCCCCGCTCAAGGAGTCCGGCGAGCGCTGGCTGGAGATCATGGAGACGGCGCACAACCTCGGCGTGGAGTCCACGTCGACGATGCTGATGGGCACCGGCGAGACCAACGCCGAGCGGATCGAGCACCTGCGGATGATCCGCGACGTGCAGGACCGCACGGGAGGCTTCCGCGCCTTCATCCCGTACACCTACCAGCCGGAGAACAACCACCTGAAGGGCCGGACGCAGGCGACGCTCTTCGAGTACCTGCGCATGATCGCCATCGCGCGGCTCTTCCTCGACAACGTCGCCCACATCCAGGGCTCCTGGCTGACGACCGGCAAGGAGGTCGGCCAGCTCTCGCTGCACTACGGCGCCGACGACCTGGGCTCGGTGATGCTGGAGGAGAACGTGGTCTCCTCGGCGGGCGCGAAGCACCGCTCCAACCGCATGGAGCTGCTCGAACTCATCCGTTCCGCGGACCGTGTGCCGGCCCAGCGGAGCACGACGTACGAGCACCTCGTCGTGCACGAGGACCCGGCGGACGACCCGTCGGACGACCGCGTGGTCTCGCACTTCTCCTCGACCGCGATCGAGGGCGGCAGCGCCCACCCGGAGCTCAACCTCATCGAGGCCAAGTAGCCCTCGTGCGGGCCGGTCGTGCGGGCCGGTCGCGCGGGGTGGTGCCCCCGCGCGACGGGTCCGTGACACGAGGGGGACAATGAGCGGGTGACCCGCGCATCCCTCGACAAGCAGCCGCACGAAGTCGCCGCGATGTTCGACGACGTCGCGGCGCGCTACGACATCACCAACGACGTGCTCTCCCTCGGGCAGGCGCGGCTGTGGCGAAAGGCCGTCGCCCGCGCCGTCGACGCGCGCCCGGGCGAGCGCGTGCTGGACCTCGCCGCGGGGACGGGCACCTCGTCCCAGCCGTTCGTCGAGGGCGGCGCCTACGCGGTGCCCTGCGACTTCAGCCTCGGCATGCTCTCCGAAGGCAAGAAGCGGCTCCCCTGGATGCCGTTCACCGCCGGGGACGCGACCCGGCTCCCGTTCCGTGACGGCGTGTTCGACGCCGTGACCATCTCCTTCGGACTGCGCAACGTGCAGGACACCGACGCCGCCCTGCGGGAGATGCTGCGCGTCACCGCGCCGGGCGGCAGGGTCGTCATCTGCGAGTTCAGCCACCCGACTTGGGCGCCGTTCCGCACGGTCTACACCGAGTACCTGATGCGGGCGCTGCCGCCCGTGGCGCGGGCGGTCTCCTCCAGCCCCGACGCCTACGTCTACCTCGCCGAGTCCATCCGCGAGTGGCCGGACCAGCCCGCGCTGGCGGGGCGACTGCAGAAGGCCGGCTGGGCGAAGGTTGCCTGGCGGAACCTGTCGGGCGGCGTGGTCGCCCTGCACCGCGGCGTGCGCCCGTAGGACGTGTCGTCCGGAGTCGGTGAACTCCCCGTGGCGCGCCGGTCGGAGGCCCGTTCGACGGGGCGTTCCCGTACGGCCCGGACGGGCCTCCTAGACTGCCAATGCCCTACTGCCCAGCATCTGCGGGAGCCCTCGTGACCGAGACCGTCACCTCCGACCGGACAGCCGATGTGATCGTTGTCGGTGCCGGCCCCGCGGGGGCCACCACCGCCTACCACCTCGCCCGCAGCGGCCTCGACGTGCTGCTGCTGGAGAAGACCGCGTTCCCGCGGGAGAAGGTGTGCGGCGACGGCCTGACGCCGCGCGCGACGAAGCAGCTGATCGCCATGGGCATCGACGTCTCCGAGGAAGCGGGCTGGCTGCGCAACAAGGGCCTGCGCATCATCGGCGGCGGCCAGCGGCTTCAGCTCGACTGGCCGGAGCTGGCCAGCTACCCGGACTACGGACTCGTACGCAAGCGCGACGACTTCGACGAGCAGCTCGCCAGGCAGGCCGAGAAGGCCGGCGCCCGCCTCCACGAGCGCTGCAACGTCGGCGAGCCGGTGCTGGACTCCGCGGGACGCATCACCGGCGTGCACGCCAAGCTGGGCGAGGAGAAGACGCCCGTCACCTTCCACGCCCCCGTCGTCGTCGCGGCCGACGGCAACTCGACGCGGCTGTCGCTGAAGATGGGCCTGCACCGCCGCGAGGACCGCCCGATGGGCGTGGCGGTCCGCACGTACTTCAACTCGCCCCGCCATGACGACGACTACCTGGAGTCGTGGCTGGAGCTGTGGGACCGCCGCGGAGCGCAGGACCGCCTGCTGCCCGGTTACGGATGGGTCTTCGGCATGGGCGACGGGACGAGCAACATCGGCCTGGGCGTCCTCAACACCTCGGATTCCTTCAAGGAGCTCGACTGGCGGGAGATCCTCAAGGCGTGGTGCGCGTCCATGCCCGCCGAGTGGGGTTTCACGCCGGAGAACATGACGGGGCCCATCCGCGGCGCCGCGCTCCCCATGGCCTTCAACCGCCAGCCGCACTACACGCGCGGGCTCCTGCTCGTCGGCGACGCGGGCGGCCTGGTCAACCCCTTCAACGGCGAGGGCATCGCGTACGCCATGGAGTCCGGCGTCATCGCGGCCGAGACCATCGTGCAGGCGCAGGGGCGGGCCACCCCCGCACAGCGCGAACTCGCCCTGCGCCGCTACCCGAAGATCCTCAAGGAGACGTACGGCGGCTACTACACGCTCGGACGCGCCTTCGTGAAGCTGATCGGCAACCCCAAGGTCATGAAGGTCGCCACGGAGCGCGGCCTCTCGCACCCGGTGCTGATGCGCTTCGCCCTGAAGATGCTCGCCAACCTCACGGAACCCACCGGCGGCGACGCCATGGACCGCATCATCAACGGCCTCAGCAAGGTCGCCCCGCGCGCCTGACGCCTCCGTGAGGCGGTGCGCCTGCGGCCGGGACGAGTGATCCCGGCGCAGGCGCACCGCCTCATCGCCGTTCCGGGCAGCCCTCGCAGAGCGAGCCGGCCCCGCCCCCCGGCAGACAGACGAACGCCCCCTGTGCGGCCGTGTGGCCGTACAGGGGGCGCCGGTGTTGTCGTCGGGCACCTCAGCGCCGCGTCAGTGTGCTGCGGACGCGGAGGCGTGGACGTCAGATCGTCACAGCACGCGGACCGCGCCGGACGGCGGGTCGTAGTCGAGGGGCTTCTCGACGACGCCCGTCGAGGAGTTCTGGGCGCCGATGAACTTGCCGCCGCCCACGTAGACGCCGATGTGGTAGGCGCTGCCCCGGCCGCCCCAGTAGAGGAGGTCGCCCTCCTGCAGCGCGTCCATGGATACGGGCGTGCCCTCAAGGGACTGGGTCTGGGAGGTACGCGGGAGGCTCACGCCCACCTGCTTGAAGGCGGCCTGAGTGAGGCCGGAGCAGTCGTAGGAGGAGGGCCCGCTCGCGCCCAGCACGTACGACTTGCCCACCTGGGCCTTGAGGAAGCTGATGACGGAGGAGACGTTGCCGCTGCCCGACGAGAGGTCGGTGCGGCCCGTGGAGCGGGAAGCGCGTACTTCGGCTGCCTTCTCCCGCGCCTCGGCCTTGCGTTCGGCCGCGGCGGCCTTCTTCTGCGCCGCCTCCAGCGCGCGGTCGGTGGCCTTGGCCTCGGCCTGGCGCACCTCGTACTGCAGTGCCGTGGTCTTGAGGGAGTCGGCAGCCGTGGCGGAGGAACCCGCCACGGTGTGACTGACCTCGGAGACCGCGCCCGTCTCGGCTGCGGCTTCCGACTTCGCCGAGGCCTTGTCGGCCAGGGGCGAGGCCGGGGACATCGCCGTGGTGAAGGCGATGGCGCCGAGGACGCCGCCGGTGGCGCTCACTCGCAGCGACCTGTTCACGCTGCTCTCGCGAGGCTTCCGGTGTCTGGGTACGTGAGTGTTCCGGGACATGGGGAATGGATAGCAGCCCGCAGATGATCCGTTCAAAATTCGTGCAATCTGACACAGTCGCTGCGAGAACGCCCAGTTGAGGCCCGGTTGATCTTCACAGGTCTCGCTCCGGTCACGGCCGTCGCCCAACTACCCGGCTGTGACCACCTAGTTATCTTCACGGTGACGGGAAGTAGCCGCGTATACCACGGCTTTCATGGACCTGGCAAAGGTGGCAGGGGCTGCCAAAGGTCGGCGTGACGCACGTCACACAACCGGTGTCGACTCCGTCCATGAATGGAGTCTTGATGCCTGGTCATCCCTTTCTGTGCCGATCGGTCCCGGTGATCGGACGGTGAATGAAGTGGCGGATCAGCGGAGGATTGTGCCGACGTTCACGAACACGGCAATCGCAGACGGGTCCGGCTCCCCCCTCGGCCGGGCATCCGTGAGTGCTTTCCGGCGGGCCTCGCGCGGGCGCTTTCCGGGCGTTGCGGGGAACGCCTTTGCGGATCTTGGGCATTGCCGACCGGCAAGCCCCTGACGTGCGGTTTCCCCGTCGCGTGTTGGAGATCACAAGCCTCTGGGGGGACCCCGTGTCGCACGTCACAAGGCCCGGGCATAAGATGCCTCCCGCAAGGGCTTGTGAACTGCCTCACATAGAACCGATCTTGGTGAAGGCGGCACGAGTCCGGTGGACAGCCGGCAGTCAGCGTCGACAGTCCCCTGGGCCTACCGGTCCGGGAGGTCTCCAGGGTCGACTGGAAGGAGCGGGGAGCGGTGAACGCCTACACGCCAATCCTTGTACTGGGAGCCATCGCGGCTGCGTTCGCGATCTTCTCGGTGGTCGCGGCATCGGTCATCGGCCCCAAGCGCTACAACCGAGCCAAGCTGGAAGCGTACGAGTGCGGCATCGAGCCCACTCCCCAGCCGGCGGGCGGCGGGCGTTTCCCGGTCAAGTACTACCTGACGGCGATGCTCTTCATCGTCTTCGACATCGAAATCGTCTTTCTCTACCCGTGGGCCGTTCACTTCGACTCCCTCGGGATCTTCGGCCTGGTCGAAATGCTGGTCTTCGTCGCCCTCATCGGCGTCGCGTACGCCTACGACTGGCGGCGCGGCGGCCTGGAATGGGATTAGGGGCAGGTACGCAATGGGACTCGAAGAGAAGCTGCCGAGCGGCTTTCTGCTGACCACCGTCGAGCAGGCCGCGGGCTGGGTGCGCAAGTCGTCCATGTTCCCCGCGACCTTCGGACTCGCCTGCTGCGCCATCGAGATGATGACGACGGGCGCGGGCCGCTACGACCTGGCGCGCTTCGGCATGGAGGTCTTCCGCGGATCGCCCCGCCAGGCCGACCTGATGATCGTGGCCGGCCGCGTCAGCCAGAAGATGGCCCCGGTGCTGCGGCAGGTCTACGACCAGATGCCCAACCCCAAGTGGGTCATCTCCATGGGCGTCTGCGCCTCGTCCGGCGGGATGTTCAACAACTACGCGATCGTGCAGGGCGTCGACCACATCGTCCCGGTCGACATCTACCTGCCCGGCTGCCCGCCGCGCCCCGAGATGCTCCTCGACGCGATCCTCAAGCTGCACCAGCACGTGCAGGGCGAGAAGCTCGGCGTCAACCGCGAGCAGGCGGCCCGTGAGGCGGAGGAAGCAGCCCGGAAGGCCGTGCCGACGATCGAGATGAAGGGGCTGCTGAGGTGAGCGACGCCAAAGCCAATGGCAACGGTTCCGACGGCGCCGACGGTTCCGTCCCCGCTCCGCGCAACGACGCCGGCGAGGTCATCGGCGTACGCCGCGGCATGTTCGGCGCGGACAGGGGCGGCGACACCTCGGGCTACGGCGGCCTGGTCCGCACGATCCGGCTTCCCGGTGCGAGCAGCCGCCCCTACGGCGGGTACTTCGACGAGGTCGCGGACGAACTCGAGGGCGCGCTGGAGGAGCAGGGCCTGGCGCCCGAGGACGCGATCGAGAAGACCGTCGTCGACCGCGGCGAGATGACGCTGCACATCGCGCGCGAGCATCTGCTCCAGGTGTGCCGGACGCTGCGGGACGACCCGGCGCTCCGCTTCGAGCTGTGCACCGGCGTCAGCGGCGTGCACTTCCCCGGCGACAAGGGCCGCGAGCTGCACGCCGTCTACCACCTGCGTTCCATCACCCACAACAGGGTGATCCGCCTGGAGGTCAGCGCCCCGGACGCCGACCCGCACGTCCCGTCCGTCGTCGAGGTCTACCCGACCAACGACTGGCACGAGCGCGAGACGTACGACTTCTTCGGCCTGATCTTCGACGGGCACCCGGCGCTGACGCGGATCATGATGCCCGACGACTGGCAGGGCTTCCCGCAGCGCAAGGACTACCCCCTCGGCGGCATTCCCGTCGAGTACAAGGGCGCCCAGATTCCGGCTCCCGATCAGCGGAGGTCGTACAGCTGATGAGCACATCCACCAGCCACTCCCGCCCGTCGCCCGACCACCACTCCTCATCGGGGCCCTCCGGGCCGCGGTCCACCGCGGGCATCCGCGAGACCACCGAGGGCACGGTCTACGACGTCACCGGCGGCGACTGGGACGAGGTCGCCGCGGCAGCCGCGCGCAGCGACGACGAGCGGATCATCGTCAACATGGGTCCGCAGCACCCGTCGACGCACGGCGTGCTCCGCCTGATCCTGGAGATCGACGGCGAGACGGTGACCGAGGCGCGCTGCGGCATCGGCTACCTGCACACCGGTATCGAGAAGAACCTCGAGTACCGGACGTGGACGCAGGGCACGACGTTCGTGACGCGCATGGACTACCTGACGCCGTTCTTCAACGAGACGGCGTACTGCATGGCCGTGGAGAAGCTCCTCGGCATCGAGGACGACGTCCCGGACCGGGCCAACGTCATCCGCGTCCTGCTGATGGAGCTGAACCGTCTCTCCTCGCACCTGGTGGCGATCGCCACGGGCGGCATGGAGCTGGGCGCCACCACGGTCATGATCTTCGGGTTCCGCGACCGCGAACTGGTCCTGGACCTCTACGAGCTGATCACCGGCCTGCGGATGAACCACGCGTTCATCCGCCCCGGCGGCCTCGCTCAGGACCTGCCGCCCGGGACCGTCGACGCGCTGCGCGAGTTCCTGAAGAAGATGAAGAAGAACCTGCCGGAGTACGACGCGCTGTGCACCGGCAACCCCGTCTTCAAGGCCCGCCTGAAGGACATCGGCCACCTCGACCTGGCCGGCTGCATGGCGCTGGGCGCCACCGGCCCGATCCTGCGCTCCGCCGGGCTGCCGCACGACCTGCGCAAGTCCGACCCGTACTGCGGTTACGAGGACTACGACTTCGAGGTCCCCACCGTCGACACGTGCGACTCCTACGGGCGTTTCCTGCTGCGCCTGGAGGAGATGCGGCAGTCGCTGCGGATCATCGAGCAGTGCATCGACCGCCTGGAGCCCGGGCCCGTCATGGTCGGCGACAAGAAGATCGCCTGGCCCGCGCAACTGGCCCTCGGCCCGGACGGGCTGGGCAACTCGCTCGACCACATCAAGAACATCATGGGCACCTCCATGGAGGCCCTGATCCACCACTTCAAGCTCGTCACCGAGGGCTTCCGCGTACCGCCGGGACAGGCGTACGCGGCGGTGGAGTCGCCCAAGGGCGAACTGGGGGTGCACGCCGTGAGCGACGGCGGCACACGCCCGTACCGCGTGCACTTCCGCGACCCCTCCTTCACCAACCTCGAAGCCATGGCGGCCATGTGCGAAGGCGGCCAGGTCGCCGACGTGATCGTCGCCGTCGCGTCCATCGACCCCGTGATGGGAGGCGTCGACCGATGACCACCGCGCCCGACCGGGGCACGACCCCCGAAGCACCGATGCTCGGCATCCCCTCGATGCCCGCGCCGGACTACCCGTCCGACGTCCGCGAGCGGCTGGAGGCCGACGCGCGCGAGATCATCGCGCGCTACCCCGACAGCCGTTCCGCGCTGCTGCCCCTGCTGCATCTCGTGCAGTCCGAGGAGGGGCACGTCACGCGTACCGGGCAGCGTTTCTGCGCGGAGATGCTGGAGCTGACCACGGCCGAGGTCAACGCCGTGGCGACGTTCTACTCGATGTACCGCCGCAAGCCGTCCGGCGACTACCAGGTCGGCGTCTGCACCAACACGCTCTGCGCGGTGATGGGCGGAGACGCGATCTTCGACGACCTGAAGCAGCACCTGGGCGTCGGCAACAACGAGACCACCGAGGACGGCAAGGTCACGCTCGAGCACATCGAGTGCAACGCCGCCTGCGACTACGCGCCCGTCGTGATGGTCAACTGGGAGTTCTTCGACAACCAGACGCCCGAGTCCGCCCGGCAGCTGGTCGACGACCTGCGCGCGGGGCGCGAGGTGGCACCCACCCGTGGCGCGCCGCTGTGCACGTTCAAGGAGACCGCCCGCATCCTCGCCGGCTTCCCCGACGAGCGCCCCGGCGCCGTCGAGGCGACCGGCGGTGGCGGCGCCCCCTCGCTGGCCGGGCTGCGGCTCGCCAAGGGCGAGGCGCCTCCCGGGCGGCTCGCGCACCCGCGCGGCCCCGCCGGGCCGGCCGACCAGCCGGTGCCGCTTCCGGGTGAGGAAGCCCCGGAGAGCCACCCCAGTTCGCACGACATGCCGCAGTCGACCGCCGCGTCCGACCCGGCCAACCCGTCCGGCCGTCCGGCCGACCCGGGCCCGGGGGAGGAGAGGGAGTAATGGCGACCGAATCCCCGGAGAAGCTTCTCTCCCCGGTCCTCTCCGCGTACTGGGACGAGCCCGAGGCGTGGACGCTGGAGACCTACAAGCGCCGCCACGACGGATACGAGGGCCTCGCCAAGGCCCTGGCCATGCCGCCGGACGACGTCATCGCCTACGTGAAGGACGCCGGCCTCCGCGGCCGCGGCGGCGCGGGCTTCCCCACGGGCATGAAGTGGCAGTTCATCCCGCAGGGAGACGGCAAGCCGCACTACCTCGTCGTCAACGCTGACGAGTCCGAGCCGGGCACCTGCAAGGACATCCCGCTGCTCTTCGCGAACCCGCACTCCCTCATCGAGGGCATCATCATCGCCTGCCACGCGATCCGCTCCTCCCACGCGTTCATCTACCTGCGCGGCGAGGTCGTGCCCGTGCTGCGTCGCCTGCACCTCGCGGTGCGGGAGGCGTACGAGGCGGGGCTGCTCGGCAGGAACGCGCTCGGCGAGGGCCTGGACCTGGAGCTGACCGTGCACGCGGGCGCGGGCGCGTACATCTGCGGTGAGGAGACGGCGCTGCTCGACTCCCTGGAGGGGAGGCGCGGACAGCCCCGGCTGCGGCCCCCGTTCCCGGCGGTCGCCGGCCTGTACGCGTGCCCGACCGTCGTGAACAACGTCGAGTCCATCGCCTCGGTGCCCGCCCTGATGAACCGGGGCAAGGAGTGGTTCCGCTCCATGGGCAGCGAGAAGTCCCCGGGCTTCACGCTGTACTCCCTCAGCGGCCACGTCGCCAACCCCGGCCAGTACGAGGCGCCGCTGGGCATCACGCTGCGCCAGCTGCTGGAGATGAGCGGCGGCATGCGCCCCGGCCACCGGCTGAAGTTCTGGACGCCGGGCGGCTCCTCGACGCCGATGCTCACCGACGAGCACCTCGACGTGCCGCTCGACTACGAGGGCGTCGGCGCGGCCGGCTCCATGCTCGGCACGAAGGCGTTGCAGTGCTTCGACGAGACGACGTGCGTCGTCCGGGCGGTGACGCGCTGGACCGAGTTCTACGCGCACGAGTCGTGCGGCAAGTGCACGCCGTGCCGTGAAGGGACGTACTGGCTCGTCCAGTTGCTCCGCGACTTCGAGTCCGGCAAGGCCACCAAGGCCGACATCGACAAGATCGACGACATCGCCGACAACATCAACGGCAAGTCGTTCTGCGCCCTCGGCGACGGCGCCGCCTCTCCGATCTTCTCGTCGCTGAAGTACTTCCGCGACGAGTACGAGGCGCACCTCGACGGGCGCGGATGCCCCTTCGACCCCGCGAAGTCGACCCTCTGGGCCGACGAGAACAAGACCGCTCACCCGGAGGTGAAGGCGTGACAGTCACCACAGACGCGAAGACCTCCTCGGGGGGCGACGGACCACGGCCCGAAGACCTGGTCTCCCTCACCATCGACGGGGCCGAGATCTCCGTGCCGAAGGGCACGCTGGTCATCCGCGCCGCCGAGCAGCTCGGCATCGAGATCCCGCGGTTCTGCGACCACCCGCTGCTGGACCCGGTCGGCGCGTGCCGCCAGTGCATCGTCGAGGTGGAGGGCCAGCGCAAGCCGATGGCGTCCTGCACCATCACCTGCACCGACGGCATGGTCGTCAAGACGCAGCTCTCCTCGCCGGTGGCGGAGAAGGCGCAGCGCGGTGTGATGGAGCTGCTGCTCATCAACCACCCGCTGGACTGCCCGGTCTGCGACAAGGGCGGCGAGTGCCCCCTTCAGAACCAGGCCATGTCGACCGGCTCGGCCGACTCCAGGTTCGAGGGCGCCAAGCGCACCTTCGCCAAGCCCGTGCCGATCTCCACGCAGGTGCTGCTGGACCGCGAACGGTGCGTGCTGTGCGCGCGCTGCACCCGCTTCTCCAACCAGATCGCGGGCGACCCGATGATCGAGCTGCTGGAGCGCGGTGCCCTGCAGCAGGTGGGTACCGGCGAGGACGAGCCCTTCCAGTCGTACTTCTCCGGCAACACCATCCAGATCTGCCCCGTGGGCGCGCTCACCTCGGCGGCGTACCGCTTCCGTTCGCGCCCGTTCGACCTGGTCTCGTCGCCGTCCGTCTGCGAGCACTGCTCGGGCGGCTGCGCGACCCGTACGGACCACCGGCGCGGCAAGGTCATGCGGCGGCTGGCGGCGAACGACCCCGAGGTCAACGAGGAATGGCTCTGCGACAAGGGCCGCTTCGGGTTCCGCTACGCCCAGCGCCCCGACCGTCTCACCACGCCTCTCGTACGCGGTGAGGACGGCGAACTCGCCCCCGCGAGCTGGCCCGAGGCGCTGGAGGCGGCGGCCCGCGGGCTGGCCGGCGCTCGGGGCCGCGCCGGCGTGCTGACGGGCGGACGCCTCACGGTCGAGGACGCCTACGCGTACGCGAAGTTCGCGAGGGTGGTCCTCGGCACCAACGACATCGACTTCCGCGCCCGCGTCCACTCCGCCGAGGAGGCCGGCTTCCTCGCCGCCCACGTCGCGGGAACGGGCGTGGACCTCGGTGACGGCAAGGGCCTGACGTACGCCGCGCTGGAGGCGGCGCCCGCGGTGCTGCTCGCCGGCTTCGAGGCCGAGGAGGAGGCGCCGGGCGTCTTCCTGCGGCTGCGCAAGGCCATGCGCAAGCACGGCCAGCGCACCTTCTCCCTCGCCTCGTACGCCACCCGCGGACTGCAGAAGGCGGGCGGCACGCTGCTGCCCGCCGCGCCCGGCACCGAGACCGAGTGGCTGGACGCGCTGTCCGGCCGTGTCGGGCTCGACGCCGCGGGTGAGGCGGCGGCCGACGCGCTGCGCGCCGAGGGTTCGGTGATCGTGGTCGGAGAGCGGCTCGCAGCCGTTCCCGGCGCGCTCACCGCCGCGGTCCGCACGAGCGTCGCCACCGGTGCCCGTCTGGTGTGGATCCCGCGCAGGGCGGGAGAGCGCGGAGCCATCGAGGCCGGTGCGCTGCCGGCGCTGCTGCCCGGCGCCCGTCCCCTGAGCGACGCGCGCGCACGGGACGAGGTCGCGCGGGCCTGGGGCGTCGCCGAACTGCCCGGCGGGCAGGGCCGCGACACCTCCGGCATCGTCGACGCCGCCATCGACGGGGAGCTGTCGGCGCTGGTCGTCGGCGGTGTCGAACTCGCCGACCTGCCCGACCCGGCGCGTGCCGCGCAGGCGCTGGATACGGCCGGCTTCGTCGTCAGCCTGGAGCTGCGTCCCGGCGAGGTCACGGACCGGGCGGACGTCGTCCTGCCGGTCTCGGCCGTGGTGGAGAAGGCGGGCACGTTCCTCAACTGGGAAGGGCGCGCGCGGCCGTTCGCGGCGTCCCTCCGCGCGGACCAGATGACGCGCCGCCACGTCCAGCCCGACGCGCGGGTCCTGCACATGCTCGCCGACGCCCTCGACGCGCACCTCGGGCTGCCCGACGTGCGCACCATCCGCACGGAGATCGACAGGCTCGGCCAGTGGAACCCGGACGGCTCGATGCCCGCCGGGGTCCCCGAGGCACGGACAGGCGCACCCTCCGCGTCCACGCCGCAGGCGGGCAAGGGCGAGGCCGTACTGGCTGGACACCGGCTGCTGCTGGACCAGGGCCGTCTGCAGGACGGCGACGAGGCCCTCGCCGGCACCCGCCACCCCGCGGTCGCCCGGCTCTCGCGGGCCACGGCGGCCGAGATCGGCGTCGCGGACGGCGGCACGGTCGCCGTCTCCGGCCCGCTGGGCAGCATCCAGCTTCCGCTGCAGATCACGCAGATGCCCGACCGTGTGGTCTGGGTGCCGCTGAACTCCGTCGGCGGCGGCGTACAGGCGGACACGGGCGCGCTCCCGGGCGAGCTGGTACGCCTCTCCGCGGCACCCGCCGCGGCACCCGCCGCGGCGGCCGCCGGCGCCGGAACCGAGGGGGCGGGCGCATGACTCGGCTCCGCTCCGCGGGGCGCATGACTCCGCTCCGCTCCGCGGGGCGCATGACTCCGCTCCGCTCCGCCGCCCGGGCGGTCGCGAACCCCGCGCGGACAGCGCATCGTTCAGGAGGAGGTGAGCGCGTGAGCGCGCTCCTACAGGTCCGGCACCTGTGCGCGGACGTCACCGCCGCGGACGGGCGGAGCGCCCGCACCGGGGAGGTGACGGCGTGACCGGCAGCACCTTCCTCGCAGCAGAGGATCTCTCCTTCTTCGGGAACGACCCGTTCTGGCTGATCGCGCTCAAGGCGGTCTTCTGCTTCGCGTTCCTGATGGTGACCGTCCTGATCTCCATCGTCATGGAGCGCAAGGTCGTCGCCTGGATGCAGCTCCGCGTCGGCCCCAACAGGCACGGCCCCTGGGGCATGCTGCAATCGCTCGCCGACGGCATCAAGCTGATGCTGAAGGAGGACGTCGTCGTCAAGGGCGCCGACAAGGTCGTGTACCTCCTCGCGCCGGTGCTCGCGGCGATCCCCGCCTTCCTGGCGATCGCGGTCATCCCGTTCGGGCCTCCCGGCAACGAGGTCTCGATCTTCGGCACGCGTACGGCGATGCAGCTCACCGACCTGCCGGTGGCGGCCCTCTACATCCTCGCCACCGCCTCCATCGGCGCGTACGGCGTGGTGCTGGCGGGCTGGTCGTCGAACTCGACCTACCCGCTGCTCGGTGCCGTCCGCGCCACGGCGCAGGTCATCAGCTACGAGATCGCGATGGGCCTCAGCTTCGCGGCGGTCTTCCTCTACTCGGGCTCCATGTCGACGTCGGCGATCGTCGACGCCCAGCAGGACACGTGGTTCGCCGCGCTGCTGCCGGTGTCGTTCCTGATCTACATGGTGTCGATGGTGGGCGAGGCGCACCGTGCGCCCTTCGACATGCCGGAGTCCGAGGGCGACCTGGTCGCCGGGTACCAGACCGAGTACAGCTCGATCAAGTTCGCGCTGTTCATGATGGCCGAGTACGTGCACATCGTGACGCTCTCCGCCCTTGCCGCCACCCTCTTCCTGGGCGGCTGGCGGGCGCCGGCGCCGATCTCGACCTACTGGGAGGGCGCCAACCACGGCTGGTGGCCGCTGCTCTGGTTCTTCCTCAAGGTGTGCTGCCTGATCTTCTTCTTCGTCTGGATCCGCGGCACGCTTCCGCGTACCCGGTACGACCAGTTCATGAAGCTGGGATGGAAGGTCCTCATCCCCGTCTCGCTGGTGTGGCTGATGCTGGTCGCCTCCATCAGGGCCATGCGGAACGAGGGTTACGACTTCGCGGGCATCGTCTACTGGGTCGCCGGCGCGGCACTCGCGATCCTGCTGCTCTCCTTCGTCGTGGACGTCTTCCGCGGCCGCAAGGAGGAGGCGGAGGAGCAGGCCGCCAAGGAGAAGGCCGCATCCGAGGTCTTCGACCCGATGGCGGGCGGCTATCCCGTACCGCCGCTGCCCGGGCAGACGCTGCCGCCCGTACCGCGCCGCCGCTCGCGCCAGGCCGACCATGCGCTGGTCGGACCCTCGGGAGCGGGGGAGTCCGCCGGTGAGGACGCGGAGAAGACCGACGGAAAGGAGGCCGACGGTGCCTGAGAACCCCGTTGCCGGCTTCGGCTTGACCTTCAAGGACATGTTCAAGAAGCGGCTGACCGAGCAGTACCCCGAGTACAAGAAGCCGACGGCACCGCGCTTCCACGGCCGCCACCAGCTCAACAGGCACCCCGACGGCCTGGAGAAGTGCGTCGGGTGCGAGCTGTGCGCCTGGGCCTGTCCCGCGGACGCCATCTACGTGGAGGGCGCGGACAACACGGACGAGGAGCGCTACTCGCCGGGTGAGCGCTACGGCCGCGTCTACCAGATCAACTACCTGCGCTGCATCCTGTGCGGCCTGTGCGTCGAGGCGTGCCCGACGCGCGCGCTGACGATGACGAACGAGTACGAACTCGCCGACTCCTCCCGCGAGTCGCTCATCTACACGAAGAAGGAGCTGCTCGCGGGTCTCGAAGAAGGCATGGTCGACTCGCCGCACGCCATCTTCCCGGGCATGACGGAGAAGGACTACTACCGCGGGCTGGTCACTGAGGCCGCCCCCGGCACCGAGGTCCAGACCGTCACCGACACCGGCGACCCGCAGGGCTCCGCGGCGACGTTCGGCGAGGAGGAGCCCGCGGCCGCGCCGGTCGTCACGGAAGGCCCCGCGGCGCACGGCGGCGGCGTCGACCCCTCCGCGCAGGACGCGCCCGACGAGGACGTCCGCGGGCAGGGCACCGCCGCCAGAGCGGCGGGCAACCGCTCCGGCAACGACTCGAAGGAGGGACGGTGACCATGCTGTCCTCGGCCTCCACGGCGTACGCGGCACACATGGACGGTGCCGCCCTCGCCGCCACCTCCTCCGGCACCTCCGCCGGTGAGGCGGCCGCGTTCTGGGTGCTCGGCACCATCGCCGTGATCGGCGCGCTGGGCACCGTACTGCTGCGCAAGGCCGTGCACTCGGCGCTGTGCCTCGCGGGAACGATGGTGCTGCTGGCGCTGTTCTACCTCGCCAACGGCGCGTACTTCCTGGGCATCGTGCAGATCGTCGTCTACACGGGCGCGGTCATGATGCTCTTCCTCTTCGTGCTGATGCTCGTGGGCGTGAGCACCGCGGACTCCCTCAAGGAGACGCTCAAGGGCCAGCGCTGGCTGGCCGTGGCCTGCGGTCTCGGCCTGGGCACGCTGCTGATCTCCGGCATCGGGCAGGCGTCCGTGCAGTCCTTCAGCGGGCTGGAGGCCGCCAACTCCGGCGGGAACGTGCAGGCTCTGGCCTCGCAGCTGTTCACGAAGTACGTCGTCGCCTTCGAGGTGGTGGGCGCGCTGCTCACCGTCGCCGCCGTCGGCGCGACGCTGCTGACGCACCGCGAGCGCATCGAGAAGTCCAAGTCACAGCGTGAGCAGGCCGAGGAGCGCGTCAGGAAGGGCACGCAGCTGCCCCCGCTGCCCGCGCCCGGCGTCTACGCACGGCACAACGCGGTCGACCGCCCCGGCCTCCTGCCGGACGGAACCCCGTCCGACATGACGGTCAGCGCCACGCTGCGCAACCGCGGTCAGATGCGCGAGGTCGGCCCCGAGGCCCTGCACCGGGTCGCGGCGCTGGAGCAGCGCACCGCCGACCAGCACGGTCAGGCCGACTACGGGCGGATGTACGGCGAACCCCACGACCCGGACCGCGACACGGACGACGCGGACGACGCGGGCCGGGGCCGTGAGGCCCGGCAGGCACGGGACGAGGCCCGGGAAGAGGAGGCCGCCAAGTGAGCCCCGTCAACTACGTCTATCTCGCCGCGCTGCTGTTCACCATCGGTGCCGCCGGTGTGCTGATCAGGCGGAACGCCATCGTGGTGTTCATGTGCATCGAACTGATGCTGAACGCGGCGAACTTGACGCTGATCGCCTTCTCCCGCATCCACGGGAACCTCGACGGCCAGATCATGGCGTTCTTCGTCATGGTCGTCGCTGCCGCCGAAGTCGTGGTGGGGCTGGCGATCATCGTGATGATGTACCGCTCCCGGCACTCGGCCTCGGTCGACGACGCCAGCCTGATGAAGCTGTAAGGGGTACGAACCAGTGGAGTCATTGATCGGACTGCTCGTCGGCTTCCCGCTGCTGGGTGCGGCAGTGCTGCTGTGCGGCGGCAAGCGCGTGGACCGGACGGGGCACTGGCTGGGCGTACTGCTCGCCGGAGCCTCGTTCGTGGTGGGCGCGGTCCTCTTCTTCGACATGCTCGGCAAGAGCACCGACGAACGGGCCCTGCACCAGCATCTGTTCAGCTGGGTGCCGGTGGAGAGCTTCCAGGCGGACGTCGCCTTCCAGCTCGACCAGCTGTCGATGACGTTCGTGCTGCTGATCACGGGTGTGGGCACGCTGATCCACATCTACTCGGTCGGCTACATGGAGCACGACGAGCGCCGCCGCCGCTTCTTCGGCTATCTCAACCTGTTCCTCGCGGCGATGCTGCTGCTGGTGCTGGCCGACAACTACCTGCTGCTGTACGTCGGCTGGGAGGGCGTCGGCCTCGCGTCGTACCTGCTCATCGGGTTCTGGCAGCACAAGCCGAGCGCGGCCGTGGCCGCGAAGAAGGCGTTCATCGTCAACCGCGTCGGTGACGCGGGCCTGGCCATCGCCATCTTCCTGATGTTCACCACGTTCGGCAGCTTCGCCTTCGCGCCCGTCCTCAGCAACGCCACCGAGGCGGGCGAGGGCAAGCTGACGGCGATCGGCCTGATGCTGCTGCTCGCCGCGTGCGGCAAGTCGGCACAGGTGCCGCTGCAGTCCTGGCTCGGAGACGCGATGGAGGGCCCCACCCCGGTCTCCGCGCTCATCCACGCCGCGACGATGGTCACCGCGGGCGTCTACCTCATCACCCGCTCCGGCGCGATCTTCAACGCGGCGCCGGACGCGCAGACGGTGGTGGTCGTCGTCGGCGCGGTCACGCTCCTCTACGGTGCGATCGTCGGTTGCGCGAAGGACGACATCAAGAAGGCCCTCGCGGGCTCCACGATGTCGCAGATCGGCTACATGGTCCTCGCGGCCGGACTCGGCCCGATCGGCTACGCCTTCGCGATCATGCACCTCGTCACGCACGGCTTCTTCAAGGCGGGCCTCTTCCTCGGCGCCGGCTCGGTGATGCACGGCATGAACGACGAGGTCGACATGCGCAGGTACGGCGGTCTCCGCAAGTACATGCCGGTCACCTTCGTGACGTTCGGGCTCGGATACCTGGCCATCATCGGCTTCCCCGGCCTGTCCGGCTTCTTCTCCAAGGACCAGATCATCGAGGCGGCCTTCGCCAAGGGCGGCACGCAGGGCTGGATCCTGGGCGCCGTCACGCTGCTGGGCGCCGCGATCACCGCGTACTACATGACGCGCGTGATGCTGATGACCTTCTTCGGCGAGGAGCGCTGGAAGGGCCAGGAGAAGGAGCCGCACCCGCACGAGTCGCCGCGCTCCATGACGATCCCGATGATCGTGCTGGCCTTCGGATCGGTCTTCGCGGGCGGCCTGTTCAAGGTGGGCGACTCGTTCGTGCACTGGCTGGAGCCCGTCACCCAGTTCGAGCACGGCCACCCGCCGGTCTCGGCCGCGGTGGTCACCGGTGCGACCGTCGTCACCATGCTCGTCGGCGTCGGCGCGGCATGGCTGCAGTACGGGCGCAGGCCCGTACCGGTCGAGGCGCCGCGCGGCAGCCTGCTGACGCGGGCGGCCCGCCGCGACCTGCTCCAGGACGACATCAACCACGCCGTCCTGGTCAAGCCCGGCGAGTACCTCACGCGGGGGCTGGTCTACGTCGACAGCAAGGTGGTCGACGGTCTCGTCAACGGCACCGCCGCCTCGTTCGGCGGTCTGTCCGGCCGTACGCGCCGGCTCCAGAACGGTTTCGTCCGCTCGTACGCGGTCTCGATGTTCGGCGGCGCGGCGGTACTGGTCGCCGCGACCCTGCTGATGAGGGCGGTCTGAGTCATGTCATTTCCTCTGCTGACGGCAACGGCGGCGGTGCCCGCGGTGGGCGCGATCGCCACCGCGGCCGTGCCCGCCGCCAGGAAGCGCGTCGCCAAGTGGGTCGCGCTGCTCTTCTCGGTGGCGACGCTGGCGCTGGCCGTGGCCGTGCTGGTGCGCTTCGACCCGGGCGGGGAGCGCTATCAGCTCACCGAATCGCACGCCTGGATCAGGGACTTCGGCGTCCGCTACGAACTGGGCGTCGACGGCATCGCCGCCGTACTCATCGCGCTGACGGCCCTGCTGCTCCCCTTCATCATCGGAGCGGCCTGGCACGACGCGGACGACCTGGAGCCCACCCGCCCCAACCGGCGGTGGCGGCCCACCCAGGGCTTCTTCGCGATGATGCTCGCCGTCGAGGCGATGGTCGTCATGTCCTTCGCCGCCACGGACGTGTTCCTCTTCTACGTCTTCTTCGAAGCCATGCTCATCCCGATGTACTTCCTCATCGGCGGCTTCGGCGACCGCGCACACGCGGCCGGTGAGGAGGAGGCGGGGAAGCAGCGCTCGTACGCGGCGGTGAAGTTCCTGCTCTACAACCTGGCGGGCGGCCTCATCATGCTGGCCGCGGTGATCGGCCTCTTCGTCGCCACCTCCGACCAGCTCGGCGAGGGCACGTACTCCCTGCAGCAGATCGTGCAGGCACGTGCCGACGGCGACTTCCAGCTCGGCACGAACACCGAACGGCTGCTCTTCCTCGGCTTCTTCTTCGCGTTCGCCGTGAAGGCCCCGCTGTGGCCGCTGCACACGTGGCTGCCCAACGCGATGGGGGAGTCGACGGCTCCGGTGGCGGTGCTGATCACCGCGGTCGTCGACAAGGTCGGCACCTTCGCGATGCTCCGCTTCTGCCTCGGCCTCTTCCCCGAGGCCAGCGCATGGGCGACGCCGGTCGTGGTCGCGCTGGCGCTGGTGAGCATCCTCTACGGCGCTCTGCTGGCCGTCGGCCAGCGCGACATGAAGCGCCTGATCGCCTACGCGTCGATCTCCCACTTCGGCTTCATCGTGCTGGGCATCTTCGCGATGACCAGCCAGGGCCAGAGCGGAGCGACGCTCTACATGGTCTTCCACGGCGTCTCCACCGCCGCGCTGATGCTGGTCGCGGGCTTCCTCATCAGCCGCCGCGGCTCGCGTCTCATCGCGGACTACGGCGGCGTCCAGAAGGTCGCCCCGGTACTCGCCGGGACGTTCCTCGTGGGCGGGCTCGCGACGCTGTCGCTTCCGGGCCTCGCGCCGTTCATCAGCGAATTCCTGGTGCTGGTGGGCACGTTCAGCCGCTACCCGGTCGCCGGCATCGTGGCGACGGCGGGCATCATCCTCGCCGCGCTGTACGTCCTGCTGATGTACCAGCGGACGATGACGGGGCCGGTGGAGAAGAGCGTCGTACGCGAGATGCCGGACCTGCGGCCCCGCGAACTGGCCGTGGTGGCACCGCTGATCGCCCTGCTGATCTTCTTCGGTGTCTTCCCGCAGTCGCTCACCGAGATCGTGAACCCCGCCGTCGAGCACACCATGTCCGACGTGCAGAAGAAGGACCCCAAACCAGACCATCCAGTCGCCGACAAGGGCTGGTTCGACTACAAGCCGGTGGACGGCCACGCCGGAGGTGACCACAAGTGAGCGCCGTGGCAACAGCGGGGACTGTCCCCAGCCTGTGGACACTTGCGGCGGAGCCGCTCGAAGCTCCCAAGATCGAGTACGGCCAGCTCTCGCCGGTCATCATCGTGCTCGGCGTCGCCGTGCTCGGCATCCTGCTGGAGGCGTTCCTGCCGCGCAGGATGCGGTACGGCGTCCAACTGGTCGTCACCGCACTGGGCTTGGTGAGCGCCTTCGCCGCGGTCCTGGGCCTGGCCGTCACGGGTCACGCCACGACGAAGCGCGCCGTCGTGGGCATGGGTGCGCTCGCCGTCGACGGGCCGACCCTCTTCCTGCAGGGCACGATCCTGCTGGTCGGCCTGGTCTCGGTCTTCGTCTTCGCCGAGCGCCGGCTCGAACCCAGGTCGCAGAAGGCCCACGTCGACTCGTTCGCCGCACAGCCCGCGGCCGTTCCCGGCGGTGAGGGCGAGCGCGAGGCGAACGCGGCCGGCTGGACGACCACCGAGGTCTACCCGCTGCTGCTCTTCGCAGTGGGCGGCATGCTCCTCTTCCCTGCGGCCAACGACCTGCTGACGCTCTTCATCGCGCTGGAGGTCTTCTCCCTCCCGCTGTACCTGCTGTGCGCGCTCGCCCGCAGGCGGCGTCTGCTCTCGCAGGAGTCGGCGGTCAAGTACTTCCTGCTGGGAGCCTTCTCGTCCGCGTTCCTGCTGTTCGGCGCGGCGCTGATCTACGGCTACGCGGGGACCTTCGCCTACTCCGGCATCGCCCGCGTCATCGGCAACGCCGACCGGCAGACCACCGCGGTCCTCGCCGAGACCGCGGGCAGCGACGCGCTGCTGCTCATCGGCGGGGCCCTGGTCGTGATGGGCCTGCTCTTCAAGGTCGGCGCCGTGCCGTTCCACATGTGGACGCCGGACGTCTACCAGGGCGCGCCGACCCCCGTCACCGGCTTCATGGCCGCCGCGACGAAGGTCGCCGCGTTCGGCGCGCTGCTGCGTCTGCTGTACGTGGCACTCGAGGGCCTTCGCTGGGACTGGCGCCCCGTGATGTGGGGCGTCGCGATCGTCACGATGATCGCGGGCGCCGTCATCGCCATCACGCAGACCGACGTCAAGCGGCTGCTGGCGTACTCGTCCATCGCTCACGCGGGCTTCCTGCTCGCGGGTGTCATCGCGACGGAGGGGAGGGGCATCTCCTCGGTGCTCTTCTACCTGGGCGCCTACTCGTTCGTGACGCTCGGCGCCTTCGCCGTGATCACGCTCGTACGGGACGCCGGCGGCGAGGCCACGCACCTGTCCAAGTGGGCGGGCCTGGGCCGCCGTTCGCCGCTGCTGGCGACCGCCTTCTCGGTCTTCCTGCTGGCGTTCGCGGGCATCCCGGCGACGTCCGGGTTCATCGGCAAGTTCGCCGTCTTCGCGGCGGCGGCGAAGGGCGGGGCCACTCCGCTCGTCGTCGTCGGTGTGATCGCCTCGGCCATCGCGGCGTTCTTCTACATCCGCGTCATGGTGCTGATGTTCTTCAGCGAGCCGAAGGCGGACGGGCCGACGGTCGCCGTGCCGAGCGTGTGGACGACGTCCGCCATCGCCATCGGCGTCGTCGTGACGCTCGTCCTGGGCGTCTTCCCGCAGTACTTCCTGGACCTGGCGAGCCAGGCGGGCGTCTTCGTCCGCTGACGCCGCCTTCCAGGCGTACCGAGTCACCGCTGCCCGGCACCCCGTGAGGGGCGCCGGGCAGCGGTGTGTCCGGCCCGGGTGAACGCGCGGTACGGGGGCGGCGGGGTGACTCGGCAGACGGGGGGACGCAAACGCGTTGCACGAGCGCGGCAGGGCAGGAGGAGGGACGACTTCGGGTGATCCGACGCGACTTGACGCTGCGGGCTGCCACGGCGCTGGCATGGCTGGGCGTGCTCGCCTTCGCCGCGTGCCTGCTGGTACGGAGCGTGGCGCCGTACCCCCGCTGGGACTTGCTGGCCTGCCTGCTGGTGGTGGCCGCCGCTTCCGCGTACTGGCTGGCCCGGGTGCGCCGGGTCGCCGGCGGTGGCGATGGTGAGCGGGTGCGGTACTGGTGGCCGCGCCGCCGGGTGGTCGGCGTGTGCCTCGCCGTGCCGGTGCTCTTCGCAGCGGCGCTACTGGCCGGTGTCGGCGCGGATTCGGCAACGACGCAGCTCCAGCGCATCACCGCGGACGGCCCGGCCGTCGCTCCCGTCGAGATCGTGAAGGTTCATGACGTCCGCAAGTACTCGGACCAGAGCAAGGTCCGGTACCGCTCGGAGGTCACCGTCACCCCTGCCGAGGGGGAGGCCGGTTCCGGTCGACCGCAGCGGATGCGGGGCGAGGTGGAGCTGCGGCAGCCCGCCGAGGCGGGCGACCTGGTGTGGGGCCTCTACGCGCCGGACGCCCCGCAGCACGGCGTCGTGCTGGGGCCCGAGGAGGACCTGAAGGCGCTCGTCGGCGGCGGTCCGTCCATGCTCGGCCGGGTCTCGCTGGTCTTCATCGGACTGTCCGTGCTGGGGTACGCCGCCGTCGCCCTGTTCACACGGAACTCGCAGCCGCTGGCCGCGTCCTTCGGGGAGGCGCCGGACCGCGTGCGGTGTGCCCGCGTGCGGGTGGCCGCGGTCACCGCGGGACGGCATCTGCGGCACAACCCGAAGGCCAAGGGCGGCTGGGACCGCAGCGATCTGCGTCCCGCGCTGCGCCTCACCGCGGGTGAGGAGAGCCGTGAGCTGTTCGTGGACCGCTGCCTGGAACCGCGGGTTCTGGCCGCGGAGGCGGAGGGACGGACGGGGGCCCTCTACTGGACGGCCGACGTCTCCGGGGAGCCGACCGCCCCGGACGATCCGGCGTGCGTGGGCAGCGCGGTGCTGGTGCTGGACGGCGGTACGGACGGTGACGCAGACGGGGAAGACGGCAGGCGCTACGTGTACGGCGAGGTCTCCGGCGGGAGCGACGGCCCGAACCTGCCTTCCGATGCCGCGTCCGGAAGCCCATACGAGGCGGCCGGGCCGGTGTACGCGATCGGCCCGTACGCGGTCTGGCACCCCGGCAGTTTCCGTCCCGCAACCGTCGGGCTCGCCGTCGCGTTCCTCGCCGCCGTGCTGCTGACCACGGGTGCGGGCGCGGAGAGCGGATACGGCGGCTCCGTGCTGCTGTGGGCCCTCGTCCCGCTCTTCGTCGCCGCACCCGCCGCCGGGCTCATGCTCACCGCCCGCCGAGTAACGGCGCGGCTGCGGGAGTTGCAACGCAGCACGGACGGCGCAGAGGTCCGGGACCCGCGCAGCGAGGGTGAGACACGCCCTAGCGGGCGACGCCCCCGTGCAGGGGACGTTTCGTGACCGAGGCGTCCTGCGCGGGTCGAATGAACCGTTGCCGGCGGCTCTCGAGGGGGCCCGTCTCGCCCGGGCGGGAGGACGAGCCTGCGCGTAGGGCTGCCGCGCCCGGCCTTCGCGGTCGTGCGGGATTCCGTCAGGAGGCGCCCGGCTGCTGCTAATTTGACATGCCCCTGCAACTGGGCGGGGCGGGAGCCGAGGGAGACGACACGTGCGCACATCAGCGCGGACGGCCGGGGCGGTGGCTGCGATCGCGGCAGCCGCGCTGCTGGTGAGCGGCTGCGGAAGCAGCGACGAGAAGGCGGCCGACGACGGCGGCGACGGCGGCAAGAGCGACGCCTCGGTCTCGTCGCCGGAGGCGGATCCCGCGGCCACCGCGACGGCTGAGAAGTCCCAGAAGCCGAAGCCGCCGTCCGACGGGAAGGACGCGAAGCCGCCGAAGGTCGCCGGCATCTGGAAGGCGAAGGGGAAGCAGCTCGTGCTGACCATCGCCGGGGACGCGGTGACCCTGCTGCGGCAGGAGTCCAACTGCACGGGCCGGGTCGTGGACAAGACGACGCTGACGCTCAAGTGCCCCGGCGGCACCGGGGAGGACCGTACGAACGGGACGGTGGGAGCGCTCAAGGCCGAAAGCATGAAGGTCAGTTGGAACGGCGGCGCCACGGACGTCTACAAGAGGGTCGCCGACGCTCCGGCGAAGCTGCCCGAGAACCCGGGCGACGTGGCGTCCCTGCTCCCCCAGGAGTGACCCGGGGCGCGTGCTGACACGAGTGATGCCCCGCTGCTCGCTCGCTGGGAGTGGCGGGGCATCACGGAGTCGGGACGGGGTCAGAGGCCGCGCAGTTCGTCCCGCTGGACAGCCGTGATGAACGACGACCAGGCAGACGGCTCGAAGGTGAGTGCCTGAATGTCCGGGTCCTTGCTGTCGCGGACGGGTACGGCTCCTGCGCTGACGTAAGCCGGAGCCCACTCAACACAGTTGGCGCCCCCATTGCCGCTGTAGCTCGACTTGACCCACTCCGCCCGGGAGAGGTCGGGGTTGGTGCTCATGTCGGAAGCTCCTCCAGTGCGGACCTGATGAGTGCCGCCGAGTCGCCCGGCGACAGGGCGCAAGCCCTCAGCAGATCGTATGCCCGCTGCCGTTCCGCCACGACCCCAATATCCTCCAGCAGCGTCCCGGTGCTGATGCTCTCCTCGTAGGCCACCCGCGCACCGTTCTCCAAGGTCATCAGCCTCAGCGTGCCACCCACCAGCGCATGTCCCCCTCGGTCGAAGGGGAGAACCTGCACCACGGTCGTCGGTGTGAGGGCCAGCTCGGCGAGACGGGCCAACTGGGCGCGCATGACTGCCGGTCCGCCGAAGCCTCGCCGGAGCACCGCCTCGTCGAGGATCAGGGAGAGGTCAGGCGGCGGATCGGCCTTCAGCAGCGCCTGCCGGCTCATGCGGGCCGTGACCAACTCCTCGATCGCGTCCGCCGCCGCCTTGGGGCTGGACACGACGAACTGAGCGCGGGCGTAGTCCTCCGTCTGCACCACACCCGGCACGATCTGAGGGCTGTACTCCTCGATGAGCCTGGCTCGTGCCTCCAGCTCCATCTGACGCCGGAACTGGTCGGGGTGGATCTCCCGGCTGGCGAGCCGGTACAGCTCCTCGAAGATCCCGTCCGTTCCGAAGGCCGCGTCCAGTCTCGCCGGGAGTGACGGGGGCGGCATCGCTTCGGCTGTCTCGATGCGGGCCAGATGGCTGCGGCTGACGTTCACGATGTCCGACAGGCCCTCAAGGCTCGTGTCGGCGCGCTCCCGGTGCGCGCGCATCTTCGCGCCGAACAGATGGCGGGCGCTTCGGTCGGGCGTCAGCTCCCGAGGACGTGCGGCCACTGTGCAACTCCCGTCTCCCCAAAGGTGGCTGGGGACATGAACCCCTACTCATCGCCCGTCATCCAGGGCAATGCTGTGACTACGCAACGTAATGGAATCCTGCCGGGGCCGGCAGGCGAACGAAGGAGTAGGCAGCATGACGACGGGGCAGCAGGCGGATTCGAGGAAGATCGAGGAAGCCGAGGAGGCGCGAGAGGTGCTTGCGGCGGCCCTGCGGCGTGCGGGCGTCCAGCTTCCGGCCATGGACGTACGGGTGCCTCTGGGCGCGGGCAGGGCGAGGTACGCGTTCGTGAACCTCGGTGAGTGCTCGGCGCCGGTGGCACGTGACCTCGCGGCAGTGATCGAGAAGGGCGCGGGCCGGTGAGTCTCGACCCTGAGGGAGTGGCAGCCGAGGGGCACGGTCGGCTCGTCCGCGACGAAGTGACAGGCGAGGTGGGCGAGTTGATGTACGTCGGGGACTACGAGGACCCCGCCGGCCGTCCGCGGCGGCGTCGGCGCCTGGCGTTCCTGCGGCCCGAGGGCGGTGGCCGTGAGTGGACCACCGACCCCGACCACGTCACGCTTCTGGGCTCAGCCACGACTCGGCGTCGCGACCGTCATGGAGGTGGAAGCGGTGACCCCCGCTCCGAAGCCGGAACGTGACGACGCCCCGACGCGAAGCTCGAAACCCGTCAGGTGCGCACACCCCGCGATCAAGAAACGCAACGGCAAGATCTGCTGCGCGGATTGCGGCGTGCAGTTGTACCTGTGACGGCCCGGCCGCAGGGGCGTCAGGAACGCTCGCGGCGGCGGATCAGCGGCTCGTCGACGGCGTCGACCAGCCAGTCCAGCTGCGCCTGGTCGCCGAGTACGGGGTTGCTCAGCGTGCCCACGCCGTCGATGGTGATCTCCACCGTGTCGCCGCCCCGCAGCGTGAAGTCCATCTCGGGGACGATGCCCGTGCCGGTGCACAGCACCGCCCCGTCCGGGAACGGCTGGGCGTGCCAGAGGTAGGCGGGCAGGCCGTGCGGGTCCCGGTGGAAGGCGGCCGTCGACGTCTCGCCCTCGAAGGCGACGGCGCCGTCCCGCCGTACGACGAGACGGATGCCGAGGTCCGCCGTGTCCGTCAGCTCCCAGGCGGGCACGATGCCGGGGGAGACCGACGCGCTTCCGCCGTAGATCTTGGCCTGCGGGAGGTAGAGCGGGTTCTCGCCCTCGATGGTGCGCGAGCTGACGTCGTCGGCGACGACGTAACCGACCGTGTCGCCCTGCCTGTTGACGACGAGGCCGAGCTCGGGTTCGGGCACGTTCAGCTCGGAGTCGTCCCGTACGGCTATCGGCTCGCCGTCCGTCACCACGCGCCACGGCGGGGCCTTGAAGAACAGTTCGGGGCGTTCGGCCTCGTAGACCCGCTCGTACACGGACTGCTCCGTGCTCTCGGCGACCCTCGCCTCCCGTGACCGCTCGTAGGTGACGCCGGCCGCCCACAGCTCCATCAGCCCGTCGAGCGGCGGCAGGAGGAGCACCGAGGACTCGGTGAAGACCGCGGGGGCCTCGCAGGTCCGCTCCACGAGGGCGCGCAGCTCGGCGGTGGGCAGCCGCAGCAGATCGGCGACGCGTGAGACGCCGTCGAAGGGGCGCACGGCACCGGACCCGTCGGCGACGCCCGTGCGTACGGTCCCGCTCTCGTCGGCGAAGCGGATGATGCGTGTCATCGCCTGCTCCTCTCTTGCTCATCTCCGTCTGCACGTGCCTGCCGCTGTGGACGAGGAGAGACGGGCTGAAGACGTCTGACCGCTGGAACGTAACCTTCGTGGGAACCGCTGACAAGAGGTGGTGAATCAATGATTCACCTGTGTGTTGATCACCGGCCCTTCGCGGTATCGCTCTGGCGGTGACGGCAGACATCTGACATCTTGGCCTGAGTTCGCGAGTCTGAGGCCGCACGCCCGCCGCGGCTCCGCGCCCGGGTGGCGACCCCCCGGGGCACGCCGCGGCCGCGTCCCTCAGCCTTCACGCACGCAACAGGAGTGAGTGCCGATGACCGCCCGCATCGCCGGCGTCGAGACGATCGACGTCCGCTTCCCCACGTCCCGCGCCCTCGACGGCTCCGACGCGATGAACGAGGCGCCGGACTACTCCGCGGCGTACGTCGTGCTGCACGTCGAGGAGGAAGGGGGAGGCCGGCCCGCCGTCGCGGAGGGCCACGGGTTCACCTTCACGATCGGACGCGGCAACGACCTGGCGGCCCGCGCCGCCCAGGCCGTCGGCGAGCGGGCCGTCGGGCTCTCCGCCGAGGAGATCGCCGCCGATCTCGGCGGGTTCTCCCGGCACCTCCTCGGCGACAGCCAGCTGCGCTGGCTGGGCCCCGACAAGGGGGCGATCCACCTGGGCACCGCCGCCGTCGTCAACGCCGGCTGGGACCTCGCCGCCAAGCTCGCGGGCAAGCCGGTGTGGAAGCTCCTCTCCGACTTCACGCCTCGGCAGATCGTCGACCTCGTCGACTGGCGCTACCTCAAGGACGCCCTCACCCCGGAGGCCGCCCTGGAGATGCTGGAGGCCCGCGTGCCGGGCCGTGCCGAGCGGGAGGCGCACGTCCGCGAGCAGGGCTACCCCGCCTACACCACCAGCGCGGGATGGCTCGGCTACGACGACGAGAAGCTGGCCCGGCTGTGCCGCGAGGCCGTGGAGCAGGGCTGGGACTCCGTCAAGCTCAAGGTGGGCGCCGACCTCGCCGACGACGTACGCCGCTGCCGCATCGCCCGGGAGATCATCGGCCCCGGACGCCGGCTGATGATCGACGCGAACCAGACCCTCGGCGTCGCCGAGGCAGTCGAATGGGCGGAGGCGCTCAAGGAGTTCGACATCTGGTGGTTCGAGGAGCCCACCAGCCCCGACGACATCCTCGGTCACGCCGCCATCGCCCGCAGCATCAAGCCCACCCACGTCGCCACGGGCGAACACGCCCACAACGCCGTGATGTTCAAGCAGTTCCTCCAGGCGGACGCGATCGGCATCTGCCAGATCGACGCCTGCCGTCTGGGTGGCGTCAACGAGGCGGTGGCGTCCCTGCTGCTGGCCGCCGCGCACGGTGTCCCCGTCTGCCCGCACGCGGGCGGTGTGGGGCTGTGCGAGCTGGTGCAGCACCTGTCGGTCTTCGACTACGTGGCGGTCAGCGGATCGATGGAGGACCGGGTGATCGAGTACGTCGACCATCTGCACGAGCACTTCCACGACCCGGTCCGGGTGCGCGGCTCGCGCTACATGGTTCCCGAGGCCCCCGGCTACAGCGCCCAGATCCGCCGCGAGACGCTCGACGCCCACCGCTACCCGGACGGTTCCGTGTGGAGCGGTGCGCAGCGGGTGACATCCTGACGTCGCGCATGCCGGGGGACGCCGACGGAGGAGACAGGGAGCACACGGTGCACGAGCGGGCGGGGACATGAGTGCCGCCGGGCCGGGAGGCGGCCCGGGCAGCGTCGTCGACGTGGCGATCAGCCGTCTCAAGCAGCGCATCGAGACGGGCGAGTTCGCGCCGGGGCACCGGCTTCCGCCGGAGGCCGTGCTCGCCGGGGAGCTGGAGCTGTCCCGGCCCTCGCTGCGGGAGGCCGTACGGGCGCTGGCGATGGCCGGGGTCCTGGACGTGCGGCGCGGCGACGGCACCTTCGTCACCGACCTGCGTCCCGAACGGCTGCTGAGCGCGATCGGCAGCTTCCTGGACCTGGCCCAGGACACCGCGCTGGACGAGATGCTCGAGTGCCGCAAGGTCCTGGAGCCGGGCGCCACGGCGCTCGCGGCGACCCGCATGGACGAGGCCGCGCTCGACGCGCTGCTGGAGCGGATCGAGAGGATGCGCACGCTCCAGGACCCGGGCGAACTGGTCCGCGAGGACCTGGCGTTCCACCGCGACATCGTCGCGGCGACGGGCAACCGCACCCTGGAGTCGCTGGTCTCCTCCGTCAGCAACCGCACGGCCAGGGCGCGCATCTGGCGGGCCCTGGTCAAGTCGGACGTGCTCGCCTGGACGCATCAGCAGCACATGGACATCTACACCGCGCTCCGCGCCCGCGACAGTCTCGGGGCTTTCGCGGCGGCGAGCCGCCACGTCAGCGATGTCGAGAACTGGGTGCGGGCACGGCTGGACGCCGTCCGCGACGGCACGGAGGACCCCGGCACGGAGGACCCCGGCACGGAGAGGCCCGGCACGGAGGGCCCGGGCACCGACGCGTCCGGAGCGGCCGAGGACACCGGCGCCGCCGGAGCGCCCGCCGCCGGCCCCTGAGCGGGGCCCCGCGCACCGCGGCCGGGCCGGACCAGCGGTCCGGCACGGCACGTCCGTCGCTCCCGCTCCCGCCGGTGTCAGCGCGGCGGCGTCACGCGTCCGCTGACCTCGCCCATCCCGATACGGCTGCCGTCCGGGCCGGGTGCCCACGCGGAGAGCGTCACCTCGTCGCCGTCCTCCAGGAACGCCCGGCTGCCGTCCGGGAGTTGCAGCGGCTCCTTGCCGCCCCACGTCAGCTCCAGCAGGCAGCCACGCTGGCCCGGTTCCGGGCCGCTGACCGTCCCCGACGCGTACAGGTCGCCCGTACGCAGGGACGCGCCGTTGACCGTCATGTGGGCGAGCTGCTGCGCGGCCGTCCAGTACATGGCGGAGAACGGGGGCTCGGCGACGGTGTGGCCGTTGACGCTGACCGTGATGCGCAGGTCGATGCCGCCGGGCTCGCTCTCCGCCGCGTCGTCCAGGTAGTCCAGGACCGGTACGTCCCGTGCCGGGGGAGCCGTGCGCGCCGCGTCCAGGGCGTCGAGCGAAGTGATCCAGGCGGAGACCGACGTCGCGAAGGACTTGCCGAGGAACGGCCCGAGCGGCACGTACTCCCACGCCTGGATGTCGCGTGCCGACCAGTCGTTGAGCAGCGTCACGCCGAAGACGTGCTCGCGGAAGCCGGACAGCGGCACGGCGGTGCCCTGCTCGGAGGGTGTGCCGACGACGAAGCCGACCTCGGCCTCGATGTCGAGCCGCCGGGACGGCCCGAAGAGCGGCGCCTCCTCGTTCGGCGGCTTGCGCTGGCCCTTGGGCCGCACGACGGGGGTGCCGGAGACCACGACGGTGCCGGCGCGGCCGTGGTAGCCGATGGGCAGGTGCTTCCAGTTGGGCGTCAGCGCCGCGCCGTCGGGACGGAAGATCCGGCCGACGTTGGTGGCGTGGTGCTCGCTCGCGTAGAAGTCCACGTAGTCCGCGACGTCGAAGGGCAGCCGCATCGTCATGGCGTCCAGCGGACGCACGAACCGCAGCGTCGTCTCCCGGTGCCGGGGCTCGGTCAGCCACTCGCGCAACTGGGCCCGGACGTCCGTCCACACCGGACGGCCCGCCGCCATCAGCGAGTTGAGCCGCGTCTCCCGCAGCAGCGCCGCGTGGGGCGAGCCGAACGCCTCCGCGGCGGCACCCGCGTCCAGCACGGAGTCGCCGTAGCGCACGACGATGTGCGGACGGTCCGGCTCCTGACGGGTGGCGCCCACCCCGTAGGGGAGGTTGTGCGGGCCGAAGGGGTCCCCCTCGGGCAGATCGAGCTGATTCGCGTCGGTCACGGATGCCTCGCCTTCGAGATCGTCGCCGGTCCAGGGCGAGTTCAGCGTACGGCCACGGGCCGTGCGCGCCGCGTGCCGCCCTGGCCCGGCCCGGGGCGGTGCCGTCCTGCCCCGGCCCGGGGCGGTGCCGTCCTGCCCCGGCCCGGGGCGGGGCCGCGGAGCGCGCGCGGCCGCTCCCATCTGGGGCTCGTGTGCGCGACGTCTCCGGAATCGGGGTGCGGTACCCCTTGCTGCGGTGCCGACCGGGCGCCCATGGTGATCGGGCAAGGACCGGATACGCTTCCCGGTGAAGGCAGCGCCGGCGACTGGTCGCGGCGATGCCGGGAAGTTGAGACAGCGGGTGTCCACCCCGGCCGCCCCTTTGTCGTTCGCAGACAGGAGACCCCTCGTGACCGTCGTCGGGCCCTTCGGACTGACCGTGCGGGACCAGGCCCTCGAAGCCGATGTCCAGGCAGGGTTGGCGGCTGTCGAAGAAGGTCTCTTCGAGGCCACCAAGAGCGATGTCCCGTTCATAACGGGCGCCGCGCAGCACCTGGTGAGGGCCGGCGGGAAGCGTTTCCGGCCCCTCCTGGTGATGCTCGGCGCACAGTTCGGCGACCCGCACGCACCGGGCGTGGTGCCCTCGGCGGTCGTCGTGGAGCTGACACATCTCGCGACGCTCTACCACGACGACGTGATGGACGAGGCGGACGTGCGGCGCGGAGTCCCCAGCGCGAACGTCAACTGGACGAACTCCGTGGCCGTCCTGACCGGGGACTTCCTCTTCGCCCGCGCCTCCCAGACCCTGGCCGACCTCGGCCCCGAGGCCGTCCGCATCCAGGCGGAGGCGTTCGAGAGGCTCGTCACCGGACAGATCATGGAGACCGCCGGCCCCGGTGAGGGCCGCGACCCCGTCCAGCACTACCTGGACGTCATCGCCGGCAAGACCGGCTCGCTCATCGCCGTCGCCGGCCGCTTCGGAGCGCTCATGTCGGGCGCGGACGAGAGCGCCGTCTCCATCCTGACGCAGTACGGCGAGCGCGTCGGCACCGCCTTCCAACTCGCGGACGACGTACTGGACATCGCCAGCGACTCGCACGAGTCGGGCAAGACCCCCGGCACCGACCTCCGCGAGGGCATCCCCACGCTCCCGGTGCTGCACCTGCGCATGCGGGCCGCCTCCCCGGATGGCACCGCCGAGGACCGCGCCCTGTGCGAGCTGCTGGACGGCGACCTCACCGACGACGCCCGCCACGCCGAAGCCCTCGCGGGACTGCGGGCCCACCCGGCGCTGGAGCAGGCCCGCCGCGACACCGTGCGCTACGCGGACGAGGCGCGCGAGACGCTGCGGCCGCTGCCCGACTGCGCGGCCAAGGCGGCCCTTTCGCAGCTGTGCGACGCGGTCGTGCACCGCGCCTCCTGACCCGCTCGAGCTGACCCGCCCGAGAGCGAACCGGGCGACCTGACGGGCCGTGCGTTTGCGACGGCGTATCAGGGTTCTCACCCGGGGGCGGGCCGCCGCGCGGTGGAGGCGGGAGGACTCTGCCTCCAACTGCGGGAGTACGCACAGTTGCCTCCACCGGCTGACGCGCGAGGCTCACCGTTTTGGTGCCATTGAGGAACCACCCCGCGCCGTCCCCGCAATATCGGGGAGAATGGCGGAGCAGGCCTGGGGCCTCCCCGCAGGAGGCCGGAGTGGGGCCTCCCCGCCGACGGCTGGGGAAGGACGAGTGCGAGGTACTGAACCGCCACCGACCCGGAGGTAGGCACCAACATGGCACAGATCCAACCGAGGACGTCCGGCGGTAAGGCCGTCAGGTACGGCATACCGGTCGCCGTCGTGGGAATCGCCGCGGCGACTGTCGGGCTCGTACCGGCGCTGGCCAGCTCCGGCAACCCGGATCTGCCCGAGATCTCGGCGCAGAAACTGGTGGAGAAGATGGCCGCCTCGGACACCGAGCACATGTCCGGCACCGTCAAGGTGAGCGCGGATCTCGGACTCCCCGGGATGCCGGGGATGGACGGCGGCAGCGGCAAGCAGGGCGGCGGCCTCTTCGGCGGCGGCCCGCACGGGGACGGCCCCGGCGGCGACGGGAAGGGCGGAGGCAAGGACTCCACCGCTCAGCCGCAGGAGAAGCTGATGGAGCTCGCCTCCGGCGAGCACACGCTCCGCGTCGCCACGGACGGCCCCGACAAGCAGCGCGTCTCGGTCGTCGAGGAGGCCGCCGAGTACAGCTGGATCCACAACGGCAACGAGGCGTGGGCGTACGACAGCGGGAGCGGCACCGCGTTCCACGTCGTCGCTCCCGAGGACGCCGTCTCGAAGGACCGCGGACACGGCGGGAAGCTGGACAAGGGCCTGGGGAACGCCACCCCGCAGGAGGCGGCCCGGCAGGTGCTGAAGGCGACGGAGGACACCGCGTCCGTCTCCGTCGACGGCACGGCCCAGGTCGCGGGCCGCGACGCCTACCAGCTGCTCGTGAAGCCGAAGGGCGCCCCGCACTCGACGGTCGACTCCGTGCGGATCGCGGTCGACGCGGAGAACGGCACGCCCCTGAAGTTCACGCTCAGCCCGAAGGGCGGCGGCAAGCCCGTCGTCGAGGCGGCCTACACCAAGGTCGACTTCGGCAAGCCGTCGGCCGGCACCTTCGACTTCAAGCCCCCGAAGGGCACCGACGTCACGGAGCAGAAGCTCGACGGCGAGGCCCTGCGCGAGCACCACGGCAAGTCCGGGCACCACGGGACGTCCGAGAAGGGCGCCAAGCCCGACAAGGACGCCCGGCCCGAGCTCTCCGGCCTGAACACCCTCGGCAAGGGCTGGGGCGCCGTCGCCGAACTCAAGGCCCCCGAGGGGGCCGTGGACGGACTCCCGGGCATGGGCGGCGGAGAGTCGGAGGGCGGCTCGAAGCCGTCGCAGGCCGAGGAGATGCTCGACAGCTTCACCGAGAAGGCCGAGGGCGACTTCGGCCAGGGCCGCGTCTTCAAGACCCGCCTCGTCAACGCCCTGATGACGGAGGACGGGACGGTCTACGTCGGGGCGGTCAGCAAGGAGGGCCTGATCAAGGCCGCCGAGGCAGCCGGCAGGTGACGGCCGCCGCGGCGAGCTGAACTCCCGGTCCGGTTCCCGCCGCCGCCCGCGGCGGGAACCGGTGCGCGGGGCGGAACCACGACCGAGCACGGGAGCACCATGGGCCGCCAGCCGTCCGCCGAAGCCGTCATCGAGACGCGCGGGCTCAGCAAGACCTACCGCGGAGGGCGGCCGGCCGTCGACGGGCTCGACCTGTCCGTGCCGCGCGGCAGCGTCTTCGGCTTCCTCGGACCGAACGGCTCGGGCAAGACCACCACGATCCGCATGCTGCTGGGCCTCATCGACGCCACCAGCGGCAGCGCCCGGCTGCTCGGCGAACCGGTGCCGCGGGCGGCAGCGCACGTACTCCCCCGGGTGGGCGCGCTCATCGAGGGACTGGCGCTCTACGGGTTCCTCTCCGGGCGCGGCAACCTCCGCCGCTACGACGCGGCGGACCCCACGGCCGATCCCCGCACGCGTGACTCGCGGGTGGAAGCGGCGCTGCAGCGGGTGGGGCTCTCGGCCGCGGCGGGCAAGAAGGCCAAGGCGTACTCGCTGGGGATGAAGCAGCGGCTCGGCATCGCCGCCGCTCTGCTGCGGCCGCGTGAGCTGCTGGTGCTGGACGAGCCGACCAACGGCCTCGACCCGCAGGGGATGCGGGAGATCCGCTCGCTGGTGCGGGCGCTGGCGCAGGACGGCACCACCGTCTTCCTCTCCTCCCACCTGCTCGACGAGATCGAGCAGGTCTGCTCGCACACGGCGGTGATGAACCGCGGACGCCTCGTCGCCCAGGGCACCGTCGCGGAGATGTCGGCCGGCGCACGCGGCAGGCTCTCCGTCACCACACCGGACGGCGCGGACGCGATGCGCGTGCTGAAGGAGCACGGGCTGAGCGACCTGGCCGCGGCGGAGTCGCCGGACGGGCAGACCGTCACGGGTGAGCTGCCCGGGCCGGGAGAGCCGCCCGGCGGACCGCCGCCGGACCTCGCCGACCTCAACGCCGCGCTCGTACGGGCCGGGGTGCGGGTGCGGGCGTTCGGCGTCACCAGGGCGTCACTGGAGGACGTCTTCGTCTCCCTCACCGGGGAGGGCTTCGATGTCGCGGGCTGAACTCGCCGGCCGGGAGGGCCGGTTCGCCGCCGGTGCGCACGGGACGGACCGCGGGGGTGCCGGGGCCGCGTCCGCGGGCCGCCCCTCCGCGCGCCGGGCCCTGGCCCTCTTCCGCAGCGAGGTCCTCATGACGTTCCGGCGCTGGCGCACCCTCGCGCTGCTGGGCGTCCTGGCCGCCGTCCCCGTCCTCGTCGGCATCGCGGTCAAGATCGAGACCGGCGGCGGAGACTCCGGAGGCGGCGGGGGAGGCGGACCGGCTTTCATCTCGCAGATCACCAACAACGGACTCTTCCTCGTCTTCACCTCGCTGGCCGTCACTCTGCCCTTCTTCCTGCCGATGACGGTGGGCGTCGTCGCCGGGGACTCCGTCGCGGGCGAGGCCGGTGCGGGGACGCTGCGGTACCTGCTCGTCGCCCCGGCGGGACGCACCCGGCTGCTCCTCGTCAAGTTCGCCGCGACGATGGTCTTCTGCCTGGCCGCCACGCTCGTCGTGGCCGTCTTCGCGCTCGGCACAGGGGCGCTGCTCTTCCCGGTGGGCGAGGTCACCCTGCTGTCCGGGACCGCCGTCCCCTTCTCGGACGGGCTGCTGCGCGCCCTGGCGATCGCACTCGCGGTGGCTCTGTCGCTGACGGGTCTGGCCGCGCTCGGACTGTTCGTGTCGACCCTGACGAACAGCGGGATCGCCGCCATGGCCACGACGGTGGGGCTGCTGCTGACGGTGCAGATCATCGACACCGTGCCGCAGCTGCACGCGGTGCACCCGTACCTCTTCACGCACTACTGGCTCAGCTTCGCCGACCTGCTCCGCGCGCCCGTCTACTGGGAGGAGCTGCTCAGGAACGCCGGAGTGCAGGCGCTCTACGCCGCCGTGTTCGGCTCCGCGGCGTGGGCGCGTTTCACCACGCGCGACATCACGGCGTAGCCGGTGTCACCCCGAAGCGCGCGGTACCGGCCGGCCGTCCGGCGCACGCTATGGTGCCCCGTCGCCCTGTCAGGGCAGGCCGTGCGCGTTCTCGTCGGCGAGTTCGCGGGTGCGGCGCAGCAGCGCCTGCCGGACGGCGTCCGGTGACAGGACCCGCAGGGGGGTGGCCAGGCCGAGGAGGTATGCGGCGAGCCCGTCCGCGTCCGGCCCGCCGATGTCGACGATCGTGGCGCCGGGACCTTCGGGGCGGTGGACGCCGACTGATGACGGGATCAGCCGCAGCGCCTGTTCCACAGGCACCGGGATGCGGACCGTCGCGCGGAGCGGATAGGGGCCGGTGGCGACGGAGCGGGAGACGAGCAGCGCGGCGTCGGGTGGGTCGACGATGTCCGCCGCGTGCCCGGTCGGTCGGAGGCGGTCGACCCTGTCGGCGCGGAAGGTCCGCCATCGGCCCCGCGTGACGTCCCTGGCGACGAAGTACCACCGGCGTTCCGTGTGGACGAGGCGGTACGGGTCGACTTCGCGGACCGTGGCCCTGCCTTGCCAGTCGCGGTAGGACAGCCGGGCACGTTCGCCGCGGCGGCATGCGGCAGCCAGTTCCAGCAGCGTGCCGGGGCTGATCTGCGGTTCGCCGGGCCTGGGGGTGTGCACGAACGCGGCGTCCATCTCGCCCAGCCGGTGCGCGATCCGCTGTGGCAGCACCTGCCGCAGCTTCAGCAGCGCCGACAGCGCGGCGTGGTCGCCGCCGAGAGCGCCGCTGAGCGCTGCCTCGCGCAGCCCGACAGCGACGGCGAGTGCTTCTTCGTCATCGAGGATCAACGGCGGCGTCCGGGCTCCGGCACGGAGGCGGTAGCCGCCCCATGGCCCGGGGTCGGACTCTATGGAATAGCCGAGTTCCCGGAGCCTGGCGATGTCCCGCCGCACGGTGCGCCCGGTGACCTCCATCCGGTGTGCCAGATCGCCGCAGGTCCACGACGGCCGGACGGCCAGCAGTGAGAGGAGGCGGAGCAGGCGGGCTGAGGTGCTGATCACTTTCCGGAGTGTGCCAGGGGACCAGGACAGAACCTGTCCTGGTCCCGTCCTAGTGTCCGTCCCGTGAACCGTTCCATGAACACGGCAAAGACCTCCGAGCCGACGTTCCGCTACTCGGCCGTCACCTTCGACTGTCCCGATCCGGCCGCGTCGGCCCGCTTCTACAGCGAGATCCTCGGCCTGCCCGTCGTCTTCTCCACCGACGACTTCGTCCTGCTCGGCCAGGAGGGCGCGGCCGGACTGGGCTTCAACCGGCTGACCGACTACCGCCCTCCCACGTGGCCGGACCCGTCCCAGGAGAAGCAGGCTCACATCGAAATCGGCGTCGACGACCTGGACGCCGCCCAGGCCCGGCTGCTCGCCCTGGGGGCGGTGGAGCCCGGCTTCCAGCCGGAGCCCGACCGGTGGCGGGTTCTGCTGGACCCCGCAGGCCACCCGTTCTGCATCTCCACCCTGGTCTGAGCGCGACCCGCGCACCGACGCCCACGGCATGTCTCCTGCCCGCGCGGCGCCTCGGTCCGGACCGTTTCGTGCGCGGTCCGGACCGTCTCGTGCGCGGCGAGCTTCGGCAGCAGCGGCGCCGGGCACCGCCCACTCGTCGTCAGTTCACCTCTCCGTCGAGCAGGACCGGAAGTGCGGCCTACTGATCGGGGAGACTCCGGCTGCTGCACGGGGCCGAGGCATCGTGCGGTCCGGCCTCCCCGCCCGTCGCGCCGGCTGACGCGGCCTGCGCCCGCCGGGCGGCGCCGCGCTCCGCGGCCTCACGCTCCGCCGCGCGGAGCCGGGCGCGGCCCTGGTGCCTGGTGCGCAGCGCGTCCCACGTGAGGACGCACAGGGCGATCCACACGAGGACGAAGCCCGCCCAGCGCTCCGGCGGCATCGCCTCGTGGAAGACGAGCAGACCGAGGACGAACATCAGCGCGGGCGCCACGTACTGGAGCAGCCCGATCGTGGAGAGCGGCAGCCGCACGGCGGCGCTGCCGAAGAAGATCAGCGGGACCGCCGTGACGAGGCCGGAGACGGCCAGGAGCAGCATGTGTCCCGTGCCGCCGGCGGTGAACGTCCCCTCACCTGCGGCAGCGAGGTAGACGAGGTAGCCGAGAGCGGGCAGGAACTGCACGGCGGTCTCGGCGCTGAAGCTGTCGACGCCGTCCATTTCGAGGCGCTTCTTGAACAGCCCGTACAGCGCGAAGCAGAGCGCCAGGGCGATGGAGAGCCACGGCACCTGGCCGTAGCCGACGCTGAGCACCGCCACCGCCACCACGCCGATCGCGACCGCCGCCCACTGGGCGGGGCGGAGCCGCTCGCGCAGCAGCAGCACGCCGAAGGCGATGGACATCAGGGGGTTGATGAAGTAGCCGAGGGAGGACTCCAGTACGCGCCCCACACTGACCGACCAGATGAACAGCCCCCAGTTGAGGGAGATGGCGGCGGCGCAGAGGACGACGAGCCCGAGCTTCTTCGGCTGCCGCAGCAGGGGGCGGATCCACGACCAGCGCCGCAGCGCGACGAGCAGCAGCAGCGCCGTCGGCAGGGACCACACCATGCGGTGGGCGAGGACCTCGGTGGGGGGAGTGGCTTCGAGCAGGTGCCAGTAGAGCGGGAGGATCCCCCACAGGCCGTAGGCGCCGAAACCGTAGAGCAGGCCGACGCGCTGGTCGCTTCGGTCTCCCACTGCCGTCCTCCTCGTCGTGCGCGCCGGCTCGAGACGCTGCCGGCCCGGGACGCTGCCGGCCCGACGCCAGATCGACGGTAGCGCTCCCTCAATGCGGTGTCATATCCGTTCCACATGACGGTACTGACACCCGGGACGCGCGCCCGCCGCCCCCGCATACGGCGCGGGCGGGCCCCGCCGGAGACGCTCCGGCGGGGCCCGCCCGCTGCTGTGCCGTGCTGACGGCGCCGTCCGGCCGGGCTCAGCCCGCGACGGTCCAGGTGTCGTTGCCGGCGAGGAGCGAGCCGAGGTCGCCCTTGCCGTGCTGCTCCACCGCCTGTTCGAGCTGGTGCGCCATGTCGTCGTCGTAGACGGGGCGCCGGACGTCCCGGAGCACGCCGATCGGCGTGTGGTGCAGGGTGTCCGGGTCGGCCAGCCGGGAGAGCGCGAACGCGGTGGCGGGCGAGGAGGCGTGCGCGTCGTGCGTGAGGACGCCGTCGGTGCCCTCCTCGGCGACGTCGACGATGCGCAGCTCGCCGGTCGCCGGGTCGCGGATGACGCCCTTGCCGCCGAGGCCGTCCTCGCCGGGGGTTCCGAAGCGGATCGGCTCCCCGTGCTCGAGGCGGATGACGGCCTCCTGGGCCTGCTGCTTGTCCTTGAGCACCTCGAACGCGCCGTCGTTGAAGATGTTGCAGTTCTGGTAGATCTCCACCAGCGCTGTGCCCGGGTGGTCCGCGGCCGCCTGCAGGGTCGCCGTGAGGTGCTTGCGGTCGGAGTCGACCGTACGTGCGACGAACGACGCCTCGGCGCCCAGCGCGAGCGAGACCGGGTTGAACGGGGAGTCCAGCGAGCCCATCGGCGTGGACTTCGTGATCTTCCCCGCTTCCGAAGTGGGGCTGTACTGGCCCTTGGTGAGGCCGTAGATGCGGTTGTTGAAGAGCAGGATCTTCAGGTTGACGTTCCGCCTCAGCGCGTGGATGAGGTGGTTGCCGCCGATCGACAGCGCGTCCCCGTCACCCGTGACGACCCACACCGACAGGTCGCGGCGCGAGCTGGCAAGGCCGGTCGCGATGGCCGGGGCGCGGCCGTGGATGGAGTGCATCCCGTAGGTGTTCATGTAGTACGGGAAGCGGGACGAGCAGCCGATGCCGGAGACGAAGACGATGTTCTCCCGGGCCAGGCCGAGCTGGGGCATGAAGCCCTGCACCGCGGCCAGTACGGCGTAGTCGCCGCAGCCGGGGCACCAGCGCACCTCCTGGTCGGACTTGAAGTCCTTCATGGTCTGGGCGGCCTCGGCCTTGGGGACGAGGGAGAGCGGCTCGGAGACCTGGGTCGTCTCAGTCATTGGTGGCCTCCTTCAGGGCGGTCGCCAGCTGTTCGGCCTTGAACGGCATGCCGTTGACCTGGGTGTAGGAGTGGGCGTCGACGAGGTACTTGGCGCGTACGAGGGTGGCGAGCTGGCCCAGGTTCATCTCGGGGATGACGACCTTGTCGTAGCTGCGCAGCACCGCGCCGAGGTTGCCCGGCATCGGGTTGAGGTGCCGCAGGTGGGCCTGGGCGATCTGCTGCCCGCCGCGGCGCAGCCGCCGCACCGCCGCGGTGATGGGGCCGTACGTCGAACCCCAGCCCAGCACCAGCACCTTCGCCGCGCCACGCGGGTCGTCGACCTCGACGTCGGGGACGTCGACGCCGTCGACCTTGGCCTGCCGGGTGCGGACCATCAGGTCGTGGTTGGCAGGGTCGTAGGAGATGTTGCCCGTGCCGTCCTGCTTCTCGATGCCGCCGACGCGGTGCTCCAGGCCCGGCGTGCCCGGGACGGCCCACGGACGGGCGAGGGTCTGCGGGTCGCGCTTGTACGGCCAGAAGGCCTCGGTGCCGTCCTCCAGCTTGTGGTTGGGCTCCTTGGCGAAGTGCACCCGCAGGTCCGGCAGGTCGCCGACCTCCGGGATGCGCCACGGCTCGGAGCCGTTGGCCAGGTAACCGTCGGAGAGCAGGAAGACCGGCGTGCGGTAGGTGAGCGCGATGCGGGCCGCCTCCAGCGCCGCGTCGAAGCAGTCGGCGGGGGTGGCGGCGGCGACGATCGGCACCGGGGCCTCGCCGTTGCGTCCGTACATCGCCTGCAGCAGGTCGGCCTGCTCGGTCTTGGTGGGCAGTCCCGTCGAGGGGCCGCCGCGCTGGATGTCGACCACGAGCAGCGGCAGTTCGAGGGAGACGGCGAGCCCGATCGTCTCGGACTTCAGCGCCACACCGGGGCCGGACGTCGTGGTCACGCCGAGGGCGCCGCCGAACGCCGCTCCGAGGGCCGCTCCGATTCCGGCGATCTCGTCCTCGGCCTGGAAGGTGCGCACGCCGAAGTTCTTGTGCCGGGACAGCTCGTGCAGCACGTCCGAGGCGGGGGTGATGGGGTACGAGCCCAGGAAGAGCGGCAGGTCCGCCTGCTGGGACGCGGCGACCAGCCCGTAGGACAGGGCCAGGTTGCCCGAGATGTTGCGGTACGTGCCGGGCGGGAAGGCCGTCTTCGCCGGGGCGACCTCGTAGGAGACCGCGAAGTCCTCGGTGGTCTCGCCGAAGTTCCAGCCGGCGCGGAACGCGGCGATGTTGGCCTGCGCCACCTGCGGCTTCTTCGCGAACTTCGTCCGCAGGAAGTGCTCGGTCTGCTCGGTGGGGCGGTTGTACATCCACGACAGCAGCCCGAGGGCGAACATGTTCTTCGAGCGGCCGGCGTCCTTGCGGCCGACGTCGAAGTCCTTCAGCGCCTCGACGGTCAGCGTCGTCAGCGGCACCTGGTGGACGTTGTAGTTGTCCAGCGAGCCGTCCTCCAGCGGGCTGGCCGGGTATCCGACCTTCGCCATGGCCCGCTTGGTGAACTCGTCGGTGTTGACGATGATCTCCGCACCGCGCGGGACGTCCGCGATGTTCGCCTTGAGCGCCGCGGGGTTCATCGCGACCAGGACGTTCGGCGCGTCGCCCGGCGTGAGGATGTCGTGGTCGGCGAAGTGCAGCTGGAAGCTGGAGACGCCCGGCAGCGTGCCTGCGGGGGCCCGGATCTCGGCGGGGAAGTTCGGCAGCGTCGACAGGTCGTTGCCGAAGGAGGCCGTCTCGGAGGTGAAGCGGTCACCGGTGAGCTGCATGCCGTCGCCGCTGTCGCCCGCGAAGCGGATGATCACGCGGTCGAGGCGGCGGACCTCCTTGCCGCCGCCCAGTTCGGTCTTCGCATCCCCCTCGGCGCCGTCGGCTCCGCTCGTCCCGCCGCTACCGGGCGCGTCGGAGCCCGGGCGCTGCCCGGCTGGGCTGTTGACCTGGTTGGTCACGGTGGATCGGACCTCCTTGAGGCGGCGTACTCGCCAGCCATCGTACGTCGGTAAGGGTTACCTTCCTTGGAGCGCTCACATCGCGGACGCACTCGTGAGACAACCGTCCGGCAGTCGGCCCACTCTGCACCATGCGCCCTTCAGTTTTCCTATAGAGCGGGCTCCGTCCCAGCTCACGCGGTTGATGCCGGACGCGGGACGGGGGCGCGGACACGGCTACGAGTTGAGATAGGTCAGCACGGCCAGCACCCTGCGGTGATCCGCGTCACTCTGGGAGAGGCCCAGCTTCAGGAAGATGTTGCTCACGTGCTTCTCGACGGCGCCGTGGCTGACCACCAGCTGACCGGCGATCGCGGAGTTCGTGCGGCCCTCGGCCATCAGCCCCAGGACCTCCCTCTCACGCGGGGTCAGGCAGGCCAGGACATCCTGCTTGCGGCTGCGGCCCAGGAGCTGCGCGACGACCTCCGGGTCCAGCGCCGTACCGCCTCCGGCCACCCGGACGACGGCGTCGACGAACTCGCGCACGTCGGCCACGCGGTCCTTCAGCAGATATCCGACGCCCTTGCTGGAGCCCGCGAGCAGCTCGGTGGCGTACTGCTCCTCCACGTACTGCGACAGCACCAGGACGCCCAGGTCCGCGTGCGCCTCGCGGAGAGCGATGGCGGCGCGGACGCCTTCGTCGGTGTGGGTCGGGGGCATCCGCACGTCCGCCACCACCACGTCGGGGAGACGCCCGTCACCTGCCAGCTCGGCGACCGTCTTGACGAGCGCGTCGCCGTCGCCGACGCCCGCCACCACCTCGTGGCCGCGGTCGGTCAGCAGCCGGGTGAGCCCCTCGCGCAGCAGCACGGAGTCCTCGGCGATGACGACCTGCACCCTCTTCACGTCCTCCACGATCACGGCCCCCCGACTCCCCTGCGGACTCGTCCGGTCCCCGGACTCCTGTGTGCGCCCGCGCCGTCCCTGAGTACGACGCCTGCGACGCGCTCAGCATTCCAGAAGCCGGCGTCCCGTACGGGGGGACGCGGCAACGCACCGCGTGGTTCAGCCGGGCCGGGCGCGGCGGGGCGGCCGGACGCGGGAGCCCGGGATCGGGAGGCCGGACGTCAGACCCGCCAGGGGAGTTCGGCGGTGATGGTGGTGGGGCCGCCGGTGGGGGAGTCGATGAGGAGGAGGCCGTCGACGGCGTCGAGTCGTTCGGTGAGTCCGGCGAGGCCGGTGCCGGTGTGGGTGTGGGCGCCGCCTTGTCCGTTGTCGGTGACTTGGAGGAGGAGGCGGTCGGGGGTGTGCCAGACGTCGATGCGTGCGGTGGTGGCGCGGGAGTGTTTGGTGATGTTCTGGAGGAGTTCGGAGACGGTGAAGTAGGTGATGCCTTCGATGGCTTGGGCGGGGCGTCGGGGGAGGTCGACGGTGACGGTGACGTCGGCGGTGCAGCGTGCGGCGAGTGCGGAGAGGGCGGGGTCGAGTCCGCGGTCGGTGAGGATGGCGGGGTGGATGCCGCGGGCGAGGTCGCGTAGTTCCTGGAGGGCGAGTTTCACTTCGCCGTGTGCTTCGTCGACCATTTTGGCGGCGGTTTCGGGGTCTTCGAGGAGTTTCTCTTTTGCGAGGCCGAGGTCCATGGCGAGGGTGACGAGGCGTGCTTGTGCGCCGTCGTGGAGGTCGCGTTCGATGCGGCGCAGGTCGGCCGCGGCGGTGTCGGCCACCGAACCACG
>NZ_FMHJ01000018.1:0-112589 GCF_900090125.1 Streptomyces sp. WMMB 714
GGATCACTGTCGAGCGCGTCCTCACCGACAACGGCGCTTGCTACAAGTCCTACGCCTGGCGCAACACGCTGGCCGCGGCCGGCATCTCGCACAAACGCACCCGCGCCTACCGGCCGCAAACCAACGGGAAGGTCGAACGCCTCAACCGCACCCTGCTGGAAGAGTGGGCATACGCCCGCCCTTACCACTCAGAAAGCCAACGACGCGAAGCGTTCCCCAACTGGCTGCACACCTACAATCACCACCGCGCGCACACCGCGCTCGGCGGCCTACCACCCGCCAGCCGCGTTCCTAACCTCACGGGTCAGTACACCTAGGCGGGCCCCCGCAGCCGTCCCGCCACTCCCACACCCACCGCGCACACCACCGCCGAGACCGCGTACACGGCGAGGAACGCCAGCGGCTGCCCGCCCGCCGCGGCCCCGGCGGGTTCCGCTCCGTGCACGCCGACGCTGACCGAACCGCCCCCGCACGCCGCGAACGCCGCACCGGTGGCGGCGAGCAGCACCACGTTCGAGAGGCTGTCGGACATCTGCAGCGCCGCGGAGTTCTTCCCCACCGTCTCCGGTGCCGACAGTTGCAGCAGCAGCACACTCGTCGCGCCGATGACCAGGCCCATGCCGTAACACGCCACGGCCATCGCGACAGCGAGCGTCCAGACGGGCACCGTCTCCAGCAGTACGACGGGCGCGTACGCCACTCCGCCCGTGACCAGCACCATTCCGCCCTGGGCCAGCCGCTCCCGGTGCGGGCCGAGCCGAGCCCGCGACTGCGTGAACGAGCCGAGCGCCCACGTCGCACCGCCCGCCGCCAGCGCCAGGCCCGCCAGCGTGACCGACAGTCCGCGCTGGCTGACCAGCATCAGCGGCACGAAGCTCTCCGCGACGACGAACCCGCCCGCGGCGATGCCCCGCAGCAGCACCACCGCGGGCAGCCCGCGGGCGGCGCGATACGTGCCCCGTGGGAGCAGCCGCAACGCCGCCGGGACGAGCAGAGCCGTACCCGCCAGCGCCGGGACGACGGCCGGAAGGCTCAGCTCCTGACCGGCGTACTGCAGCAGCCCCGCGCCCACGGCCAGCGCCCCCGCGTAATTCAGACGCCCGCGCTCCCCGGCCCCCGTTCCGGTACCGGTTCCGGCTCCGCCTCCGGTTCCGTTTCCGGCGCCCTTCCCGGGCCTGGTACCGGAACCGGGTTCCTGCCCGGGCACGTCCGCTCCGGGCGGCGGGCCCGACGCGGAACGGCGCAGCGCGGGCATCATCACGGCCAGCGGGACCGCCACCAGCAGCGGGATGCCGAGGAACACCCAGCGCCAGCCCATGTGCTGCGTGACCGACCCGGCGATCAGCGGCCCCACGACGGCCGGTACGACCCATGCCGCCGCGAACGCCGACATCACCGGCGGCCGCAGCCGTTCCGGATAGGCGCGGCTGACGGTGACGTACAGCGCCACGACCACCAGCCCGCCCCCGATGCCCTGCACCGCGCGGCCCAGCACGAAGATCCACATCGTGACGGCCGTACCGGAGAGGACCAGCCCCGCCACGAACGCCCCGATGCCCGTCGCCACCGGCGGCAGCGGTCCGCGCCTGTCGCACCACAGACCGGAGACGACCATCCCGAGAAGGGCGGTCGTGAACAGCGCCGAGAAGGCGAAGGCGTACGCGGAGACCCCGTCGAGCTCGTCGGCCGCCACGGGCATCGCCGTCCCGACGGCTGTCGCCTCGAAGGCGATCAGGAAGACGACGGAGACGATGCCCAGCGTCAGCGCGCGGTAGCCGCGGCTGAGGACCGACGCCTCCCCGGGCGGCGACGCCGGGGCCCGGCCGTCCGCGGGCGGCCGCTGCACACCCCCGTCCGCGCCGGGGCGGGAGCCCTCGTCGGGGCGGGAGCCCCCGCCAGGACGGGAGCCCTCGTCGGGACGGGAACGCGTGTCAGGACGGGAACCCGTGTCGCTGCCCAACGGGACGGCCGCCCGCGCGGCGTCCGGCCTTCGCCCACCGTCCGTGGCGATCTCTCCGCTCTCCCCCGGTCCGTCCTCGTACATGGCCATGAGGGCACGCTATGGGGTCCCGGGGCCCTCGGCCTGTGTCCGGGGGTGGGTTCCCCTGTCAGCCGATGGTCCTAAGCCGTCTCTCCCGTCGGCCTGCCGCTCGGTCCGCACGTCCCGCCGGCCGCGACGCCCGAGGGGAGCCGCATGTCACGGTGGAGGGCGCCTTTTTGGGGCACCCTGACACCTATGCCGCACTTCACCTCGTACGACGAGGCCGAACTCAGCTACCGCGTCCTGGGAGACGCCCCCACCGGCTGGGACCGCCCGCCTCTGGTCTGCCTCGCCGGCGGACCGGCGCGCGACGCCGCCTACCTGGGCGACCTGGGCGGCCTGAGCACGTACCGGCGCCTGATCGTCCCCGATTCGCGAGGCACCGGCGCGTCCCCGTCCGCGGCCGACCCGGCCGAGTACGCCTTCCCCCGTCTCGCCGAGGACGTCGAAGCGCTGCGCGCACACCTGGGCCTCGAACGGTTCGCGCTCCTCGCCCACGACGCCGCGGCGGCCACCGCCCAGACGTACGCGGCCGCCCACCCCGGCCGCCTCTCGCACCTCGTACTCCTCAACCCCGGCTCCCGCCTGCAGGGCGAACTCCCCGCCGACGCACGGGAGATCTTCGAGTCGCGCGCCTCCGAGGGACCATGGTGGGAGGAGGCGTACGAAGCGGTGCGGCTCCTGGAGGAAGCCACCGACATGCCGGAGATCCGCCGGCTGCTGCTGCGCGCCGCGCCCATGGCGTACGGACGATGGGACGCCCCGCAGCGCGAACACGCCGCCCAGGAGGGCGACCAGCTCAACCCCGTTCCGCGGGCGGGCTTCTGGCAGGGCGTCGACGACGCCGCGTGCGACACGATCCTGGACGCGCTGCGCGAAGTCGCGGCTCCCGTACTGGTGGTGACCGGGGAGCTCGACGCGGTGACGGGCATGCGCGCGGGCGAGGTCGTCGCGAACTCCTTCCCGGACGCCCGGCTCCACACCCTCAAGGGCACGGGCCACTACCCCTGGATCGACGCCCCGGGCTCCCTGACGCGGCTGCTCAGGGACTTCCTCTCGTCATAGGGCGGAGCGCCCGGTACAGGAGCGCGATGCATCTGGACAGCGTCCTCATGCGGGAGCGGAACCGTCCCCGGCCACGCCGTCCGGCTGCTGCACGGCGAGGACCTCACCCGGGGTGCACTTCAGGACGTCGCAGATCGCCGTCAGCGTCGAGAAGCGGATCGCCTTGGCCCGGCCGTTCTTGAGCACTGACAGGTTCACCACCGTCACGCCGACCCGGTCCGCCAGCTCGGTGAGCGTCATGCCCCGATCGGCGAGCAGGCGGTCGAGGTGACACACGATGCGGTGCTGGTCCGCGGATACAGCCATGTTCAGACCAACCCGTCGACGTCCTGGGCGAGTTCCGTGCCCCTGCGGAACACCTCGGCGAGCGCCAGGAGCAACAGGGCGATGAACAGGGGGACTTGAGGGAGGGAGAAGACGGAGGCCGCGACCGGCGCGTCCGCACCGTCCAGGCCGAGCCGCTCAAGGACCAGGCCCGACGCGAGAGCGGGGACGGCGGCCGTGCAGAGCGAGCCGAACGCCGTCAGCACGGCGAGACCCGCGACCCGTACGGCGTTGCCCTGGCGGAAGGGGTCGCCCTCCGCGATCGACAGAAGCAGCCTGCGCAGCAGCAGAGCTCCCGCGAAGGCGCAGAGACCGAGGACTGCGGAGTCCGCTCTCGCCAGGGCCTGTTCGGCCACCGTCGAACCCCACGAACGCAACTCCGTCGGCCCGGTGCCCGCTTCGAGCCAACTGCTCTCCGGGGCGTCCGCAATGTTCAGCCGGATCACGTCGCCGGTCTTCGAATCGGGGGCGGCCAAGGGGGCTTGGGAACCGGCTCGCGTCTCCCGCGACGTCTCCACGCTCAACCCTTCGACCGTACGCACCTCTACGGGGACGCTCACGTGGGCAGGCGCCTGCGTCATCCCGCTGACGTCGTAGGCGACACCCGCGACACCCGCGATCACGCCCAGCCACAGCACCGCACCGGCAAGTCGCCGTACGAGGCGTTCACTTGCGAAGCGGCGGGGTTCCCTGCTCCTGATGTACTCGGAGATGCCCATGGGCGGTCCTCGGCTCGGGCTGCGGCGACGGCAGCACGGGGTCGGAACGCAGACACGGGCAAGGAGGCCCGTTCCACGCGACGAAACCTATCGTTAATCGATGGTATCGACAAGCGATATGGGTGGGCTGCGGAGCCGGCCCCGGCTGAGGGACGCGCGCGCCGACTGCGGGGACCGTCGCCGGCGTACCCTCCCCTGTCGGCACTCGGCACTCCGCGGGACCGCTCGAGGAGGAGCGGCCGGCGACTTCGGCGAACTCCTCCCGGGCAGGCCCCCTTCGACCTCTTCACATACCTCAACCACCCTCGCCACAACGTCAGTTGACTGTGTAACACCGGTTGTAGTGGGCTGGGCCCCCAACTCACACGGGGAGAGGCATGAGCAAGGGCTTCCAGATCGACATCGCTAAGACCGAGCGCATGCTGGACAGGCTCGAGGAATGCAACGAGCGCATGCAGCAGGCACGCAAACGCCTCAAGAACGTCGGCCCGAAGACGCTGGGCACCAACGGGTTGGACAACGCCTGCGACACCTTTCAGTCCGAATGGGACGACGGCATCAAGCGCATCGAGGACGCCGCGAAGGGCATCAAGGACCGCCTGCGGAGCACCATCGACACCTACAAGAAGAGTGAAGAGGCCACCGCCGAGGGCTTCGGCGCGAAGTAGTCAGCAATCCGTAGGGGGACCAACGCCATGTCGTATCGCAGCCTCTTCATCCTGGGCGACGACGCCTGGCCCGGCTTGCAGTTCAACCCGGCCAAGGGGGACCTGGAAGCCATCGACGACCTCGCGTCGGACGTGAAGGCGGTCAGCGCCGAGCTGGACGAGCTCGACAAGCTGCTGGAGTCCGTCGGGAAGAATGGCGGCGCCTGGGAGGGCGAGGCAGCCGAGCGCTTCTCGGAGAAACTCGGCAAGCTTCCCAAGTACCTGAAGCAGGGCGCCGATTCCATGGGCGACTGCGCGAAGGCGCTGCGCTCATGGCACACCCAGTTGTCGTCGTTCCAGCGCAAGGCGGAGAATCTCGAGTCCGAGGCGGTCACCGCACGGCGGGAGGCCGACCGGCTTGCGAAGGCGTACAACAGCGAGAGCGACCGGCTCTTGGCCCTCGGTCCGATGCCCGCCGACGAGGCCGACCGTCTGACCAAGAAGCTGGACCAGCAGCGAGCCGAGGTCGATCAGGCACAGGACAAACTCAAGAAGCTCATCCGCGAGGCGGAGGAGATATACGGCCGCTGGAACGACCGGGCCCAGGAAGCCGAAGCGGCGATCATCAAGGCATCGGAGAACCACCCCCCGGACTTCGGCTTCTGGGAGCGCGTCGGCGACGGCCTGAAGGAAATCGCCCGCGACGCCGGCGACTGGCTGGCCGAGAACGCCGACCTCCTCTCCACCATCTCGTCGGGGCTAAGCGCCGCTGCGCTTGCCTGCCAGATCATCCCGGGCGTCGGCACTGCCGTCGGAGGAGTTCTGGGCGCTGCAGCGGGAGCCTTCGCGCTCGGCGCGATGGCGGGGCACGCGCTTCAGGGCATGCGCGGACAGAAGGGCGGCTGGGTGAAAATGGGGCTGGACGCCTTCGCGGTGCTGCCCGGAGCTGCTGGGGCTAAAGCGCTGGTAACTGCCGGCAAGGGGGCCAGACTCACGAGTGGACGCGAAGCGCTGGAAACCGGATTGCACAGTGGTCTCCTGCAGCGAAAAGTGATCCAGCCGGCCGAGCTTGGCATCGCGAAACGGTTCGGCAAGGAGCTGACCGGAGATCAGATCACCAAGATGAATCAGTACTCGCAGTTGACGCTCAAATCGGGAGCCACCGCGTTCGGCGTGTCGAAGGAAGCAAACAAATAGAGGGGATTCGCATACCTCTTCCTTCATCTCCCAGACCCTTTGTCCCTGCACCCTGAGGACGGCATCGATGGCCCAAGACGTGAAGCGCGCGGAGAAGTTGCTCCAAGCTGCGCAGGAGGCGACGGAAGGGAAGGAGATCCAAGGTCTCTTCCGAATCGACAGGCCGGTCATGGCCGGGTTCATGAAGACCCCCTGGCGGAAGAGGCCATGGGTGTTGAGCAGCCCCAAGGTCAGGTCCACGCCGTTGCGCAAAGCCTTGATGCTCATCCTCGGCATCATTGCACTCGACTCACTCGGCGGCAAACCCCCCTTCAATTCTGACGATTCGGCAGCGAAAGAGCGAGCGAGCCTGGAGCGCGGGTCTCACAACCCCAAGAACGCAGCAAATCAGTCGGCCTACTATTTCGGGCCGGCTCATAGCGTTGCCGCGGAACTCCTCATCGCTACACAGCCTCGCTCCAAAACCCGTGTTCTGAGCTTGCTCTGCGTCACCCGGGACGAACTCCTGCTGCTACATGTCCCCGATACGCGCCGGTTGCAGTATTTCGCCAATACAGTCGACGTCGGCTGGTACGTCGACCGCAGACAACTGGAATGGACCCGGGCCATCGACAGTCGACCGGTCATGCCGAGAACGCAATACGGTTTCACGGACGGCAGTTGGATGACCCTGTTCACGGAGCCAGTTGCAGGTATGCCGGTACTCTCCCGGGTCTTCCCAGGCGTCATTCCGCCCGACCAGCCCATTCCCTCCAACCCGAACTACCCCGCCCCGGAGTCCGAGAAGTGACACACCCCGAGACGGAGAGCCCTCGGGAACTGCGCGTCGGATGGCTCATGCCCTCGTTCTTCCATCCGCTTCCGCTGGACGTCACTGAGCCGGACGAGCTGGTAGACCAAATCGTCGAGTTGGCGACGACTGTGCTGGCCGACCGCAGCAGCGACGAACAGCATTTCTTCGCGCAGATGATGCTGCGGCAGACGGCCCAGCTCATCGAGGCAGAGGCCGAGTACGCAGGCATGTGCTTCGTCGAGCACGAAGGTGAGCCGACCATGGCCACTGTCCTCGTCAACCGCGTTCCGTCCCCCGAAGAGGCCGTGCGAGAAACCGTGGAAGAGGCCGCGGCTGCCATCGAGTCCCTTCTGCAGCGCCGCTATCCCTTCGACGACATCCGATCGGGCGCGCTCACTCTGGACGACGCTCCCGCCGTCACCCGCACCGGAACGCTGGAAGTGTCCGTCCCCCCTGAACTGTCACCCGACGGGAAGGCGCAGACCCTCTTGCAGGGCGTCATCCAGACGTACGTGCCGCTGCCAGGGCAAGGCGAGACGATGGTCTTCGAACTCAATACGCCGTCTCCGAGCGCGTGGGAGATGTACACGGAGATGTTCGACGCCGTCCTCGGCACGCTCGATTGGGCGACGGACGAAGACCTCGCAGAGCAGCGGGAGTTGGAACGCATCGCCGCGCTCCCCGCTCAGCGGGAGCCCGCTGCGAGTACCGCGCGGCCAGAACCCGCGCCCCTCGATCGGGCCTCGGTGACGACCGTCCGGCACCATTCCAGTCTCGTCCTCGGCGCCGTCGGCATGCGCGGTCCGATGCCCGAGGAGAAAGACCGCCTGGAAGCCGTCACATGTGAGGCCTGCCGTTCCGGGGGTCTGACCTCCGGCTGCACGGTACGGCACCACTGGGAGATGATCCGACTCGCACGGGACGAACTCCAGAAGATGCTCGCTGCGGCCCGCAGCCGGCTGGCCGGTGCCGGTCTGGAGGAGGGCTCCGCAACCGGCAGCGAAGTCGTCTTCTCCACGCCCGAAGCCTCAACGGCTCCCCGCGACTGCTCCGTCGTGCTCACCGTCGACCCTGAAGAAGGCTCGTTGATCGTCGACGTGACGACCGGGTGCAGCCGTCGCTCAGCCACCGGCGTGGCTGACGACTTCGGCTGACGGTCCGCTGGTGGTATTGCGGCGCTCCTCTCGACGCCTGCCGCGGCGTGACGTCCACCGAAAAGCGGTTGCGGGCGCTCCATGCTCCGGCGAACCATGCGGGACACGGCCGGTGTTGACGGAAAGGAACCGTGCCCGAGGAACCGTCTCCCCACCCCATCCCGCCAAAGCGAAGTACGGAGCCATGAGTTCGACGTCACCCTCGCAACCGTCCCCGCGCGACCGCGCCCTGACCGCACCCACCGTCTCCGTGGTCTTCGTCTGCCATGACGGAGCGGGCCGCGTCCTGCTGGCCCGCCGCAGCGCCGGTGCCCGCGACGAGCCCGGAACGTGGGATGCCGGAGCGGGCGCCCTGGAACACGGTGAGACGTTCGAGGAAGCCGTCACGCGCGAGGTGCGCGAGGAGTACTCGGCGCCTCCGCGCGTGATCGAGACGCTCGGCGTACGGAACGTCCTCCGCGGTGACCCCGTATCGCACTGGGTGGCAGTGGTGTTCGCCGTCGAAGTGGATCCGGCGCAGGTCTCGATCGGCGAACCCCACAAGTTCGACGCCCTCGACTGGTTCGACCCGGAAGCCCTGCCGCGGCCCTGCCATTCCCAACTCCCGGCGGCTCTGGCCCTGTTCACTTCACGACAGCGCTGACGACAGCACTGAAGACAACAGCAACGGGCCGCAACGGCAGGGCAGTTGCGTGCAGACGACGCGCCGGACTGCGAACGTCCCGGCCGCCTCGTAATCGTCCGCTCACGACCCCTCGTGGCGGCTGATCATGGCGTGCACAATGCCCCGATGGTTTCCTACAGACGCTTCCCAGGCCCGGCCCCGACCCCGGCCGGAACCGGCCGCGCGCCAGTAGCCGTCGGACACGCCCGGCGGCCCCGCACCGCCGCGAACGAGGCGGTGACGGCCCGCATATGATCACCGACGGCTTCCATTACCTCGGCGTTCTGCTCGCACTGGCGGGCGGCATCGTCTACGTCACGCAGCGGCGCGACTACCGCGTCTTCAAGTACGTACCGGGCTTCGTCCTGCTGTACTTCGGTGCCGCGGCGCTGAACACGGTCGGCGTCTTCGGCGACTCGAAGTCGATCGACAGCACGGGCACCGCAGTTCAGGACGCCCTGCTCCCCGCCATGATCTTCCTGCTGCTGCTCAAGTGCGACCTGCGCAAGATCGTCAAGTTGGGCCCGAAGCTGCTGCTGACCTTCTTCGTCACCGCGCTGAGCATCGTGCTGGGCTTCGTCGTGGCCTACCTCGCCCTCCAGAGCGCGCTGCACCCCGAGGCGGGCAAGGCACTCGGTGCGCTGGCCGCGTCCTGGACGGGCGGTTCGGCCAACATGGTCGCCGTTCAGGGCATCGTGCACGCTCCGGAGAACATCTTCGGCTACGTGCTCATCGTCGACACCGTTCTCTACTCCCTGTGGCTGCTGCTGATGTTCGGCTCCGCCGGCTTCTCCGAGCGGTTCAACCGCTGGACCCGGGCGGAGACCACCCACCTCGACGCCCAAGCCACGGCGGAGCAGGAGGAACGCCCGATCGACCTGGCCTCGATCATGACGCTCGTCGGCTTCAGCCTCGCGCTCTCCGCGGCGGCCGGCTGGGCGGGCAGTGTGCTGCCGGAGCTGGGCGAAGTCGTCAACGCGACGACGTGGGCGATCCTCGTCGTCAGCGTCCTCGGCCTCGTTGTCGCGTCCACGCCGCTGGGCAGGACCGCCGGTTCGTCCGAGATCGCGACGGTGATGCTGTACGTCGTCATCGGCATCATCGCGTCCGGATCGGACTTCTCCTCGCTGACCGAGGCTCCGCTGTACCTCCTCGCGGGCGCGGTGGTTCTGCTCGTCCACCTCGTCGTCATGGTCGTGTACGCGAAGCTGGCGCGCGCTGAACTGTTCAGCCTCGCCGTCGCCAGTACGGCCAACATCGGCGGCGTGGCCTCCGCGCCGGTCGTCGCCAGCGCGTTCAACCGTCAACTCGTCCCCGTGGGTGTGCTGTTCGCGCTCCTGGGTGCCTTCATGGGCACGTTCGTCGGCCTGACTACCGTGGAACTGCTCTCGGCCCTCTGAGCCGGACGCGGGCGGGGAGGGACGCCGTTCCGCGGCTCCGCACAACCGCCGTGCCGCCGCTCTCCGCACCGACGGGTGCGGGGAGCGGCCGGGGGCCGGGCCTCACTGCTCATCGCCTCCGGAGGGTGAACTGGCGGCGCCCTCCGTCCCGTTCGCCCGCTCCTTCCGGTGCGACGGGACGGGCAGACGAGCCCCGCGTGACTCGGCGACCCGGAGCGCGTCGCGCAACGCCTCCCCCAGCCGGCGGACCAGGAACCGCAGTTCCTGCTCCCGGACGCGCTGCCTGCTCAGCAACTCACCCGCGTGATCGAGCAGTTCGGCTCCGAGGCGCAGTTGCATCAGCTCCATCTCGTCGGCGAGCGCGTCGATGAGTCCGTCGCCGTCGGAGGAGAGGTAGCAGGGTTTGCCGTCCTCTCCCGGCCAGGGAAGCAGACGGTGGTCACGGTGAGTTTCCTCGTTCATGCCCCCACCCTGCTGACCGGCCCTTACGCTCACGAGTGACGACTCCGGTACGCAGCGTGGCGTACCGTCAGGGGAACGGTGAGCACCATGACCATCGACAGCGCACCACCGCCCGCCGCCTGGCGCTACTGCGGCAACCAGCTCAAACGGTGGCGCCTTCAGACCGATGTCAGCCGCGACGACCTCGCCCGCGAGGCCGGATACAGCCATGAGGCCATCAAGTCCATGGAGCAGGGCCGCCGGAGGCCCACCCGCCGCGTACTGGAGATCGCGGACGACATGTGCGAGGCAGGCGGCAAACTCCGTGCGGCGACGGACTACTTGGAGCCGGAGAAGTACCCGGCGCGTACCCATGAGTTCATGCAGGCGGAGGCTTCCGCCGTCACCCTGCACTGGTACGAGAACGTGTTCGTTCCGGGTCTGCTGCAGACCGAGGACTACGCACGCGCTCTACTCGAGGCGCACTGCCCGCCGTTGGACGACGAGACCATCCAGCAGCGCCTGGCCGCGCGACTGCAGCGCCGCGACAAGCTGGCGCAGAAGCCGACAGCGATCTTCACCTTCGTCATCTACGAAGCCGCTCTGCGCACACTGGTCGGCGGACCGGAGACGATGCGCGAGCAGGTCCAACACCTCGTCGACGTAGGACAGTTGCGCAACGTCTCGATCCAGGTGCTGCCGTTCTCCACCGGGGCGCACGCAGGTTTGAACGGTCCGTTCGTGCTCCTGGAGACAGAGGACGGCGAACGCTACGCCTACGAGGAGAGCCACGAGATGCGGCACCTCTACGGCGACCGTGAAAAGCTCCGAGTCATCGATGAGCGTCATGGCATGATCCGGATGCAGGCGCTCGGCGCCGAGGAGTCGACGCGGTTTCTCAGAAGGGTGGCAGAGCAGCTATGGAAAACCGACTGACGTGGGTCAAGTCGAGCTACAGCGGCACCGAGGGCGGGGCATGCATCGAGGTGGCGGCGAGCCCCGCCGCAATCCACGTCCGCGACTCCAAGTCCGCCCACGGGCCCGTGCTCAGCGTCCCGGCACCCCAATGGGCAACCTTCGTCCGCTACGTCGCCGCAGCGCGGGGAGCCTGAGAGGGCGTCGAACCCGCGTCCCCCGCCTCTGTGACGGTCGGCGCAACTCGGCCCGCCCGCCCATCGTCGCTGTTCGTACCGCGCGGCTGTCGTACCGTGCGGAACTGCACCGCGCGCAGGCGACGGCGACGGGCCGTCCGCCGCAGATCTACGCCCTTCCTCAGTGGGCCTTGTCCCACGGCTCACCAAGGATTCCGTCATGGCTGCAGTGCAGTGCCGTGAGGGCGGCGACCATCCGCGGGTCCCAGTCGTCCGAATTCACCGTCAGATGGAAGTGGTTGTCCATCCCGCTCCCGTAATCCAGTACCCGGGTGCCGCCGCTGCGGTAGCCGATCGGCCGGGGCATCCGGAAGAGGTCGCCGCTCCCGCCGACGAGGGCAACTACCCCCAGCACACACTGCACAGGGAAGATCAGCCACCACACACACCACCAGAACCAGCGACCCTTGTACCCCACAGCCGCGGGCCCGCCGTCCTGCTCAGCGGACCAACGTGTACGGATGTGCCCGCCGCTGAAACTCCGCTCCCGCGTGGCGCTCCCGACGAACTCCCCAGCCCCGCCGTACACGTCGTAGCGCACGGGGTTCGCCCCCTCTGCCGAGACGGTGAAGACGCGAGCCCACAGGTCCCGCCGCTGCGGATCCACCCACATCGCGAAAGAGCGTACGCCGCGCTTGCGCGCTGCCTTGTACTCGTCCGCTCCGCCGTCCGGCAGTTCGCGGTCGAGATAGACACGATGCCCGACGGACTCCAAGGGCGCCCCCGCCACCTCATACCGGGCTCGGCCGTCGTCGACCGATGCCACCTGCCCGCCGCGACGGTTCTTCTTCTTTCCCGACTTCGCTTCCTCGGAGGGCACTTCAGCACGCCGCAACGCGACGGTCCCACTCATGATGTCGATCGCCCCTCATTGCCCTGGACGCCTCTTCAGGGCTTTCAAGCGCCTGCCGTGATCGTCCGTCCGTCAGCTGTACGGCGGCTGCTGGGGCCGAGCCGTCGGCTGTTGCTGGGGGATGCCGTAGCCGGGTGCCTGGCCGGGCGGGTAGACATAACCAACTGCACCGGCCGGGCCCGTCGCGGCAGCGACAGCACCACGTCGACCGCCCACGCGGAAGATACGAATCGCGACGATCACCATCCCCAATCCGACAACCGCAGCAATCAGGCCGACGGTCAGCCCCACTGTGTCCAGCGGAGGTTGCTGGGTCGGCGAAACACCATTGGGTTTGGCCAAATGCTTCTTGCCCTCGAAACTCGCCGCGGCAGTTCCGTCGGCAGGAGGACGAGCGGCCGATCGTACGGCCGCTGCCGCGTTGATCGTCCCGTGTCCGACCAAGGGATTGGGCCCACCAGGGGGATGTGTTGCCGTCTTGGCCAGTATGGAGCGCACCTGCGCAGGAGACAGCTTCTTGTTCTCAGCCAGCATGAGTGCCACGACGCCCGAAGTGAGCGCCGCAGCCGGCGAGGTGCCATCCACCAACTCGTAGCCGCCGGTGTTCTTCGCGCTGACGATGTCGACGCCGGGAGCCGCAACCGCGTTGTATGTACGCACTGTTGAGAACTCGGCCCGTTTGCCACCCTCCTGCACAGCGGCGACGGCGATCACACCGGGGTAGGCGGCGGGGTAGATCGAGTCGTTCAATACCTCGGCGTCATTGCCCGCCGAGGCGACCACGGGCACGCGTGCGTGCGATGCCCGGGCCAGCGCCTTGGTTTCCCGCTCGTCGAAACTGTTCCCGAACGAGTCGCCGCCCATCGACATAGAGATGACGTCGGCATCGTGCTTCAGCGCGTAGTCGATGCCCTCCGTGATGGGAGTGGTGTGGCGCCCCAATGCCGGGCTGTGCCCCTTTTCGTCGATCGCGCGGACCGACAGGATGTGGGCCCTCGGCGCGACCTTGAGCACGTCCGAGGCCATGGCCGTGCCGTGATCGCCCCAGCCCGGGTCGCCCGGGCGACTCTCATCCTTGACGAAGTCCGCGCCTGTGGTGACCTTGCCGGCCAGCGCCGGGTGGTCCTTCACCACACCGGTGTCCAGAACGGCGACCTTGATGCCCTCACCCTGCGTGACCCGTTGCGCCGACGAGAGCCCGAGCGCGCGTGACTCCCAGCTCCTCGGTGTGTCGGCGTAGGCGGCGCTCACGGGCATCATGCACAGCAGCACACTGAGACCGGCACCGGACACGGCCGTGCCAATGCGCCAGCTATTCATGAAGTCTCCTCGTTCAGCAAGTCGTGGATGTACCAGAAGTAGGTCTGAGTGAGGGCCTTGGCTGCCTCACGCCAGGGGCTACTGTCGGACTTGTTGCCGTAGTTCCATTCCTCGGGCAGACGACCGGACTTACGACCGTCCACAGCACCGGTTGTGACTGCCACGTCGTAGGGGAGATATAGACCCTCCGCCATATTTCCTCCTGAGCCGTTGCGGTTCTCGTCCTTCCAGTTGGCCGCGAACGTCCCAGGGACGGCGAATGTCTTCACTCCATGTCGCCCGGAGTCGAAGATGCCACCTAGCCGCTCCTCCAATTCGGGCCCTTTCGGCAGGACGATGAGCGCGACGGTTGCGACGCTGTTGCCGGTGGGGTCCACGTACGTTGCACGCAGAACTGCCTTGCAGCCCCGCCGCTTCTCCTCCGCTGCCAAGGAACCGCTAAGCCCGTCGGCACAACCCGTCTCCTGGGCGATTCCGACACGTTTCCACTCCGCATGCCGGGGATCGGTTGCACGTGACGTCGAATTGGCCTTTTCGCCTAGCGACTTGGGGAAAAGCCGTTCCGCTGGAACGTTCCGCCACATGGCAGGACCGTATCCGGATCGGTTTCTGACGTCCTGGTTCGCGTTGGCAATCATCTGCGCAGTGATACCACCGCCACCGAGCATGGCGAGCACACCGAGGACGCAAAGTACGAGGCAAAGAACCCGGCGACCGGAGCTATTCTTAGCTTGTGGAACCGGGGGCCTACCGTCCGACTGCAAAAGTGACGCATCGCCCTGACTGGGCATGCCCTGTAGACCCGGCTGCGTTCCGGGCCCCGGCGGACCGGGCGGCATCGGCGGTGCTCCTGGGGGCTGCTGGCCGTACGGCCCGTAGTGACCGGACCCTGCGGGCGTGCTGGGGTATGACATGGCTCCCTGCTCGGTTTCGGCACCCCAAAAGCCTGGGCGCGGAGTAGCAGGACAGAAGCCTGTGACTCCTCTTCCTGGAAGAGGTAGTCCGAGTGCTCTCCCTGGCTGTTCTCATCCTGCTGGCATCAGACGTTGCTGCCGGCAGCGGTCCCGTGAACCGATGGCCACGGCGCTCGTCCGCCGGGCGTTGATACAGCCACTGCCAACCGCCCAACACCCCGGCCCTGGTGAGGTGTGACTGGAACGCCATGACTCGGACGAGTCCAGCGCACACAAGTCTGGAGGATCCTCAGATCACGTCACCTGAGACGTGAGGACACCGGTTCGTCTAGTTGTACGGCGGCTGCTGCGGCGGAGCCGTCGACTCAGGGGTGTACAGCTGCTGTTGCTGAGACGGCATCCCGTAGCCGGGTGCCTGGTTCGGTGAGTACGAATAACCGCCCGGGGCTCCCGGCCCACCGGGACCACTGTTCCGGTTCCGCCTACGACGCCGCACGAGAACGATGGTGAGCACGATCGCGCCCACGAAAAGGAACGCAAGAACACCCGTGATCGTCCACAGAATGACGAACTCCCGGTCCTGCTTTTCTTCGAGGGCCTTATCTTCCTTGAGTTGCTTAGCTGCCTCAACCTCATTCTTGATCTCCAACGGGAGACTGAGTGGACCGTACTTAGGCCCCTTGGGGATGTCCTCCTGGAGCGCAGCGAGAGGGCTAATCGCACCGTAGCCGTAACGCTCATCAGGGACCTTCGCCCCCTTCTCCGAGGCGGGCATCTTGGCTGTCTTCGCCAGACGGTTGACAACCTGTCCTGCGGCGAGGTCTGGGTACTTCGCCCTGATCAGTGCGGCGGTGGCTGACGCGTAAGCCGTAGCATCAGAAGTCCCCGTACCGTACGCGTAGTAGTTGCTATCTTCACCCCCCGCAGTGAGGACACGGGTGGCAGGTCCGACCAGCAGAGTTTCAGGACCCTTATTCGATTTCTCCCAGAGTGTTCCGTCCTGCTTCACACCACCAACCGGCACAACTCCCGGGTAGGCCGCTGGATACTCAACGGCGCCTCCAGAGTTACCGGTTGATGCGAAGACAGGCACATCCTTCTTCAACGCATAAGTAATCGCCTCGTCGTCGTCATCGGAGTTCTCACTGTCATCCCCCAACGAGATGTTGATCACAGAAGCCCCATGATCGACTGCGTACTTGATCGAATCGTCTAGCTTCCCACCCGTGACACGGATCGGAAGGATCTTCGCCGCAGGTGCAAGACCCATAATGCCGTTGGCGTTTCCTGGCCCATGTCCATGCCCCGCGATCATGGCAGCCATCCCGGTGCCATGGGAGTCACCACGTTCCGGAGCCGGAGATCCGCCGTCGACGAAGTCCTTCCCCTTGAGAACATTGCCCTTCAGGTCAGGGTGCTGGGCATTGACACCGTCGTCGATGACCGCAATCGTCTGGCCCTTGCCCCTAGTGACCTTCCATACGGACTCGGCATCGAGTGCATCGAGGGCCCACTGTTTATCCCTGACGTCATCGGCCACAGCCTGTGGTGATGCAGCAAAGATCAAAACCCCTGCAATCGCTGTGCTACCGATGACACGCAGGGTCGGCCTCTTGCCCATCTGTCGAGTCCTCTTTTGTTGCGGCGGAGGGGCGCGGCCTTGTGGCCGCGCCCCTGAGCTTGCGGTGCCTCGTAGTCTGCCGGGTCCCCGTCAGCCGATCGTCGGCGGGGCTACATCCCGCCGCTCGGGCATCCAGGTCTCCTCATCCTCGACAAGGTAGTCCGGACGCTCACCCTGGCTGTTCTCATCCTGTTGACGCCGGGCGTTGCTACCGGCAGCAGCACCACGGCCCATGAGACCCCCGGCGTTGCGACCCCGCTCACCTGCCATGGCGCCGCCACGGCTTGAGTGCAGCCCCGCACCACCCTGCCGAGCAGCGCCCTTGCCCTGATCCGGAGTGTCGAGAACGCCACCTCGCTGACGTGCCAACGGACCGCGGCCAGCGGCACTGTTAGCGCCCCTACCGCCTACACCTCCGGCAGCCCCGCCACGACCGCCAGCTCCGATGCCGGCAGCAACTCGTCCACCGGTGCCGCCGCGAGCACCGGCACCGACACCGGCACGGGCGCCCGCGCCGGCCCCAGCAACGCCACGGTTGCCGGAGGCCTGACCGACGTACCCAGGTCCGCCAGCGATACCGCCAGCTCCGACGGAACCAGCCCCGGCAGAAGGACCACCGGAGACTCCGGCGGTGGGACCGCTCGCATTTGGGCCACCAGGACGCTGGCCGGTCGCAGTTCCGCCTGAGATCCCGTCCACCTTGGTGGCTGCGGCGGGCGTTCCCGAAACGGTAGGCGAAGTCGACTTCGGGGTCGTCTTTCCGACGGCATTGCTGGTTCGGGAGGTGGCAGAGACAGCTGCGCTAGGACTGCCACTGTCAGAAGCCAGGGGGACAGGAACAGGTGCCACGCCCCCCGGGTCACCTGGGTAGTCTTCCGAACCGTGCTTGCCACGGGGCGGCGGCTTCCGGTTCCACGACCCCATCGTCTGCGCCTGCGACGAATACGTAAGGGCCAGGGTCTCCATCAGCGCGGCGGCCTTCAGTTGCGCTTCCTTGCCTGCAGAGAGGTTGCCATCGTGGTTGTCCAGGGCCTTCTGCGCGCCCTGGTTGCCGCTGATCTCGCCCTTCCAGTCCTCATCACGGGAGAAGCCGTCGCCGATCTTGTCGAAGGCCTTGTCCATGGTGCCGGGCTCTTCGATCGCTTCGAGTTTCGGCTTGATGTCGCTCAACTGCTGGCCGGCATTGCGCATCACGGTCGAGGTACGCATCGCGTAAGTAGCGCAGTCGGAGATGGACTTGCTGACCTTCCTCGCCTTCTTGGCGAACTCGTCAGCGGACTCACCCTCCCAGTGCTGCAGAACGTGTTCGACGGCCTTGTCGAAATCGCTCTTGATGCTGCCGCCGCCACCCACCAGATGGTCGTTGATGGCCTTCCAAGCATCGGCCACCTCAAGCACCAGGTCCGGTTTGGCCCCGGCCAGCATCTTCTTCATTTGGGAGATGTCTCTCCCTGTCGCGAACGGCGTCTTGACGTTGCCCGCGTAGCACATGTTGCCCGTGTCGGTGAAGTCGCTGAGTCCCTCGTCGCCCATCTCGTCCTCGCCCCCTGTCCGTTAGTTCCCGGACCCTGAACGGCCGCCGTCCATGCCGTACTTCGCGTCGTGTTCGGCGTCCTGGTACTTGCCGTGCGCCTTTTTGGTGTTTGTGCCGAAATCATCGATGACAATGTTGAGGTAATCGACGACTTCCTCAATGTGCTTTTTCATCTCCTGGTGCGCCTTGGTGAGGTCGCGCTCCTCGTCGAACTCGGCACCTAGCGCGCCGCCAGGGAGGAAGGTGTTGTACTTGCTCTTCGTCACCGAGTCACCCATCGCGCTCTTCACACGATTGAGCTTGCGTACGGTCTCCTCGAGCTCGCTGAGATCAACCCGCATCTCACCCACGGCTGCGCCCTCCCCGTTCCTTCTCCGTCATGCGTTCCGCATCCACCCGTGCACACCGACTGCGTACCAGAGGCCGTCCCGGCCCACTCGGACAGTTGAGCCGCAAAGACAGTACCGACCCATGGTGCCGTAAGACGCTTCCTCGCACACCCTAGTAACACCTACTGACACCGGGTCACCACCCCCACGATCTTGCCACCTCCCGCAGGCGCGGAATCCGGTACTGCAGGCGATCCCCCCTGCATGCTGCGACAACCCACCCCCGCGCCTGTAACCGGACTTCCGCCACGATGGCGCAAGACGCACATATGCCGTACGTCCTCTGCCCAGTTGAGCTGGGCAGTGATACCTGATCGTGATGCGGCGGACTGGTGCTTGCACCCCCGCAGACCAGTCCGGCCGATGGCTCGACGCACACCTCATCAGTTAGCCGCCGGCGGCTTGTGCTTGTGGTCTTGATAGAGCATGACGACACCGGCAGCGACGGCCGAGACGGCACTCGCAATGAGGAGGGCTACCCCCCAGCCGCCGGAGTGGTGCACGGCGTTGAGGGGTGCTGGCAGGACCAGAACGAGGAGCAGCAACAGGAGAACGGGATGGGGAAGCGTCAGCGGCCATGCGGCCCCGAGATCCACGGCGTTGGCAACCGTCCGAGCTGGGTCCGGAGGCGACGGCATAGCCTGCGCAACGCCCTGAGCGGTGAGCTGTTGCAGGGAGTGGGTGGGGACGTTGCCGGGGAGACGGCGTCCGTCAGGGGCGACGAAGTCGACAGGGGTGGTCGCCAGCAGGTTCTCCTCAGGCGCTTTGGAAAGGTCCGCCGGCCACTCCAACTGGCCGCTCTGCCCTGTCAGTACGACGGCGGCGTACTTGGCATTGCAGCCGGGCGCCTGGAAGGCGAGGTCTTGGCCGCCGCAGTGGACCTTGAGCCCGTTGAAGCCGTCGGGGGACTTGTTCGGGCGAGGTACCGCGTACTCGATGTAGCCGTTGATGTGAGCCGACGCGGATGCCATCCCGCGCTCGGCACGCTTCATACGCCCCTTCGGGAGCCGGCCGGCACCGCCACGGATCAACCAGACGACGAAGGCGACGGTGCCACCCGCCCACCCGATGAGGACGAACACCCACTGACGAAAGCCCATAGAGCGCCCGGACAACTGCTGTGCGACCTCGCTGCGTTCGGCGTCCCCGACGGGCTGGAGCTCAGGATGGCCCGGCGCGTACCCCAAGAACACGGTTTCGCCCTTTTTGAGGTTCCGTTCGTTCACGAACTCGACTTGAACGCGGCGACCCTCTGGAGTCCGAACGTCATAGCGCGCCCGGTAACCGGCGTTCCTGCTACCCGTCTTGCCAAGGGAGTGAACCTCCTCGACCGGTGTGGCGACTATCCGTCCGCCAGAAGCAGCGATCCGCTGGTTGTCATTCGGCTCCTCCCGCGCAGAGGACCCCATGCCGAAGAGCAGCGCGACGAACGCCGGGAATAGGAACCCTCCGACAATCAACCGCCACCAGCGGCTAAGGGACCCACGTAGCCCGGTCTGCCACGCAGCCCGGTACACCGCCGCAGTGTCCGTCACCGGAGAGCCTGCCCTGACGATGAAAATCGCGAAGAGGCATAGGGCAAGCGCAACAGTGCAGCTCCATGCCAGGGCGGCCCGCAACGCCCCTGCCCCCAGAAGCAACCATGCGGCGGCGTTCGCAATGAGAGCGAGGGGCGTGACAACGGCGACCGCGCGCCCAATTGTCGCCCCATGGCGCAATGCTGAACCCGCCCGACCTGACAGTGATGCGTTGTTCCCTGCTGAACCAAGCGAGTCGGGGCCGGTTCGCGGATCGCTGAGACTACTCATTCGAATCTTCCTGGAGAGTGACGTTTCCGACGTTTGGCTAGCGAAGCCGGTCACCGACCGCCGACATGACATCTCACAGCCCTCATGCCGTCGAGCCGCAACCAGCCGCCCCTTCACCTCCAGGCGATACCTCACGATCGCCTGAATCGCGGGCAGTATCCACCTCCCGGGTGGCGGGGTCAGGAGCCATGATCGACTCCAGGTCCTTGGCATCGAGTTCACCCGGAATATGCCAACCGGTGTCAGACACAATTCAATTGGGAGCCTTCTTCCCGCGTCGCCAATTGCGCACCGGATGCCAGACCAACACCCCGTCCTGGTGGCCGGCCGCCTGGAACTGGCGACCAGCATGATCGGTGACGAGCAACGCGATCACCTCGCGAGAATCATGGTTCGCGGAGCCCAGCGAAACCACGTTTCCCTCTCCAGGGCAGTGGTTCCCTCCGATGACTTGCGCTGGCAGGGAACCGTAAGAACGCTGCGAAGCACGGAGTTGGGCATGAGCATCCAACTCCAGAACAGCGTCGTGCCTGCCAGCACGCCGATCAGCTCGATTACTCGTCGGGTGCGCACCGCCAACATCAGGTGGGGCACATGTGCGGACAGGTTCGGCCCAGGAGCCTTGCCGATGGGTGAGTCCTCTGTCTGAGTCATCCGAAATCATCTAGCCAGACTGGTGTTGCGGCGATCGCGATTGGAAGCGTCGCAACCATGACCGGAGCGGTCGACGCTGGTAGGAAATCGGCACCGAGGCTGAGGTCTCGCCCCGCCCCTCACCCGCCCTGGACCGCCGCCTGGGGGCGGATCGGGAGGCGGTTGACCGGGCGGCCCGTGGCTGCGCGGACCGCGGAGGCGACCGCCGCCGGGGAGACGACCACCGGGACGGCGGACGCGGCCTTCGCGCCGAACGGCGCCACGACGTCCTGTTCCTCGACGAGTTTGACGATGCGGATGTCCGGGGCGTCCAGCGCCGTCGGCAGCGCGTAGCCGGTGAAGTCGGGGCGGCGTACGACGCCGCGTGCGATGCGCAGGTGCTCTGTGAGAGCCGCTCCGACGCCCTGCGTGACGCCCGCCTCGATGCGCGCGCGGAGCTGACGCGGGTTCAGCACGCGTCCCACGTCCTGCGCCACGGCCATCTCGACCACCCGCACGGAGCCGAGTTCGATGTCGACGTCCACGACTGCGCGTACGGCCGCGAAGGCCATGCCGACGAAGGCGTCGCCCTGTCCCGTCTCGTCGAGCGGCTCGGTCGGGTGGGGGCGGCACTGGGCCGTCGCCCAGAGCTCCTTGCCCTCCAGGGCCTCCGCGACGGTCGTGGACAGCACGCCGTCGTAGGAGGTGATCTTCCCGTCGGAGACGGAGAGCAGTTCCGCCGTCATCCCGAACTTCGAGGCCAGGGGCTGCAGCAGCTGCGAACGCACCATCTTCGCCGCCCGCTCGACCGCGCCGCCCGAGACCCAGGTGTGCCGGCTGTGCGCGCCCGCGCCGGCGGAAGGCTGGTCGGTGTCGACGGAGGCGACGTGGACCTCGTCGATGCCCAGGGTCTCCTGGACGATCTGACGGGCCAGCGTCGTGAAGCCCTGGCCGGATTCGACGGCGGCGCACATCACCGTCGCCACGGGCCCGTTGACCTTCACGGTGGCGGTGGAGACCTCGTCGGCGCCTTCGGCCCCCAGCATGTGGACCATGCCGAGCGCGTAGCCGACGCCCCTCCGTACCGCGCCCGGCTCGCCTGCGCCTTCGGGGCCGCCCGGCAGCAGCCAGTCCCGTGCGGGGCTGTCCTTGGGCAGCGGCGGGAGCGGTGCTTCCCTTACGGCGCGCAGGAGTTCGGCGACGGGCGCCGGGCAGGTGACAGTCTGGCCGGTGGGGAGGAGGTCTCCCGTCGCCATGACGTTGCGCATCCGCAGCTCGGCGGGGTCGATGCGCAACTGGGCGGCCAGCTTGTCCATCTGGCCTTCGTACGCCGCGCAGACCTGCATGGCGCCTTCGCCGCGTACGTGGCCGGAGGGCGGGTTGTTGGTGCGTACGGCCCAGCCGTCCACGGACGCGTGGGGGACGACGTACGGCCCCGCCGCGAAGGAGACGGCCGCGGCGAGTGCGTCGGCGCTGGTGTCCGCGTACGCGCCGGCATCCATGAGGATCTGCGCCTCGACCTTGACCAGGCGGCCCTCGTTGTCCGCGTGGTGGCGGTAGCGCAGCAGGGTGGGGTGGCGGTGCGCGTGGCCGAGGAAGGACTCCTCGCGGGTGGCCGCGATCTTGACCGGTGACCCGGTCTTCATGGCCAGCAAGCCCAACGGCATCTGCAGACCGGTGTCTTCGCGGTCGCCCATCGCGCCCGGAACGCCGGTGACGACGATCTTCACCTGCTCCGGCGGCAGGCCGAAGCAGGCGGCGGCCAGGTCGCGGTCGGTGTGGGGGTCGGTGGAGGCCGTGTAGATCTCCACGCCGCCGTCGGGGCGCGGTACGGCCAGCCCCGCTTCGGCGCCGATGGGTGCGGGGTCCTGGCGGCCGATGCGGTAGAGGCCCTCCACGACGACGTCGCCCGTGATGTCCGGGTCTCCGAAGCGCAGCGGGATGTGGCGGATCAGGTTGCCGTCGGGGTGGAGCGGTTCGGCCTCGAAGGACTTCTCCGGGTCGGTGACCGCTTCCAGCGGCTCGTACTCGACGTCGATGGCGGCGGCGGCCAGCCGGGCGGTGTCGGGGTGGTCGGCGGCTACTGCCGCGACGGGCTCGCCGTAGTAGCGCACCAGGTCGCGTGCGAAGGCCGGCTGGTCGGCGACCTTGCGTCCGTGTCCGGCGTCGCCCGGCACGTCCTCGTGGGTGACCACGGCGTGCACGCCGGGGAGCGCCGCCGCCTGCGTGGTGTCGATCGAGAGGATGCGGGCGTGCGGGTGGGGCGAGCGCAGCACGGCCGCCCACAGCAGGCCTTCGGCCCACAGGTCGGCGGCGTACGGGAAGGTGCCCTCGGCCTTGGCGGCTGCGTCGACCGAGGGGAGGGACGCGCCGATGCCCTTGGTGACGGGGCCGTCGGCGGGTTCGTGCGGCAGAGGCGTGCCTTGGGACGGAGTCGCTGTGACGGCGCCGGGACCGTCGGCCGTGCTGGTCATGCCGCTGCCTTTCCGCATCGTCCGCCGCGTCGTACGCGCCGTACGCGTCCTTCTCCTCGTCGTCCCCCGCTTCGTGTGCAGCCACTCGTGCCGCCGCGTGTGCCGCGAGTTGCGGAGGGGGCTGCCGGCTTCCCGCCGGCGCCCTTGCCCGGCACCCCGGCACCGCACGCCGCTCCGGCGGTGGTGGACCGTCCGCCCTGGGGCCGAACGCGGGACGCGGAGAAGCCGGGACGCCTCATGCGCCGCTCCCCGGGGGGTAGTAGGCGCCGCCCGCGCCCGGGCCCGCCTGGTGCGGGATGCGCGCCTGCTGGGCGTCCATCCGCTCCTGGGCCTCCGCCTCCGCTTCGGCTTCCTCTTCCTCCCGGGCGGCCTGCTCCGCCCGCTCGCTCACGACCGTGCGGACGGCTTCGAGCACGCCGCGGTAGCCGGAGCAGCGGCAGAGGTTGCCGCAGATGGCCTTGCGGGTCTCCAGCTCGCTGGGGGCGTGGTTGCCCTCCAGGAGGTCGTGCACGGTCATCGCCAGTCCGGGGACGCAGAAGCCGCACTGGACGGCCCCGGATTCGGTCAACGCCCGCTGGACGTCGGAGAGTACGCCGTCGACCGCGAGGCCCTCCACCGTCCGGATCTCGCTGCCCGCGGAGGTCGCCGCGGGCACGAGGCAGGAGGCCACCAGGCGGCCGTCGACCTGTACGGAGCAGGCGCCGCACTCCCCCTGCGAGCAGCCGTCCTTGGCGCCGGCCAGGCCGAGGCGCTCGCGGAGCACGTACAGCAGCGATTCGCCGATCCACGCGTCGGTGACGGGCCGGTCGGCGCCGTTGACGTGCAACACGTAGGAGACGTGGGGGTGTTCGCCTCCGAGTTCGGGTGCCAGCTCGACGGACGGGGCCTCCGAGACCGTCCCGTCGGCGGGCGGGGTGCCGGACGCGGCGTCGGGGGACGCCGTACCGGGGGACGCCGCGTCATGGGGTGCGGAGCCGTCGTCGTTCGCGGTGCCCGCGGTGCCGTCTGAGGCGGTGCCGTGGGAGGCGGACGCGCCGGACGGCGCCGCGCCGCCGGGCCGACTGCCGTTCGTGTCCGCCGAGTTGCTCTGCCGGGCGGCGTCTCCTGCCGGGCCGTCGCCTCCGGGGCCGTTCTGGCCGGTGGGCGGCCACTGCCCGCCCGTAGTGGCGCCGTTGCCCGCGCCGCCGGACGAAGGAGTGAAGGGAAGTCCCGAACGCACCGTGCCCAGGCGGAGGTTGCCGCCCTCTGTTCCGTCGTCGGAGGCGCCTGCGCCGTTCCCCGCGGGAGCTCCGCTGCCTCCGGTACCGCTTCCGCTTACGGAGGCGCCGTCGCCTCCGCGGCCGGCGTGGCCTTCGGCCCCCGGCCCCTGCGGAGCGCCCGCCGCCGGCGCTCCGGCGCTGTCGTGCGGCGCCGCCGCGTAGGCGTGCCCCTGTCCCTGTGACGGCGGTGCGCCCGCCTCCGGCCCTTGGGCCTCCCCCTGCCCCCCGAAGGGCACCTGCCGGTGGGCGTGCGCCTCCGCGTACCGCGCCTCGCCGCCCGGGTCCTGCCGGTACCGCTGCTGCTGCTCCTGCTGGCGCTCGGCCTGCTCCTGAGCGAAGGACGTGCCCGGTCCTATCGGCTCCGCCTCGTCGCCCGCGCCGCCGCCCGAGCCGAGCGGACGCCGCAGCGTACGCGCCTCGTGAGAGCCCGCGAGCGCCGCTGCCGCCCCCTGCCCCATGGCCGCCGAGGACGCGCTCTCGCCGTCGTGCTGCTCCGCGGGAGCCGACGGAAAGGACGACTGCACCCGGTAGTTCTCCTCCTGCGGGTGTTCCTGCTCGCGGGCGTAACCCTGCCCGTACTGCTGCCCGTACTGCTGGTCCTGCTGCCCGTACGGGGGGCCGCCCCGCCCGTCGCGCGGCCCGCCGGGCGGCTGCTGCCCGAAGGGCATCGCCCAGTTCCCTGCGGCCGCCGGATCGGTGGTGGGGGCGGGCACCGGCGGGGAGGACTGCTGCCCCGCCACCGCGGCGGGGTCGAGGGACGGCGGCGTGTAGCCCCCCTGCCCCGTTCCGGGTGCGGCCAGCGGGCCCCAGGCGTCGACGCCGGCGCCTGGCGGCGGAAGCGGGCCGCTCGGCAGCTGCACGAAGGCGGTGGCGTCCGCGTCGTACTCGCCGCCCCAGCCCTCCTGCGGGTACGACTGCGGCGCGCCCTCGCCGTACCCGTGTCCTTGCCCGTACGTCCGGCCCTGCCGCTGGTCCTGCCGCGGCGCGTGGCCGGCGTCCTGGTTCGCGTTCGGGTGGGGACGGGCGTTGGGGTCGCCGTGCGGATTGCCGTTGCTCATGCGAGCGCCCTCCCGAGTCCTCGGCGGGCCAGTGTGGCCACCGTACGCCGCAAATGGAGTGCCGCGGGCGGAAGTACGGGAGCCTCGCCGCCGTCCTCCGGCGGCGGAGGATCGGGAATGCACGCCATCGCGACATAGTCCCCGAAAGCGTTCAGCGCTTCCGGGGCGAGCCCGCGCTCCCCGTCCCAGTCGATGAGCGAGGCGATCCAGCGCTCCGCCTCCAGCGGACGCAGCGGCATCGGCGCGACCGCGCCGACCGCGCAGCGCACTCCGCGCCGCAGCGGGTCCAGCACGACGGCGACGGAGGCCAGGGCCCTGCCGGGGCCGGTGCGCCCGGTCGCCTTGAGGAAGGTCTGGGGGGCGTGGAGGAGCGGGACGCGTACGTGTCCGACGATCTCGCTGGGCCGCAGCATCTCCACGTTGGCCAGCAGATGGCTCACCGGGATCTCACGTCGGGACCCCTCGGGACCGGCGACGACGAGCGTGGCCTCCAGCGCGGCGAGCACCGGCAGTGTGTCCCCCGTGGGGGCGGCGCTGACGATGTTGCCGCCGAGGGTGCCCGCGTTGCGGATCTGCGGAGGTCCGGCGGCGCGTGCACTGGCGGCGAGGGCGGGGATGAGCGCGGAGAAGTCGGGCCGTCCCATGCGGGCGTGCGTCAGGCCGGCGCCGAGCAGGGCGTGCCCGTCGAGGTACTGCCAGCCGCGGATCTCGCTGATGCGGCCGAGACCGACGAGCGCCGTGGGCCGCAGCTGGCCCGAGTTGACCCCCGCCATCAGATCCGTGCCACCTGCGACGGGAACGGCCGCGGGCACCGTGGAGAGCGCCGACACGGCCTCGTCCAGAGTGGTCGGCAGCATGACTGACGGCACAGCCTGTGGCGCATGTTGTTCATGCTGTGCGTGCGTGCTCAACCCAGCCGCCCCTTCCCCGGTCCGTCCGGCCGCCGTGCCCGTACGGTACGTGCTCACAGCCCGGACGAGGCAACTCTGGCACATCTCGGCGGACAGTCGGACCGGGGGCCCGGTAAGGGCTGGTCCGGGTGGTTCCGTCTGTCGTCGTCATCCTCGTCCCATGTCCGGTGCGTTGGCCCCTAATCCCCTGCTCACACGATCAAGTGGGGATTTGCCACTCCGGGGGCCCGTTGCGGAGATCCGGGCACCTGTACGGACTTTCGTGCTAGGGACCAACGCCGCGAAACGACGGCACCGGCACACCAGTTGCGCACTTCGTGCAACCACGTGAACACTTTCGGTGATCGAGCGGCGATCCCCGGTCACAGGGTCACGTCGACGGCGGCGCACCCTCGGCCGGCCTCCCCTGGACGCCCGGACGGCGCTGCCACGGATGCGGGCCTCCCGGCGGGCGGTAGTCGACTCCCATCGCGTCGAGACGCGCGTAGTGGGCCTGCTCCATCCGGCGCTCGAAGTCCGCGAAGTCCCGCTCCTGCGGCGGCGGAAGGCGGGACCACGCCACTTCTGCGAACGCGGCCAGGCGCGGGAACGTCTGGTAGTCGACGCGCTGCTGGTTCTCGGCGCACTCGGTCCACATGTTGGCCTGCGCACCCAGTACGTGGCGCTCGTACCGGGTCCCCGCCAGCTCCGGCGGCACCGGCTCGAACCGGTAGACGTCCTCCAGCGTCCGCACGTACCCGAGCGGTACCGGCTCGTCCGCGCCCGCGTCCTGGCGGTGGTCCAGGTACACGTGCCGCTCGGGGCACATCACCACGTCGTGCCCGGCGCGGGCCGCCGCGACGCCGCCGGAGCTGCCGCGCCAGGAGGAGACGGCGGCGCCTTCCGGCAGGCCGCCGGTGAGGATCTCGTCCCAGCCGACGAGGCGGCGTCCACGGGCGGCGAGCCAGCCGGCGAAGTGCCGGACGAACCACGACTGCAACGCCTCCTCGGGGGCCGGCCGGGCGGCCTCGGGCCCGTGGCCGGGGCCCGACGCCGGCCCGTCCTCCAGCAGCCCCGCCTCGCGGATGCGCGCCTGCGCGGTGGGAGAGGCGCGCCACTGGTCCTTGGGGCACTCGTCGCCGCCGAGATGCACGAAGCGGGACGGGAAGATCTCCAGGACCTCCTCCAGCACGCCCTCGTAGAAGCGCAGCACCTCCTCGGTGGGCGCCAGGACGTTCGGGCTCACGCCCCACTCCGTCCACACCCGCAGCGACTCCGTGTCGACGACGTCGGTGTTGCCCAGTTCGGGGTAGGCGGCGACGGCGGCCTGGGAGTGGCCCGGGAGGTCGATCTCGGGAACGACGGTGATGTGACGCTCGGCGGCGTACGCGACGATCTCCCGGAGGTCGTCCTGCGTGTAACGGCCGCCGTGTACGCGCTCGTCCCACATCGGCGTCCCGCCGCGGTCGCGGCCGCCGTGGCCGACGCGGGTACGGGCACGGGTCGCGCCGACGCCGGTCAGGCGCGGGCGGGACTCGATCTCGATCCGCCAGCCCTGGTCGTCGGTGAGGTGCAGGTGCAGCACGTTGAGCTTGTGCGCGGCCAGCAGGTCGAGGGTGCGCAGCACGCCGTCCTTGGGCATGAAGTGGCGGGCCACGTCCAGCAGGTACCCCCGCCACGCGAAGCGGGGCGCGTCCTCCACGCGGAGTGCCGGTACGCTCCATCTCCCCTCCGAGGGTGCTGTTCTGGCGCGGCGGTACGCGGCGGGGCCGAGGAGCTGCCGCAGGGTCTGCGCGCCGTGGAAGACGCCTGCCGGGGACCCGCCCGTGACGGTGACGCGCCGGGCATCCGACTCCAGCACGTAGCCCTCCGGGCCGAGCCGTTCCCCGAGCGGCCCGTCCGTACGGAGGACGATCACCCCGCCGTCCGGGGCCGGTCGGCCCACTGCCGGCGGCAACTGCACTCCCGCGGCGGCCCCGAGCGTGCCCCGTAGCCAGCGTGCGGTGTCCTCGGTTCCGGGTGCCGCGTCGAGCGCGGTGCCGGGGGCGAGCACGAACGGCGGGCCCGCTGCCGGTACCCACTTCCGCGGCGCGGGGACGAGATCGGTCCGGGTCACGCCGAACTCCCTTCTGGAAAGGGGAACTTCAGGAGGAGATGTCCTGGTGCGACGGCCGATCGCGCCCAACCCGCGCTCAGCCGGCGCCCAGTCCGCGCTCAGTCCTTGACCGCCCCTCCCAGCCCCGAGACCAGACGCCTGTGCACGAGGACGAAGAAGACCAGCACCGGCAGGGTCATCACCGTGGAAGCGGCCATCACCCCGCCCCAGTCGGGCGTCTCGGTGTCGAAGAAGACCAGCAGGGCCATGGGCAGGGTCGAGTTCTCGGTCGCGGAGACGATGAAGGACTTGGCGAACAGGAAGTCGTTCCACGTCGAGATGAAGGAGAAGACACTCGTCGCCACGAGACCCGGGAAGACCAGCGGAAAGAGGATCTGCCAGAGAAAGCGCGCACGGCTCGCCCCGTCGACCGTGGCCTGCTCCTCCAGCGCCTCGGGGACGGCCTTCACGAAACCCCGCAGCATCCACACGGCGAACGGCAGCGAGAACGCCAGGTGCGGAAGTACCAGCGAGAGCAGCGAGTTGAGGACTCCGGCGTCGCGCATCAGGAAGAACATCGGAATCGTCAGCGCCTCGACGGGCACCATCTGCGCCACCAGGAACAGCACGAGCAGCGTCGTACGGAAACGGAACCGGAAGCGCGCCACCGCCGTCGCGGCGAGGAATGCGATCAGCGCCGAGGCCACGACCACCGTGACGGCGACGAGGACGCTGTTGACGAAGTACCGCCCGAATTCCTGCTGTTCGAAGACGCGGCGGAACGCGTCCCAGGACGGGTTCAGCGTCCACGGCACGGGGCGCCCGGAATGGATCTCCGCGGCGGGCCTGAAGGCGGAAAGCACCATCCAGTACAGCGGAAAGGCGACGGCGAGAGCGACGAGGACGGCGGATGCCTCCGCCGCGAGCCGCCACGGCCTCCTCGGTGCCCGACGCCAGCCCGGGCGGCGGCCGTTCGGCGCGATTTCCGGACCGGAACCGTGGGTGCCCCGCCGCCGTTCGGCTGCGGCGCGTGCCGGGCGCAGCTCCGTCACAGCACCTCACCTTTCCGCCGCAGCAGCCGCAGGTATACGAGCGTGACGCCGAGCAGGATCAGCAGCATCACCACGCCGATTGCCGCACCGAGGCCGTACTGCGAGGACGCGAACGCCTTCTGGTACGCGTAGACGTTCAGCACCAGGTTCTGTCCGGCGATGCCGCCGCCGTCCGTCATCACGTAGATCTGCGTGAAGACCTTGAAGTCCCAGATGACCGACTGGATGGCCACCACGAGCAGGATCGGCCGCAGCATCGGCGCCAGCACGCTGCGCCAGGTGCGCCACTGGGACGCCCCGTCGAGCGCGGCGGCTTCCAGCACCTCGGGGAACGGCCCTGATGCCCGCGTAGACCGTCACCATGACGAAGGGGAAGGAGCACCACACCACTTCGAGCAGCACGAGCGTGAAGGCGCTCATGCGCCCGTACGTCCAGGAGAAGTCGCCGAGCCCCAGCACCCTGTTGACGGGCCCGGAATCCGGGTCGAAGAGGAAGACCCACACCGTCGAGCCCGTGACGGCGGGAGTGGCCCAGGCGCCCAGTGCGGAGAGCATGAGCGCGAGGCGGGGCACGGCCCGCACGCGGGTGAGCAGAACCGCGAGCGCACAGCCCACGCCGAGGGTTCCCAGCACGCACGCGGCGGCGAACAGGACGGTCGCCGACAGCACTTCCCAGAACCGCCGGTCGGAGAAGAGCTCGGCGTAATTGCCCAGCCCCTGGAAAGTGACCGGTTCGCCGCCGCTGACCTGTGCCTGGGTGTATTCCAGCAAGGAGATGAGCCCCAGCTGGTACACGGGGTACACCAGCAGTCCGGCCAGCACGGCCAGTGCGGGCGCCAGATAGAGCCAGGGCGTCCAACTCCCTTGCCGCGCAAGCGAATTCACTCGCCGCCGGGCCGACTCCGCGGGAGCGGGCCCGGGGGCGGAAAGCGGCAGGCTCACTCGGCGAACGCCTCGTCCATCTTCTCCGCCGCTTCGCGGGCCGCCACGCCCACTCCGCGCTTTCCTCCGGCGATCTGCTGGAACATCACCGGAAGGACGAGGCCCGCGTCGATCTCCGCCCAACCGGGCGTCGCGGGCACGAACTCGGTACCCGCGTCGAGCGTCTTCACGAACGGTTCGACGAACGGCTCGTCCTTCGCGGCCTGCCGGCGTACGTCGGTGAATGTGGGAAGGAATCCCATGGCTTCGAAGAGCTGCTTCTGCGTCTCCTTGCCCGCCAGTTCCCGCATCAGCCGGACTGCCAGAGTGCGATGCGAACTGCTTTTCAGGACACCGACGTTGTTGCCTCCCGCGAAGGCCGGTGCGATGCTGCCGCGCTCGACTCCGGGCAGCGGTACGACGCCGTAGTCGCCCTTGACCTCTCCGGCGTCCACGGCCTTGCGGTTGAAGTCGCCGGCGACGGCCATTCCGGCCCTTCCGGCGGCGAAGGCCTCGACGTTGTCGTTGCCTCCCATCGCCGCGCACTTCGCCGCGGGGCAGTTGTCGTCCCCGAAGAGCCGCGTGTACGCCGCGATCCCCTTCTTCGCGCGGGCGCCGTCGATCGTCGCGCGGTACCGGCCGTCGCCGTCCCGCTCGGCCAGCTTCCCGCCGTGTGCCCAGATGAACGGCATCGCGCCGTAGGTGTACGCGCCGCCGACGGCGAGCCCGTACATGTCCGGGTGCTCCGCCCGTATTCTCCGCGCCGCGGCGGCGACTTCGCCGAGGGTGCGCGGGACTTCCAGTCCGAGGCCGTCGAAGACGTCGGTGCGGTAGTACAGCGCCCGCACGCCGACGAAGAGCGGCGCCCCGTAGACCTTGCCGTCGACGGTCACCGACTCCTTCGCGGTGGAGTCCGTGTCGCGGGCCTGCCGCCAGTCCCCGAACTCGGCGCTCACGTCGGCGAGTCCGCCGTTCCTCACGTAGCCGGCCGTGTCCGTGTTGCCGTACTCGATCAGGTCGGGCGCCGAAGCGGGGTCGTTGAAGGCGCCCTTGATCTTCTCCGCACGGCTGTCGACGGGGATGTACCGCACGTCCACCCGCACCCCGTCGTGGCGTTTCTCGAATCTCCGCACCACGCCGTCGACGACGCGTTCCTTGGGCTTGTTGCCGACCTCACGGAACAGCCACACCCGCAGGGTGCCGCGCTTCTCGTCCTTCTGCGCCCCGCCACCGGACGCGGACGGCGCACATCCCCCCAGCAGCGTCCCTGCCATGGCGATTGCCACCAACGAGGCGGCTGTTCGTACGGCCGACTTCACGGCGAGTCCCCCAACCCTCTTCAGGTGTTGCAGAATTCGCAACGCAAGTTTCGCGTCGCACAACTGCGCAGGAGGGTACGAGCCGCCGCCGGACCGGGCAATAGGTCTCGACCAATTGGTTACCGCCGTCCACCACGCGCCCGCTCCCGCCCGGCACGCCGCCACGGCGTACGCCCCGGCGCACGAGAAAGCGCGCCCCGCCCGCCCCCGTGCGGGGAGCGGGCGAAGCGCGCTGTGAGCCTTGCGCACCGGAGCCTGGAACCGGAGCAGTCACCAGGCCGTACGAGCGGGGCCGGCCGAGGGCACCCGGCCGCGTGGACGGCGGAACTCCCGCGCCCCCGGCCGCCGGACGGCGGGCGGGCCCTGCCGGGAGCCCGGACCGGCGGCGGGCCAGGGAGCCCGGGGAAGAGCGGCTACGGACCAGCGGGGCAGAAGAGCGGCCGCCCGGCGGTCACTTGCCGTCGCCCTTGCCGCCCTTTCCGTCCTTGCCGCCGCCCTTGCCACCGTCGGCGCCCATGGTCTCGTAGATCTCCTTGCACATGGGGCAGACCGGGTACTTCTTCGGGTCGCGGCCCGGCACCCAGACCTTGCCGCACAGCGCGACGACGGGCGTGCCGTCCATCGCGCTCGCCATGATCTTGTCCTTCTGGACGTAATGGGCGAACCGTTCGTGATCGCCGTCTCCGTGCGACGTCTGCGGGGTCGGCTCGACGAGCGTGCCGGTGCCCGTACCGCGCTCAGGCTCAAGAGTGCTCATGCGCACCAAGCCTAATTGAGCGAGGCGTCGTCCGGGTACGTGGCCACCATGGCCAGTTCGCTGCGCTGACGTCGCAGCACGGAGCGCCACAGCCGCTCGGGCGCCGGCGAGGAGACGTCCCCGGGTTCCGACTCGACGACGTACCACGCGCCCTCCGAGAGCTCCTTCTCCAGCTGCCCCGGGCCCCATCCGGCGTACCCGGCGAAGATCCTCAGCGAGCCCAGCTCGGCGGCCAGCAGCTCCGGCGGCGCCTCCAGGTCGACGAGGCCGATGGCGCCGTACACGCGCCTCCAGCCCAGCGGCCCGTCGCCCTGGTACTCGGGGCGGGCGGCAGGCGCCGGACCGGGCCCGTCCCCGCGCCCGTCGCCCCGGTCGCCGCTTGCGGGATCACCGCCGGCGACGGCGCGACTGCCGTGCGCGGCCGGCACCACGGCGACGCCCAGCGCGGCGTCCAGCGACACGGGCCCGCCCTGGAAGACGACGCCCGGCTCGCCGGCCAGCGCGGCCCACGGCTCGAGGATGTCGCTCACGTCGACGGGGGTCGGGCGGTTGAGCACCACACCCAGCGAGCCCTCGCCGTCGTGGTCGAGCAGCAGCACCACCGCACGGTCGAAGTTCGGGTCAGCCAGCACCGGGGTCGCAACCAGCAGCCGCCCGGTGAGCGAAGACACCTCGGTCATGGGCCAATGATCCCGCAACCGCGCCGTCCGTGGGAGCCAACGGCCGGATCGACCACCTCACATCAGGCATACGCCCAGCTCAGAGCCCTCAACCAGGTCCGCTCCCGCAGCTCGCCCGCTCCGCAACTCGGTCACAAGCGGCCGCTATCCACTCACACACCGTGAAAGTGCCCAACTGTGACGCTTCGCCTCCTTCCCAGCCCTTACGCGGCAGGGCGGGAGGGCCATTACGATGACCTTTTGCCCCATGACTGCTGAACCGGGCGGCAGATCAACGCGCCCAGTCCCAAATCGTCTTCAGGAACGCGGAGATCCATGACCGACGACGTCCTGCTTGTTCACGGCGGCACCCCGCTCGACGGCGAGATCCGCGTCCGCGGCGCCAAGAACCTCGTTCCGAAGGCGATGGTGGCCGCGCTGCTGGGCAGCGAGCCCAGCCGTCTTCGCAACGTCCCCGACATCCGCGACGTCCGCGTCGTGCGCGGGCTCCTCCAGCTCCACGGCACGACGGTGACGGCGGGCGAGGAGACGGGCGAGCTCGTCCTCGACCCGTCCCACGTCGAGAGCGCCAACGTCGCCGACATCGACGCCCACGCGGGCTCCTCCCGCATCCCGATCCTCTTCTGCGGCCCGCTGCTGCACCGCCTCGGCCACGCCTTCATCCCCGGCCTGGGCGGCTGCGACATCGGCGGCCGTCCCGTCGACTTCCACTTCGACGTGCTGCGCCAGTTCGGCGCGACGATCGAGAAGCGCGCGGACGGCCAGTACCTGGAGGCCCCGCAGAGGCTGCGCGGTACGAAGATCCGGCTGCCCTACCCGTCGGTCGGCTCCACGGAGCAGGTGCTGCTCACCGCGGTCCTCGCCGAGGGCTCCACCGAGCTGAGCAACGCCGCCGTCGAGCCCGAGATCGAGGACCTCATCTGCGTCCTGCAGAAGATGGGCGCGATCATCTCGATGGACACCGACCGCACCATCCGCATCACCGGCGTCGACAAGCTCGGTGGCTACACGCACCGCGCGCTTCCCGACCGACTGGAGGCGGCCTCCTGGGCGAGCGCCGCGCTCGCCACCGAGGGCCAGGTCTTCGTGCGGGGCGCCAGCCAGCGCGAGATGATGACGTTCCTCAACACCTTCCGCAAGGTCGGCGGCGCCTTCGAGGTGCTCGACGAGGGCATCCGCTTCTGGCACCCCGGCGGCCCGCTGAAGTCCATCGCGCTGGAGACGGACGTCCACCCGGGCTTCCAGACGGACTGGCAGCAGCCGCTCGTCGTCGCGCTCACCCAGGCCACGGGCCTGTCGATCGTCCACGAGACGGTCTACGAGTCCCGCCTCGGCTTCACCTCGGCGCTGAACCAGATGGGCGCCCACATCCAGCTCTACCGGGAGTGCCTGGGCGGCTCGGCCTGCCGCTTCGGGCAGCGCAACTTCCTGCACTCCGCGGTCGTTTCCGGCCCGACGAGGCTGCAGGGGTCGGATCTCGTCATCCCCGACCTGCGCGGGGGCTTCTCGTATCTCATCGCGGCACTCGCCGCGCAGGGCACGTCCCGCGTGCACGGCATCGACCTGATCAACCGCGGCTACGAGAACTTCATGAACAAGCTGGCGGAGCTCGGCGCGAAGGTGGAGCGCCCGTAGCGCGTACGGGCAGGGCGCGCCAGTCGTCGCGAGCAGCACGGCGCCCCGCGCGAAGCACCTGTGAGAACGCACACGAAGGGGTGGTCACCCGGTACCGGGTGACCACCCCTCGCCGTACGTGCTCTGAAGCGGCCGTTGACCGCTCCAAGCTGCTTACTTGCCCTTGGCGGCTTCCTTGAGCTTGGAGCCGGCCGACACCTTCACGCTGTAACCGGCCGGAATCTCGATCGGGTCGCCGGTCTGCGGGTTCCGCGCGGTGCGCGCCGCACGGTGAGTGCGCTCGAAGGTGAGGAAACCGGGGATGGTGACCTTCTCGTCGCCCTTGGAGACGACCTCGCCGACGGTCTCGGCGAGGGCGGCCAGAACGGCGTCGGCGTCCTTACGGGTCACCTCGGCGCGCTCGGACAGAGCGGCCACCAGCTCACTGCGGTTCATAACTCGTTACTCCCGTGTTCTTCTTGCCGATGAGGCGTGAGATCGAAGCCGATGCTGCCAGGGCCCTCGGACAGTCCCCTGACCAGGGTCTGTTTGCAGACCCTCCCGCCCCGTGGGGAACCCCCAGGAAATCCCCGGGAGATGTGTCCCGGAAATGCATCCTGCCCCTACGTGCCGCGGGAAAGCCAATCCGGCACCTGCTGACAGCTGCGGAGTCACACGAGCGGCGGCGATGGCCTCGCTGCGCTGACGCCCCACAGGCTTGTGTCTGCCGCAACCCTAGAGGGGCCGTCGTGACCCTGCACCTCGCGACGCGCCGTGCTGCCGCTGCGGCAGCGGGGCTCCGCGAAGTCCGCCGGGATCGCTTCAGGCGATGACTCACCGCGCCGTGAGTACCCGGTACGGCCCGCTCAAACCGCCGGAACGGCTCACTCCCCCGACGAGGCGGCCGAAGCCGTCGACGTGGCCGGTGCCGCGGCCGTCGTCCCGGCGGCCCGCGCCGCGTCCCGTACGGCTCCTGCGACGGCGCCGGAGACCTTCTCGTTGAAGACGCTCGGAATGATGTAGTTCGGGTTGAGCTCGTCCTCCAGCACGACATCGGCGAGGGCGCGCGCGGCGGCCAGCATCATGTCGTCGTTGACCGAGCGGGACTGGGCGTCCAGCAGGCCGCGGAAGACACCGGGGAAGACCAGCACGTTGTTGATCTGGTTCGGGAAGTCGGAGCGGCCCGTGGCGACCACCGCGGCCGTCTCCCGCGCCACGGCCGGATCGACCTCCGGATCGGGATTGGCGAGCGCGAAGACGATGGCGCCCTCTGCCATCCGCGCGACGTCCGGGCCGGCGAGCACGTTGGGCGCGGAGACGCCGATGAAGACGTCCGCACCGACGACGGCATCCTTCAACGTGCCCGTCATGCCCTCGGGGTTGGTGTTGTCCGCGATCCACCTCAGCGGCGAACCCTCGGCCTCCCCCTGCAGGTCGGACCGCCCCTCGTGCACCACGCCGTGGATGTCGGCGACGACGGCGTGCTTGACGCCCGCCTCCAGCAGCAGCTTCAGGATGGCCGTGCCGGCCGCTCCCGCGCCCGACATGACCACGCGGATGTCCTCGATCCGCTTGTCCACGACGCGCAGCGCGTTGTACAGCGACGCGAGCACCACGATGGCCGTTCCGTGCTGGTCGTCGTGGAAGACGGGGATGTCGACGGCCTCGCGCAGCCGCGCCTCGATCTCGAAGCAGCGGGGCGCCGAGATGTCCTCGAGGTTGATTCCGGCGAAGCCGGGGGCCAGTGCGCGGACGATCTCGACGATCGTGTCGGTGTCCTGCGTGTCCAGGCAGATCGGCCAGGCGTCGATGCCGGCGAAGCGCTTGAAGAGGGCGGCCTTGCCCTCCATCACGGGCAGGGCGGCCTGCGGCCCGATGTTCCCCAGGCCCAGCACCGCGGAACCGTCCGTGACGACGGCGACGCTGTTGCGCTTGATCGTCAGGCGCCGGGCGTCCTCGGGATTCTCGGCGATCTGCGTGCACACGCGGGCGACGCCGGGGGTGTAGATCATGGAAAGGTCGTCGCGATTGCGAATGGGATGTTTCGACGACATCTCGATCTTGCCGCCCAGGTGCATCAGGAACGTACGGTCGGAGACCTTGCCCAACGCGACGCCCTCGATCTCGCGCAGCTGGGCGACGATCTCGTCCGCGTGCGCCGTCGAGGAGGCCGCGATGGTGACGTCTATGCGCAGGCGCTCGTGGCCCGAGGCGGTGACGTCGAGGCCGGTGACCGAGCCGCCCGACGACTCCACGACCGTGGTGATCTGGCTGACCGCGGACCCCCCTGCGGGGACCTCCAACCGGACAGTCATCGAGTAGGAGACGCTTGGCGCCGTCATTGCCGACTTCCCTCTGCTTTCGCTTGTCCCGAGTACCGCGCACGACCCGCGGCGCCGAAGTATCGGCTCCCAGGGGCGGGGCACGTCAACAGATCGTCCCACCTACCCCCCGGTACGCGTTAACGCCGATGGAGTCGGCCGCCGGAGGGCGGAAAGAGCTTTCCACAGTACGAGACGGGCGCACTGTGCCGTCTACCGGCCCCGTTCTCCACCCCCGGCGCGAAAATCTGTGTCTACGCCCCAAATCACTTCAAAGCGCCCCATCTCAGCCTAGGATCGCCCCGCAAACGCCATATGCATACAGGGAGACCAGGAATGGCTCAGGGCACCGTCAAGTGGTTCAACGCCGAGAAGGGCTACGGCTTCATCGCCCAGGAGGACGGCGGACCGGACGTCTTCGTCCACTACAGCTCGATCCACGGGGAGGGCTACCGCAGTCTGCAGGACACCCAGCGCGTCGAGTTCGAGATCGCGGAAGGCCGCAAGGGCCCGCAAGCGGAAGGGGTCCGCATCATCGGCTGAACGCCGGGACGCGAACCCCTGCGCGGAACCTCGAAGAGTCTCGAAGAGAACCGCGTTGCTCGTGAAGTCTTAGGTGACACCGACCCGCCAGCTCGCCTCGCGGCAAGTGGTCGCTCGTAGCGACAATGGTTGGGCCCGGGGGCATGGATCGGGCCGGTGCCACATCCAAGGTAACAAACAGCCCCAGGAAGCGATTCCCCTCCCAGTCGGCCGGTCAGGTCAGTCCCTGAGCAGATGCGGGACATCCCCGGCATCCGGCAGGTCCCCCTCGGCCGACAGCACCGTCAACCGCTGCGTCGCCCGCGTCAGGGCCACGTACAGCACCCTCAGTCCCGCCGGCGACGCCTCCCCCAGCGCGTCGTCCAAGGAAGCGCCCTCACCGGCGGATTCGTTCCCGGTGGGGGGCTCCCCGGCGATCTGGGCGGGAGCGACGACCACTGTCGCGTCGTACTCCAGGCCCTTCGCCTCCAGACTCCCCAGCGGCACGACGCGGTCGCCCAGACCGGTGAGCCACTCCCGTGCCTCCTCGCGGCGGCGCATCGGGACCACCACGCCCACCGTGCCGTCCACCTCCTCCAGCGCCCGCTCCGCCTCCGCGCGCACCGCCGCGCCCAAGTCGCCCCGCGCGACGGCGAACCGGGGGCGCAGACCCGTCGAGCGCACCGCCTTCGGCGGCACCACGCCGGGCATCGCCCGTGCCAGCACGCGGTCGGCGAGCTCCGCGATCTCCGCGGGATTGCGGTAGTTGACGGTCAGTTCGAAACGGCGGCGGGGGCGGCTGCCCAGGGCCTCGGCGCGTGCCTCGGCCGCTTCCTCCGGGTCGGGCCACGAGCTCTGCGCCGGATCGCCGACGACCGTCCAGGTGGCGTGCCGGCCGCGGCGCCCGACCATCCGCCACTGCATGGGCGTCAGATCCTGCGCCTCGTCGACGATGACGTGCGCGTAGTCCGTACGTTCCTCCGCCAGCCGCTCGGCCCGCCCCCGCCGGGACGTCTCGCGGTCCGCCGCGGTGGTCAGCTCGTCCAGCCCGGTCAACTGCCCGAGCGGATCGTCGAGGGAGGGGTCCGCTGTGCGGCGGGGCTTCGCGACGGTGCCGAGCTGCACGCGCAGCTCGTCCAGGAGCGCGACGTCGTGCACGGAGAGCGGGCCCCCGCCGTCGGGGCCGAGCCTGCTCAGGGACCGCGCGATCGCCCGCACCTCGCCGGGTGTGAGCAACTGCCCGCGGCGGGGCCGTCCCGGGCGGCTCCTGCCGGACCGGCCCCGCCCGCCCGCGGCGCCCCTGACGCGTGCCGCTCCCGCGAAGGCCGACAGCCGGTCCTCGTCGGCGAGCGACGCCAGCACCTGGCGCGGGGTCAGCTCCGGCCACCACGCGTCGAGGAAGTCGGTGAAGGCGTCCTCCGCCGAGACGTCCTCGTCGAAGCCCTCCCGGGCTTCGGCCGCGAGTTCCGGGTCGGTGTAGTGGCGCAGGGCGCCGGACTTCTCCCACAGGGCATCGAGCAGGAACTTGCGGGCGCGCGGGCGCATGAGGTTGACGGGCGCCGTGCCGCCGAGCACCTGCTGCCTGATGTGGCGCAGCTCCTCGCCGCCGAGTTCGACACGGTTGCGGAAGGCGACGACGCGCAGCCGCTGCGGCACCTCCCCCGCGTCCAGCGCGCCGCGCGCCGCCCGGTTCAGCACCTTGACCATCCGGCCCGACCCCTTGACGCGGGCGACGCCCTGCTCGTCGTACGTACCGGCCTCCGCGCCCTCCACCAGGGAGCCCAGGGCGCGGATCGCGACCTGGCCCTCCTCGCCCAGCGACGGCAGCACGCCCTCGGTGTAGGACACCAGCAGGGGCGTCGGGCTGACGATGAGGATGCCGCCCGCGTATCTGCGCCTGTCCTGGTAGAGCAGGTACGCGGCGCGGTGCAGCGCCACCGCCGTCTTGCCGGTGCCGGGGCCGCCCTCGACCTCCGTGACCGATGCGGCGGGCGCGCGGATGACGAGGTCCTGCTCCGCCTGGATCGAGGAGACGATGTCGCGCATCGTGTGGCTGCGGGCCTGGCCGAGCGCCGCCATCAGGGCGCCGTCTCCGATGACGGGCAGCTCCTCGCCGTCGAGCCGTGCGGTGATCTGCGGACGCAGCAGGTCGTCCTCGACGCCGAGGACCCTGCGGCCCTTGCTGCGGATCACCCGGCGCCGCACGACGCGGCCCGGCGCGACGGGCGTCGCGCGGTAGAAGGGTGCGGCGGCCGGTGCGCGCCAGTCGATGACCAGCGGGGAGTAGCCGGCGTCCAGCACGCCGATGCGGCCGATGTGCAGCGTCTCGGCGATGTCGGCGGTGCCGTCCGGGCGGACGGCGCCCTCGGCGGGTTCGGAGGAGATGTACGCGCCGTCGGGGCCCCGCTCGGCGTCCGCGCCCTCCAGCAGGTCGATGCGCCCGAAGAGGAAGTCCTCGAACTCGCTGTTGAGGCGGTTCAGATGGACACCGGCGCGGAAGACCTGCGCGTCCCGCTCCGCGAGCGCTCCGGGAGTGCCCACCTGCGCCCGCTTGGACGCGTCGTCCATGAGGAACTCGGCCTCGTGGATCTTCTCCTCGAGCCTGCGGTAGACGCCGTCCAGGTGCGCCTGCTCCCTGCGGATCTCCCGCTCACGGGCACTGTCGTGCTGCGCAGCCAACGCCGCGGCCCCCTTCTGCTCGTCAAGGCCCCCTGCCTGCACAGGGCAGCCGTCAACCGTACGCGACCAGCGGCGTCCGGCGCACTCGCCGCGACCGCCGCGCGCCCGCGGAACCGGCCCTCGCACACGCCGGAGGAGTAACGACCCGGAACCGGGGCAGGCACTGCCTCCGACGACAGCGGAGCCGGGAAAGGCGGAGGACGGCCATGACATCGCCCCAGAGCTGGGACCAGGCGCACTACGGGTCGGCAGGCCCGGGAGGCCCCTACGGGACGGGAGGTCAGCAGGGACCGCCGCGCAACGGCATGGGCGTCGCCGCCCTCACGCTGGGGCTGATAGGCGCCGTGCTGTTCTGGACGCTGATCGGCGGCATCGTGCTGGGGCTGCTGGCGCTGATCTTCGGCATCGTCGGATACCGCCGGAGCAAGCGGGGCGAGGCGACCAACGGCACGCTCGCGATGGTCGGCGCGATCATCGGCGGTCTCGCCCTGGTCGGATCGACGATCGTGCTCGCGCTGGTCGCCTCCGTGGTCAGCTCCGGCGACTACGGCGAGCTCGAGGACTGCTTGGGCAAGGCCGGCACGCAGAGCGAACAGCAGCAGTGCGAGGACGACTTCGTGGACAGCCTCGTCGGCTGACCGGTGCGGAGCGGCCCCGGACGGAGCCGGCGCCGGGGCGGGTCGGCCGGGCGGCCGGCCCGCGCGCCGGCTCCGCGTCTCACTCCGCTCCGGAACCTCCCGCGTCGTACTTGCTCCCCTGCGGGGCGGGGTCGAGCGAGAGCCGGTAGCCCCGCTTGACGACCGTCTGGATCAGCTTCGGGACGCCGAGGGCCGCGCGCAGCCGCGCCATCGCCGTCTCGACGGCGTGTTCGTCGCGTCCGTCGCCCGGCAGGGCGCGCAGCAGGTCCGCGCGGGAGACGACCCGGCCCGGGCGCCGCGCCAGGGCCCTCAGGAGGGCCATGCCTGCCGGACTGACGTTCCGCAGCCCGCCGTCGACGACAGCCGCGCGGCCCCGGATCTCCAGCCGGTGGCCCGCGACGGGCAACGTCCGCGCACGCTGCGGGAGTTCGGCGCAGAGCACCTGAACGAGAGGGCCGAGACGGAACCTCTCCGGCTGCACGGTGGGGACGTCGTGCCCCTCCAAGGGGAGGGCCGTGACGGGGCCGACGCACGCCACCAGGACGTCCTGCCGCATGGCGTGGAGCAGTTCCCTTTCGAGGCCGCGGTGTTCGGCACGGCTGAGCAGTGACGCGGCGGCGGGGGCGCTGGTGAACGTCAGAGCGTCCAGGCCGCCGGCGAGCGTCACGTCGACCAGGCGGTCCAGGGGCGCGATGTCCTCCGGCGGCATCCACCGGTAGACCGGTACTCCCACCACCTCGGCGCCCGCCTCGCGCAGCGACTCGATGAACCCGGGGAGCGGTTCGCCGTGCAGCTGCAGTGCGATGCGGCGGCCGTCGACGCCCTGCTCCAGGAGGCGGTCGAGCACCTCGGCCATCGACTCCGACGCGGGCGACCAGCTCTCCTTCAGCCCGGCGGCCCGTACCGCGCCGCGCACCTTGGGGCCGCGGGCCAGGACCTCCACCTCGCCGAGGCGTTCGCGCAGGTCGCTGCCGTGGCCCCACCCCTCGGCGGCCTCGATCCAGCCGCGGAAGCCGATGGCCGTCGTGGCGATCACGGTGTCCGGCGGCTGCCGGATCAGGGCCCTGGTGGCGTCGAGGAGTTCGGTGTCGTCGGCCAGCGGGACGATGCGGAGGGCCGGCGCGTGCAGCACCTGCGCTCCGCGGCGTTCGAGAAGGGCGCCCAGCTCCTCGGCGCGGCGAGCGGCCGTCACGCCGACCGTGAAGCCGGCCAGCGGTTCGACGGGCTGCGCGCGGCGTCGCCGCGCTCCGACGCGCTCCGCCTGCGCTTCCTCCGCCTGCCCCCTCCGGTTCGCCTGCTCCCTTCCGTTCGCCTGCTCCATTGGACCTCTCGCTCCGCCCGCGCTCTTACGAGGAGCCGAGCCTGCCAGCAGCGGGTGACGGGCCCGGTTCCCGGGGGTTTCCCCGGTGTTACGCCGCAGGGCCGGCGGCGCGCGGTCCCGCGGCTCACACCCCGGCGTGCGCCGAGGGCCTGTCCGCGTTCCGCGCATCCCGGGAGGGTTCCGTCCCGCCCGGCCGCGGCGCGGACGGTGCCGCGCCCCTCAGATACACGGCCCACGTCACCGCACAGCACAATCCGTAGAAGGCCAGGAAGGTGAGGTACGCCGCCGTCCCTGACCCCACCGTCTCAAACGACTGCCGGAAGGCGACGTTGACTCCGAGGCCGCCGAGGGCCCCCACCGCGCCGATGAGGCCCATCGACGCCCCGGAGAGCCGCCGGGCGGACGAGGCGGCGGCCTCTCCCCGCAGGCCGCCCGCCTCGGCCCTGCGCTGGAACACCGCCGGGATCATCCTGTACGTCGAGCCGTTGCCGATCCCGCTCAGCAGGAACAGCGCGACGAAGCCCGACACGAAGAGCGGCAGGGACCCGCCGCGTGAGGCCGCGACCACCAGCAGCGTCGCGCCGCCCATCGCCGCGAACGTCCACAGGGTGATGCGCGCCCCGCCGTACACGTCGGCCAGCCGCCCGCCCACCGGCCGGACGAGCGAGCCCAGCAGCGGGCCGAGGAAGGTGAGGGAGGCGGCCTCCAGGGGCGTGCGGGCGAACTGCGTCTGGAGAACCAGCCCGAAGGCGAAGCCGTAGCCGATGAAGGAGCCGAAGGTGCCGACGTAGAGCAGGGACATGATCCAGGTGTGCGGGTCCCGTGCGGCTGCTCCCGCCGCGCCGGTGTCGTTCCGTACGGGCGCCAGGTTGTCCATCCAGCGGGCCGAGCAGACCGCGGCGAGCACGACGAGCGGGATGTAGAGGCCCAGCAGCACGCGGGGATGCCCGGCTCCCGCCGTGCCGATGACCGCGAGTCCGGCCAGTTGCACCACCGGGACGCCGATGTTGCCGCCGCCGGCGTTCACACCGAGGGCCCAGCCCTTGCGGCTCAGCGGGAAGAAGGAGTTGACGTTGGTCATGGACGAGGCGAAGTTGCCGCCGCCGAGGCCGGTGCAGAGCGCCACCGCCATGAACGTCGCGTAGGACGTTCCCGGCTCCATGACCACCCACGCGGCGACGGTCGGCACGAGAAGCACGGCAGCGCTGACGACCGTCCAGTTGCGGCCGCCGAAGCGGGCGACGGCGAACGTGTACGGCACGCGTGCGACGGCGCCGGTCAGCGTCGCCGCCGAGATCAGCAGGAACTTGCCGGCCGGGTCCACGCCGTACTCCGGGCCCATGAAGAGGACCAGGACCGGCCACAGCGTCCACACTGAGAATCCGACGTGCTCGGAGAAGACGGACAGCAGGAGGTTGCGGTGCGCGATGCGCGATCCGCGCTCCCTCCAGAACGTCTCGTCCTCCGGCTCCCACCTCTCGATCCAGCGTCGTCCTCGGCGTGCGCGTCCTCCTCGGCGTGCGCCGCTCTCGGCGGACGGAGCAGTCATGGCGTCTCCACGGTTCGGGTGTCACGGGCGGGTGCCACCTGAAGGTAGGGACGCCGGGTTTCGGCGCTGTGGCGCGAGGTGTCCTCCGCGAAACTCTCTGCTCACCCGGGGGTGCGGGGTGCGGTGAGAGCCGCCGGGTGATCCGCGGAACCGCCCTGCGCGGCTCCGGACGCGGACGTTCCCGGAGTGGCGGGAGCCGTAGGCGCGTCGTGGGACTTCGGCGGCTTCGGCGGTGCCGTGCGCGGCCACAGGCGGGGCCTGCGGCGGGCGGCGGCGTCCTCGGCCCAGCCGAACACCGCGATCAGCAGCGCGACCAGCGGCCACACCGCCAGGAACATCAGCACGTCGTACGAGCTCTCCGCGGCTTCCGACAGCCACGCCGAGTCCTCGACGGCGGGGATGCGCCACATCAGGTCGAGCAGCGGCACGGCCGCGATCAGCGCCGGCTGGTGCCACAGGTAGAGCGTGACGGCACGGGAGTTGGCGAGCGTCACGGGCCGCTCCAGACGCGCCACCGGCCGTGGCAGGCGCTCCCAGGACGGGCTGACGCGCAGCAGCGCCAGGCAGAAACCGAAGGACCACAGCGCTTGCGCCAGGGGGATGCCGTTGAGGTCCCAGCCGTCTTCGCCGGGGTGGCCGCTCGCCCACCAGAAGCCGGCGCCCGCAGCCGTCGCGGAGACCGTCGCGACGGCCCAGGCGGGCAGCCGCCGCAGCAGGCCGTCGTGGTGGGCGAAGCCCAGCACCCAGCAGGACCCGTAGACGGCGAAGTCGACGACGGCTTCCCCCGCTTCGCCCGGCACGGCGGCGACTCCCGTTCCCACCACGGCGGTCAGCACCATCGGAGCGGCCAGCACCGCCCAGGGGAGCCGCCGGAACGCGCGCAGCAGAAGCGGGGAGAGCAGCACGAACCACAGGTAGGCGCGCAGGTACCACAGCGGGCCCGCCGCCTCGACGGCCCAGCCCTGCTCCAGCAGGCCGCCCTCGCTGCCTGCGCTCTCGGGGTACGGGGGGCTGCCGACGGGGAACAGCCAGCACGCCAGGCGCAGCCAGCCGCCGGAGCCGGGGCGCCACCCCTGTGCGAAGAGAACCGTCAGCAGCACGGCCCCGTACAGCCAGAGCGGCAGCAGCAGACGGCGGACCCGGCTGCGCACGACGCCCAGGGCGGGGCGTCCCAGCGAGCGCGCCATCAGCGATCCGGCGAGCGCGAACATCACGCCCATGGACGGGAAGACGAACGTCAGCCAGGCCCAGTTGAAGGTGTGGTAGACGACGACGCGCAGCAGGGCCACCGCCCGCAGGAGGTCCAGATAGCGGTCCCGCGCGGGCCCGGGGCCCCGGGACGCCGTGCCCTCGGGCGCCGGAGTGCGCGCCGCCGCTCGGCGCCCGGTCATGTCGCCGTCCGCCCGCTGCCGCCGTCCGCACGGTGCGGCTCGGCCCGCGGTCCCGCGTGGGCGGGCGTGGTGCGGTGCGGCGACGCGATCGTCGCACTGAGCGGCGCGCCGGGAGGAGTCAGGGCGCGGGGGTCCGGTGCTGCTCCGGGCGGCGCCGCCCCCAACTGGCCGGTGCGGCGCAGCTTCTGCCACTTGAGGCGTCCGCCCGTCAGCGCCGTGATCCACGACTGCATGAGCACCATGTACATCAACTGCCGGTACCACAGCTGCTGCAGCGGCAGCGTGAGCAGCGGCGTCAGGCGCTCCCTGTCGAGGCGGAAGGCGTACGCCGCGCACAGCCCCTGCACCGCCAGCACGGCCAGCCAGGCCCCCGCGGTACGCAGGGTCGGCCCGAACAGCAGCCCGTAGACCAGGAACACGTCGATCAGCGGGGCCAGCAGCGGCGCGAAGACGGTGAACAGCGACACCAGCGGCAGTCCGACCCGTCCGAAGTGCCCGGACGGGCCGCGCTCCACCACGGCCCGCCGGTGCTTCCAGATGGCCTGCATCGTGCCGTAGCTCCAGCGGTAGCGCTGCGACCAGAGCTGCCGCGCGTTCTGCGGGGCCTCCGTCCAGGCGCGGGCCCGCTCCGCGTAGACGACCTGCCAGCCGTCCCGGTGGAGCGCCATGGTCACGTCGGTGTCCTCGGCGAGGGTGTCGTCGCTCATCCCGCCGACCCGCCACAGTGCGGAGCGCCTGAACGCGCCGACCGCGCCGGGGATGGTGGGCATGCAGCGCAGCACGTCGTACATGCGCCGGTCGAGGTTGAAGCCCATGACGTACTCGATGTGCTGCCACGCGCCGATCAGCTTCTGCCGGTTGCCGACCTTCGCGTTGCCGGCGACGGCGCCGACACGCGGATCGGCGAAGGGCTGCACGAGCTCCCGCACGGTCGAGGGTTCGAAGACCGTGTCGCCGTCCATCATCACGATCAGCTCGTGGGAGGCGTGCTGCAGCCCGTGGTTGAGGGCGACGGGCTTGCCCGAGTTGGGCTGCCGCAGCACCCGTACGCCCGGCAGGCCGAGGGATTCGACGATGTGGGCGGTGCCGTCGGTCGAGCCGTCGTCGATGACGATGACTTCGAGCGGATGGTCGCTCGTGGCGAGGGAGCGCACCGTGTTCTCGATGCACTCGCGTTCGTTGAACGCGGGTACGAGGACCGTGACGGGCTCGGTGACCTGCGGTGCGTGCGGTGGTGCTCCGCCCCTCCGTGCTCCGCGGTGGCGCCGTCGCGCCCGCCCCGCGTGCACCGCGGACAGCGCGAGCATCAGCGCGAACCGCGCGATGACCAGCCCGCCGGCCAACACGAGCGCCCAGACGAGGACGCCCGTGACGCTCTCCGAGACGCCGACGGCCGCGACGAACGCCTTGCCCTTCCACAGCTGCGCGCCATGCACGGCGGAGTGCGGGCCGGGCGCGCCGAGCGCCTCGGTCAGGCGCGGGAAGGCGTAACCCTGCGCCTGAAGGCGGGGGATCATCCGGTCCAGCGCCGCGACGGTCTGCGAGCGGTCGCCGCCGGAGTCGTGCATGAGGACGATCGCGCCCTCGCCCGGCTGCCGGGGTGTGGAGCGGCGGACGATCTCGTCGACGCCCGGCCTGGCCCAGTCCTCGCTGTCGGTGTCGATGAACGCCGTGATGTAGCCGCGGCTCGCGACCTCGCGGACGACGGGCCAGGACCGGTCGTCGAGCGCGTCGGCGGTCGAGGAGTACGGCGGCCGGAACAGCGACGTGTGGACGCCCGCTGCACCCGCCAACGCGAGCTGGCTCTGGGCGAGTTCACGTTGGACGCGGCCGGGTGACTGGTAGGAGAGGTCGGGGTGGTTGAAGGTGTGCAGGCCGACCTCGTGGCCCTCGTCGACCATGCGGCGTACGAGGTCCGGGTGGCGGGCGGTCATGGTGCCGGTGACGAAGAAGACGGCGTGGGCGTTGTGTCGGGCCAGCTTGTCGAGGATCTTCGGCGTCCACTCCGGGTCGGGACCGTCGTCGAAGGTCAGCACGATGTTGCGGTCGGGCACGCGGTGGCTGACGGGTTCGGAGCCGCGGGCGTCGAGCACGGGCCCGCCGTCGAGGACCTTCTGCGGAACGGCACCGGTGGTGGCCGGCGGCCGCACCCGGTGGTCGGCGAGGAATTCACTGTGCACGTAGCCGCGCAGCAGCAGCATCACCACGACGACGGCGAGAAGCACGGACGGCAGCAGGTAACGGAGCGGCAGTCGGGGCCGCTTGGGCCGCCGCGAGCCTGCGGGGCCCCGCCTCACTCGGCACCCGTCGCGGATGCGCCGCCGCCGAGGACGGGGCCGAGGATGTCTTCGAGCAGCCCGCCGCCGGAGGGCGGTTCAGAGGGTTCCGGCCCGCCCTGGCCGTTGCCGGGCTCCTCAGGGGTGCCGCCGTCCGCGGAGCCCGCGGCTCCCCCGGCGCCCGCTTCGGCGGGCGGGCTGTCCGGGGTGGGCGCGGACCCGCCCTGGCCGCCCGCCGTCCCGCCGGAACCGGTCGAACCGCCGGACGTGCCCGAAGCGGCCTTGCCGCGCGTCGCGGACGTCTTCCCCTCCGCGGAGGCGGGGCCGTCCGCGGGCTGTTCCTTCTCCGCCGGACTCCCCTGCGTACGGGGCGTGTCCGCGCCCGCCGGGCCGGACGGGGCGGAGGCCCCCGCCTCCGGCGCGGCCGTGCCCGCCGACGCCTCCGGCGCCTGCTCCCGCGCGCCCTCTTCCTGCTCCGGAACGACGCGCACGGCGCCGGACCCGCCGTCGCCCGACCCCGGGATCAGCACGCCCCAGGGGGCGTCGGAGCTCCCGCCGAGCACGCTCACCGCGACGACGAGGGCATAGCCGCCGCCGGCCACCCCCATCGCCAGGCCGAGCCGTCGCCAAGTGCGGCGCCGTCCGCCGCTGTTGTCCACGAAGACCGGGGCCGCGCCGCCGACCGGCCGCCCCTCGGAGTGATCTGCCATGTTGCGCTCCGCGCCCTGCCACCCTGGCGAGCGCGCCCCTCCTAGTTGAAGATGAAAATGTAGCGGAAATGTGAAGGCATAAATGTGACTAGTCGACTTTTTTACGTACTCATTGGACAAGGTTGTGACGATGCGGTGACAGGGGTCGCCCAACCCCGTCCTCGGCGACGGGAGTTACCGCAGTAGCTCTCCGTGAAAGGAGTTCCGGGAGGGACGGGTCGGCGACTCCACGGAGCGACCGCCCCGCCCGCGACCGCGACCGCCCGCGATGCCGGCGGTCCGGGAGCCGTAACCGGTGAAAGCCCCGTCCTCCGGGCGCGGTTGGCGGTCTCCTGGGCGCACCCGATCGACGCCCCGAGGACACGTTCGGCACGGCACACCACCCGCACAAGTCGCTCCACGTAGCGGCGCTCCGTCACGGAGAGCAGCAGCGGACACCGGCACATCGAGCGGATCATCGACATCCGCTTGTGTGCCGCCCGTTGAGGGGGGCGCGGCTTCCGTGGCGAGCCGGCTCGCGCGAGGGCCCTCGCAACGGTCTCGCGGACCGCTGCCCTCCGGCATAGCCTGGGCCGTCGCGCGTAGCGTCCGCTCGACGGAGGAGCATCCGGCATGGCCGTCATCCACCGCACGACCGTCGAGCCGTCCATGCTCGAACTCCTCACCTCCTGGCTGCCCTCACGTCCGTGGTACCGCAGCGGGACGAGCGGTCCGGAGCTGGCCGGAGCGGGCGGCTTCCGGCTGGACGATCCGCGAGGTGAGGTGGGGATCGAGTTCATGGTGATCGTCGACACCTCCGGCGCGGCCCCGGTGCCCTACCTCGTACCGCTCACCTATCGCGGCGCGCCGCTCGACGGGGCGGACGGCGCTCTCGTCGGCACCGCACAGCACGGCGTGCTGGGGCAGCGGTGGGTATACGACGGCTGCCACGACCCCGTACTCGTCACGCAGTTGCTCGCCCTGATCGGCGGCCGCGCCGAGGCCCAGGCCCAGAGCGTCAGCGACACTCCCGACACGGAGATCACCCGCTCCTGCGCCGGCGCCCCCGTGCCCGCGGGCTCCGCGACGACGGTCACCGACCATCAGGGCGGCACCGACCTGGTGATGACGTCCGGCGCGAGCCTTCGCGTACGGCGGGAGCTGTGGGCCGACCCGGACGGCGCGCCCCCGCTGCCCGAGGGGACGATCGGCCATGCCGGCGGGCCCTGGAACATGCCGGACGGCACCCGCCCGCGGGGGCTGTTCGCCGTTCTGCACACCGAGCCCCCGGCGTGAACGGGCCGGTGGGCCCGGCAGCGGCGCGGCGGCCCGTTCCGGTGCGCGGGCCGCGACGAAAAGGACGTGCGGCCCGGAAGGCCCGTTGACAGGCTGAGACCCATGAACGCCCCGTACGACGACGCCGCCGGATCCTCCGCCTCCCGGGCGCGCTTGATCACGACGCCCCTCACGCCGGAGCTGGTGCGCGGCGCACTCGAACTGGAGCGCACCGAGCACGGGTTGCTGCCGCACCGGCTCCCGGCTCGCGCCCGCGCCCAGAGCGGGGACGGGCAGCTCGCCGCCGCGGAGGCGAAACCCTCCGGAGTGCGGCTGGTCCTCCGCACCCGGGCGACCACCGTCGAGCTGGACACGCTCCCCACCAAGACGGCCTACCGGGGTGCCCCTCCACGCCCCGACGGCCTGTACGACCTCGTCGTCGACGGCGGTTTCGCCGCGCAGGCGAGCGCGTCCGGCGGCAACGTCATGACCGTGGACATCTCCACCGGTGCCTCGGAGTTCCAGCCCGGCCCTGTCGGCACCGTACGCTTCACCGGCCTGGACGACCGCATGAAGCACGTCGAGCTCTGGCTGCCGCACAACGAGATGACCGAGCTGGTCGCCCTGCGCACCGACGCCCCCGTCGAACCCGTCCCGCCCGGCGGCCGCAAGGTGTGGCTGCACCACGGCAGTTCGATCAGCCACGGCTCGGACGCCGCGAGCCCGAGCACGACCTGGCCCGCCCTGGCCGCCTCACTCGGCGGCGTGGACCTGGTCAACCTCGGCCTGGGCGGAAGCGCCATGCTGGACGCCTTCACCGCTCGCGCGATGCGGGACACCCCCGCGGACCTGATCAGCGTCAAGATCGGCATCAACCTGGTCAACGGCGACGTGATGCGGCTGCGGGCCTTCACGCCCGCCGTGCACGGCTTCCTCGACACCATCCGCGAAGGGCATCCCGAGGTGCCGCTGCTGGTCGTCTCGCCCATCCTGTGCCCCATGCACGAAGACACGCCCGGCCCCGGCGCGTTCGACTTCGCCGCTCTCGGCGAGGGCCGTCTGCGGTTCCGGGCGACGGGCGACCCGGCGGAACGCGCCGCCGGGAAGCTGACGCTCAACGTCATCCGGGACGAACTCTCCCGCATCGTCGGGCAGCGCTCCGCCGACGACCCCCGGCTGTACCTCCTCGACGGACGCGAGCTGTACGGCCGGGCGGACTTCGAGACGTATCCCCTGCCCGACGAGCTCCACCCCGACGCGGCCGCGCACCGCCTCATCGGCGAACGCTTCGCCGAACGGGCCTTCGGCGCCGGCGGCCCGTTCGCCGCGGGCGACTAGGCAGTTGCGGGGAGGCAGGAACCGGCGGTCAGTGCGCGGGCAGAAGCCCCTGCTCGCAGGCCCCGCGCGGGCCGGCCGGGCCACGGCCGCCGCGCCGCCGTTCCGTACCGAGCGCCGGGCCGGCGGCAGGGCGACCGTCCCGTCCCCCTACTTCTCGGCCGCCTGCTTCAGCGCCTCCGCGCCGGCCTTGTACGCGGCTTCGAGGGCCGTACGGTGCTCGGCGAGCACGGCCTCGGCCATCGAGCCCTCGAAGGTCTCCTCGTCGGTGAAGTCGGTGCCCTCCGCCCCCTGGGCGAGGGTGAAGCGGTGGCGTCCGAAGAAGTGCTCGGGGTCGCCGCCTTCCCACGCGAGCACGGTGGGCGCCGTCAACTCGGTGACGGTGACGTCAAATTCGCGCTCCGCCGGAGTGCCGCGATCGGCCCGCAACCGCAGGGCGCTGCCCTTGGCCAGCTCCGCGGCGGGCGGCCCGTCGACCAGTTCGACGCTGGGGTGCCACTGCTCGTAGCTGTGCAGATCGGTGAGGACCTGCCACACCCGTTCCACGGGAGCGGCGATGTCGGCCGTGGCGCGCACGGCGAGGTTATTTTCCTGCATGGTCATTCAGTGTAATGACGGAGCCGTCGCGCCGGGCCCCAATAGACTGGATTCATCGCTGGGATCAAAGGTCAGGTGCAGAAGCGCGGCGAGCAACGCCGTCGCGCCATCGTCGATGCCGCGACGGAACTCTTCGGCCGACACGGATACCGGGGCACGGGGCTGGCCGTGATCGCGGAGCAGGCCGGCATTACGCCGTCGGCGGTCATCCACCACTTCGGCAGCAAGGAGGGGCTGCTGCGGGCCGTCCTCGACGCGCACGACGCCCGCTCGGCGGCTCGGCTCTCGCGCCACGTCGGCAAGGGCGTCCGCGGACTCGTCGACGCCCTCCTCGACGACGCCGAGGACACCCGGCGCCACATGCACCTCTCCACCCTGCACGCCACCCTGCAGGCGGAACACCTCACAGCCGGCCCCGGCGACGAGGTGCGCGAACGGTTCCTGCAGCGCAGCAGGATCCTGCGGCAGGCCATGGCCGACGTGCTGCGCAGCGGCATCGGCAGCGGAGAGATCACCGACTGCCCCGATCCGGACGCCACGGCCGCCGAACTGCTCGCCTTCCAGGAAGGCGCGCTGATCCTCTGGCGCCTGGACCCGGAGAGGACGGATCTCCGCGCCCTCTACGAGACGCACCTGCGGCATCTCATCGCCGAGACCGGCGGCTGACGCGCCGCGCTCCGCCGCCGGTACCGGGGACGCCAGGTGACACCGCGGCGAAAACGGGTGGCCGGACGTGCCGTCCGACGGGAAGGCTGGCCCCATGCCCAGCGCCGCCGCTCCCCGACCGCACCCCCTGCGGAGCCGACTCGCCCCCTACAGGCGGCTGTTCGCCGAACCGGGAACGGGTGCGTTCACCGCGGGCAGCATGCTCGCGCGGCTGCCCATGGGCATGTTCACGGTCTCCGCCGTCATCATGATCGCCTCCGCTCGCGGCTCGTACGCGCTGGCGGGAGCCGTCACTGCCACGGGACTCGCCGCGACCGCCGTGGTGGGACCGCTGACGGCGCGGCTCATCGACCGGTACGGGCAGTCACGGATCGCTCTGCCCGCGACGCTGATCGCCGCGGGAGGCGCGGTGTCGCTCGCGGCGTGCGTACGGTTCGGGGCGCCCGACTGGACCTTGTTCGCCTCGTACGCCGCCACGGCGACGACGCCCAACACCGGAGGGATGTCCAGGGCACGCTGGGCGCACCTCTTCCGGGACGACCCCGGGCCCCGGCACACCGCCAACTCCTTCGAACAGGCCGCCGACGAGCTGTGCTTCATGGCAGGGCCACCCGTCGCCGCCGTCCTGTGCACGCAACTCCTCCCGGAGTCGGGCACGTTGACGGGGGCGGGACTGCTGCTCCTGGGCATGCTGATCTTCCTGCGGGAGCGCCGCACCGAGCCGCCGGTGACGGCGAGGACGGCGGGAGGGCGGCCCGCCCCTCTCCGGCTGCGCGCCCTGGCCCCGCTGCTGGCGACGTTCCTGTGCATCGGCGTGGTCTTCGGCTCGATGGAGGTCGCGACGATCGCCTTCGCCGACGACCGCGGGCAGCAGGCAGCGGCCGGCGTGGTGCTGGCCTTCCACGCGACGGGCTCGGCGGTCGCCGGGCTCCTCGTCGGCACCGTACGTCCCCCGGCGGGCCCGCTCGTCCGCCGGTTCGCGTTGTGGGTGTGCGTGATGGCCCTCCTGGCGCTGGTGTCGTTCGCAGCCGCGAGCACGGGGAGTCTCGTGCTTCTGGCGGCGGCCCTGCTCGTCGCAGGCATGGGGGCGGCGCCCGCGATGGTGACGGGCATGACGCTCATCCAGGAGACGGTCCCGCCGGCCCGCCTGAACGAGGGCATGACGTGGGCCGTCACGGCCCTGCTGACCGGCATCGCCGGCGGTTCGGCCGCGGCGGGCTGGGCCGCCGAACACCTGCCGGGCCAGGCCCCGTTCACCCTGCCTCCGGCCGCTGCCGTACTGGCCGCGGCGGCGGCCTCCTCCGCGGCGCTCCGCTCCGCGTGGGCGCGGCGTGCGGAGCGCAGGACCGGGCTCCCCGGGGTGCCGCTCCGCCGCTGAACGTCGCCCGGCCCCGGCGGGCGGCGCGGCACCCGCCGAGAGCGCCCCACCGGCCTGGGCAGCCCGTAGTGCTCCCGCAGTGTGCTGCCCGTGAGGCGTGGCGGAACAGCCCGCGCCGCCGCAGGATGGGCACGACCTCGTCCGCGAAGACCTCGAACCCGCCCGGCAGCCAGGGCGGCATGACGTTGAAGCCGTCGGCCGCTCCCTGCTCGAACCACTGCTGGAGCTGATCGGCGACCTGCTCGGGCGTGCCGGCGATGACGCGGTGCCCCCGGGCGCCCGCCAGCCGGTGGAGCAGCTGCCGGACGGTGAGCTCCTCACGCTCGATGATGCCGAGGACGAGCCGGAACCGGCTGTGGTCGCCGCGTTCGCCCTCCGTCCCGATCAGCTCGCGCGGCACCGGACCGTCCAGCTCCTCCTGGGAGAGCCGGATGCCCAGCAGCCGGTGCAGCAGCTCCAGCGAATACTCGGGCTGCGTCAGCGAGTTGAACTCCTCGTGCAGGCGCCTCGCCTCGGCCTCGGTGGAGGCGACGAACGGGCTGATGCCGGGCAGTACCAGCAACTGCCCCGGATCGCGGCCGAGTCGGGCCGCGCGCCCCTTGAGGTCGGCGTAGAACTCCTGGGCGCTCTCCGGCGTCTGATGCGCGGTGAAGACGGCCTCCGCGTACCGCGCCGCCAGCGCACGCCCGTCCGGAGACGATCCCGCCTGTACGTATACGGGCCTCCCCTGCGGCGAACGGGGGATGTTCAGAGGCCCCTTCACGCGCACCAGGGGCCCCTCGTGGTCGACGGCGTGGATCCTGTCGGTGTCGGCGAAGAGACCGCCGGCCCGGTCCGCGACGAGGGCGTCGTCCTCCCAGCTGTCCCAGAGCTTGGTGACGGCTTCGAGGAAGTCACGGGCGCGCTCGTAGCGTTCGGCGTGCACGGGGTGTGCGTCGAGGCCGAAGTTCGCCGCGGCCTGCGGAGCCCCCGTGGTGACGATGTTCCACCCCGCCCTGCCCGCACTGAGGTGGTCGAGCGAGGCGAAGAGCCGGGCCAGGTTGTACGGCTGCGTGTACGTGGTGGACGCGGTGCCGATGAGGCCGATCCGCTCCGTCGCCGCGGCGACGGCCGACAGCCACGTCAGGGGCTCCAGCCGGAACCTGCTGGCGTAGGCCCTGTTTGACACATCTCGCCTTGCTCGCGACGGCTGGCACGCACATCCCCGGCGTTGTCGCATCGACCGAGTAGCCCACTACGAGGGCGATCCTCCGCCTTGGGGCTGCACGCACCATCCGCCGCGAGCACCGCCTGCGGCGGACGGCGCCATGTGCCAGACAGGGCCTAGCGCACGTTGTCCGCGAGGGCCGGGCCGTCCGCGAGGAAGACGCCGTCGAACGCGGCGGCCTCCGCACACCGCGCGAGGTCCTGGTAGAAGCGGATGTCCAGAAGCCGCGCGGGGTCCGAACTCCCGTGCCGCCAGGCCGCCTCGTGATGGCCTCCCGGATAGACGAACAGATTCAGACGAAGCTCCCGGGCGCCGGTCATACGAGCACCTCCTCGCGTGCGGAGGCTTCTGCCGCCCCGACACCCAGCCGGGCCAGCAACTCGCCACGCAGCGCGGCGTGTTCCGGTGTACCGGGGCGCGGCGGCCCGTCGTTCCCGCTGGGGAGGTCCGCGATGATGCGTCCCTGCTCCAGCACCACGACGCGGTCGGCGAGTTCGATCGCCTCGTCGACGTCGTGCGTCACGAGGAGCACTGCCGGACGGTGTGCCGCGCACAGCTTCCGCAGCAACTCGTGCATGCGGATACGGGTCAGTGCGTCCAGGGCGCCGAACGGCTCGTCCGCCAGCAGGAGTTGAGGCTCGCGCACGAGTGACCGGGCGAGCGACACCCGCTGCTGCTCACCGCCCGACAGCTCCACGGGCCACGCCGACTCCCGGTCGGCGAGGCCGACTTCGGCCAGCGCCGCACGTCCCCGCTCCCTGGCACCCGGGCCGTCGAGTCCGAGAACGACGTTGTCCAGCACCGGCTTCCAGGGCAGCAGCCGGGCGTCCTGGAAGACGACGGAGACATCGTCGGGCGCGTCCAGCAGGCCCTTGCCCGTCACGTCGTGGTCCAGGCCCGCCAGGGCCCGCAGCAGCGTCGACTTGCCCGAGCCGCTGCGCCCGAGGAGCGCCACGAACTCCCCCGGGGAGATGTCGAGTTCGAGCCCGTCGAGGATCTTCCGCGGCCCGAAGGAGCGCTCCAGCCCCCTGATGCGGACGGCTGCCCGCCCTCGTCCTGCGGCGCTCAGTTCGCGAGTGTCCGTCGCCATGACAGCACCCTCCTCTCGGTGTACCGGACCAGCCCGTCGGAGAGGAGACCCAGCAGCCCGTACACGACCAGTCCGACGATGATGATCTCGGTCTGCCCGTACGTACGCGCCAGCTCCATCATGTAGCCGAGTCCGCTGGTGGCGTTGACTTGTTCCACGACGACGAGCGCCAGCCAGGCCGCCGTCACGGCGAACCGCATCCCCAGCAGGAAGCCGGGGAGCGCGCCGGGCAGCACCACATGGCGTACGAACCGGCGGCGGGTGAGCCGCACCGTCTCCGACAGTTCGACGTAGCGGCTGTCGATGGTGCGCAGCCCGTTGTGCGTGTGGATGTAGACGGGCACGAAGACGGCGAGCGCGACGGTGACGACCTTCATCGTCTCGCCGATGCCGAACCACAGGACGAGCAGCGGCACGAGCGCCAGCGACGGCAGCGCCCGCTTCATCTGCACCGGCCCGTCGATCAGCCCCTCACCGATGCGGCTGAGTCCGGCGGCGACCGCGAGCAGCAGGCCGGCGGCCGTTCCGAACACCAGGCCGAGCAGGGCCCGTTGAGCCGAGGTGGCGAGATGCCCTTGGAGTCTGCCGTCGGCGATCAGGTCTCCCGCGGTGGACACGACGGTCCAGGGCGGCGACAGCAGACGGGGCTCTATGAGACCCGCCGCGGAACCCGCCGACCAGACGGCGACCAGCACCACGGGCCCGAGCGCCTTGCCGAAGCGGCGCGGACGGCCCGGAGCGAGGCGCGGGCCCCGCGCCCCGGGTGCGCGCCCCGGCCGGTCCCCGCCGGCGGCACGCCCCGGGGCGGGTTTCGTCAGGGTGCTCACGGCTTCTCCTCCCCTTCCGTGCGCAGGGCCTTTGCCGCCACGGGCTCGAAACGGCGGTCGTAGAGCGTCGCCGCGTCGAAGCTGTCCTGGCCGGTCTCCCTCGCCAGCAGGTCGATCGTCTTCTGGTGCCGTCCGATGACCTCGTCCCAATCGGCGGGGATCCCCGGGGCGCCGTTGTGCTTGTGCAGGTAGGCACCGTCGGCGCGGCTCAGGCCCTGGTCCCGCACCGCGTACTCCTCGACCCACTCATCGGGGTGCTCGTAGGCCCACACCTGGGCCCGCGCCCAGTGCTCGACGAACTCCCGCACGGCGGCGGCCTTCCGGGGATCGGCGACGGTCTCCGTCGGCGCCCACAGGTGCGAGGCGTCGTCACGTATCCCGTGCGGGATCGTCTTGCCGCCCTCCTTGCCGTACTTGGCGGGGTAGCGCTTGAGGTTGACCGCGCCCAGCGGCGCGGCGTCGACCTGTCGCTCGCCGAGAGCGGTGGAGTAGACGTCGCCGGTGCTGGGCATCTCGACGAGCTTCACGTCGCTCTTCTCCAGTCCGGCCTTCGCGAGGATGCGCAGCACCAGCGCGCCCTGGGCCTGGCCGGGGCTGAAGGCGATCTTCTTCCCGCGCAGGTCCTTCAGTGAGTCGATGCCCGCTCCGGGGGCGATCCCCAGCCGGTAGACGGGATTCCGGAGAGGGTGCTTCCGTACCTCTGCGGCAACGAGCTTCGTGTCCAGCCCGGTCCAGCGGGCGTGCACGGACGGCACTTCGGCGGACGCGCACAGGTCCAGCGAGTGCGCCCGGAATGCCTCGGAGCACTGCGGGCCGCCGCTGATGTTCGCCCACTTCACCTTGAAGCCCAGCTTCTTCACGGCTCCGGTGAGCCGGAGGAGGACGCGGTCCTCGGGCGCTCCGACAGTGAGTGTCGTCCTGGGCGAGACCTTCGGGGGGATCTCGGTTTTCGCGAGCTTCGCGTCGCTGACCCCGCTGTCCTCTTGCTGGGCGCAACTGACGAGCGCAGCGGGGAGGGTGAGGGCGGCGAGCAGTACGAGAGGCCGTCGTACGCGGGTCTGTTCACGGCGACGGCGCTGCCGGTCGGCAGAGGGAGGGCTGGGCATGTCGGTGTCCCGGTTCGTTCTGGTGCGGCTGATCGGGGAACGCGCGCAACCGGCCCGGAGCACGGGAAGGAGAACGCGCGAACTGCCTGCGAGACGGCAGGAGCAGAGAAGACGCGGAGGCACGGCGAGGGCGTGCCTCCGGAAAGAGATCAGCTACACAGCGCCGAGGCGACGCGCCGGAGATCCACAGCGCGTCGCTGTGTGAGACGGGATCTGCGCATGGCGTCGAAGCTAACGACGCCCCTGACCAGGGTCAACAGCCCGCGCACCCGGCTGAGGGAACGCAACGCGGACTTCGTACGCGGGCCATCCGCCCGCAACAGAGCAGCCGCAGCGCCCCTACTCCTGCCGGCGCCCGGGCTGCCAACCTCCCGGCGGCGCATAGTGCTTGGGCGAGTCACGTTCGTCCGGGAGGGGCGCGTACCGCTCAGGGGACTCGACGCGAGGCGCGTGCGCGGACCGCCGCCCCGCCTCGCGCTCCCAGCCCGCCCTGGCCCGCGGGTGGTAGCGGAACCTGAAGGGCACCAGCCGCCACACGTGGTGCACGGCCCTGCCGATACGCCGCAGCCGGCGCTCGTCCCGCACGGTCCACCGGTAACCGAGGCGCTCCCGCACCGCGGGCGGGAAGAGACCGACCGTGAACCAGACGGTGAAGCGTGCCTGCGGCCCGCGCAGCGCCCGCCACACCGCGTGCGGCATCCACGACAGGGCCGGGGGCCGGGCGATGCGGCGGATGTCGAGGACGTCACGGGCAGGCCGGTTGTCCTCCAGCACTTCGGACGCCATCCGGTCCCAGTACGCGAGGAAGGCGGGCCAGCTCTCCGGCACCGGACGCATGCTCATCCCGTAGAGCCGCCACCACGTGACGTGCTCGTCGAAGAGCCGGTGCTTCTCGGCTTCGCTCAGACCGGGCCCGAAGCGGTCGGCCACGAGCAGCGTGAGCATGAAGAACGTGGAGTGCGCCCAGTAGAAGGTGTCGGGGTCGAGTGCGTGGTACGGACGCCCCTGGTCGTCCACGCCCTTGATCGCGTCGTGGAATCCGCGCACCTGCCGTGCCGTCTCCGCGGCCTTCGGACCGTCGTAGACGACGCCGCCGATCGGATAGAGCGAGCGGAAGAGCCGCTGCCACCGCTCCTCGAAGAAGCGCGAGTGCCCGGCCACGCCGGCACCCAGGCCCGGGTGCATGTTCTGCATCGCGCCCGCCCAGGGCGCGAGCAGCACCCCACGCCAGTCTCCGAAGTACTCCCACGTCAGCGACCCGGGGCCGAGCGGCTCCACGTCCGCCGCGCGGGAGACCGGCCGGGCGCGGGGCTCCTCGGCCATACGGCTCCTCCCGCCCCGGGTCAGCTGGAGCCTGCGGAGATGGCGGCGCCCACCGCGATCATGGTGGCGACCTGCATGTCGTTCAGCGCCCTCTTCAGCGCGGGACCCGCCTCTCCGGCGCGCTCCGTCAGCGCCTCGATGCGCTTCTTGTGTTCGCGCTGGTCCTTGCCGGAGATGACGGTCGGGAACCGGCCGGCGGCGGCGAGCGCGGTCAGCGCGGCCTGGCGGGTGCTGTAGTCCTTCACGGGACGCCCGCTCGTCAGCGTCTCGACGACCTCCGCTCGCAGCCGCTTCACGAGGGCCTGCTCCTTGACCACGATCCGGTCGTACCGCCAGGTGCGGCGCTCGATGGCGATGAGACGCGCCCGTTCGAGCTGCTGCTCGACGGCCTGGAAACCCTGCTTGCGGTGCAGCTGCACCAGGGCCTTCCACTTGCGGGGCTTGTCGGCCGCTATCCCGCGCAGGGCGTCGTCGAGCACCGGATCGCCGGTGCGCCGGTCGCCCATCGTGCGGGCCTTGCCCCCGTCGTCGGTGAGGCATCCCCGGTCGGTCAGTTCGACGAGCACCGCCGCCCGCAGGACGTTCCCGATGACGTCACGCTTCGTGAGCTTCTCCGTGTCCAGGTCGCAGGCGAGGAGGTAGATCTCGGCCGGGAGGGTGAGCTGGCTGTTGCTGTCCGTACGTTCCATGAGGCCATCACAGCACGAAAGCCGTCACGACCGAAGGGCTGAGTTCCGACCTTCCGGCCCGGCACCCGCGACGAGCTCCGCTCGGGCAGCAACCACCCCTTGCCGCACAAGAGTTGCCCGACGACAGGTCTCTGCAAATAGGGATACCGGAAACCAACTCAGCCTCAAAGGGGTCACAGAAGACCGAACCCCGACAAACAGAAAGCAAAACCCCACGGCACCCCAGGGGGACAAACCCCCAGAAACAGAGAGCCGCAAACCAACCCCACCCACCACGGCACCATAGAGGGGCAAACCCAAACAGAAAGCAGAAAACCAACCCCACCCACCGCGGGGCCGTAGGGGGCGAAGCCCCCACTGGGGGGCGTAGGGGGCGAAGCCCCCACTGGGGGTGCGGGTGGCGAAGCCCCCGCCCCGCGAGGCGAAGCCTCGCAAAACACGAAGAGGGCGACCCGGTCCGCGCTTTCCGCGGACACACGTCGCCCTCGACCTCGTGGAGATGGCGGGAATCGAACCCGCGTCCAACGGAGGGGAAGCAGGGCTTCTCCGAGCGCAGTCCACTTCGATTTTCTCGGCCCCGGAGATCACGTGGACAAGTCTCCGACGGGCCCAGTCACTGTTTGATGTCCCGGTAGGCCCCGTGACCGGGCCTACGCGGTGAGTTCCCTAGCTGATGCCAGGATCCGGGGCGGGAACGCACCCGGGCTGACACTTCACGCTCGCTGCTTAGGCAGCGAGGGCGAAGGAATCGCGCTTCTGATTGGCGATTATTTTTTTGCGGCACATGGTTAACGAGATCATTGCCGCGTTCCTCGGCTCGCTTCACCTACTTCGACATCCGCTGTCGAAACCGATCATCCCCATGTTGAGTTGACAAACCACGCGGCCTCTCGGGCTGCGCCGCTGACCATGGTACGTGACCCGGCCATGACGGTGCCAACTGTTAACGTCCGGCAGTTGTTCCCGTGAGCCCCTCGCCCGCCGCACGCTCCCGTCCTCCCGGGGCTCCGGAACCGGCTCGGCGCACCGCCGGTGCGGGCGCCTCCCGCGACCGGGAGCGCACCGTGTTCAGGCGCGTACTCTCTGCCTCCGGCGGGCGGCAGACATCGCCCGCTCCGACTCGCGGCGGTCCTGCTTCTCGCGCAGGGTCTGGCGCTTGTCGTACTCCTTCTTGCCCTTGGCGAGGGCGAGCTCGACCTTGGCCCGCCCGTTCAGGAAGTACAGGACGAGCGGGACCAGGGTGTGGCCCGTCTCCTGGGTCTTCCCGATCAGCTTGTCGATCTCGTACCGGTGCAGCAGCAGCTTCCGCTTCCGCCGGGCCGTGTGGTTCGTCCACGTGCCCTGCGCGTATTCGGGGATGTGGACGTTGTGCAGCCAGACCTCGCCGCCGTCGATCTGGCCGAAGCCGTCGACGAGCGATGCGCGCCCTTGCCGCAGTGACTTGACCTCCGTTCCCGTCAGGACGATCCCGCACTCGAAGGTGTCCAGGATGAGGTAGTCGTGCCGCGCCTTCTTGTTCTGCGCGATGAGCTGCCGGCCCTGTGCGTCCTTGGCCTTGCCCTTGCCCTTGTTCTTGCCGTCCTTCTTCGCCATAGCCAGGCCATTCTTCCACTAAGGACGGGGCTGCAGGCCACTCAATACTGTGCGGGCCCGCTCGGCGGCGTTCCCGGACGCGGCCACGGACAGGTCCGGGGTGATGCCCTTCCCGTCCAGGGTCCGGCCCGAGGGCGTCGCGTAGTGCCCGACCGTCAGCTCGGCGACGGAACCGTCGGAGAGCTTCCGCGGCATCTGGACGGAGCCCTTGCCGAAGGTCCGCGAACCGACGACGACGGCCCGCCCCCTGTCCTGCAGGGCTCCCGTGAGCAGCTCGGCGGCGCTCATCGTGCCGCCGTCCACCAGCACCACCAACGGATGCGCGGCCGATCCTCCCGACGACGCCTGCACGGCACGGGCGTTGCCGCTCGCTCCGCCGTCCGCGTACAGGGCCCGCTGGGTGCCGTTCTCCTCGTACGTGGCGACGAGGCCGCCGTCGAGGAACGCCGAGGCCGCCTCGACCGCCTCGCTGACCAGGCCGCCCGCGTTGCCGCGGAGGTCGAGCAGGATGCCCCCGCCCTCCGGCACGTGTTCGGCCACCGCGCGGTGGATCTGCCGCGCGGAGCCCTTGGTGAAGGAGGAGACCTTGATCCGCGTCGCGCCGCCGGCCGTGGGCCCGACGGTGACGGCGTCGACCGTGAGCCGCTCGCGCTTCAGCGTCTCCGTCCGGTGCCGTCCGTCGCGGTCGAGCCGGAGCTCGACGGAGCTGCCCGGCTCGGCGGGTCTGGCGTCCCGCCCCTGTCCGGCGGAGCCCCGAAGGCGGGCCACTACGTCCGTGACGGGCCGCTCCGCGACGTCTTCGCCGTCGACGGCGACGAGCCGGTCGCCGCGTCTGATGCCGGCACGGTCGGCCGGGCTTCCGGGCAGGACCCGGGCCACGGTCACGGAGAGCGTCGCCCGGGAGCCGCGCTCGCGCCGGACGGAGATGCCGACGCCGACGTACTCGCCGTCGAGCGTCTGCTTGAGGCCCTCGTACTCCCGGGCGGTGTAGGCGGCGGACCAGCGGTCGCCGCTGCGGCTCACCAGTTCCTCGGCCTCCGCGTGGCCGTCGGGGGCGCGGCCGTCGTCGTGCGTGCCGCCCGCCTTGCCGTGCGCTGCCCGCGCGCCGTCCCCGCCGAAGTGCGCGCTCGCGGGAAGAGGGCCCGCGGCGCTGTCGTTCGGGCCGGCGCCGGGCTGAACTCCCTCACCCCAGGCGCCGGTTGCGGCGCCCGTCGCGAGGACGCCCGCGAAAACCAATGCCAGACCGGTCCCTCGGCGCAACTGCTGCCGGGGACTCCCCCTTCGTTTGTCGGGGGATGGTCCGGAATACCACGAGTCCGACATGATTCGGAGTCTAAGCCAGACTGCGGGCGCCGTACGGGCCGTTGGCCGTAAGGCGCCCGCGTCGTGCGTCACACCTTGAGGTACTTGCGCAGCGTGAAGAACGCTGCCACGGCCGGCATCAGGACGCCGACGGCGATCAGCAGCGGCAGCACCTTGAACACGGCGTCCCAGCCGATGAAGTTGATCAGCGCGATCTTGTCGGCCAGCCAGCTGTCGATGAGGAAGAACTTGCCGCCGAGGAGGAGGACGCACGCGAAGCCCGCGCCGATCAGGCCCGCGATGGCGGCCTCCAGGATGAACGGCATCTGGATGTAGAAGCTGGACGCCCCCACGAGCCGCATGATCCCCGTCTCCCGCCGCCTGCTGAACGCGGAGACCCTGACCGTGTTGACGATCAGCAGCAGCGCCACGACGAGCATCAGCCCCATCACGAACAGGGCGGCGATGTTCATGCCGTTGAGCAGGTTGAAGAGGTTCTCCAGCAGGTTCCGCTGGTCCTGGACCTCCTGCACGCCCGGTCTCTCACTGAACGCGGTCTGCACGACCCGGTACTTGGTGGGGTCCTTGAGCTTGACCCGGTAGGACTCCTGCATCTGGTCCGGGGTGAGGGAGTCCGCGAGCGGGGAGTCCTTGAACTGCTCCTGGTAGTGCTTGAACGCCTCGTCGGCGGACTCGTGGTAGACCTTGTCGACCACGCGCAGCTTCTCCAGCTCCGACCGGATCTGCTGCTTCTGCTCGGCGGTGACGGCGCCCTTGGCGCAGTTGGGATCGGACTCCGCGTCGTTCTCGTTGCAGAGGTAGACCGACACCTGGACCTTGTCGTACCAGTAGCCCTTCATCGTGCTGACCTGCTCGCGGGCGAGCAGGGAACCACCCGCGAGCGCCAGCGACAAGGCGACCGACACGATCACCGCGAAGGTCATCGTGAGATTGCGGCGGAGACCGACGCTGATCTCCGACAGTACGAACTGGGCGCGCATGGCGTCCTTTCAGTGTTTGCTGTCTCAACTGCTCAGACTGCTCAGACCGTTGCCTCACGGGCGGCCCGGCCGCACCGGGAAGCGCCCGTGCCCGGCTCAGTGCTGGTAGCCGTAGACGCCGCGCGACTGGTCACGCACGAGCCGCCCGCGCTCCAGCTCGATGACGCGCTTGCGCATCTGGTCGACGATCTGCTGGTCGTGCGTGGCCATGACGACCGTCGTGCCGGTCCGGTTGATCCGGTCCAGCAGCTTCATGATTCCCACCGAGGTCTGCGGGTCGAGGTTGCCGGTCGGCTCGTCCGCGATCAGCAGCATCGGACGGTTCGCGAAGGCGCGGGCGATGGCCACCCGCTGCTGCTCGCCGCCGGAGAGCTCCCCGGGCATGCGGTCCTCTTTGCCGCCCAGGCCGACCAGGTCGAGGACCTCGGGCACGGTCTTGCGGATCTGGCCACGGGACTTGCCGATGACCTCGAGCGCGAAGGCGACGTTCTCACCGACCGTCTTGTTGGCCAGCAGCCTGAAGTCCTGGAACACCGTTCCGAGCTGGCGGCGCATCTGCGGCACCTTCCAGTTGGACAGCCGCGCGAGGTCCTTGCCCAGGACGTGCACCTGGCCCTGGCTGGCCCTCTCCTCGCGGAGAATTAGCCGCAGGAAGGTGGACTTGCCGGAGCCGGACGAACCCACCAGGAAGACGAACTCACCGCGCTCGACCTCCAGCGACACGTCGTGGAGGGCCGGGCGGTTCTGCTTGGGGTAGGACTTGGAGACGCTGTCGAATCGGATCACGGATACACCACGTCGGCCTGGGGTAGGGGCGGCGGGAGCCGCGGGCGCGGCTCCCTCGGGGACCTCCCAGCGTCAGCTGGGTGGGGTGTGGCGACCTTACGCGAACGGGCGGAGGGCGCGCAGTCGGCGTCCGTCGTTGGTGGGTTCGGTCACGGTGCCTATAGGTACAAACCCGGCAGAGGGGGCACTCGAACCGCCCGGGAACCCCGCACGGGGATGCCTCTGCGTCCGGCCGTGGAGCCTGGCACAGTGGAACGAGGAGCCCGGGGAACCAAAGCCTCCGGGGCCTCGTTGGCAGACAGAGGAGGATCTCGCATGACATGCGACCGACTGGTGTGTGCCAACTGCGCAGGCCCCGTGAGCGAGGGGCGCTGCTCCGTCTGCCGCGCCCACCGCGAGCGGCTGCACCGGGAGTCCCCCCTCGGCGGCCTCTCGCCGATGACGCTCCTCACTCTGCTTCTCGCCCTGCTGGCCGTGGCCTTCCTCGCGCAGCGGGTGGCCGTCGCGTAACCGTGCGCAGTCGGAGCGTCCGGTAGCCGTCGGTGCCACCGCGCAGCCGGGCCGCCACAGACGGTCTCCCGCGGACGCGCAGCCCCGCGGACGCGTACGAAAAGCGTGATCACGAACCGCCCGCCAGGGCGCCGCGATCCTGAACGTACGAGGGGCCCGGAACGGCGCTGTGCGCTGTTCCGGGCCCCTCGCTCTGCTCGCGTGCGCGTGAGTGGATCACGCGCGCTGCGGCCTACCGCTCATGTACGGACGTCAGGCGGCCGTACGGCGGTTGATCATGCGCGGCATCATGCGGAAGGCGACGCCGCCCGCGATCATCGTCGCGGCACCGACCAGCAGGAAGGCGGTCTCGGAGGAACCGGTGTCCGCCAGCTCCTCCTTCGGGGCCTGCGGCTGCTGCTCGACCGGCTGGCTGTCGGTGCTGTCCGGCTGGGTGTTGCTGCCTTCGCACTCGACGCTGTCGTCGTTCAGGTCGCAGGTGTCGTCGCCGCCGCCGGAACCGCCGATGGTGGCCGGCTCCTCGCCGCCGCCGGTGTCGCCACCGGTGCTGCCGCCCGTGTCACCACCGGTGTCACCGCCGGTGTCACCACCCGTGTCGCCGCCGTTGTCGCCGCCCGTGTCACCACCGGTGTCGCCACCGGTGTCACCACCGATGTCGCCGCCCGTGTCACCACCGGTGTCGCCACCGGTGTCGCCACCGGACACGGTGCCCTCGGTGTCACCGCCGGTGTCGTCGCCACCGGAGACGGTGCCCTCGGTGTCACCGCCCGTGGTGGTGTCACCAGTCGTGCCGCCGTCGGTCTCCCCGCCGGTGCCGCCGCTGTCGCCACCGCCGATCACGCCACCGAGGATTCCGCCGATGAGGCCGTCCTGCTGCTTGGCGGCGGACTCGCCGCCGTCCGCGGCCTCCGCGGCGCCCGCGGCCGTGAGCGAGGCGCCGACGGCGAACACAGCGCCGGCAGCAACGCGCGCCACACGCAGCCGCGTCTTCGATTTGATCATTGGCCAACTACCCCCAGTAGTTTCATTTTTCAGTGGAGCAGCTGTGTGACGGGCTGCGGAGCCTCAGTAGGGACACGGACTCGTCCGCTCACCCCCGCACGCGCCCCTGACACAGGCATGCCGAGCGGACAGCTTTCCCAGTTTTCACACCTCCGTCAAGCGAAGACAGTGTGAAATGCCCATGTGGACAGGCCAGTTCGGCGGATGGGGCTCAAATCGTTATCTGCGGCAGCGGGATTCCGCCGCGGCCGCTACTGGTCCTGCTGCTTGCGCCAGCGGATACCGGCCTCGAGAAAGCCGTCGATATCGCCGTCGAGAACGCCCTGGGGATTACCGACTTCATGTTCCGTCCGCAGATCCTTCACCATTTGATAAGGGTGCAGGACGTACGAACGCATCTGGCTGCCCCACGAGTTGCCGCCGTCGCCCTTGAGCGCGTCCATCTTCGCCTGCTCCTCCTGCCGGCGGTGGGCCAGCAGGCGTGACTGCATGACGCGCATGGCGGCCGCGCGGTTCTGGATCTGCGACTTCTCGTTCTGGCAGGAGACGACGATGCCGGTGGGGATGTGCGTCATACGGACCGCCGAGTCGGTCGTGTTGACCGACTGGCCGCCCGGACCGGAGGAGCGGAAGACGTCGATCCGCAGTTCGTTCTCCGGGATGTCGATGTGGTCGACCTGCTCCACCACCGGCAGCACCTCGACACCGGCGAAGGAGGTCTGGCGGCGCCCCTGGTTGTCGAACGGGGAGATGCGCACCATGCGGTGGGTGCCCTGCTCGACGGAGAGAGTGCCGTACGCGTACGGCGCTTTCACCGCGAACGTCGCGGACTTGATGCCCGCCTCCTCCGCGTAGCTGATGTCGAAGACCTCGGTGGGGTGGCCCTTGCGCTCGCTCCAGCGCAGATACATCCGCATGAGCTGCTCGGCGAAGTCCGCCGCGTCGACGCCGCCCGCCTCCGCGCGGACGCTGACGACGGCCTCCCGGGGGTCGTACTCACCGGAGAGCAGGGTGCGGACCTCCATCTCGTCCACAGCCTTGCGCAGAGACTCCAGCTCGGACTGGGCCTCGGTGCGCGCGTCCGTGTCGTCCTCGCTCTCGGCGAGTTCGAAGAGCACCTCGACGTCGTCGATGCGCGAGCGCAGCTCCTCGACCCTGCGCAGCTGGCCCTGCAGATACGACAACCTGCTGGTGACCTGCTGCGCGCGTTCCACGTCGTCCCACAGGTCGGGGGCCGCCGCCTGCTCCTCGAGCGACGCGATATCTGCCCTCATCCTGTCGAGGTCGATCACTGCCTCGATCGACTCCATGGTGGAGGAGAGGGACTTGAGCTCTTCGGAAAAATCGGGGGCTGCCACACCTCCACCCTAACGGCTGGCCCCGTGCCGCGTTCGCCGCCCGGGTAGCGCACGGACCCGCACGCGGGGCGCCCGCCCCGTCACGGCTCCTCCGGCTGCTCGACCGCGGGCGCGGGCTGCGTGGTGTCGCCGTCGTCACCCGACGTCGCCAGCCAGCTGCCCAGGACTGCGGCCACGGCAACCGCCGTCGCTGTGGCGCCCAGCTTGATCCTGCGGCGCCGTGCCGCTGCGGCGGAGACGCGGTTGCGTGCCGAACCCGCCCGCGGCGTCCCCGCGGCGCGGGGAGCCCGCGCCGTGCCGTGAGCGCCGCCCGCCAGTTCGTCGGCGCCGGGCACGCGCATGCTCGTGTGGGTGTCGCGGTTGGAGTCGGGGCGGGCGCCGCCGTGGACGAGCGGCACGGCGCCGCGGCTGCCGCCCGCAGGCGCGGCGCGGCCGCCGCCCGGGGCGTGAGGGTGCTGCTCGTGGCTGGACGTCGGCGCGTGGCCGCCGGGGGCCGCATCGTCCGCGTCGCCCTGGACGTCGTACGGCTCGTAGGGCTCCTCGGCCTGCTCGTCGATGTCCAGCGGCGGGAGGTCCACGAGGTCCGGCAGCAGTTCGCGCAGCCCGGCCGCGACCTCCTCGGCGCGGAGCCTGGAGGCGGGCGCCTTCGCGAGGCACTGGTGGATGAGCTGCCACAGCTCGTCGGGGATGCCCGGCAGCGGCGCCACGGACTCGGTGACGTGCCTGCGCAGCACCGCGCCCGGATGTCCGCCGCCGAACGGCGTGAATCCGGCGAGGAGTTCGTAGAGCACGGTGGCGAGGGCGTATATGTCGACGGAGGCCCGGGGCGGCAGTCCCTCGACGATCTCCGGGGCGAGGTAGTCGGGCGTACCGATGATCGACGTGGCCCGGGTCGTGCGCGGCGAGTCGATCAGCTTGGCGACGCCGAAGTCCGTGAGCAGGGCGGGCGGCGCGCCTCCCGGGCCGGGCGGGGCCAGCGCGTCGAGCAGGACGTTCTCGGGCTTGACGTCCCGGTGCACGATGCCCGCCGTGTGGGCTGCCGCGAGCGCGTCGGCGACGTCCGCCGCGATGGCCGCGGCGGCCTGCGGTGCGAGCCTGCGGTCGTGTTCCAGACGCGTGCGCAGGTCCGTGCCGCGCACCAACTGCATGACGAGGGCGAGGTCGTTGCCGTCCACGACCAGGTCCCGGACGCCGACCACATGGGGGTGGTCGAGGCAGAGCAGCGCACTGCGCTCCCGTACGAACCGCTCCACCAGGTCCTGGTCCGAAGCCAGGTCCTCACGCAGGAGTTTGACCGCGACGGGGCCCTCGGGGCCCTCGCCGAGCCACACCGTGCCGGCGCTGCCGCGTCCCAGGATCTGGTGAGCCGTGTAGCGACTGCCGATCTTCCGTGCCATAGCGACAAAACTACGCGGCGGAAGGGCCGTTGAGGGCCAAGGAAGCCGCAACCGTCACTTTCGAGCGGGAATTCCCACCCAGGAAGTCGACAAATCTCCGAACTCGCCTGTCTGCAGGGCTAATTCTGAGCGCTGTCGATCAAGCCGCCGAGCTCCTTGAAGACGTTCTCGACCGACTGCCAGAAATCCTTGCCCGCTTCCCACCACTCGGGAAGCGGAGTGAAGTTCCACACCAGCACCGCCGCCACGACCATCAGCAGGATCATGAACAGGCAGCCCTTGAGGCAGCCCAGCCCCGGAATGTGCATGGGGTTCGCGCTGCGCTGCCGCGGCTCGCGCGGCGGACGGGGTTCCCGGGCCGGCGGACGCTGCGGCTCGTACCGGCGCTGCGGCGGCTGCTGCGCGGGCCTGCGCTGCGGCTGCGCGTACTGCTGGGGCGGCTGCTGGCGCCGCTGCGGCGGCTGCTGCGGCTGGCGCGGGGGGCGCCGCCGGAGCGGGTCCATGCTCGGGTCGAGCGGCTGCACCTGCGTCTGCTCGTTGCGGTCGCGCGCCGCGCGCATCTGGCTCTGCCAGGGGTGGGCGCCGTCGGGCGTAGCGCCCTGCGGCGACTGCTGCGGGGGGCCGCCCGGCACGGGCGGCATGACCTGGGTCGGGTCCGCGTTCGGGCCCTGCGCCCCCTGGTTCTGGCCTCCGGCCCCGCCGTTCTGCGGCAGGACGCTGGTCGCCGCGTTCGGGTCGTAACCGCCCTGGCCCTGGGCGGACGCGGAGTGCGGCAGCACCTGGGTGGGATCGGCGTCGCCCGCTCCCCCGCCGGGGGCCCCGGAAGAGGCGGTCTGGTCCGGGACCGGCGCCGGCGCCGGGTCGGGGGCCAGCAGCGCGGCCACGCCCATGGCCGCCGCCGCCTGCTCGGGGGTGGCCTGGGCTCCTGTGCCGGCGGCGACCGTGCGGAGCGCGTTGGCGAGGTTGACGGCGCTGGGCCGCTCCTCGGGCCGCTTGCTCAGGCACCGCTGCACCACCGTCCACAGCGGGTCCGGCATGCTCGGCGGACGCTGCGGCTCCTCGGAGAGGTGGCGGTGCAGCACTTCGAGAGCGGTGGCGCCCGCGAAGGGCGGACGGCCGGTCGCGAGCTCGTAGAGCAGGATGCCCGCGCCGTAGATGTCGACCGCGGAAGTCTGCGGGCGGCCCTCGGCGGACTCGGGCGCCACGTAGGCCGGCGTCCCCACGAACTCCTGGGTGCGCGTCAGGCCGGGCGAGTCCGCGAGCCGCGCGATGCCGAAGTCGGTGAGCATGGGGCGCATGCCCTCCGGGCCGTCGGCGAGCAGCACGTTGGCGGGCTTGAGGTCGCGGTGCACGACGCCGTCGGCGTGGCTCGCGGCGAGCGCATCGGCCACCTGCGCGGTCACCAGGGCGGCGGCCACCGGCGAGAACGGGCCGTTCTCGCGCAGGTAGCGGTGCAGGTCCGGACCGTCGACGAGGTCCATGACGAGGGCGAGCATGTCGCCCTCCACCACGAGGTCCCGGGTGCGGACGATGTTGTGGTGGGTGAGCCGGAGCAGGACGGAGCGCTCCCGCAGGAAGCGCATGACCACGTCGGGGTCGTTGGCGAGCTCCTCCTTGAGGACCTTGATCGCCACCGTCTCGCCGGGCTGCCCGGCCACGGCCGCCTCGGCGCCCGCGGTCTCCCGCTGCTGCGCCCGCCACACGGTGCCAGTGGCGCCGCGGCCCATCGGCTCCTCGAGCAGGTATTTGCTGCCTACAGGCCGCACGTCATGAGCTCCCTGGTGTCGTACTGCAATCCCGCCCACAATAGTGCCGTCTCGCGAACGGTCGAACTGCCGTATGTGAACAGAGGCACGATTCTCTGGGAAGACGCGCGGCACCACTGCCCCGGTTGCGTCAGGACGGTGCGCGGCGCATGCCGCGGCAGTCCCTTGCCGGCCTCCCGCGACCGGATTCGGACGTATGCGGCCGGACCCGGGCGGGGCGGGATCCGGGGACGGCAGCGGAGCAACGGGGGCGGGGGAGCCCGCGACCTGCGCATCCGGTGGACGAGGCGGCCACGCCCCCTTGCGCGGCGGCCTCATCCGTCAAGATCATTGGGCGACGCGAGCGGACGCTGTGTCAGTGACGGGTGCGAAGATGCATCCGGCATCGGCGGCACTGTGCGCGGAGCGCGAGCGCGGAAGTGTTGTCCGTTGCGACATGTGTGCCGGGCGCAGCGCGCGGCGGGGCCGACCACCTCGCCGCAAGCCGCAGCAGGCCGGCACACCGGTGTTCTGGACCGGGAGGGCCGATGCAGATCCGGCTGACTGTCACCCTCGGGCCCCGCGGTGGCGGCCCAGGAGCGGGGGAGGCGGCGGCGGTGCCGGGTGCGGCCCCGTCGTGCGACGTCATCGTCAGCGCGCCGTCGGGCACGCCTCTGTCGGCGGTGACCGGCGCCCTGGTCACGACGGCCGCCTCGGCCGCGGGCGCCTCCGGCGCGAGCGGCACGCAGGGCGCCGCCCCCGCCGACTCCTCCCCGGACTCCTCCGCCGCGGTCTACGTGGGCACCGAGCGGCTCGACCCGCACCGCCAGATGCTCGGCGAGCCCCCGCTGGTCGACGGCGCCGTGGTCTCGCTGCACGGCCCCGCCCCCGTCACCACGGCCCCGGCCCTCGCGGCGTACGGCTCGGCGAAGGCGCGGCTGCACGTGACGGCGGGCCCGGACGCGGGCGGCATACACCTCCTGCAGGGCGGCAGGGTCCAGCTGGGGCGCGCGGCGGACGTGGACGTACCGCTCGACGACCCCGACGTCTCGCGGCTGCACTGCGCGATCACCGTCTCCGACGGAGGAGCCGTCACGGTCACGGACCTCGGCTCCACGAACGGCACCTCGCTGGACGGCGCTCCCGTCGGCACGCAGCCCGTGCTCTTCCGCCCCGGCTCGACGCTCCGGATCGGCGAGTCGGTGCTCCGGCTGGAGACGTCGGCGAACGGGACGCAGGCGCAGTACGGCGGTCAGGGCCCCGGCTCCCGGGCCGGCGGAGCGTCCCCGGGCCCGCTCCGCACGGTCCCCGACGGCGCCGGACAGCTGCGGCTGGTGGACGGCGGCCCCCGCAGCGGTGGGTCGGGGGCATCCGGCGATGAGGCCGCACCGCCCGCTGCCCCGTCACCGGCGGGCACCCCCGACAGCTCGCACGGCTACGCGCGCGGAGACGGGCCGTTCCCGGACGCCGGCGGGCCGGACGGCGGGACCACGCACGGCTCCGGACTCGCCCAGCACGCCCGGTACGCCGAGCAGTTCCCCCCGGCCGGGCAGACGGCTCAGCCGGCGCCCGGTTCCGCGCCGGCGGGCCCACATCCGGGCGTACCGGCGGCGCGGAGCCCGGAGCGGTCCCGTCCGCGCGGGCTGGGGGCCTGGGCGCGCCGCTTCGCCGGCGCCCGCCCGGAGGACGAGGCGGTGCGGCGCTCGGGTCCGCCCGGTTCCGGCGCGGCCGTCCCCGGAGCTGCGGCGCAGGTGCCATGGGGCGACGAGCGCTGTCCCGATCCGGCCACCGTGCTGCTCACCTCGCTCGGCCCGGGGCTCCGCCTCTGGGAGCGCGAACCGGATCACCCCGACGCGCTGACCGTCCGGATCGGCACCGCGCACCACAGCGGATCGGATCCCGACGGGCTGCTCACCGTCGGCCTCCGCCGGGCGGGCTCGCTCGGCCTCGCGGGTCCCCGGCCTCGGCTGACGGGGCTGGCACGTTCCGTGGTGGCGCAGCTCGCCGCGCTGCACGGCCCGAGCACTCTGGAGATCGTGCTCCTCTCCGCCGACCGCTCGCGCGAGAGGGAGGAACGCACCGCGGAATGGTCCTGGCTCGGCTGGCTGCCGCACCTCCGGCCGGTGCACGGCCAGGACTGCCGTCTGCTCATGGCCTTCGACCGGGACCAGGCGGCGGCCCGCGCCGCGGAGCTGGTCCGGCGGCTCGACGAGGAGGTGCAGGGCGCACCGGCCCAGGGCCTTGCCGCCGGGCACCGGGCGTCTCCCGGACGGGGCGCGTCCCGGCACTCCGGGCCGTACACGCTGCTCGTCGTGGACGGCGACCCGGGCTCGGCGGAGCTGCGCACCTCGGTCGCCCGCCTCGCGGCGGAGGGGCCCGCCGCCGGGATCCATCTGCTGTGCCTCGCCGAGACCCCGGCCGCGACTCCCTCGTCGCCTCTCTCCGAGACGGTGGAGACGGCGTGCGAGACGTCCGCGGCGTTCCGCGAGTGCGGTGCGCTGGCCCTGCTCAGCGGGGCGGTCGCGACAGCGGTACGGGTGGTGCACCGTCAGCCCGGCGCGCAGACCACACCGCGCGCCCCTGGCGCGCTGGGGACGGTCGGCACCGTCGACGCGGTCTCCGCGGCCTGGGCGGAGCGGTTCGCCCGCGCCCTGGCGCCGCTCCGCGAGCCGGAGGGCACGGCCGTCCGTACGGGCACGGCCTCCCGCGCCGCGGTGACGCTGCCCCGGTCCTCCCGCCTGCTGGACGAGCTGGGGCTGGCCCGCGCCACCCCCGCCGCGCTCCTCTCCCGCTGGGCGGGCTCCGCGCGGCCGGGCCCCGGTCACGCCCGTCTGGTGTTCGGCGCCGGACCGCGCGGCCCTCTGGAGGCCGAGCTGAACGGCGCCAGGGGGCACTGCCTCGTCACAGGGCCCTCCGGTTCGGGGAAGACGGAGCTGCTCCGCTCCCTCGCCGCCGCGCTCTCCGCGGGCGAGCGGCCCGACCGTCTGCGGCTGATGCTGCTGGAGGGGGACGGCGCGGCCCGCGAGGATCTGCGGAGCTGCCTGGATCTCCCCCATGTCCGGGGGCACTTGGCGGCCAGCGACCCGGTGCGGATGCGGGAGTTCGCCCAGGCGCTGAGCGGCGAGCTGAAGCGCCGGGCCGAGCTGATCGGGCCCGAGGGCGACTACGAGAGCTTCGCGGGGGGACCGGTCCGCGCCGTCCGCAGTGCGACGCCCCGTCAGCTCTCCGGGCAGGAGGAGCCCGGCCGTGGCACCGAGCGGGCGGGCGTCGACTCCGCGGACGCCGGACGCGGGGCGTCCCGCGCGACCGCTGGAGCGTTCGCGCAGTCAGCGGCGGGGGCGGGCCGTGAACCCGCCCCGCACGAGCCGGGCGGCGCCCCTGGCGCGGATGCAGGTTCCGCACCGGCGACTCTGCGGCTCCGGGTGCCTGACGGCGACGTGTTCGGCGGGCCCGGGTCCGGGGCGGCCCCGCCGTCCGGACCGGAAGGCGGGGCCGGGGCCGCGAGCGGGGTGCCCGGCCCGTCCGGCGCTGCCCCGTCACCCGACGCTCCGCAGACGGCCGGAAGGCCGGGCGGCACGAGGATTGAACAGCCCACGGTGCCCCCGTCGGTTCCGCAGGGCCGGGCGGCCGCGCACGAGGCCGCGACCGGCGGAGATGACGCCTCGGTCGTTCAACACTTGGAAACATCGACGGGCTCACTTCCCCGACTCGTCGTCCTCGTGGACGACTTCGACACCCTCGTCGACCCCGCGCTCGGCAACCCCGGCCGGCCGGCGGCCGGTTCCGTCGTGCGCGCCCTGGAGGCCGTCGCGCGGGACGGCGCGCGGCTCGGTGTGCACCTCGTGGCGGTGAGCGGCAGCGCGGAGCGCACGGTCCGGACGGCGGTGGCCCGGTCCGCCTCGCTGCGCGTCGAGTTGTCCTGGGCGGGCGGCGGAGGCGGCGCCGGCGAGGAGAAGGCGAGCCCGGGGCGGGGAGCCCTTGTGCACGCCGACGGCAGCGTCACGGCCTTCCAGGCCGGCCGGGTCACGGGCCGTATCCCGCGCACTTCGACGCAGCGCCCCACCGTCGTCCCGCTGGAGTGGGCGAGGGCCGGGGACCCGCCCGCGCGGCGTCCCGTGAGGGAGCTCGGGAACGGCCCCACCGATCTCGCTCTGCTCGCCAGCGCGGTGGGCCGGGCCGCGCGCTCGCTCGGGGTGGACCCACAGGAATCGGACGCCCCCGCAGCGAACAGATCACGGAGTGGTCAAGATGAGGTTCTTGAAAGCTGACAACGTATTGCGAGCCGTCCGCGTTCAGGCGTAGGACTTTGCGCACGGGACTGTGGGAGAGAACTGATGCCCTCATGCCCAGTGACCAAAACGGCGCGGCGGACCGGGTCTCCGGGACCGCGCCTCCGATGGGGACGGCGGGAGCTATGCGTAATACGGTTCGTGCGACTGGTACCTTGAGTACCAGGAGCAACACCAGCATCTTCAACACCAGGGCGACTGCACGTGGCGCTGTGGCGCTCTGCGCCGTCGCAGCCCTGTCACTGACGGCCGCATGCGGCGGCGGCGGTGACAAGGGGGAGGACAAGGGCGGTTCCTCGCAGACTGAGCAGGAGACCGTCAAACTGCCCAAGCTCAAGGGCGAGAAGATCCAGGTCGCCGCCGTCTGGACGGGCGACGAGGGCAAGAACTTCGAGAAGGTCATCGACGCGTTCAAGAAGCGCACCGGTGCCGAGGTCGAGGTCACGCCCACCGGCGACAACGTCGCCACCTACCTGGGCTCCAAGATCGAGGGCGGCGCGCCGCCGGACGTGGCGATGCTGCCGCAGGTCGGCGTGTTGAACCAGTTCGCGGAGAAGGGCTGGCTCAAGCCCCTCGACGACGCCACCAAGAAGCAGCTCAGCAAGAACTTCTCCAAGGGCTGGCAGGAGCTCGGCTCCAACAAGGGCAAGCAGTACGGCGTCTACTTCAAGGCCGCCAGCAAGTCGCTGATCTGGTACAACACCAAGGCCTACGAGAACGCGGGCGTCAGCGAGGCGAAGACCTGGAAGGAATTCCTCACCAACGCGCAGACGATCGCCGACTCCGGCGTGGAGCCCGTCTCCATCGGCGGTGGCGACGGCTGGGTGCTCACGGACTGGTTCGAGAACATCTACCTCTCGCAGGCCGGCCCCGAGAAGTACGACCAGCTCGCCAAGCACGAGATCAAGTGGACCGACCCTTCCGTGAAGAAGGCCCTCACCACGCTCGGTCAGCTCTTCGGCAAGAAGGAACTGCTCGCGGGCGGCAACAAGGGCGCGCTGCAGACCGACTTCCCGACGTCCGTGACCAAGGCGTTCGACGACACCGAGGCGCCGAGCGCGGCCAGCGTCTTCGAGGGCGACTTCGTCGGCATCAACGTCGCGAACGACACCAAGGCGAAGATCGGCAAGGACGCGAAGGTCTACCCGTTCCCGGCCGTCGGCAGCGATGCTCCGGTCGTCACGGGTGGCGACGCCGCCGTCGCCCTGAAGGACAGCAAGGCCGCCCACGCCCTGCTCACCTTCCTCGCCTCTCCCGAGGCCGCCGCTGTCTGGGCGCAGGAAGGCGGGTTCGTCTCGCCGAACAAGAACCTGGACGGCAAGGCGTACCCGGACGACGTCCAGCGTGAGATCGCCAAGGCGTTGATCGACGCCGGCGACGACTTCCGCTTCGACATGTCCGACCAGGCCCCGGCCGCGTTCGGCGGTACCAAGGGCAAGGGTGAGTGGAAGGCCCTGCAGGACTTCCTGAAGAACCCGAAGGACGTGGCGGGCGCCCAGAGCGCTCTCGAGGCCGCCGCCACCAAGGCGTACAAGAAGGACTGACAGCCCGGCGGCACCACCGCCGGTGCCGGGCCCGTCCGATGGGACGGGCCCGGCACCGGCGGCGCCGCAGGCTCTGCGCCCGGCGACGCCAAAGGCCCTCGGCCCTACCTCGCCCTGCACTAACCCGGACCCGGACAAGGGACACCATCGTCATGCCCACCCCCACCCCCACTCCGCCGACTGACGAACCACCAGGGGGCGAAGTTCGTCCCGGTGCCGTCACCGGCACGGAGCCCAAGGACGCTTCCGCCGCTCCGGCGGGCAAGCCCTCTCCGCCCAGCGCCTCAGTGATGCGCTCACGGCCCTGGATAGCCTTCACGTTCCTGCTGCCCGCGCTGGTGCTGCTGGGAGCCCTGGTCGTCTATCCGATCGTGTACTCGATCTTCCGCAGCACCCTCGACGCTTCCGGAACGGGCTTCGTCGGACTCGGCAACTACGTCGAGGTCTTCACCGACGACGACATCCTGACGGCGTTCAAGAACAACATCATCTGGGTCATCGTCGTCCCGTCCGTCTGCACCGCCCTCGGCCTGATCTTCGCGGTGCTCACCGAACGGGTGCGCTGGGGCACAGCGTTCAAGCTCATCATCTTCATGCCGATGGCGATCTCCATGCTCGCCTCCGGCATCATCTTCCGGCTCGTGTACGAGGAGAACCCGAAGCAGGGCGTCGCCAACGCCATCTGGGTCGGAGTCCACGACACGTTCGCCGAGTCCTCCGCCTGGCCCGGCGCGAACCCGCGCCCGAACTCGGAGCTGGCCAAGTCCGGCGGCGGCGACTACACGACCAAGTCGACGGTCTCCGCCTCCGACCCGGCGAACCTCCCGCTGGTCGGCCTCCCGCCCAAGGAGGTCGCGGAAGCCGCTCCGGCCAAGGCCGCGACGCCCGGCAAGAGCGGTGAGGTCACCGGCACCGTCTGGCTGGACTTCGCTCCCGGCGGCGCCGGCAAGCCGGACGTCATCGACCAGAAGGAGAAGGCCCTCAGCGGCATCAAGGTCGAGGCGGTGAAGGGCGGCAAGGTCGTCGCCACCGCGGAGACCGGCGGGGACGGTACGTTCTCGCTCCCCAAGTCCGCCGAGGGATCGAAGCTCCGGCTGCCGGCCGCGAACTTCGCGGAGCCCTACAACGGAATCGAGTGGCTCAGCTCGACTCTGGTGACGCCCTCCATCATCGGTTCCTACATCTGGATGTGGGCGGGCTTCGCCATGGTGCTCATCGCGGCCGGACTCGCGGGCGTGCCCCGTGAGTTGCTGGAAGCGGCACGGGTCGACGGCGCGAACGAGTGGCAGGTCTTCCGCAAGATCACGGTGCCGGTGCTGGCCCCGGTCCTCGGAGTCGTCGTCGTCACTCTGATGATCAATGTGCTGAAGATCTTCGACCTCGTCTACATCATCGCTCCGAGCCAGAGCCAGAGCGATGCCAACGTGCTCGCCCTTCAGCTGTATCTGTCGTCCTTCGGCGCGGGATCGAACCAGGGCGTGGGCAGTGCCATCGCCGTCATCCTGCTGCTGCTCGTCCTGCCGGTGATGGTCGTCAACATCCGTCGCCTGCGAAGGGAGGCACGCCGATGACCGCGGTCAGTGCGGCAAAGCCCGATCCCACCGCCGCCCTCAAGTCGTCGAAGACTTCGCCTCCCCAGCAGGAGAAGAAGACTTCGTTCGCTTCACGGCTGGTCACCGTCACGGGCCACTGGGCCGTCCGGCTCGGCCTCGTCGTAGTCGCCCTCATTTGGCTCACGCCGACGGCGGGGCTGCTGAGTTCGTCGCTGCGGAGCCCTGAGGACATCTCCCTCTCCGGCTGGTGGCAGATCTTCGACCTCAACTCCAGCTTCCCGTGGGTGATCGACGCGGGCCAGCTCACCGGGGCGAACTACGAGTCGCTGTTCGCCAACGAACTGGTGACCGGCTCCCTGTTCACCACGATGCTGATCACGATCCCGTCCACCGTGGCGGTCGTCGTCATCGGCGCGCTCGCCGGTTACGCCTTCGCGTGGCTGGAATTCCCGGGCAAGGACTGGTTCTTCCTGATCGTCGTCGGGCTGCTGGTGGTGCCCGTCCAGGTGGCTCTCATCCCGGTCGCGAAGCTCTTCAACATCGTGGGGCTCTTCGAGACGACGCCGGGTGTGGTCATCTTCCACTGTGCCTTCGGCCTGCCGTTCGCGATCTTCCTCCTCCGCAACTTCTTCGCGGAGATCCCGCGCGAGCTGCTGGAGGCCGCCCGTCTCGACGGTGCCGGCGAGGTCCGGCTGTTCACCCGGGTCGTGCTGCCGCTGGGCGGCCCCGCCGTCGCCTCGCTGGGCATCTTCCAGTTCCTGTGGGTGTGGAACGACATGCTGGTCGCTCTGATCTTCTCGGACGCGAGCAGCCCGCCGATCACGGTGGCCCTGCAGCAGCAGGTCCGCCAGTTCGGGAACAACATCGACGTGCTGGCTCCCGGAGCCTTCATGTCGATGGTGATCCCGCTGATCGTCTTCTTCGCGTTCCAGCGCCAGTTCGTCTCCGGCATGATGGCCGGCGCCGTGAAGTAGCAGCCGGCAAGCGGAACAACTGCACAACGGACGACGCGGAGGCGGACCGCCTCCTCACCTGGCCCGGGCGCGCAACGCCCGGGCCAGGTGCCGGGCCACCACCGGCGGCAGCACCTCGCGGGCTATCCGGCGGGTGCGTGCCCCGGCCCGGAGACCGGACGCACCGCCCGCCTCCGCGCCGTCCCCCTTCCGGCGATCCCGGGCTCCGGCCCGGGATTTCGCATGCCGGGACACCGGAAGGCGTGGAGGCGCGGCCTTGCCCGCACCGACGAGCAGCAGGCGGTGCCCGGCGACGTCCTGCCACTGGAGCCAGCAGTCGCCCCGTTCACGCAGCCGCGCGTACAGCTCGTCCTGGACGGGGCGGGGGTCGCCCCACGTCCCGTAGAACTTCTGCCCGCTGACGCAGACCGGCCGCAGCCCTCCCTCCAGCACGGCCTGCCACGTCGCGCAGGCGACGCCGGGAGTGTGGGACGAGCGGTAGTCGTCCAGTACGACCATCCCTTCGGGCGTGAGCACCCCTCGGGCGGCGCTGATGTCGGGCCGCACGTGCTCGTACAGGTGCGAGGCGTCGATGTGGACGAACCGGCAGCTTCCCGGGGCCACTTCCTCCGGGACGACAGAGGTCGGCGCGTGCAGGATGCGGGGCAACTCGTCATGGAACGAGAGGTAGTTGGTCTCGAACGCCGCGCGGGTCAGCCTCGCGTAGGAGCCTCGCATCTCGCGTTCGTTCCGCTCGGTGGGCGCCTCGGAGCCGAAGAGGTCGCACACCGTGAACGTCTCGCCCTCCCCGAGGTACGCCCGGAGAACGATGGCGCTCCTGCCCATGTAGGCACCCATCTCCAGCAGGTCACCGCGCTGTTCCAGGCGCTGCTGCCGCCGGAGGAACCAGTCGAACAGGACGGCGTCGGTGTTGTGGAACCAGCCGGGCACGTCGTGGAGGGAACGGGGCCGGGGCAACTCCTCGCCGGGGGTCGAGGTGCGCCCTCCCGGTACTCCGGAGGTCGCCGTCGCAGCTTCGTTCGCGGTGCCCTTCATCGCACTTCTCCCTCGGGGCGCGGAGACGGAAAGCGTCAAGAATCCAACTCACCCGGGACGCAGACACCCCGGGTCCTGAAGCCCTGTATACGAGCCGCGCACCCCCGCACGCACGTCTTCACGCCGCCCCCGAGCACGGCTTCCGCAAGCCGACCGCTCCTGGTCACCGGCGGTTCAGCTGCTGTTGGCGGCGGGACATCCCGCCGGGAGGCAAGCCCGGGAGAGGGGTGGGACGCGGCATCAGGCCGCATAACACGTCGACTTCACGCCCTGCTGGCTATATTCACACGGTATATGGACAATACAGGCGCTAGGGTGCAATAAGGATCAGATGCCTTCCGAGTGAATCCAGTGAGGAACGGGCCGCATGAAGATCGTCTTTCTGCTGGACAACGCCTACGGGATCGGCGGAACGATCCGCTCCACGGTGAACCTCTCCCGGGCCCTCGCCGACCGCCACGACGTCGAGGTCGTCAGCCTCCGCCGTACCGTGCGGGAGACCGCGCTCCAGTTCGATCCGCGCGTGACGATGACCCACCTGCTGGAGCTGCGCCGGGACGCCCGCGGATTCGACGGCGACGACCCCCGCTTCCACCAGCCGAGCGTCCGCTTCACCGAGGGCCCCGACCACCTGGAACGCGGCGTCGCGACCCGCCTGGGCGACGTGCGCGTCGAGGAGTTCCTGCAGAACACGGACGCCGACGTCGTCATCGCCACCCGCCCCAAGATCAACGACTACCTCGCGGCATACGGCAGCGACCGCTACCTGCGCATCGGCCAGGAGCACCTGACCCACGCCATGCACAGCGACCACGTCCGCGGCCACCAGGACGCCGCCATCCCCCAGCTCGACGCGTTCGTCACCGTCTCCTACGCCGACGCCGAGAACTACCGGGCCGCCATCACCGGCTCCGGCACCGCGACCGCCCGCGACGACGCCCTCATCACCTGCATCCCCAACGCCGTCCCCGCGGTCGACGTCGAGCCCTCCGACGGCGACAGCAAGCTGATCGTCGCCGCCGGGCGGCTCATCAAGGTCAAGCGCTACGACCGCCTGATCAACGCGTTCGCCCTCGTCTCCGAACGCCACCCGGACTGGCGGCTCCGGCTCTACGGGCGCGGCCGCCAGCAGGCCGCCCTGCGCAAGCGGATCGACCACCTCGACCTCTACGACCGAGCCTTCCTGATGGGCCCGCACGCCCCGATCGAGGCGGAGTGGGCGAAGGGCGCGATCGCCGCCGTCTCCTCCGACGCCGAGTCGTTCGGCATGACCCTCGTCGAGGCCATGCACTGCGGGGTCCCCGTCGTCAGCACGGACTGCCCCTACGGCCCCGGGGAGATCATCGGCAACGGGCAGGACGGACTGCTCTCGCCCCTCGGCCCGACGGAGAAGACGAACGTGCGGGCGTACGCCGACGCCCTGATGCAGCTCATCGAGAACCCCGAGCTGCGCTACCGGATGAGCCGTGCGGCGCTGCAGAAGGCGGAACGCTACTCGCCGGACCGCATCGCCCGCGAGTACGAGCAGCTGTTCGAGAAGCTGGCGTCCCAGCGCCGGACACGTACCGCCGCCCGTCCCGTACAGGACGCGGCCGGCACCGGGACCGCGGAGAACCCCACGGCTCCCGCACCCGCGCCCCTGACCCCGCCCGCCGCCGGCGGGAAGCCGGCGGGCACGAAACCCGCCGGCGCCGCAAACCCCGCCGCCGCGGACGCCGCCACGGCGAAGTCCCCCGCGGGCGCGACGCCCCCGGCCAAGGCGGGCGGAGCAGCCGCCCCCCAGAGCAGCTCCCGGCCCATGCGCCGCCTCGCGCTCCGCACGCTGGGCCCCGTGCTCCGCCCGGCGCTGCGCATGTGGCGGGCACACCGCAGCGCGGCCCGCCCCGCCGCCAAGCTCCGGCGCCCCCTCGGCCGCGCCCGGGTCGCCACCGACGGCTCGGTGGTGATCCGGCTGCTGGCGAAGCGGCTGCCGAAGACCTCGTCCGTGCTGCTCGTGCGGTCGCGGCGCGACAGCGGGGCGCCGCACCGCATCCCGATCCCTCCCCGCAGCGAGGCCGTCGAGGGGTGGGTCGAGGTACGGCTGGAGCGTGCCGCGCACCCGCTCGCCGAGGACCGCTGGGACACGTACGTGGAGCGCGTGGCGGACGGCAAGCGCAAGAGGGTCCAGTCGGAACTCGTCGAGACCGCCCGCCTGCTGACGATGCCCCCGCCCCTCGACGCGGACGGCGTGCTCGGCCCCCGCGTTCCCTACACCACCCTCGACGGCTACCTCGCCGTGCGCGCCTGGCACCGGCCGGGGCACGCCGAAGTCACCTCCGTGGAGCTCGGCCGGCAGGCCGGAACGGTACGCGCCGAGCTGTACGGAGCCGCCGCGCGCGCGGCGAAGGACGGCGAAGGCGCGATCGTCGCCGTCTCCCGTACGAAGGCCGAGCCGGACTTCGAACTGCCCTTCCAGCTCTCCGCCGGGCCCCGGCCCTCCGGGACGCCTGCCCCGACGGCACCGGACGGCTCCGCACCCGCGGCAGCACCCGCGGGCGAGGTACCGGTCCTCTCCTTCGAGCTTCCCTACGACCTGCCGGCCGCGCTCGACTCGGGAGGTTCGAAGGGCGTCTGGGACCTGTGGTTCCGGCCCGGCCCCCAGGGCACGCCGCGCATCCGCTTCGCCCGCCTGCTGGGCGACCTGGCCGACCGCAAGAAGACCGATCTGGTGCCACGCGTCAGGCTCGGCGAGAGCGAGACCGGCCTGTGGTTCTACTTCTCCCTCGCCAACGACCTCGTGTGCGCGCTGCAGCCCCTGCCGGTCGACGAGCCCGCCAGGGTCGCCGCGGCCGTACCGGCCGCCACGGACGCGCAGAGCCCGGGCACCGGCGCCCCCACCGCGTCAGGCGGCACGCCTTCCGGCTCCCGGGCTCAGAGCGCCTCCTCGTCGCCGGACGCGTCGGCCAGCAGCTGACCGGAAGCGGCCCCTGACGACGGCGGGGCCGCTTCGGGGCGCGGCCGGGGGCCGTTCCCCGACCCGGCCCCCTCGAACTGCTCACCGACGAACCGCTCCTCGACGGCCGCCGCGACCGCGGGCGGCTCGGCCGGTCCTCCCGCGAGTCCCTGCGCGATGCCGTCGTCGATACCTTCCGTGATGCCGTCCGCCGGCCCTTCCGCGGCTGCTCGCTGCCGCGCGTCACGGCGGGCCCTGCTGGCCGCCGCGGACGCCCGCAGCTCCTCCACGGCCCGGCCGAACCGCGTCAGCGCGGGCGGATCGTCCGGACCCAGCAGATGCGCCCTGAGTTCGGCGCGCGCCTCCCGCATGGTGTCCGCTTCCGGGTTCCGCACCGCCTCCAGCAGGGCGGGCAGTCCGTCCGCGGCCGGTGTGAGGACCGCGGCCGCCCGTACCGTCGCGAACGCCGTCCTGAAACTCTCCTCGGGGAGTCCGGTGGTGTTGACGACGGCGTAGGGCTTCCCGCTGGTCAGGAAGTCCGACACCACGCTGGAGACATCCGAGACGAGCACGTCGGCCTGGTTGAAGCACGCGTAGATGCCGGGGCGCGGCCCCGCGAGGACCAGATGCTCGTCCGGGGCGTGGGCCCGCCAGAAGCACTCCTCCCAGGCCTCGACGGCTTCGAGGACCCTCGCGGCGGGCGGGTCCACCGGGGCGCGCTGCCTGTCCATGCGTTCGGCCTCGTCCTCGCTGCGGCGGGCGCCCGTCCCCGCGAGGCTCCTCAACTCGGCGGTGCGCCGTTCCAGTTCGGCCGCGGCGGCATCGACCTCCGCGGGCCTGGCACGCCCCGCCGGGTTCCGTCGGACGGCCTCTTCGATCATCGCGCGGATGCGCCGGTCGGCCTCTCCCACCGCCGGATCCACCGAACCGGTCATCGGATGGGGCTTGTACAGCAGCCGCACCCCCGGATCGTCCAGGAGCGCGCGGACGATCCGCTCCCCCGCCAGGGGCAGCGAGGTGTTGCCGGGATCGTCCGTCCACCCCTCCCACGTCGGTGCGTACAGCACGGTCGTACGCGCGTCCGGTGCCGGCGGCCCCGCGCAGGGCCTGATCGGTGCGAGCTGCGGACGTCCGACCTCCACGACGTCCGCGTCGTCCACGCCGATGTCGGCGAGCTGGTAGCGCTCGCGGGCGGCGGGACCGGCGACCCACACCTCGTCGTAGGCCTTGGCGTAGGGGTTGCAGGAGGAGAGCTTGTCGCTCTCGCCGTGGTTGATGAAGGCGTGCTTGATCGTGGGGATGCGCAGCACCTGCGAGGTCTTGCCGGAGTTCGCCGGGTGCAGCATCACCGGCAGCGACGAGCGCTCCAGACGCATCAGATGCGCGACCTTCGGGACGCAGACGATCGGCACGTCGGTGACGTCGATCTGCTGCACCATGAACCGCTCCCGCAGCACGATGAGCGGTCGTCCGCCCAGCTGCTCCAGCGTCGAGAGCCACATGTTCGCCTGGTACGCGGAGGAGACCCCTCCGGAGAAGTACATGCCGACGGTCGGCCTGTACGCGTCCAGCCAGCCGTCCAGCCAGGCCAGCACCTCCTCCTCCCCCGCCGGCCGCCGACCGGGCAGCAGGCGCACCGCCAGCAGCGCGACGCCGCAGACGAGGACGGACCAGCAGCCGAGCGCCGCCGCGGATCCCCACGCCGCCGAGCCCGTCACGGCCGTCGCCGCCAGTCCCGCCGTGACGACGGCGGAGCAGGACAGCAGGCGCAGCGCGCCGAGGCGCCCGAAGATCGCGGGAGGGGCGGGGCCGAGGCGCAGCGAGGACGCGTCGATGTTGCGCGTGACGATCGGCAGCCTCCTGGAATGCCGGACCCGCGCGGCCACCGCCTGGCACACGAAGTGCCCCGCCCAGCAGCCCAGCACCGCGACCAGCAGCAACGTGGCCTGCGGCGGCGGGCCCAGTACGTCCAACCGCGCGAGCCCGGCCAGGAGCAGGGCGTCCCTCAGCAGCTGCCGCACGGGGTGGTAGAGCTGCGCACGGCCCAGACCCCGGGCCAGCGCACGCCATCTGCCCAGCAGCCACGCCTCGGTCGCGACACCGAGGGCGGCACCGGCGACGACGAGAGCCGCCGAGGCGAGTACGAGGCCCAGCAGCTGGCCGAGATAGCCCGCGGCCAGCAGTCCCAGCAGGGTCAGGGCGGTCGCCGTGCGGCGCGAGAGCCGGCGGCCGCGCAGGGCTGCGTTCAAGTCGGTTCGCATGATGCTCCCCTTGACGGTCTCTTCCACTTAAGACCGTCGGAGAGCGCGCAGCGCCCTGGGCAGGGCCGAACGCGTGCCCCGGGCACCGTCAAGGCGGCGGTGCCGGTCCGGGGACACGTACGGCGGCCCTCGTACGGGTGAACCGCACGGGGCCGCCGTCGTGGATGTCCGCGGGCGGGGCTCCGGGCCCCGCCCGCCGGCGTCAGCGGTTGCTGCGCAGCAGCGTGCGCATCGTCCTCATCGCGACCGAGAGATTGGCCAGGTCGAAGGTCTCCGACGACTGGATCTCGTCGAGGGTGGCCCGCGCACGCGTGAGGATGGTGTGGTTCTTCGCCTCCCACTTCTCGTACCGCTGCTCGGGCGTCGCCTTGCCGCCGCCTTCCGAGAGGACGTCCGCGGCGATCAGCTGGTGCGCGGCGTAGAGGTCCTCGCGGATGGCCGCCCGGGCCATCGACTGCCAGCGGTCCGCACGCGGCAGTTCGCTGACGCGCTCCTGGAGCTGGGTGATGCCCAGCCGGTCCGCGAGGTCGTAGTAGACGGCGGCGACGTCGAGGAGCTGCACCCCGGTGCGGTCCGTCACGGCCACCACGTCCAGCGCGGAGAAGGCCGCGGAGAACCCGGCGACACGCACGGCCAGTTCGGACGGCACCCCCGCCTCGTCGAGCCGGTCCAGGATCGTCTGGTGCCAGTCGCGGTCGTCGCCCTTGAGCAGCTTGGGCAGTTCCTCCCAGACCTCCGCGACCCGCTCCTGGAAGAGATCGATGGTCTCGGCGATCAGCAGCGGCTGCGGCCGGTTGTTGAGCAGCCAGCGGGTGCCGCGCTCGACGAGCCGCCGCGACTGGAGCCGGATGCTGGTGAGGACGTCCGCGCTGACGATGTTGTCCAGCGCCTCCGCCTCGTCCCAGATCTCCCCGAGCCGGAAGATGGCGCGGGCCGCGGTGTGCGCCCGGACGATCTCCTCCGTCGAGGCGCCGGTCTCCTCCTTCATGCGGTGCACGAGCGTCGAACCGCCCGTGTTGACCGTGTCGTTGACGAGCAGCGTCGTGACGATCTCCCGGCGCAGCGCGTGCTGGCCGATCTCGTCGGGGAAGCGCTCGCGCAGGGCCTTCGGGAAGTACTCGTAGGCCAGCCGCCGCAGGTACGGGTCGTCGGGCAGCTCGGTCCCGAACAGCTCGTCCGTCACCGTGATCTTGGTGTACGCGAGGAGGACGGCGAGCTCGGGCTGCGTGAGGCCGTGTCCGGCCGCGAGGCGCTCGCGGATCTGCTTGTCGCTGGGGAGGAACTCCAGGCTGCGGTCCAGGCGCCCCTCCTTGCCGAGGCTGCGCATGTACCGGTTGTGCGCCTGCAGCAGGCTGGCCGCGCCCTCGATCGCGTTGGCCAGCGCCGTGTTCTGCGCGTAGTTGTTGCGCAGCACCAGCGCGCCGACCTCGTCGGTCATCTCGGCCAGCAGGCTGTTGCGCTGCTTGACCGTCATGTCGCCGCCCGCGACGACAGCGTTGAGCAGGATCTTGATGTTCACCTCGTGGTCGGAGGTGTCCACGCCCGCGCTGTTGTCGATCGCGTCGGTGTTCACGCGGCCGCCGTGCAGCGCGAACTCGATCCGGCCGAGCTGCGTCAGACCGAGGTTGCCGCCCTCGCCGACGACCTTCACCCGCAGGTCCTCGCCATTGACGCGGATCGCGTCGTTCGCCTTGTCGCCGACCTGAGCGTCGGTCTCGGCCGACGCCTTCACGTACGTGCCGATGCCGCCGTTCCACAGCAGGTCGACAGGCGCGCTCAGGATGGCCCGCATCAGCTCGGCGGGGGTCATCTTCGTGGCCTTCGACTCGATGCCCAGGGCCTCCCGCATCTGCGGGGTGACGGGCACGGACTTCGCGCTCCGCGGATAGACGCCGCCGCCCGCGGAGATCAGCGAGGAGTCGTAGTCCTCCCAGGAGGAGCGGGGCAGTTCGAACAGCCGGCGCCGCTCGGCGTACGAAGTCGCCGCGTCCGGCTGGGGATCGACGAAGATGTGCCGGTGGTCGAAGGCGGCCACGAGGCGGATGTGCTCCGAGAGGAGCATGCCGTTGCCGAAGACGTCTCCCGACATGTCACCGACGCCCACGACGGTGAAGTCCTGCGTCTGGGTGTCGTGGTCCAGCTCGCGGAAGTGCCGCTTGACCGACTCCCAGGCGCCGCGGGCCGTGATGCCCATGCCCTTGTGGTCGTAGCCGGCGGAGCCGCCGGAGGCGAAGGCGTCGCCGAGCCAGAAGCCGTAGGCCTCGGCCACCTCGTTGGCGATGTCGGAGAACCTGGCGGTGCCCTTGTCGGCGGCGACGACGAGGTACGTGTCGTCGCCGTCGTGGCGGACCACGTCCTGCGGGTGGACGATCTCGCCGCCCACCAGGTTGTCGGTGATGTCGAGCAGCCCGGAGATGAAGGTCTTGTAGCAGGCGATGCCCTCGGCCATCCAGGCGTCCCGGTCCGCCGCCGGATCGGGGAGCTGCTTGCACACGAAGCCGCCCTTGGCGCCGACCGGCACGATGACCGTGTTCTTGACCTCCTGCGCCTTCACCAGCCCGAGGATCTCCGTACGGAAGTCCTCACGCCGGTCCGACCAGCGCAGGCCGCCGCGCGCGACCTTGCCGAAGCGCAGGTGCACGCCCTCGACGCGGGGCGAGTAGACCCAGATCTCGTACTCGGGACGCGGCGCGGGCAAATCGGGGATCGCCTGCGGGTCCAGCTTGATCGAGAGGTACTCGTGCGGCTGTGCCGACTCGTCCTTCCCCCCGCCGGTCCTGGTGCCCGCGTCCGCGTTCTGGAAGTAGTTGGTGCGCAGCGTCGCCTTGATGACGGTGAGGAAGGAGCGCAGGATGCGGTCCTCGTCGAGGCTGGCGACCTGGTCCAGCGCGCCGTCCAGCTCCTCCAGCAGCCCGTCGGTCAGTTCGTGCCCGGCCTGCGAGCGGCCCGGGTCGAGACGCGCCTCGAAGAGGTTCACCAGCAGCCGCGTGGTGTGCACGTTGCGGCCGAGCGTGTCCTCCATGTAGCTCGGGCTGAAGGTCGCCCCCGCCTGCCGCAGGTACTTCGCGTACGCCCGCAGCACCATCGCCTGCCGCCACGTCAGACCCGCCGACAGGACGAGGGAGTTGAGCGCGTCGTTCTCGGCGCGGCCCGTCCACACGGCGGCGAACGCGTCCTGGAAGCGCTCACGTGCGTCCTCACCGAGGCCGTGCACGTGTGAGCCGGGCAGCCGGAGGCCGAAGTCGTAGATCCACGCCTTCGTGCGGTCGCTGCAGCGCAGTTCGTACGGCCGCTCGTCGACGACCTCGACTCCCATCGCCTGCAGCGCGGGAAGCACGGCGGAGAGGGAGACCGGCTGGCCGATACGGAAGATCTTGAAGCGGCGCTCGCCGGGGCTCGCCCCGACCGGCTCGTACAGGCTGAGCGAGAAGTCCGACGTGCCGTTCTCCCCGCGGGCGAGCCTGTTGAGGTGCTGCAGGTCGGCGACGGCGGCGCGCGGCGGGAAGTCGGCCTTGTACCCCTCGGGGAAGGCGTTCGCGCTGTACTGGTGGCCCAGTTCGGCGGCCTGCTCCTCGCCGAACTCCGCGTTCAGCGCCTCCATGTAGCCGTCCGCCCAGTTGCGGGCGGCCTCCGCGAGGCGCGCCTCGATGCGGTCGGCCTCGTCGTCCGTCAGCTCCGGAAGCTGCGTCCCCGGCTTGAGGCGGATGACGAAGTGCAGCCTGGTGAGCACCGATTCCGTGTTCCAGACGCTGAAGTCCACATTGCTGCCGCCCAGTTCCTCGGTGAGGATGTCCGTCAGGCGCAGGCGCACCGTCGTGGTGTAGCGGTCCCGCGGGAGGTAGACGAGCGCCGAGTAGTAGCGCCCGTACTCGTCCTTGCGCAGGTACAGCCGCAGCTTGCGGCGCTCCTGCAGGTAGAGCACGGAGGTCGCGATGGAGCGCAGCTCGTCGACGGGGATCTGGAACAGCTCGTCCCTCGGATAGGTCTCGAGGATCTGCAGCAGGTCGCGGCCCGCGTGGCTGTCCGGCGCGAAACCGGCCGAGCTCAGCACCTCGGAGACCTTGCGGCGGATCACGGGGACCCGGCGCACCGACTCCGTGTAGGCGGCCGAGGAGAACAGCCCGAGGAAGCGCCGCTCCCCCACGACGTTGCCCTCGGCGTCGAACTTCTTCACGCCCACGTAGTCGAGGTAGGACGAACGGTGCACCGTGGCGCGGCTGTTGGCCTTGGTGAGCACCAGCACCTGGTGCTCTCGGGCCTTCGCGCGCGCGTCCGCCGGAAGCCGGCTGAACGACGGCGACGCCGGGTGGCCGTCGTCACCGCTGCTGTGCTGCGGATCGGAACGCAGGATGCCCAGCCCCGTGCCCGGGAGGGACTTCAGCGTCAACTCCCGCTCCCCGTCGTCGGCTTCGTCGGAGAGCTCGTACTCGCGGTACCCGAGGAAGGTGAAGTGGTCGTCGGCGAGCCAGCGCAGCAGCTCCTGCGACTCCTCGACCTCCTCCTTGCGCACGTCGTGCGCGACGGGCTCCGACTCCAGCTCGTCGGCGATGTTCAGCGCCGCTTCGCGCATCTTGCGCCAGTCCTCGACCGCCTCGCGCACGTCGGACAGGACGCGCAGCAGATCGCTCGTGATCTGCTTCAGGTCTTCGCGTTCGGTCTCGCGGTCGATCTCGACGTGGATCCAGGACTCGGTGACCGCGTCGTGCGGCAGCTCCCGCTTCTCCTCCACGGACGCGCCGCCGGGGCCGGGGACGAGCTTGTCCCGGCCCGCGTCGAGCACCTCGAGCAGCTTCCCCGTCACGTCGCGGCGGACGATCATCTGAGGGTGGATCACCAGGTGGATTCCGCGCTTCTCACGGGAGAGCAGGTTGGTGACGGAGTCCACGAGGAACGGCATGTCGTCGTTCACTACTTCAACGACGGTGTGCGTGGTGCAGGTCCACCCGTTCTCGTCGACCGACGGGGTGTGCACGCGCACGTTGGCCGTGCCCTGGGGCCGGTTCTGCGCCAGCCGGTAGTGGGAGAAGGCAGCGCCGAGGATGTCCACGGGGTCGCGGCCGGCGAGGTCTTCCGGAGCGGTGTGCAGGTAGTAGCGCTGGAGGAACGCCCGCAGTGCGCCGTTCTCGAGGCCCCGCGCCGGATGCTCCCCCCCTGCGGGGCTCTCTTCAGCTACCCGGGCGGCCTCTTCCAGCCGCTCGGCCTTTGCTTCATCCAGCTTGGTCTGCATGTCCTGGCTCCTGTCGCGCGCCGTTGCGTGACGTCGGTATGGCGGAGGCGCGGCATCGGAGCACGGGATGTCCGTTCAGGCCCGACGCGCGCCGTGAGAGACGACCAGCGGAGGCCCCGGCGCTGTCGCGCGGGGGGCACGGGGCGGGGGCGACGATGCCCGCGCGGGATATAGCGCTGATCACGTGCGTAGGCTATCGCCCCCGTGCCCGGGGCCGTCATGGACCTTATGTGTACAAAATCAGTGGAGACTCTTGGACGAAGTGGACAGCGGACAGCTGGTTCCGCCTCATCTTCGTACGCCGGCTGCCCAGTCGGCAGCCTCGATCGCCTCCTCCAGAGTGTCCACCACGGGCACCCCGGCTGTCTCCAGACTGGCCCGGCTGTGTGAACCGCCCGTGTAGAGCACCGCTCGCGCCCCCACGTGCGCCGCTGCCACCGCGTCGTCGACGGCGTCCCCGATGACCACGGTGTTCTCCGCCTGGACCTGATCCAGAGCGAGCAGATGACGCGCCATCTGCTCGGCCTTCACCCCGCCCGACGGGCCCGTCGCTCCGTCGACGCGTACGAAGTGGCCGTCGATCCCGTGCGTCTTGACGAGCGGAACCAGCCGGTCGTGCGGTGCGAGCGAGCACAGCGACTGCGTGCGCCCCTCGGCCTTCTGCGCCGCCAGCAGCTCCGCGGCCCCCTCGACGAGGCCGGCGTCCCGCGCCCGCAGCCAGTAGTGGCGGTGGAAGGACTCGTCCATGACCTCCCACTCCCGCTCGCTCGGCAGCCGCCCTATGAGCCGCTCGTAGAACCGGGGCACGGGTACGCAGTACAGCTCCCGGTAACGCTCGAGCGTGATCGGCGGAAGGCCGAGCTCCGCGAAGGCAGCGTTCGTCGCGCCGATGACGGCGTGGATGTCGTGCAGCAGCGTGCCGTTCCAGTCCCACACGATGTGGGCGGTGCGCCTGCCCGAATGCCCCGGTTTCATGGAGAAGACCGTACGTCGGGGGTCTGACATTCCGACACGGGGTTCCAGGACAGCCGGCGCCGCGCCGTGCACCCCGCCGCCGCGCCCCGCCGCGGAAAGGCCGGGTGCGTGGGCAATGTCACCCGAGGCGGCTTCACCCGAGGCCGCTTCAACCGAGGCCGCTTCAACCGAGAATGTGCGGGATCTCCTGCGTGGCGTACCAGAGCAGTTCGTGGTCCTCGGCGCCGTCCACCGTGAACCGTGCGTCCTCGTCGCCCATGTCGGCGGCTCCCAGCGCGTCGGCCGCCGCGGTGACGTCCGCCGCCGCGTCGTCCGCGTCGATGTGGACGGCCGCCGCCTTCGCCAGCGCCACGGGCGTGCCGATCCGCACCTGCCCCAGCGATTCCCGGTCCAGGACCTGGTCCGGGTCGAAGCTCACCTCGCCGTCGGGGATGTCGGCGGCGAGGACGACCCGGCGCCGCGGCGCGTCGGGGCGTGCCGCCAGAAGACGCAGCGACGCCTGCGCGGCGCGGTTGAGGGCCGCGTACTCCAACTCCTCGCTGTCGTCGGAGACATACCACTCGCGCAGGCCGGGGGTGACGGCGTAGGCGAGGATCGCTCCGGGCTCCGGCGCCAGTTCCCCGGCGGCGTGCGCGTCCCGCAGGGCTGGCAGAGTCAGAGGCACATAGACACGCATCGATGCCGCTTTCGTGTATCGCCGGACGGTCTGTCAGGTCAGGATACGGCCCGGGCAGCGGCCGCTCCCCGTACGGACGTTGACTGAAAGCCGCAGGTGGAGACGGCGCCCGTCACCTTCGCTCCGCACGGCCCCACTGATAGGTGAATCACTTTCCGCAGCCGACCCGCCGCCCGTCACGCGTTGCGACCGCCCGAACCGTGTCGGTACAACCGACCCGAAAGCTACTGCCGGGTACAGACCCGTTCCCGGCCTCTCGGACGCACCACTCATCGGGGGATCCATGCACGCCGCACCCATTCCGCCCGCGCAGTTCGACGGCACCACGGGCCGAGCACCGCACACCGCCGCGGACTCCGGAGCGAGCCACGCACGGCCCGTCTCGGACGCCGCTCCATACGCCCCGGGGAACGCCCGCGGAGCCGCCGCAGAGGGCGCCCCCGGCCCCGCAGCACCTCCTCACGGCCATGCCGGGACGAGCGCGCCCGCGACCGCACAGGTACGCGGCCACAAGCCGTACGGTCCGAGGCCCTCCGCCCGCACTGGCCCGCCCGGCCGCCGTGACTCACGCCGTCCCGGGACGCACGTGACGGGACGCCCCGGTGCCGCTCCCGGCCGTCCCTCGGCGTCCGCCCTGCGTGCCGCGGCCGCCCGGGAACGCGAACGTCAGCCGCCCTACTGGTTCGCCAGCCGTCTCCTCCTCGTACTCAGCGGGCAGCGTCCCGTCCACACGCTCCTGCAGCACACCCGCGGACCGGCCTACGAGGAGCTCTCCAGCCTCGCCTCCCACGCTCCGCTGCGCCCCCGCGGAGCGGACCGCACCAGCCCCGAAGTCCTCGACGCCCGCGGCAGCCGGCCCCGCGACGGAGTGATCGAGGCGTTCGCACGCATCGTCACCGGCGACCGCCAGCGTGCCATCGCGTTCCGGCTGGAACTGTGCGCCGACCACCGGTGGCGGTGCGCGGCCGTCGAACTCGACGGCCAGTCCACGGGCCGCAGCCGTCCGTGAGCAGCCCGGCACAGCGGCACGGACGGTGCGGACGGGTCCCACGGACGCCCCCGTCCGGCCGTCGCACGCCTCCGCACAGCGCTACGGGCTGGTGCCCGCCACCCGTGGGGCGACGGGCACCAGCCCGTACACGTCAGCGCGCGAAGGTCACTTCTTGCGGCGCTTGCCCTTCTGCGCCTTGCGCCGCTCGGCCCGCGTCAGGCCGTCGGCCGCCGAGCGGACGGGCTCGCCGGGTGCCCCGGTCTCCAGCTCGCCCTCCTCGACGCCGCCTTCCGCCGTCGGCGCGGAGTAGTGCAGCCGGTCGGGACGCTGCGGCGCGTCGAGGCCCTTGGCGCGGATGGCCGGAGCCGGGCCCGTCGCCGCGCCCGCGGCCACCGCCTCCTGCGGCTCCTTCTCCAGCGACGCCTTGACCTCGGGCTTCTCCTGGACTGGAACCTCTTCGACCTGCTGCTCGACCTGGACCTCCAGGTTGAACAGGTAGCCGACGGACTCCTCCTTGATGCCGTCCATCATGGCCTGGAACATGTCGTAGCCCTCCCGCTGGTACTCCACCAGCGGGTCCTTCTGGGCCATGGCACGCAGGCCGATGCCTTCCTGGAGGTAGTCCATCTCGTAGAGGTGCTCGCGCCACTTGCGGTCGAGCACGGAGAGCACCACGCGCCGCTCCAGCTCGCGCATGATCTCGCTGCCGAGCTCGGCCTCGCGGGCGTCGTACTGCTCGTGGATGTCGTCCTTGATGGACTCGGAGATGAACTCGGCGGTGATGCCTTCGCGCTCGCCCGCGGCGTCTTCGAGCTCCTCGACCGTCACCTTCACCGGGTAGAGCTGCTTGAAGGCGCTCCACAGCCTGTCGAGGTCCCACTCCTCGGCGAAGCCCTCGACGGTCTCCGCCTGGACGTACGCCTCGATGGTGTCGTCCATGAAGTGCCGCACCTGCTCGTGCAGGTCCTCGCCCTCCAGGACGCGGCGGCGCTCGCCGTAGATCACCTCGCGCTGCCGGTTGAGGACCTCGTCGTACTTCAGGACGTTCTTGCGGATCTCGAAGTTCTGCTGCTCGACCTGGGACTGGGCGGAGGCGATGGCGCGCGTGACCATCTTGTTCTCGATGGGGACGTCGTCCGGCACGTTCGCCATGGACATCACACGCTCGACCATCTGCGCCTTGAACAGCCGCATCAGGTCGTCGCCCAGCGACAGGTAGAAGCGGGACTCGCCCGGGTCGCCCTGACGGCCCGAACGGCCGCGCAGCTGGTTGTCGATGCGGCGCGACTCGTGGCGCTCGGTGCCCAGGACGTAGAGGCCGCCGAGCTCCTTGACCTCGTCGACCGCGTCCTTGACCGTCCGCTCGGCCTTCTCCAGGGCGGCGGGCAGCGCGGCGCTCCACTCCTCGGAGTTCTCGACGGGGTCGAGCCCCCTCGCGCGGAGCTCGTTCTCGGCCAGCCCCTCGGCGTTGCCGCCGAGCTTGATGTCGGTACCGCGCCCCGCCATGTTCGTCGCGACCGTCACGGAGCCCTTGCGGCCCGCCTCGGCGACGATCGCCGCCTCACGCTCGTGGTTCTTCGCGTTGAGCACCTCGTGGCGCACGCCGCGCTTGTTGAGCTGCTCCGACAGGTACTCGGACTTCTCGACGGACGTCGTGCCGACCAGGACCGGCTGGCCCTTCTCGTGCTTCTCCACGATGTCGTCCACGACCGCCGAGAACTTGGCGACCTCGGTGCGGTAGATCAGGTCGGCCTGGTCCTGGCGGGCCAGCGCCCGGTGCGTCGGGATGGGCACGACGCCGAGCTTGTAGATCTGGTGGAACTCCGCCGCCTCGGTCATGGCCGTACCGGTCATGCCGGAGAGCTTGTCGTAGAGCCGGAAGAAGTTCTGCAGGGTGATCGTGGCGAGCGTCTGGTTCTCGTCCTTGATCTCGACGCCTTCCTTGGCCTCGATCGCCTGGTGCATCCCCTCGTTGTAACGGCGGCCGGCGAGGATACGGCCGGTGTGCTCGTCCACGATCATGACTTCGCCGTCGAGGACGACGTAGTCCTTGTCCTTGTGGTAGAGCTCCTTGGCCTTGATGGCGTTGTTGAGGTAGCCGACGAGCGGCGTGTTCACCGACTCGTAGAGGTTGTCGATGCCCAGCCAGTCCTCGACCTTGACGACGCCGGCCTCGTGGATGCCGACCGTGCGCTTCTTCTCGTCGACCTCGTAGTCCCCGGACTCCGGCTTCTGCGTACGCGGGTCGCCCGGCTCGCCCTTCTCCAGGCGCTTCACCAGCTTGGAGAAGTCGCTGTACCACTTGGTGGCCTGGTCGGCCGGACCGGAGATGATCAGCGGTGTACGGGCCTCGTCGATGAGGATCGAGTCCACCTCGTCGACGATGGCGAAGTTGTGGCCCCGCTGCACCAGTTCGTCCTTCGACCACGCCATGTTGTCGCGGAGGTAGTCGAATCCGAACTCGTTGTTCGTGCCGTAGGTGATGTCACAGCTGTACTGCTCGCGGCGCTGCGCGGGCGTCATGTGCGCCACGATGCAGCCGACCGTCAGGCCGAGGAAGCGGTGGACGCGGCCCATCCACTCGGAGTCACGCTGCGCGAGGTAGTCGTTGACCGTGATGATGTGGACGCCGTCACCCGAGATCGCGTTCAGGTACGCGGGGAGCGTGCCGACGAGGGTCTTGCCCTCACCGGTCTTCATCTCGGCGACATAGCCGAGGTGCAGCGCCGCACCACCCATGATCTGCACGTCGTAGTGGCGCTCGCCGAGCACCCGCTTGGCGGCCTCACGTACGGTCGCGAAGGCCTCGGGCATCAGGTCGTCGAGGCTCTCGCCCTGCGCGTACCGCTCCTTGTACTCGTCCGTGAGGGCGCGGAGCTCGGCATCGGACAGGTCGACGAAGTCCTCTTCGATCGAATTCACCTGCCGCGCAATGCGGTCCAGCTTGCGCAGGATCTTCCCTTCACCTGCGCGCATGAGCTTGCCGAAGACGGACACTTAGGGTGGCTCCTTGCCGGTCGAACCTGGCACGGTCAGTGCGCGGACGCGACGATACGGTCTTCGCCGCACCGGCCATCGTATGCGAGGGACGTACGCCCCTGTACCCCTAACGGTTCGGAGCGGTGGATGGTGCCGGAAGCGGGTCGGCCGCCGGCGGCACAATCGGTCCATGGAGCCCACCACTCTCACCACGGCGCGTCTGGTCCTGCGGCCCTTCACCGAGCAGGACGTGGAGGCGCTGGAGACGGCCTGCCAGGACCCGGACATCGCCCGCTGGATACCGGTCCCGGACCCCTACACCCGCAAGGACGCGGAGGACTTCGCGCTCAGGGCCAGCGCGGACGGCTGGCGCGAGGACACCATGTACAACTTCGGCGTCTTCACCAAGACAGGTGCCCTGGTGGGTTCGATGGGCCTTGTCCGCCTCGCTCACCTGCGCACTCCGGAACGCCAGGCCGAACTCGGCTTCTGGACGGCCGCTCCGCAGCGCCGCAAGGGGTACACCGTCGAGGCGGGCCGCGAGGTGTGCCGGTGGGCGTTCACGGAGCTGGGGACCGAGCGGCTTGAGTGGGTGGCGGAGGTCGGCAACGAAGGGTCGCGAGGCGTGGCCCGGCGCCTGGGCTTCGTGATGGAGGGGACGCAGCGGGCCAGGATCGTGCACCGCGGCACCAGGCGGGACGCGTGGGTCGCCGCGCTTCTGCCGACGGATCTCGGCATGCGGATGGACAAGCCCTACCTGCCGGCGCGGTGACCTGAGCGGCGGTGTTCCCGGGGCGGGCCGCCCCTGCCGCGCCCCGGAGGGCGCCACAGTGCGGCCGGGGACCGCTGTCAGTGGTGCCGCCTATCGTGTGCCGCATGAACTCCGCCGAGATCCCGCTCTCCGCCGACGAGGCCCGGAGGCTGGCCCTGCGGGCGCAGGGCCTGCTGGGCGCGCCCGACCGCCGCGCCGGGGTCCGGGGCATGCTGCGCCGGCTCGGCGCCGTCCAGCTCGACACCATCTCGGTACTGGCCCGGTCTCACGAACTCGTGCCGTACGCGCGGCTGGGCGCGGTCGGCCGGCAGGCGGTGGAGTCGGCCTACTGGAGCGACGGCCACAGCTTCGAGTACTGGTCGCACGCCGCCTGCATCCTCCCCGTCGAGGAGTGGCCGCACTTCGCGTTCAGGCGCCGGGAGCGGCGTGCGCGCGGCCACCGGTGGCACGTCCTGGAGGACAAGGACCGCGCCTGCGCGCTCGTCCGGGACAGGCTCAAGGCGGACGGCCCTCTGACGACCACGGAACTCGGCGGCGGCAAGAACGGCGGCGAGTGGTTCGACTGGTCGGAGACGAAGATCGCTGTGGAGTGGCTGCTCGACACAGGCGAGGTCGTCTGCACCGAGCGCCGCGGCTGGAAGCGGGTCTACGACCTCGCCGAGCGCGCCATCCCCGACGACCTGCTGCACGACGACATCGACGACCACGAGTGCGTGCGCCGTCTCGTCGCCCAGGCAGGCTCGGCGATGGGGGTCGCGACGCGTGCGGATCTCGCGGACTACCACCGTCTCAAGGGCGAGCAGGTGGAGGCCGTGCTGCCCGGGACGGGGCTCGTCCCGGTCTCCGTGGAGGGGTGGGGGAAGCCCGCCTGGGCGGATCCCGCGGCTCTCGCCTCCGCCCCGCGCGGCCGCCACCGCACGACGCTGCTCTCGCCGTTCGACTCGTTGGTGTGGGACAGGCCGCGCACACAGCGGATGTTCGACTTCACGCACAGGCTGGAGGCCTACGTCCCCAAGCCGAAGCGGATACACGGGTACTTCGCCATGCCGCTGCTGGCCGGCGGGAAACTGCTCGGGCGTGTCGACCCCGGGCGTGAGAATTCCGCTCTCGTGGCGCGCCAGGTGTCGCTCGCGGGCCGCAAGGCGGTCGCCCCCATGGCCAAGGCGCTCTGGGAGGCGGCGAGTTGGGTGGGATGCGACGAAGTCCGCGTCGGGCGCTGCGACGACGCCGAACTGCGCGAAGCGCTGGTGAAGGCTCTGGCGGAAGGCCCCTCGGGGCCGGTGGACTGACAGCCGCGGCGGGATCACCGCCCCAGCCCTGGCCGGGCCACTCGAAACGCGGGCGTCGACGCCGCCCGTTCAGCGCCCGGGGCACCCCGTACAGGGCTGCCACCAGGCTGCGCGGCCGCCGCGCCTCAGCGGATCTCCAGGATCTTCTCGCGCATCGCGTAGACCACTGCCTCCATACGCGAGTGGAGCTGAAGCTTCTCCAGGATGTTCCGCACGTGGTTCTTCACCGTGTTCTCGCTGATGAAGAGTTCCTTGGCGATATCGCGGTTGTTCATCCCCGTGGCGACGAGCTTGAGCACCTCCAGCTCCCGCTCGGTCAGCTTCGGCGCCGGTACGAGTTTGCTCTCGTCGGTCCGCTGGATCATCGACTTGAACTCAGTGAGCAGCTTCGCCGCCATCGAGGGGCTGATCTGGGACTGCCCGTCGGCCACCGCCCGGATCGCGGCCGAGACCTCGTCCGTGGAGATCTCCTTCAGGAGGTAACCGGTGGCTCCGGCCTTGATCGCGTCGTAGAGATCGGCTTCCTCGTCACTGATCGTCAACATGATGATCTTGGCGCTCGGAGCCACCTCCTTGATCGAGGTGCAGGCCTCGATGCCGCCGCGTCTGGGCATCCGCACGTCCATCAGCACGATGTCGGGCAGCAGGTCCGCCGCCTTCTCCACCGCTTCGGCGCCGTCCCCCGCCTCACCGATGACCTGGATGTCCTCTTCCTGGGCGAGGACGATCTCCAGTCCGCGGCGGAAAAGCTCATGGTCGTCGACGACCAGCACCCGGATGGGTTCGGGCGGCTGACGCTCGCGCATGTCGCCGTCGTCCATCGTCACCCGTACCGGGTGTGCGTCAGGCACAGGCATCGCTGGCCCGAAGCTGTCCGCCATCGTTCCTCCCCCTGCAGGCTATGCCGCACCAACCGCGCTGCACAGCAGACCGGTTGGCCATGAGGCCGTGAGTGAAGCCATGATTCCACGCCCGCGCCCCCGGTCGGATTCTCGGCCCGGCCGGGGGCGCGATCACGTCTGGTCAGTTCGAGCAGTCAGCCACCGAGCGAGCCGCCGGCTTCCGGGGGCGGATCCACCGCGAACGGGTCCGGATCCAGGTGGATCACGCCGTAGTCGTAGCCGTGCCGACGATAGACGACGCTCGGCTGCTTGGTTTCAGAGTCCACGAAGAGGTAGAAGTCGTGACCGATCAGCTCCATTTCGTAGAGAGCCTGGTCGAGAGACATGGGCGCCGCGGCATGCGTCTTCTCGCGGACGACGAGCGGCCCCTCCCCCTGCACCTCCAGCGGACCGACCTTGGTGGTCATCGGCGGCTCTTCGACCTTGGTGGCCGCGGACGACGCCGCGGCGTCCAGCTGGCCGTTGAGTTCTGCCGCGAGGTGCGCGGTTGCCGCCGCGACGCTGATCGGCGTGCGGCCGCCCCGGTGCACCCGGCGCTTGTCGTGCTGCTTACGGAGTCGTGCTTCGAGTTTGGCCGCTGCCAGATCCAGCGCGGCGTAGGTATCGGAGGCGGCAGCCTCCGCGCGAATGACCGGTCCGCGTGTGACCAGGGTGATCTCGACCCTGTCGGAACGGTCGGCCTGCCGGGGGTTGTGTTCCTTGCACACCTCGACATCCAGGCTGATCACCTTTCCGTCGAGCTTTTGGATCTTCGCCAGCTTTTCGGCCACGTGCTTGCGGAACCTCTCGGGCACCTCTGTCTTGCGGCCCTTGACGACGATGTCCACGCAGAACTCCGTTCCCGGAGCGCTCCGCCGTTGAGGAGCGGAGCACCTCCTTTGTGCACTGACACCGGAGGCTCAGGGCGTCTTGCCGCCAGCCTCCGGAATTCGGCTTGCGACTTTCACCTCCTTCTTCCCAAAGGGAAGATCGCCACCTCATCTCGAACGTACCTCCAGCGGACGACGGGCGGCACCCCCTACTGGCACGTACCTACGTTCAGGTATCAATTCACGACAACCGCCAGCGACGAAGCGCGATCTCTGCTAGCTGTCAGCAACATTCGACCGCTCCTACCCGCCCGGCCTGGGACGGAAGGCAACGACAGCCGCAGCGGTCGGCTCCCGGCCCCGGACGCGGACGGCACGCCCCGCCTCGGCGAGTGACGCACCCGTCGTCATGAGGTCGTCGACGAGTACCGTCTCTCCTTCCCCAAGAAGCCGTTCGCCATCCGGCACTATTTCGAGCGCACCGTCGAGGTTCGCGAGGCGCTGCCGGGCGGTGAGGCCGGCCTGGTCCGCCACTGGGCGTCCGTGCCGCAGTACGGCGAGCACTCTGGCCGGGACGCCCCTGCGCCGCAGTTCGCTTGCGGCGGCCAACGCCATCCGGCGCACCGGGTCATGGCCCCGCGCGGCGACGGACGGCCTCGCGGACGGAACCGGCACCAGCGTCAGCGGCGGCACCTCCGGTGAGCCAGCCGGCCAGCCGCGCGGACTGTGCGTACCGAGTTGCCCGCGCGGACCGCGCGGACGGGGCCCGACACCGGCTGCTCCTCCCGACGGGCCGCGGGCACGCGCGGATGCCGTGCGCACGACGTCGGCGAGGACCTCTCCCAGAGGGGCGGCCAGCCGCAGCGCACCGCGCTCCTTGTGCGCGAGCAGTACCTTCCGCACTTCGCCGGCGTACGGCAGCGCCGCGTACACCCGGGGCGGCCGGGACGGCCGGGACGATGCCGCCAGCGGGTGCACGCGCCTTGGCACCGCGCTCCGCAGCGCTTCGGCGCACGAACCGCACAACTCCCCACGCACCCGCGTGCGGCCGCAGCCGGCGCACTCTGAAGGCAGCACCAGACCTGCGAGTTCGTCGATGAGTACACGCCACTGATCCCCCATGACATGAACTCTGGCACCGATACGCGAAACGGGACAGGCCTGTGGATAACTCCCGCCCCGAGCCGACGAGTACGGCTGTCCTGCCGGTTGAAGACTCGCCCGGCGCGCTTCACACCCTCGTGTCAGCCGGGATAGGCCGGGCTCGACCCGCTGTCCGTGAGCGTCTTCCAGTTCGCGTCAGGAGGCAGCCTGAGGATGCCGTCCTCCGAGTCCGCCAGCAGCGGCTTGCTCTCGTCCTCCGAAGCCGCCACGCCCGTCACGTCGTTGATGCCCGGCAGGATCGGCTGGTTGGATCCGGAGCCGTCCGTCTCCGTGTACTGGATCTGCTGGACGCTTCCCGACTCCCGCCCCACGACGACCAGCCGGCTGCCCCCCGCCCACGACACCGCCGCGACGTCCTCGAACTGCGGCGCGAGAGGCCTCAGTTCCGCGACGGTCACCTTCGGCTTCTCCGCCGACCCGGCACGCTGTACGCGGCCGAGCTTCAGCGTCCGCTTGCCGTCCTCCTGGCGTATTCGCAGCGCCATCCGTACACCGTCGGACGCGATCCGCAGTGACTCGATCCGTTCGCCCTCGCGCAGATCGGGGACGTCCACCTCTTCGGGCTTCTCCTTGCCCCCTCGCAGACGCAGCAGCCTCGGATCCTCAGGGTCCCGGTCGGCGACCCACAGGTCGCCCAGGCCGTCCCAACTGGGCGCTGTGAGCCTGTCCTTCTCCTTCTTGGCCTTGCTCGTGAGCACCGGTTCGCCCAGCTTGCTGTCCGCGTTCAGCCGGGCCACGTACAGCGCGCGGCCGGCGCGTGAGACGGCCGCGCCCTCCTGCTCGGCCCGGTTCACTGCGACAGCGCCCATCTCCGTCTCGCCCTGGCCCAGCGCGCCCTGGACCGGCCGGGGTTCCTCGCTGGTGCCGTCGAAGGCGGACACGCGGTGCTCCTCGTCGACGAAGTACTGCCTCGCCGCCCGCCCGTTGAGCCGTCCAGGCTCGAAGTCCTCGGCCTGCTCGCGGGTGCGTTCGCACAGCGTCCTGCCGTCGGGACCGGCCAGATGCACGCGGCTCACCTTGGCCGAAGCCTGCCCCTGGACGGTGTGCAGCACCTGGGACGCCATCCGGCCGCATCGGGCGAGTCCCGCACGGGCCCCCTCCGCGTTCAGCCGCACGCTCAGCGCACCGGAATCGTCCAGTGACAGCCTCTCCCCGCGAGCCAGCCGCGTACCGCTCGGGAAGGCGGAGGTGACCACCGGCTCGAACCAGCGTGTCGGCCCGGACAGCAACGCCTTCACGGTCGACGTGACGGGGTCGATGCGGCGCCGCAGGTAGACCGGGTCCGCCACCAGCACGTTCTTGCCGCCCGCGATCGATTCGGCGTCCGCCCCGAGCCGCGCGTAGTAGTAGTTGTTTATCGGACGGTAGATGCGCTGGAAGTCGGACTCCCCTATCGCGAGGCCGTCCGGAAGCTGATCGATCCGCCACTCCCCGCGCACCTTGGTCAGGTGGAAGTCCTCGCGGTAGTCGCCCTCACGCGGCGAGTAGGCGTGCTTGTCGTCGACCTCCGCCATCCTGCTGCCCGAGACCTCGACCGTGTAGCCGCGCCGGCCGCCGGAGTCCTCGCGTACCTTCCCCGGACTGGGACCGTCGGAGAGCACGCTCGTGCTGGCGAACGGCTCCCACTCCTGCGCCTTCCGCTCGGTCAGGTACTTCTTCGCCGTGGAGAACGTGGCCTCGTCACTCGTCGTCGCCTCGAGGAAGCCGCGGACGATCTGCTGCGGCCGCTCCCCCTTCTGCGGGCTGACGCCGAAGACACGCACCTGCGAGTCGGGGTCTGCGCGGTGGGAGGAGTCGACCCGGTCGACGCTCCCCTCGTCGGGCATGGAGGCGCAGCCCGACAACAGCAGCGCCACCGCGAGCAGTTGCACTGCGACAGCGCGGCTGCGGTGAGTGCGACGGCTCCGCGGCTCAGCTCCCATCACGCTGCTCCTCCCGTACGGGCTCGCGGTCCGGTGCGGCGACCGCCGAGGCAGGCGCGGACACCTGCCCGGAAGCCTGGGCAGAGGGCCGTTCGGAAGCCGGCGAGCTACCGCCGGACGGCTCCCGGGCCGCCCCTGGACCCGAGGACGCCCGCACAGTCGACGTCCTGCCGGCCCCTGTCTCCGCCGCCCCGTCCTCGCCCTGTCCCGGAACGGAGATCTCCGCCCGTCGCGGGCGCCGGCTGTCAGCGGGCTCCAGGGGAAGCGGTGACGAGCGCAGTGCCTCTCCGGCAGTGCACGGCAGGGTGAGCCGGAACTGGGAGCCCCTGCCCGGCTCACCCCAGACCTGCAGCCATCCGCCGTGCAGCCTGGCGTCCTCAAGAGCGATCGACAGTCCGAGTCCCGTTCCCCCAGTCGTACGGGCACGCGCAGGGTCGGCACGCCAGAAACGGTTGAACACGTGCTCCGCTTCGCGACGGGTCAGTCCGACGCCGTAGTCCCGTACGGCCACCGCAACCGCTCCGCCGCGCGAGGCCATGCTGACGACCACGTCGCGTCCCTCGCCGTGCTCTATCGCGTTGTCGACCAGGTTGCGCAGCACCCGCTCGACGCGCCGCCCGTCCGCCTCGACGACCACCGGCTCCTCGTTCCCGCGGACCACCACGCTGCTGCCCTTGCGGTCGGCCAGCGGCTCGCAGCCGTCCACGACACGGTTCACCACGTCGCGCAGGTCGATCGGCGCCGCGTCGAGGTTGGCCGCTCCCGCGTCGAAGCGGCTGATCTCCAGCAGGTCGCCGAGGAGCGACTCGAACCGGTCGAGCTGGCCCAGAAGCAGCTCCGCGGAGCGTGCGGTGGCCGGATCGAAGTCCTCCCGGGCCTCGTGGATCACGTCGGCAGCCATCCGGACCGTGGTGAGGGGCGTGCGCAGTTCGTGCGAGACGTCGGAGACGAAGCGGCGCTGCATCCTGGAGAGCTCCTCCAGCTGCTGGATCTTCAGCTGCAGGTTCTGCGCCATCTTGTTGAAGGACTCACCGAGCCGGGCGATGTCGTCCTCGCCCGTGACCTTCATCCGTTCCTGCAACCTGCCCGCAGCCAGCCGTTCGGAGATCCCGGCAGCCATCCGCACCGGGGTCACGACCTGCCGGACGACAAGCCACGCGATGGCCCCGAGCAGCACGACCACGAAGACACCAGCCGTCGCCAGCGTGCCCTTGACCAGGTTCAGCGACTCCTCCTCCAGCGTGAAGGGGAAGACGTAGTACATCTGGTACGGCGCCCCGCTGGCGTCGTTCAGCCGCTTGCCCACGATCAGACCGGCGGTACTGCCGCCGCCCTGCCTGTAGACCTTCGCGTACCGCTGGTGGGTCCCCGGCTGCTCGTCGAGGGCCTTGCGCAGGTCGGCGGGGATGCTCTCCTCCGGCCGGATGTCGCCGGAGGCGCGCGGGCCCCGGGTGGAGGAGCGGTCGTTGCCCACGAAGGGCGAGTCGTCGTTCTGCGAGCCGAGAGCGACCACCGAGTAGACACCCTGGCCACCGCTGGCGAGCTGCTCCACCAGGTTGTTCAGCCAGGTGCCGGTGTTCTGCGAGCTCCGGCCGCCGGAGCCCGGGCTCTGGCCGCTGCGCCCGCTGCTCGCGCTGTCGGCCATCTCCTGGGCAGCGGCGAAACCTCCCGCCGCCTGGCTCTGAGCGGTCTTCTCCTTGGCGTCGAGCAGGCCGTTGCGGACCTGGCCGATGACGACGATGCCGAGCAGCAACACCACGCCCAGCGACATCAGCAGCGTGGCCGCGACCACCCGCAGCTGGATGTTCCGCCGCCACAGGCGGAGCACGGGCAGCAGCGGACGCCGCACCCACCTGATGAAGAAGCGGACAGCGGGATGTGCCCGCGGCCCGGTCGTGCCCTCTGGAAGCAGACCTTCCGAGAAGAGCGCCCCACTGCGCCACAGACGCCTGAACTTGGACATTTCAGACTCTTGTGGTGCGACTCCGTCCCCACTGGGGCGGTGCGGGACGGAGCCGTTCCGGGCCATTTCAGCCAGGTCCCGCCTTGTAGCCGACCCCCCGGACGGTCACGACGATCTCCGGCCGCTCCGGGTCCTGCTCCACCTTCGAACGCAGCCGCTGCACATGGACGTTCACCAGGCGCGTATCAGCCGCGTGCCGGTAGCCCCAGACCTGCTCCAGGAGCACCTCACGGGTGAATACCTGCCAGGGCTTACGGGCCAGCGCCACCAGGAGGTCGAACTCCAGCGGCGTCAGCGCGATGGACGCCCCGTCCCGCTTCACGGAGTGGCCGGCCACATCGATCACCAAGTCGCCGATGGTCAGCTGCTCCGGCGCGGGATCGTCGGACCGCCGCAGCCTCGCCCGGATTCTCGCCACCAGCTCCTTCGGTTTGAACGGCTTCACGATGTAGTCGTCGGCCCCCGACTCCAGGCCCACCACCACATCCACCGTGTCGCTCTTAGCGGTCAGCATGACGACCGGCACCCCGGACTCGGCGCGGATCAGGCGGCAGACCTCGATGCCGTCCTTCCCGGGCAGCATCAGGTCGAGGAGCACCAGATCCGGTTTCGTCTCGCGGAAGGCGGCGAGCGCCTTGTCGCCGTCCGACACGAACGACGGTTCAAAGCCTTCGCCGCGCAGCACGATGCCGAGCATCTCTGCCAGTGCGGTGTCGTCGTCGACGACAAGGACGCGTCCCTTCATGCGTTCATCATCCCATTACCCCATCGTGACGTTCTCGTTCGTGACGGGGAACACAGCCCCGCGACAGTCTCCCTGGTCACAGGCGAAACGACCCCGCACTCGGTGACAATCGCCGTCACCAGGTCCGGCGGAGTCACATCGAAGGCCGGGTTGTACGCCTCTGCCCCGTTCGGCGCCAGGCGGACAGTCCCCCCGCCGACCGCGACCCCGGCGGGCCGGGACGGAGATGAGATCTGCGTCACTTCCTCCGCCGGCCGCTGCTCCACCACGATGTCGCGGCCGTGCTCCGTCGCGCCGTCCACGGTGGTGACCGGAGCCACGACCAGGAACGGAACCCCGTGGTGCCGTGCCAGCACCGCCAGCGGATAGCTCCCCACCTTGTTGGCCACGGCCCCGTCGGCCGCGATCCTGTCGGCGCCTATCAGCACCGCATCCACCTCCCCCGCCGCGAACAGCGAACCCGCGGCACTGTCCGCCAGGACGCTGTAGGGCATCCCTTCCCGCTCGGCCTCGTACGCCGTGAGCCGCGACCCCTGGAGCAGCGGCCGGGTCTCGTCGACCCACAGCCGCTCGAGGTCACCCGCCTCGTGCACCGCGGCGACCACCGCGAAAGCAGTGCCCCGCCCTCCCGAGACCAGACACCCCGTGTTGCAGTGCGTGAGGAGGCGGAGACGGCGTCCCGGCAGCAGCTCCCCCAGCAGCTCACGCCCCAGGCGCGCCATGCGCGAGCTCGCCGCCGCGTCCTCCTCGTGCAGGGCCTTCGCCTCCGCCAGCGCCGCCGCTGCGGCCTGCTCGTCGTCTGAACCACCGTCGACGGCAGCCCTGTACGCACGTTCCACCCTGCGCACTCCCGAGGCGAGGTTCACCGCCGTGGGACGTGAGGACGCCAGCCGGTCAGCCGCCTCTGCCACGTCCCCGCCCAGTGCGGCGGCGAGCGCGACACCGTAGCCGCCCGTGACACCCAGCAGCGGTGCACCTCGCACCGACAGAGCGCGGATGGCCGCCACCAGGTCGCTCACGTCCTTGCACACCAGCTCGACTTCCTCAGCCGGCAGCCTCGTCTGATCGAGAAGCACCAGCCTCGGCGCCCCCTCAGCGGACTCGTCCCAGCGCAGCACCGCTGTCGCGTGATCTTCCATTGGCACAGTCTGCCTTCACCTGCGACAGCTTCTGAAGGCAAGTTGAGACCTCAGGGCCCGGTCGGCCCCCACCCCGCCCATGGGACGATGGCATGACAGCCAGGCAGCGACCCACATCACGAGGTGACCACACGTGAACGACTCTCCGGGCTGGACCTCGCCCGGATCCTCCCCGTCCGAGGGTTCACCCGAGAGCGGCCAGTCTTCGCAGACTCCCGGCAGCGCGCCGCAGGGGCGGCCCGCGGACGGGCCTCCCAAGAACTGGTCCGCCCAGCAACCTCCCGCATACGGAGGCGCAGGCTGGGGTGGGCCGCCCGCGCCCCCCGGCTGGGGCAAGGCGGGCGGCGCCTGGAGTCATCAGCCCCCCGCTGCCAAACCCGGCGTGATCCCCCTCCGGCCACTGGGAGTGGGCGAGATACTGGACGGCGCCGTCACCACCATGCGCGCACACTGGCGCACAGTGCTCAGCATCTCCCTCGTCGTGGCTGTTGTGGTCCAACTCGTCGGGACACTGGTCACCGGCTTCTGGCTGCGCGACGCCACGGATCTGACCGCGCTCAGCAAGAACCCCGAGCCGTCGCCCGAGCAGCTGATGGACGCCATGAGCAGCGCGCTCAGCAGTTCCGGCGTCGCTGTCCTGGTCGACACCCTCGGCACGGTCATCGCCACGGCCATGCTGATGATCGTCGTCAGCCGTGCCGTGCTGGGGCGCACAGTCGATGTCGGAGAGGCCTGGCGGGACTCCCGCCCTCAGCTGCTCCGTCTGCTCGGCCTCCTCGTGCTCGTTCCTCTCCTCGTCTCCCTCACCCTCGTTGCCGGCGCTGCACCGGGGCTCGTCGCCCTCGCCGCAGGCCTTGAGGCCCTGGGCGTGGTCCTGATGGTCCTCGGCCTGGTGGGAGGCCTGGTAGGTGCGATCTGGCTCTGGGTCCGCTTCAGCTTGGCCGCCCCCGCCCTGATGCTTGAGAAGCAGGGGGTCCTCACCGCGATGCGCCGCTCCGCCAAACTCGTGCGCGGCAGCTGGTGGCGTGTGTTCGGCGTGCAGATTCTGGCTGCGATCCTCGTCTTCATCGTCGCTTCGATCATCCAGATGCCCGCGACCCTCGTCGGGGCACTGGTCAGCGGTGAGGGCATCTCCACCCTCACCGACCCGGCCGCCGGCACGAGTTGGCCCTCTCTCGTCTCGACCGGGATCGGCGCGGTCATCGCTTCCACGATCACCTTCCCGATCCGCGCGGGCGTCACCGCGCTGATCTATCTCGACCAGCGCATCCGCAGCGAGGCGCTCGACCTCGAGCTCGCGCGCGCCGCCGGCATCTCCGGCTACGGCGAGCAGCAGGCCGACCGTCCCGCCGCCGGGGGCTGAACCGATGCCGGGGGCATGGGTCACGGCGATACTTCCGACCGGCGTCGCCGTACACGGAGCGAGAGCCCGTCTCGGCGACGACGGCCCTCCCGTCACCACGCCCCGCGCCCCCGCACGCGAAGCGGCAGAACGCGAGCTTTCGAAACAGGAGTACCACCAGGACGAGCCCGGCTTCCTCCGGCGCCTTCTGGACTGGCTGCAGGAGCAGTTCACTTCGCTGCTGGACGCCGCCGCGACAGCGACACCGGGGGGCTGGACGGGACTCGCCGTAATCGCAGGGGTCGTTGTGCTGCTGCTCCTCGTCCTGCGGCTCCGGCTCGGCAGTCTCCGGCCGGAACCGACCACGTCCGAGCAGCCCCTTTTCGGGAAGGGCCCCCGCACTGCCGCCGACCATCGCGCCATCGCCGAGACGCACGCCGCAGCAGAGCGTTGGACCGATGCCGTCAAGGAACGGATGCGCGCGCTCTTCCGCTCTCTCGAAGAGCGCGGGCTGCTCGCGGGCGGTCCGGGGCGAACGGCCGACGAAACAGCGCTCGAAGCCGGCGCCGTCCTACCGGAGCATGCGGTGGCGCTCCGCAACGCAGCCAGATCGTTCAACGAGGTGGCGTACGCGGACCGACGGGCGGACGCGGCCACATACGTCACCGTCCGCGACCTCGACACCTCCATCCAAGGGGCTACACCCCTGATGACGGCGCTCAGCACGTCGCCCGACGTCGACAGCGCGGAGCCCCGCGGCGACGAGGCCGGCGCCGCCGACCGCTCGGACGGAGGGGGCCGTTGAGCCCCGAACCCGCTACCTCCCTCTCCCCCACCGCTGTCCAGATCTGGCGGCGAGCTCGCGGCCTGCTGTTCGCCGCGGCCGTACTCGCCGTTTCCGGAGTGGCCATCGCTGCGATCCGATCCGGACCGGAGTACGGACTGCTCGACCCCCGGTCCACGGACAAGCACGGCAGCAAAGCCGTTGCCGAACTCCTGAGGAAGCGCGGCATCTCGACCGATGTCGTCGCTACCTCGGCCGAAGCGGAGAAGGCCGCCGACTCGGATACGACGGTGCTGGTCACCGATCCCGACGCGCTCTCCCGCCATCAGGCCGCCGAACTGCGAACGGTGAGCCGGCGCGGCGGACGGACCGTGCTCGTGGCCCCAGGCCGCACGGCCACGAGGACTCTCGCCCCGGGTGCACGGGCCGGGACGCCGACGCCCGTCGAACTGACGCCGCCGGACTGCGACTTCCCGCCCGCCCTGCGTGCCGGGGACGCCGAAGTCGGCGGTGTGCGTTACCGGGTCACCAGCGACCAGGCCGACACCTGCTACCTGCACCGGAGTCTTCCCTCGCTCGTGCGGTTGCCCGTGGACGGCGACGGTGGCAGCGACCGCACTGGCGCGAACGCCGGCGACACCGTCCTGCTCGGGGCACCCGACCCCCTCTACAACCAGCGGCTCGCGCACCGCGGCAACGCTTCTCTGATGCTGCAACTGCTCGGCTCCCGCCCACATCTGGTCTGGTACGTCCCCTCTTCGAGCGGCTCCGCCGCCGACAGCGACGACGAACGCGGCCTGCTCGAACTGCTCCCTGGCGGCTGGTCCTGGGCGGCGATTCAGCTGTTCGTCGCTGCCGTCCTTGCAGCCTTGTGGCGATCGCGCCGCCTGGGTCCCCTGGTGCAGGAGCAACTCCCCGTCTCCGTACGGGCCTCCGAAGCCGCAGAGGGAAGAGCCCGCCTCTACCAGAGGGCTGACGCCCGTGACAGCGCCGCAGAGGCACTGCGTTCCGCCACCCGTCAGCGCATCGCGAACCTTCTCGGTCTCGGTGCAGCGGAAGCCCACTCGCCGCACGTACTCACTTCCGCAATCGCCACTCGAGTGCCGACGAGTAAGCCTCTCGGCCTGCCCACCGCCTCACCGCCACCGGACGGCTCTGCGAACCTGAACTACCTCCTCTTCGGTGCGGCGCCGGCGAACGACGCAGAACTCGTCCGTCTGGCCGACGAACTCGACGCACTCGAACGCCTTCTCTCCCCCGTCACACCCACGACAAGCCGACCCACAGACAAGGAACGCACGTGAGCGTCCCCTCAGCCGAGAGCGCCCGCAACGCCCTGGAAGCAATGCGCCTTGAGATCGCGAAGGCGGTGGTCGGCCAGGACGCCGCCGTGACCGGCCTCGTGGTCGCTCTGCTCTGCCGCGGTCATGTGCTCCTCGAAGGCGTTCCAGGCGTCGCCAAGACCCTGCTCGTACGCACCCTCGCCGCCACGCTCGAACTGGACACCAAGCGACTTCAGTTCACCCCCGACCTGATGCCCAGCGACGTGACCGGCTCCCTCATCTACGACACGCGCGCCGCGGAGTTCTCCTTCCAGCCCGGTCCGGTATTCACCAACCTCCTCCTCGCCGACGAGATCAACCGGACACCGCCCAAGACGCAAGCGTCGCTACTCGAAGCCATGGAGGAACGCCAGGTCTCCGTCGATGGCACCCCGCGGAAACTCCCCGACCCGTTTCTGGTGGCGGCAACTCAGAACCCGATCGAGTACGAGGGCACCTATCCCCTCCCTGAAGCCCAGCTCGACCGCTTCCTGCTGAAGCTGCAACTGCCGCTGCCGGCCCGCGACGAAGAGATCGACGTCCTCACGCGCCACACAGAGGGCTTCGACCCGCGCGACCTGGCGGCAGCCGGAGTGACCGCCGTAGCGGGACCCGACGATCTCGAAGCCGCTCGCACCGCGGTGGCGGCCACATCCGTGGCTCCCGAAGTCGTGGGCTACGTAGTCGATATCTGCCGTGCCACTCGCGATTCCCCCTCGTTCACGCTCGGCGTGTCCCCCCGTGGAGCCACCGCGCTACTGTCCAGCGCACGCGCCTGGGCGTGGCTCATCGGCCGCGACTATGTGATCCCCGACGACATCAAGTCCTTTGCCCTGCCCACTCTGCGGCACCGTGTGCAACTCCGCCCCGAAGCCGAAATGGGAGGCGTCACCCCGGACAGCGTGATCAACTCGATTCTCGCCCATGTCCCCGTCCCCCGTTGAAGTCAGTGAGTGATTGAGGAGCCTGCTTCATGGCGCTCACAGGCCGCACGGCCCTCGTCGCCGCCCTCGGAGCCCTTCTGGTCGGCTTCGCGCTGCCCAGCTGGACCGGAGTACTCGCAGTCGAACTCCCGTTGCTGCTCGCAATTCTTTATGACCTCGCACTCGCGGCGCCAGTGAATCGGCTGGGGTTCATTCGTTCCGGTGACACCTCAGTTCGACTTGGAGAACATGCGTACGTACACGTGCTCGTCACCAACCAGTCCACCCGCCTGGCGCGCCTGCGCATCCGTGACGCATGGCCTCCCAGCAGCTGGCAGACACAGGCAGAGGCCCTCGACCGCCATACCCTTCGCATCCCGGCAGCGGAACGGCAGCAGTTCACGACCGCTCTTCATCCATCCCGACGGGGCGACCGCAAAGCCGACCGCATTACGGTGCGTTCGTTCGGACCTCTGGGCCTCGCGGCACGCCAGGGCAGCTTTGCGGCCCCCTGGACCGTACGCGTCCTCCCAGCCTTCAACAGCCGGAAGCACCTCCCAGGAAAATTGGCCCGGCTCCGCGAACTCGACGGCCGCACAAGCATCCTGACCCGAGGAGAAGGCACGGAATTCGACAGCCTCCGCGAGTACATCCCCGGTGACGACACCCGCTCCATCGACTGGCGCGCCACCGCCCGTCAGTCGACAGTCGCCGTCCGCACGTGGCGTCCCGAACGCGACCGGCACGTCCTGATCGTCCTCGACACCGGCCGCACGTCCGCGGGACGTATCGGGAACTCACCGCGCCTGGACGCGGCGATGGACTCAGCCTTGCTCCTCGCCACCCTCGCCTCTCGCGCCGGCGACCGAGTCGACCTGCTCGCTTACGATCGTGCACCTCGAGCAACCGTCAAGGGACGGACAGCCCGTGACGCCCTCGCCGCCTTCGTGTCGGCAATGGCCCCACTAGAGCCGGCCCTGGTCGAGTCCGACACCAGGGGACTCGTATCGACGGCTCTGCGCATGGCTCGGCACCAGTCCCTCGTCGTCCTGCTTACCGGCCTTGAAGCGGCGCCCGTCGGAGAGGGCCTCCTTCCTGTCCTTTCGATGCTCACCCAGCGCCATACCGTCCTGGTTGCATCCATCTCCGATCCGCGCATTGCAGAGATGGCCGCTTCACGCGGGACAACCTCCGAGGTATACGCGGCAGCTGCCGCAGCCCGAACTCAGTCGGAACGCACCCAGACTGCCGATCAACTTCGACGTCGAGGTCTGATCGTTGTCGACGCTCTGCCAGACGACCTGCCACCCGCCGTTGCTGACGCCTACCTCTCGCTCAAGGCAACTGGCCGACTGTGACACCCACTTGCAGGTAAGGGTCGGTAAATGAGAATAGCCCCGTTGGTGGGGTTAACCATCCAACGGGGCTATTCTCTCAAGATTTGTTCGGCGGTGTCCTACTCTCCCACACGCTCCCGCATGCAGTACCATCGGCGCTGTCAGGCTTAGCTTCCGGGTTCGGAATGTAACCGGGCGTTTCCCTCACGCTATGACCACCGAAACACACCACCACTACCATGGGTGGTGGAAACCTGTATCGGCAACACACACTCACTCTGCAATTATCACAAGCGGGTTGTTGTCTCAGAACTGACACAGTGGACGCGAGCAATCAATGGTCAAGCCCTCGGCTTATTAGTACCAGTCAACTCCAACCC
>NZ_FMHJ01000019.1:0-79760 GCF_900090125.1 Streptomyces sp. WMMB 714
ACTCAGAAGCATCTCGTCGCGGCGGCGGCGTACGGACTCTCGCGCCCAGTTGGGTCTCTACCTGAAGGCATGGAACGCGTGGGTCTCCGGGAAACCCATCAAGAGTCTGCGATTTCAGGAGGGAGAGCAGCTTCCCCGCCCGGTCGTTGGCCAGCGATTGGCATGAGATGGACGTCTGGGCGGTCCGGTGGGGCTCCTGTGGGGCAGAGGCTCCGTGCACCGGACAATCCCCAGGTCAGCGTACGTCTCCGCAACAGACTGTAAATCTGCCGGCTCAGCCTTCCCAGGTTCGAATCCTGGCGCCGCCACAGCCCAGAAGAGGCCAGTGACCAGCAAGTATGCGGTCACTGGCCTCTTCTGCTGCTCGCGGCAGCATGACTCGTGCTGCAGCGCGGTCAGACCAGCACGCGGCAGTAGAGCCTGTGGGCGAGGGGCCGAGCCCGTCCGGCCACTGCTGCAAGCTCGTTGAGGAAGTCCGCGAGTGAGCCGGGATCGGTGGCACCGTGGAACTCCTCCGCCTGCGCCCACGGTATGCAGATCTCCGCCAGCCGTTCGCAGGGTGCCGCCGCCAAGGCGTCGCGCATCTCGTCGGGAAGAGTAAGGACGCAGATGTTCTCTGCCTCTGGGCTCGTCACCAGGTCACAGAACCGGGGATATTCGATGACCCGCGAGAAGGGTTCACGAACCAGCAGTGCCACCGCCTGACTGAGCAGGACAGCGGGGTCGATCGCCTTGACGCAGACCGTGTCGAAACCGGCGTCCTCAGGCCCCTCCGCAAAGGCTGATGCCGCTGCTCGGTCATCGGGCGCGCTGAAGTAGTCGTAGAAGACGGCCATGCTGAGGAGTCTGGCAGCGCGATCTGACAGCCGGTGGCTACGTCGATGCGGCGGTCGTCGTTCCTGAGCGTGCACGCACCTTTGACCGGACGCCGAGCAACTCCGCATGCTGCACGGCGAATCAGCAGGGCCACGGGACGTCGGTTCTGTCGCACTGCCACGAACTAGCCGTGTTCGCAATCCCGCTGTCGAGTTCGCAGCTCCTGCTCGTGCGACGGTGAATCCCGCGCGCCCCGTTGTGTAGAAAATCGAACATACGATCTACTCGACGGCATGGATGCCAACGCCTTCCCTCGTGATCTCCTGGAGGCCCAGACGGCCTGGTACGCCACGTACTGGCGGCTCGCGAACGCCGCGTCCGACCAAGGCACGACCGGGCACCGACGGCGGCTGCAGCAGCTCTCCCGCCTCATCGCCGACCACCCCTACTGGCAGACCCCCGCCGGTACGCCCGCGGCCCGGATGGCGCTCAAGGAACTCGCCCGCACCCATGTGCGCCCATGAGGAAGACCGCTCCCGCCGCCCCGCCCGGACGCGCCCCTCAACAGCCCGTGGCCGCCCGCGAGTTACCGCGAGCGGCCACGGAGCGGAACGGTCCCGGGCCGGCACGTCCGGCCCGGGACCGTCGCTCGGGTTGCTAGGTGGACGCCTGTGATCGTGTGTTCATTCCCGCGCACAGAGCCCAGATGATGAACACGTCTATCGCCAGCGTGATCACTGCCCAGAGCGGGAAGTAGGGCAGCCACATGAAGCTCGCGATCATGCCGAGACCGGCCAGCACAATGCCGATCCACCGTGCCCACGTGGCCCCCGTCATCATCACGGCGAGGCCCGCCACCGCTATGGCGGCGCCGAGGAAGAGATGGACCCATCCCCAGCCCGTGAGGCTGTAGTCGAATGCGTAGTTGCTCGTCGAGGCGAATACGGCGTCCTCGCGCAGGGCTGCGACACCGGAGGAAACGGCGAGCAATCCGCCGAAGAACATCAGAGCACCGGCCAGCCTCGTCCAGCCGCTGAACATCGTCGTCGGTTTGCCGGTATGGCGCACCGCGGTGCCCGAATGCGCTCCACCACTGGCGGCATGAGTTGCCATGTCGAGACCCTCCTCCTGCAAGGTCTGCCTTCACCTGTTCAGGTGCTTATGTCCTAGTCTGACATAGTGTCGGCAGCCTGCTACCCGAGACGTTCTCGCAGGTCAGGACGGCATTCCGAAGCTCAGCGCAGCGAACCGTCCGCCGCCACCGAAGGCCGTGCCGCCGCTCAAGGACGCGGCCTCCCGCCGGGCGGCGGACCCCGCGCTCCCCGCCGGTACGTGACGCACCACCGGACATCCACGTGCGGGACGTGGCACGCCGGCGGCCGTCCGGATGTTTCCCGCCCGTCGCGGGCGGCCAGACGCGTACCAGCCGCAACCCGCACCAGGGCGGACGCGAGTCCGCGAGTCGAGCCGTCCGCAGCGCCTTCCGTCAGGTGCACAGCAGGCAGGGCGAGGAGGAGCAGAGTGACCACAGACGCGTCCGATGGAGCGTCCGGCGGAGAGGTGCGAAACGCCGCGCGTGCGTTTCTGCCGGGAGCCGCCGACTGCCGTCGTGCGCTGCGCCGCACGCCCGTGTCCATCTGGAATGACGACGTGACCGACTGGGCCGCGGCGCTCACCTACTACGCCGTCCTCGCGATCTTCCCGGCGCTGCTCGTCACCGTCTCGGCGACGGGCCTCGCCGGCGCAGACGCGACGCAGCAGCTCATCACCCGCGTGACCACCGTCCTGCCCGCCGAGTCCGGGGAACTCATGGCCGGCGCGCTGAAGGACATGGCGGGACGCCGCGGCGCCGCCTGGCTGCTGGCCGTCTTCGGGACGGCCGCGTCGCTGTGGTCCGCCTCCAGCTATCTCAGCGTCTTCCGCCGCGCGCTGCACGCCATGCACGGCGTGCAGGACCACCGGCCGGTGTGGCGGACGGTGCCGCGCATCGTCCTCACGGCGCTCGCGCTCCTGGCGCTGCTCGTCTCCAGCGTCTTCGTGCTGGTTCTCAGTGGCGAGCTCGCACGTACGGCGGGCAGCCTGCTCGGCATGGACGAGGTGGCCGCGGACGCCTGGAACACCGCGAAGTGGCCCTTGCTGCTGTGCCTCGCCGCGGTTCTCGTGCTGGTCCTCTTCCGCACCGGCCCGCCCGGCACCCGGGGCGTCCGCAACAGGGTGCCGGGCGGCGCGCTCGCCGTGCTTCTGTGGCTGGTCGCCTCGCTCGGGTTCGCTCTGTACGCGACGCGCGTGGGCACCTACCACCGGATGTACGGGTCCCTGGCGGGGATCGTCGTCTTCCTCATCTGGCTGTGGATGTCGAACCTCGCACTGCTGACCGGCGCCCAGTTCAACGCCGAGCTGCTCAAACTACGTGCGGGACGGAGGAGTTGAGCACTCCACTCCGCGCATGCGCCCGCCCCGGGCGCCCCGCGCTCAGCCGCCCGCGACGGACGCGACGGCCTCCTCGACGAGGGTGTCACCGCTGATCATCTCGAGTGTGAGCCCCGCCGTTCCCGGCGCGTGCAGCAGCGCGCCCAGGACCGCGGCAACGTCGTCGCGCGGCACCTCGTCCCGTCCGGTCTTCTCCGCCAGCCGGACGCGGCCCGTGCCGGGGCCGTCGGTCAGGCGCCCCGGGCGCAGCACCGTCCAGTCGAGACCGTTCCTGGCCCGCACGGCGTCGTCCGCGGCGCCCTTTGCCCGCAGATACACGGCGAAGACGGGGTCCATCTCCGGAGGCGGCTCGGTGAGTCCGGCGTCGGCGCCCATGGCCGAGATCATCAAGTACCGCCGTACGCCCGCGCGTTCGGCGGCGTCGGCGAGCAGCACCGCCGCCGCGCGGTCCACGGTCTCCTTCCGCCCGGCGCCGCTCCCGGGGCCCGCTCCGGCGGCGAAGACGACGGCGTCGGCGCCCTCCAGGTGCGAGGCGACCTCGTCCGGCGAGGCCGATTCCAGGTCGCACACGACGGGTTCGGCGCCCGCCGCGCGCAGATCCTCGGCGTGATCAGGGTTGCGGATCAGTCCCGCGACTTCTTCTCCCCGCCCGGCGAGCAGCCGCTCCAGCCGCAGCGCGATCTGACCGTGTCCTCCAGCGATGACTGTGCGCATGCCCTCGACCGTACGCCTCCGAGCCCCGGCGGCGTCGCGCGACGTGACGGCGGCCCGTGAGCCGCGGCCGAGAGCCGCCACCGCCGTATGACCGCGCGTCAGCCCTGCGACTGACGAGGCAGATCGAACTCGGACGTCCCCGTGAAGTCGCAGAACTCCCGCACCGCGCTCGTCCGCGACACCACACGCCCCCGGTGCACCACGATCCGGCTGTACGCGAGGGACAGCGCTCCGGAGAGCTCCGTCCCGCGCACGGCCAGCAGTTCCGCGGGGAAGCCCGCCTCCACCCGTACCTCCGGCAGTCCCATCGCGGCACGCGCCTGCCCGCAGACCATGTCGTAGGCGGCTTCCGGACGTGCCTCGCCGTGCGACGCGAGCAGGTACGCCGCCTCCAGCGGGTCGCCCCTGCCGACGGGGTTCGCGGCGTCCCGAAGCGCTCCGCTCCCCGCCGCCACCGGGACGCCCGCCGAGGTGAGCAGCCGTACGGGCGCAGTACGGGACGGGAGCGCGGGCGAGGGGCGCTCCATCACGCCGCAGCCGCCCTGCGGCAGGCAGACGACCGTGACGCCCGCGGCCGCCAGCCGCTCCGCGATCCGGGCGGCCTGCTTGTGCGGCAGCCTGGCCAGCCCCGCGCACGGTCCGACCGCCACCCCCGGGCGCAGCCCGCCGGCAGCGGCGGCCAGCCTCGACAGCCGGGCCGGGTCGTCGCCGTCCGTGTGCAGGTCGACGCCGCAGCCGTGCTCGGCGGCGACCTCGAGGACGGCGTCCACGTAGCCGGCCGGGTCGGGGTCCAGGTCGGGGCAGCCGCCGATGACGGTCGCACCCATCTTCACCGCGTCCCGCAGCATCGACAGGTTGTCGGCCCCGGCCACGCCCGTCAGCAGCCGCGGCACCGCCACCGTGCTCAGCTCCACGAGCCCGCGGAGCGCACGCCGTGCCTGCAGTACGGCCTCCAGCGAGCGGAGTCCGGCGACGTCGCCGATGTGCACGTGCGTCCGGGTGGCGGTCGCGCCCTGGCCGAGCTGGAGCAGCGCGGCCTCGGTCGTACGGCGCTGCACGTCCTCGGGGGCGCTGCGCGGCGGCCCGTCGGAGTGCGGCGGGACGGCGGTGAGCGCCGTGTCGTAGTGCGCGTGGGGGTCGGCGGGCGCGGGCAGGAGCAGGTAGCCGGAGAGGTCGACGCGCGTGCCGCCGGGCGGTTGCGGTCCTGCGGCGAGGCTGCCCGCCGTACCGACCGCTTCGATGCGGCCGTCGCCGAGGCGGACGTCGACGGTGCGGCCGTCGGCGAGCCGGGCGCTGCAGAGCATCACCGTCCGGGTGCCGGGTGCGCTATCGGTGCCGCCTTCGCGCTGGCCGCCCGCCCCGGAACCGGTGCCGCGTGCGGCCTTCCGGCGGGGTGCCTTCCCCGCGCCGCTCCGGCCGCCGGGCTTGCCGGCCGCGTCCTTCCCCGCGCCGCCGGTACGGCCGTCTCCGGAGGAGCCGTTGCTCCCGCCGGTGTCACGAGGTTCCTCGCGGGGGCCGTCGCCGTCCCTTGGCTCCTGTGGCTGGCTGTCGGCCATCGCACTCCCCACGTAGGCGGATGATCATGATCACGCAGCGTGAGTCGAGAGTAGGGCTCGCGTAGTGCACCGGCGAGGAAGAGGGGAATAGTCGTACTGACGTGGTGCGAGCGGGTGTTGGCCCCTCGCCCGGCCTCCGGAGACGTTCCGCGGGCGGCGCGCGGAGGGCTCCGGACGGGGCCTGGGCGGGTCCTGTACGGATTTCACCTTTGGCTGTCAGGCGTGTAATGTCTTCACCGCTCGCCCCAATAGCTCAGTCGGCAGAGCGTCTCCATGGTAAGGAGAAGGTCAACGGTTCGATTCCGTTTTGGGGCTCTGATGTGTGGGATCTCCCGTCGGGAAGATGGGGGTTCGCACATCTTGGCGGTGTAGCTCAGTCGGTAGAGCAAGCGGCTCATAATCGCTGTGTCACCGGTTCAAGTCCGGTCACCGCTACTTCACCGAATGTAGCCGATTGTGGGTTCGGTCCTTCGATCGGCTACTCTTCCTGCGTTCTAGCCCATCTGTCCGTCAAGGAGCACTCACGTGGCTGCCACCGACGTCCGCCCGAAGATCACGCTGGCCTGCGTGGAGTGCAAGGAGCGGAACTACATCACCAAGAAGAACCGGCGCAACAACCCGGACCGTCTTGAGATGAAGAAGCACTGCCCGCGCTGCAACGCCCACACGGCGCACCGCGAGACGCGCTGAACCAGGCCCTTCGACGAGGCCGTCCCCGGCTCAGGGGGCGGCCTCGCGTCGTTCCCCGTGCCCGCCCCGCCCGGCCCCGGCACACGGTTCACCCATCGCCTTCAGGAGGTGCCGCGCCCATGGCGCTCGACCAGTCCTTCGTCGGACGGACCTATCCGCCCACCCCTCCTTACGAGGTGGGCCGCGAGAAGATCCGCGAGTTCGCCGAGGCCGTCGGCGACACCAATCCGGCCTACACGGACCCGGAGGCCGCAGCGGCGCTGGGCCACCCCGATGTGATCGCCCCGCCCACCTTCGTCTTCGCGATCACCTTCAAGGCCGCCCGGCAGGTGACCGAGGACCCTCAACTGGGCCTCGACTACGACCGGGTCGTCCACGGCGACCAGAAGTTCGTCCACGTGCGCCCCGTGCGCCCGGGGGACCGGCTCACGGTCTCGACCACCATCCAGGCGATCAGGTCGATGGCGGGCAACGACATCCTCGACGTCCGGGGGGACGTGCACGACGAGGCGGGCGAACTCGTCGTCACCGCGTACACGAAGCTGGTGGCGCGCGGCCCCGAGGCCGATGCGCCAGCGGCGGAGACAAAGGGAGCGTGACCTGATGTCAGCGAAGATCGCGTACGCCGACGTCGAGGTCGGCACCGAACTGCCCGCGCGTACCTTCCCCGTCGACCGCGAGCGCCTCGTCCGCTATGCGGGAGCGTCGGGAGACTTCAACCCCATTCACTGGAACGAGCGGTTCGCCAAAGAGGTCGGCCTGCCGGACGTCATCGCGCACGGCATGTTCACGATGGCGGAGGCGATCCGCGTCGTGACGGACTGGACGGGCGATCCGGCCGCGGTGGTGGAGTACGGCGTGCGCTTCACCCGGCCCGTGGTCGTGCCGGACGACGAGAAGGGCGCCGAGATCGAGGTGCACGGCAAGGTCGCGGCCAAGCTCGACGACGAGCAGCGCACCGTGCGCGTGGATCTGACGGTGAGCAGCGCCGGACAGAAGGTCCTGGGCATGTCCCGCGCGGTGGTGCGGCTCGCGTGACGGGGCGCGCGCCGTCCGGCCAGGACGGCGCCCCCGTACGGGCTCTCGTACGCTGGAGCGCGTGCAGGAACTCCATGACGCCCCCCTGGCCCCGCTGACCACCTTCCGCCTGGGCGGCCCCGCTGCCCGCCTCCGTACGGCCGCCACCGACGAGCAGGTGATCGCGGCCGTGCGGGAGGCCGACGCCGAAGGCACCCCGCTGCTGATCGTGGGAGGCGGCAGCAACCTCGTCATCGCCGACGAAGGCTTCCCCGGCACCGCCCTGCTCATCGCGACCACCGGTTTCTCGCTCTCCGGCACGGACCTGGAACTCGCCGCGGGGGAGAACTGGTCGGACGCCGTCGCCCGCACTGTCGAAGCCGGCCTCGCCGGTGTCGAGTGCCTGGCGGGCATCCCGGGATCGGCGGGCGCGACGCCCATCCAGAACGTGGGGGCGTACGGGCAGGAGGTGTCCTCCACCATCACCGAGGTCGTCGCGTACGACCGCCGCGCCGGCGAGACCGTCACCCTCTCCAACGAGGAGTGCGGGTTCTCCTACCGGCACAGCCGCTTCAAGGCGGACCCGTCCCGCTACGTGGTGCTCCGCGTCCGCTTCTCGCTGGAGGACGCGGACGGGCTCTCCTCGCCGCTGAAGTACGCCGAGACCGCCCGGGTGCTCGGAGTCGAGCCCGGCGACCGGGTCTCCGCGCAGACGGCCCGGGAGACGGTGCTCAAGCTCCGGGCCGGCAAGGGCATGGTGCTCGACCCCGAGGACCACGACACCTGGTCCGCCGGGTCCTTCTTCACCAACCCGGTGCTGGACGAAGCCGAGTTCACCGCCTTCAAGGCCCGTGTCGCGGAACGCCTCGGCGGCGATGTCGCCGCTCCCGCCTTCCCGGCTGACGATGGGCGCACGAAGACCTCCGCGGCCTGGCTCATCGACCGTGCCGGGTTCGGCAAGGGGTACGGAAAGGGCCGCGCCCGCATCTCCACCAAGCACACCCTGGCGCTCACCAACCGGGGCGACGCCACGACTGCCGATCTGCTGGCACTGGCCCGTGAGGTACGCGACGGCGTCCGTGAGACCTTCGGCGTCACGCTGGTCAACGAACCGGTCACGGTCGGCTGCGAGTTGTGAACGGACGGGCACCCGGCACGCGGCCCCTCATGCCGGGTGCCCTGGCGGCCTCTCCGCGTGCGCGGGGGCGCCGGGCGATGCACCAATCCGCCCCCTGACTTCCGTCGGCGCCCGCCCGCACATGGCCTCCCCGCCTCCGCACGCCGCAGATCAGCCTGCGGCCAGCCACTTGTCGATGTCGCTGAGCACCTCCTCGCGGACCCGGTCCGGCATCGCCGCCGCGCGGACCGACTGCCGTGCCAGCTCCGCCAGTTCGCTGTCCGTGAAGCCGTGGGTGTCCCGCGCGATGCCGTACTGCGCCGCGAGGCGCGACCCGAACAGCAGCGGGTCGTCGGCGCCCAGCGCCATCGGCACCCCCGCGTCCCAGAGCTTGCGCAGCGGTACGTCCTGGAGCTTGTCGTACACCCCGAGCGCGACGTTCGACGCGGGGCAGACCTCGCACGTCACGTTCCGTTCGGCCAGCTGCGCCATCAGCCGGGGGTCCTCCGCCGCCCGCACGCCGTGTCCCAGGCGCGAGGCGTGCAGGTCGTCCAGGCAGTCGCGGACGCTGCTCGGGCCGGACAGCTCGCCGCCGTGCGGTGCGGCGAGCAGTCCGCCGTCCCGCGCGATGGCGAAGGCGCGGTCGAAGTCCCGGGCGAAGCCGCGCCGTTCGTCGTTGGAGAGCCCGAAACCGACGATGCCGCGGTCCCGGTAGCGCACGGCGAGCCGGGCGAGCGTACGGGCGTCCAGAGGGTGCTTCATGCGGTTCGCGGCGATCACGATCCGCATGCCCAGCCCTGTCTCGCGGACGGCGGCGTCGACCGCCTCGACGATCGTCTCCAGGGCGGGGATCAGGCCGCCCAGCCTGGGCGCGTACGACGTCGGGTCCACCTGGATCTCAAGCCACCGCGACCCGTCCCGCACGTCCTCCTCGGCGGCCTCGCGCACGAGCCGGTGGATGTCCTCCGGCGAGCGCAGGCAGGAGCGTGCGATGTCGTAGAGGCGCTGGAACCGGAACCAGCCGCGTTCGTCGGTCGCCCGCAGTTTCGGGGGCTCACCGCCGCTGAGCGCCGCCGGAAGGTGGACGCCGTACTTGTCGGCGAGCTCCAGCAGCGTCGAGGAACGCATCGAACCGGTGAAGTGCAGGTGCAGATGAGCCTTGGGGAGGGCGTGCAGATCTCGGACAGCCATCCGCAGATTTTGCCGTACGCGCACTCGGCCCGGAAGCCGCACATCCCTGAACGAGCGCTTGCCCGAACATGAGGACGGTCCCCCGGCGACGCCGGAGGACCGTCCTCGGAATGTGCCTGCCGTCCGCCGCGTCAGTCGCGGGCCTCGCCGAGCAGCTTCTGCATGCGGGAGACGCCCTCGGCCAGGTCCTCGTCGCCGAGCGCGTACGACAGCCGCAGGTAGCCCGGGGTGCCGAAGGCCTCACCGGGAACCACCGCGACCTCCGCCTCCTCGAGGACGACCTCCGCGAGCTCCACGCTGGTGGCGGGCCGCCTGCCGCGGATCTCCTTGCCCAGCAGGCCCTTCACGGACGGGTACACGTAGAAGGCGCCCTCCGGCTCGGGGCAGAAGAGACCGTCGATCTCGTTCAGCATGCGCACGATGGTGCGGCGCCGGCGGTCGAAGGCCGTGCGCATCGCGGACACCGCCTCCAGATCGCCGGAGACGGCCGCGAGCGCGGCGACCTGCGCGACATTGCTCACGTTGGAGGTGGCGTGGGACTGCAGGTTCCCCGCCGCCTTGATCACGTCCTTCGGCCCGACGATCCAGCCCACGCGCCAGCCGGTCATGGCGTAGGTCTTGGCCACGCCGTTGACGACGACGCACTTGTCACGCAGGGCGGGGACGACGGCGGGGAGTGAAGTGAACTCCGCGTCGCCGTAGACGAGATGCTCGTAGATCTCGTCCGTCATCACCCACAGCCCGTGCTCGACGGCCCACTGCCCCACGGCTTCCACCGCGGCCCGCGGATACACCGCGCCGGTCGGGTTGGAGGGCGAGACGAAGACGACCATCTTCGTACGTTCCGTGCGGGCCGCCTCCAACTGCTCCACGGTGACCTGGTAGTTGGAGGTCTCGTCGGCCACGACGGGCACCGGGACGCCGCCGGCCAGCCGGATGGACTCGGGGTACGTCGTCCAGTACGGCGCCGGCACGATGACCTCGTCGCCCGGGTCGAGGAGGGCAGCGAAGGACTCGTAGATGGCCTGCTTGCCGCCGTTGGTGACCAGCACCTGGGCCGGCTCGATCTCGTAGCCGGAGTCGCGCAGCGTCTTCTCGGCGATCGCGGCCTTCAGCTCGGGCAGGCCCCCGGCGGGCGTGTACCGGTGGTTCCTGGTGTCACGGCAGGCCTCGGCCGCGGCGTCCACGATGTATCCGGGCGTCGGGAAGTCCGGCTCTCCCGCGCCGAAGCCGATCACCGGCCGTCCGGAGGCCTTGAGGGCCTTCGCCTTCGCGTCGACGGCGAGCGTCGCGGATTCGGAGATCGACCCGATGCGGGCCGAGACGCGTCGTTCGGTAGGGGACTGTGCAGGTGGCGTTGCAGCGCTCATAGGGGCATGTTCCCAGACGCCCCCTGCCCCCGGCACCGGGGACGGCGCTGTGTGTGCAGCATTACGTGTTCGACGCCCGGCCGTGGAGGACGTACACTCCTACGTCGTTGGCCCCGACCGCCTCTCGGCTCGCGAACACCGAGCAGTCGTTCCGATGCGGTAAGTTGGGGAATCGCAAAGGGTCGTAGCTCAATTGGAAGAGCACTGGTCTCCAAAACCAGCGGTTGGGGGTTCGAGTCCCTCCGGCCCTGCTCCACACACCGTCAAAAGGGCGTGTGTGCGCGTACGTACTGAATTGCACCGCCGTGTGGCCGGGCCGGACGCCGCATGGCAACGACCCGGATCAGGTGAGGACGAGTGACGGAGATCACGGATACCACCGAGGTCCCCGAGCCCGGCGGCTCGTCGGAGGGCGACAGGCCCCGTCGCGGGGGCAAGCGTGGAAAGAAGGGCCCCCTGGGCCGCCTCGCTCTGTTCTACCGGCAGATCGTCGCCGAACTCCGCAAGGTCGTCTGGCCCACCCGGCAGCAGCTGACGACGTACACCTCCGTGGTGATCGTCTTCGTGGTCATCATCATCGGTTTCGTGAGCGTGATTGACTACGGGTTCACCGAGGCCATCAAGTACGTTTTCGGCTGAGCCCGCCAGGCCCCGCTGCGCGGCGCTTTCCGTACGTTGGAATCCACGAAGCCAGGAAGAAGCAGCCACGTGTCTGATCCGAACCTGAACGATGCCGTCGAGCCTGCAGAGGGCGACGACACCGCGCGCGACATCGTCGAGGCGGCGGACGACAGCGCGGACCAGGCGGACGCCGGCGTAGCCGGAGCGGGCGTGGAAGAGGCCGCAGCCGATCTCGAGAAGGACGAGGCCGACGAGGCCGGGTCCGCCGAGGAGGGCGCGGCGGCCGAGGGCGAGGCCGAGGAGGCCGAGATCGCCGACCCCGTCGCGGAACTCCGCGACGAGCTGCGCCATCTTCCCGGCGAGTGGTACGTGATCCACACCTACGCGGGCTACGAGAACCGCGTGAAGACGAACCTCGAGCAGCGCGCCGTCTCCCTGAACGTCGAGGACTACATCTTCCAGGCAGAGGTGCCGCAGGAAGAGGTCGTCCAGATCAAGAACGGCGACCGCCGCACCGTCCGGCAGAACAAGCTTCCGGGCTACGTCCTCGTTCGGATGGACCTCACGAACGAGTCCTGGGGCGTCGTACGCAACACCCCCGGTGTCACCGGTTTCGTCGGCAACGCCTACGACCCGTACCCGCTGACCCTCGACGAGATCGTCAAGATGCTCGCCCCCGAAGCCGAGGAGAAGGCCGCCAAGGCCGCCGCGGCCGACGAGGAGGGCAAGCCGGCGGGCGGCCCGGGCCGGAAGGTCGAGGTCCAGGTGCTGGACTTCGAGGTGGGCGACTCCGTCACGGTCACGGACGGTCCGTTCGCGACGCTGCAGGCGACGATCAACGAGATCAACGCGGACTCGAAGAAGGTCAAGGGCCTCGTCGAGATCTTCGGCCGCGAGACCCCGGTCGAGCTCAGCTTCGACCAGATCCAGAAGAACTGAGTCGCACCGACCGCTTCCGGCAGCTCCTGTGCGGCCTCCTGGCCGTCTGAGCTGCCGGTTTCAGTGCGCACCACGGTACGGGCTATCGTGGTGCGGTATGCCTCCATGCGGATGACGGATGGAGGCGAATCACCTCTCACTAAAGACCCGGAGAGAGCATGCCTCCCAAGAAGAAGAAGGTCGCGGGGCTGATCAAGCTCCAGATCCAGGCCGGCGCCGCCAACCCGGCCCCGCCGGTTGGCCCGGCGCTGGGTCAGCACGGCGTCAACATCATGGAGTTCTGCAAGGCCTACAACGCGGCGACCGAGTCGCAGCGCGGCTGGGTCATCCCCGTGGAGATCACGGTCTACGAGGACCGCTCCTTCACGTTCATCACGAAGACGCCGCCGGCGTCGAAGATGATCCTGAAGGCCGCGGGCGTGGACAAGGGCTCCGGCACCCCGCACACCACCAAGGTCGCCAAGATCACCCGTGACCAGGTGCGCGAGATCGCCACCACGAAGATGCCCGACCTGAACGCCAACGACCTGGACCAGGCGGAGAAGATCATCGCCGGTACCGCTCGTTCGATGGGCGTGACGGTCGAGGGCTGACCGGCCCCAGACCTGTGGGAGGGCCCGCGCAGGCCCGGACCACGACTCCGTACCCGTCGTGAGGCGAGCGCCGCACGACGCCACTGTCAGGAGCAGAAGTGAAGCGCAGCAAGTACTTCCGCGAAGCGGACGCGAAGATCGACCGGGAGCGTCTCTACGCCCCGCTCGAGGCCGTCCGTCTCGCCAAGGAGACCTCCACGAAGAAGTTCGATGCGACCGTCGAGGTGGCCATGCGTCTGGGCGTCGACCCGCGCAAGGCCGACCAGATGGTCCGCGGCACCGTGAACCTGCCGCACGGCACCGGCAAGACCGCCCGGGTCCTGGTCTTCGCGACCGGTGACCGTGCAGCCGCCGCGGAGGCCGCCGGCGCCGACATCGTCGGCGCCGACGAGTTGATCGACGAGGTCGCCAAAGGCCGTCTGGACTTCGACGCCGTCGTCGCCACGCCGGACCTGATGGGCAAGGTCGGCCGCCTCGGCCGCGTGCTCGGTCCGCGTGGTCTCATGCCGAACCCGAAGACCGGAACCGTCACCCCGGATGTCACGAAGGCTGTCAACGACATCAAGGGCGGCAAGATCGAGTTCCGGGTGGACAAGCACTCGAACCTCCACTTCATCATCGGCAAGGCCTCCTTCGACGACACGCAGCTCGTCGAGAACTACGCCGCGGCCCTCGAAGAGGTGCAGCGGCTGAAGCCGTCGGCCGCCAAGGGCCGTTACGTCAAGAAGGCCTCCATCACCACGACGATGGGCCCCGGCATCCCGGTCGACCCCAACCGCACCCGCAACCTCCTCACCGAGGAGGACCCGGCCGCCGTCTGAGCCGAGCTCGGCGCCACGGGCGTGATCCGAACCCACTGGGCCCTGTCCTCCGCGGAGGACAGGGCCCAGTGGCGTTGTACGTCCTGACTACGGGCGGGATAGGCTCGTGCGCCGACAGTGCAAGTTCACACCAGGGGGATCTGATGCGTCAGGCTCGAATCGCCGCTGCTGCGGCCTCAGTTGCTCTGATGGCCGGGCTCACGGCCTGCGGCGGCTCCGACAGCGCCGGAGGCGGCGGGTCGGACAAGGACGACCTCTCGCCGGCCCAGGCGGTGCTCGCCGAGCTGAAGCAGGCGTCGAAGAACACCGATGAGCAGGATTCGGCCAAGGTCGAGTCCGAGCAGACGCAGCACACGCCGCAGGGCGAGATGTCCACGAAGTCGGAGGGCGCGCTCGACTGGTCTGGCGGCGGCACCACCGCCGAGATGACGGTCACGCAGCAGGGCGCCGCGGCCAAGAAGCTGCCGACGAGCGGCAAGCCCATGCCGGCGAAGTACACCGAGGACGCCATGTACCTCAACATGGGCGACGACTTCGCGTCCACGGCGGGCAAGGGCAAGCACTGGCTGAAGTACGACTACGACAAGCTCGCCGAGCAGGCGGGACCGTCGGGCGCGCTCATCAAGGACCAGATGCAGAACAACAACCCCGCCCGCTCCGTGGAGCTGCTGCTGGCCAGCGGCAAGGTGAAGAAGATCGGGGCCGAGAAGGTCAAGGGCAAGGAGACCGACCACTACCGCGGCACGCTCAAGGTCGACGAGCTGGCGCGGATGCAGTCCAAGAAGTTGACCGAGAAGGAGCTGGACCAGCTGTCCGACCAGCTGAAGCAGCAGGGTTTCAAGACCCAGACGGTCGACCTGTGGATCGACGGTGACGACCTGCTCGTGAAGAAGCAGGAAACGGCCAAGGGCACGAACGGCGACCTGGACTCGACGGCCTACTACTCGGACTACGGCACCGAGGTCGACGTCGAGCCTCCGGCGGCGTCCGACACGCTCTCCTTCGAGGACGTGCTCGGCTCGGGGAGCTGACACGGGCCGGGGAGTCCCGGCAGGCAGAAGCAGTACGCGGGCGGCCCGGCAGCGGATTTGGAGCTGGCGGGACGTTCGCGTAATCTCATACGAAGCCAAAGACCGCTGGTCGTCATCTTGCTCAATCGGGAGCACGGTGACCGAAGGATCCGCTAGCTGCGGACGACCCGCGTAGGTGAATGAGGAAGCTCCCGTGGCATGCACGTCGCCATGGTCGAGCCACGCCCCATGCGCCTGCGCTGGGGCGTTTCGTCGTTCCAGCCCCTTCCGAGCGGTCCTCATCACCCGGAAGGAGGCCGAGGCTCATGGCGAGGGACCAGGTCGCTCCCGACAAGATCGCCGCCGTTGAGGAGATCACGAACAAGTTCCGTGACTCCAACGCCGCAGTGGTCACCGCGTACACCGGGCTTTCGGTGGCTCAGCTCAAGGAGCTGCGCCGCTCGCTCGGTGAGAACGCCCAGTACCGCGTGGTGAAGAACACGCTGACCAAGATCGCGGCGAACGAGGCCGGGATCAACGAGCTCGACGAGTTCTTCCAGGGCTCGTCGGCCGTCGCCTTCGTCACCGGTGACCCGGTCGCGGCGGCGAAGGGTCTCCGTGACTTCGCCAAGGACAACCCCGCCCTGGTCATCAAGGGCGGGATCGTCGACGGCGCGCTGTACAGCGCCGACGACCTCAACAAGCTCGCGGCGCTCGAATCCCGCGAGGTGCTGCTCGCCAAGCTGGCCGGGGGCATGAAGGCGTCCATGGCGAAGGCCGCGGCCACCTTCGAGGCTCCGCTGACGAAGTTCGCCCGCACCGCGGACGCGCTGCGCAGCAAGGTCGAGCAGGGCGGTGCCGAGTAATTCGGCTCCCGTCGAGGCCGGGTAGGCAACCGCGTCCGGCCGCAGCGGGCCGAAAGCCCGCCGATACATACACACGGCACCAGCCGAACTAGTGGAAGGACCGCCATCATGGCGAAGCTCAGCCAGGACGAGCTGCTCGAGCAGTTCAGCGAGATGACCCTCCTCGAGCTCTCCGAGTTCGTGAAGAAGTTCGAGGAGAAGTTCGACGTCGAGGCCGCCGCTCCGGCCGCCGTCGCCGTCGCCGCTCCGGGTCAGGGTGGTGGCGATGCCGCCGCCGCCGAGGAGCAGGACGAGTTCGACGTCATCCTCACCGGTGCCGGCGACAAGAAGATCCAGGTCATCAAGGTCGTGCGTGAGCTGACCTCGCTGGGTCTGAAGGAGGCCAAGGAGCTCGTGGACGGCACCCCGAAGCCGGTCCTCGAGAAGGTCGCCAAGGACGCCGCCGAGAAGGCCAAGGAGTCCCTCGAGGGCGCCGGCGCCTCCGTCGAGGTCAAGTGACCTGCCGAGTCGTATGACTCTCCAGCCAGGGGCGATCACCCAGCCGGGTGGTCGCCCTTCGGCGTCCCTGGAAGGCTCGCGGGCCTCCCGGAACGGGCGGGTATGGTGATCTTCGGGCTCGTGGGGCCCTTGACGAACCGCACTCGGCGCGCGATTCTCTGGGACGCGCCACACATCGATCTGTGTTCCGAGGCATGGATCGAAGGCGAAGCGGGAAGTGTTGCGGCAAGCACGTTCCGCCCCGACGATCCGAGGCCGTCGGGACGGGCCGCGGCGGAGATGAACAACTAGGGGGCCCTCCCGGAGGGAACGAGGGACGGGGTCCCCCCGGAGGAGAGATTGCCACCGGCTGGAGGCGGAGACCGGGAAGTTACCCGGTCCCCGGAAATCTGCTCTGGACATCAGTGGGCCTTGTGGCTACACTGACCCTTTGCGCTGCCTGTTAGCTGCTCCCTGCCCGTCACCAGGGGCCACCGGTATGCGCGTAGAGAGTCCGAGCCCTCGGAAGGACCCCCTCTTGGCCGCCTCGCGCACTGCCTCGACTGCCAATTCGAACAACGGCGCCAGCACCGCCCCGCTGCGTATCTCTTTTGCAAAGATCAAGGAGCCCCTCGAGGTTCCGAACCTCCTCGCGCTCCAGACCGAGAGTTTTGACTGGCTGCTCGGTAACGAAGCCTGGAAGTCCCGGGTCGAGGCGGCGCTGGAAAGCGGAAACGACGTCCCGACCAAGTCCGGTCTGGAGGAGATTTTCGAGGAGATCTCCCCGATCGAGGACTTCTCCGGGTCGATGTCGCTGACGTTCCGCGACCACCGTTTCGAGCCGCCGAAGAACTCGATCGACGAGTGCAAGGAGCGTGACTTCACTTACGCCGCTCCGCTCTTCGTCACCGCTGAATTCACCAACAACGAGACCGGTGAGATCAAGTCCCAGACGGTCTTCATGGGCGACTTCCCGCTCATGACCGGCAAGGGCACCTTCGTGATCAACGGCACCGAGCGTGTCGTCGTCACGCAGCTCGTCCGCTCGCCGGGTGCTTACTTCGACAGCTCCATCGACAAGACGTCCGACAAGGACATCTACTCCGCCAAGATCATTCCTTCCCGGGGTGCCTGGCTGGAGATGGAGGTCGACAAGCGCGACATGGTCGGTGTGCGCATCGACCGCAAGCGCAAGCAGTCCGTGACCGTGCTGCTCAAGGCCCTCGGCTGGACGAACGAGCAGATCCTCGAGGAGTTCGGCCAGTACGAGTCGATGCGGGCCACCCTGGAGAAGGACCACACCCAGGGCCAGGACGACGCGCTTCTCGACATCTACCGCAAGCTGCGTCCGGGCGAGCCCCCGACGCGTGAGGCCGCGCAGACGCTGCTCGAGAACCTGTACTTCAACCCGAAGCGGTACGACCTGGCCAAGGTCGGCCGGTACAAGATCAACAAGAAGCTCGGCGGGCACGAGTCGCTGGACTCCGGCGTGCTCACCACCGCCGACATCATCGCCACGATCAAGTACCTGGTGAAGCTGCACGCGGGCGAGACGGAGTCGACGTCGGCCGAGGGCGACCACATCGTCATCGAGACCGACGACATCGACCACTTCGGCAACCGCCGCCTGCGCAACGTCGGCGAGCTCATCCAGAACCAGGTCCGTACCGGCCTCGCCCGTATGGAGCGCGTCGTCCGTGAGCGGATGACCACTCAGGACGTCGAAGCGATCACGCCGCAGACGCTGATCAACATCCGGCCGGTCGTCGCCTCCATCAAGGAGTTCTTCGGCACCAGCCAGCTGTCGCAGTTCATGGACCAGACGAACCCGATCTCCGGGCTCACCCACAAGCGCCGTCTCAACGCGCTCGGCCCGGGTGGTCTGAGCCGTGAGCGGGCCGGCTTCGAGGTCCGTGACGTGCACCCCTCGCACTACGGCCGCATGTGCCCGATCGAGACGCCCGAAGGCCCGAACATCGGTCTGATGGGTTCGCTCGCCTCGTACGGCCGGGTCAACGCGTTCGGCTTCGTCGAGACCCCGTACCGGAAGGTCGTCGACGGCGTCGTCACCGACGAGGTGCACTACCTGACGGCCGACGAGGAGGACCGCTTCGTCATCGCCCAGGCGAACGCGCCGCTCACCGAGGAGATGCGGTTCGCCGAGGACCGCGTCCTGATCCGCCGCCGCGGCGGCGAGGTCGACCTGATCCCCGGTGACGACGTGGACTACATGGACGTCTCGCCGCGCCAGATGGTGTCGGTCGCGACCGCCATGATCCCCTTCCTCGAGCACGACGACGCCAACCGCGCGCTCATGGGGTCGAACATGATGCGGCAGGCCGTGCCGCTCATCAAGACCGAGTCGCCGCTGGTCGGCACCGGCATGGAGTACCGCTGCGCGGTCGACGCCGGTGACGTCATCAAGGCCGATAAGGACGGCGTCGTCCAGGAGGTCTCCGCCGACTACGTCACGGTGACCAACGACGACGGCACGTACACCACGTACCGCGTCGCCAAGTTCACCCGCTCCAACCAGGGCACCTCCTTCAACCAGAAGGTGCTCGTGGACGAGGGCGCCCGCGTCGTCGAGGGACAGGTGCTGGCAGACGGCCCGTCCACCGACGAGGGCGAGCTGGCGCTCGGCAAGAACCTGCTGGTCGCGTTCATGCCGTGGGAGGGCTACAACTACGAGGACGCGATCATCCTCAGCCAGCGCCTGGTGCAGGACGACGTCCTCTCCTCGATCCACATCGAGGAGCACGAGGTCGACGCCCGCGACACCAAGCTGGGCCCCGAGGAGATCACCCGGGATATCCCGAACGTCTCCGAGGAGGTCCTGGCCGACCTGGACGAGCGCGGCATCATCCGCATCGGCGCCGAGGTCGAGGCCGGCGACATCCTGGTCGGCAAGGTCACCCCGAAGGGTGAGACCGAGCTGACCCCGGAGGAGCGCCTTCTCCGCGCGATCTTCGGTGAGAAGGCCCGCGAGGTCCGTGACACCTCCCTGAAGGTGCCGCACGGCGAGACCGGCAAGGTCATCGGCGTCCGCGTCTTCGACCGCGAGGAGGGGGACGAGCTTCCCCCGGGCGTGAACCAGCTGGTGCGCGTCTACGTGGCCCAGAAGCGCAAGATCACCGACGGTGACAAGCTCGCAGGCCGTCACGGCAACAAGGGCGTCATCTCCAAGATCCTTCCGGTCGAGGACATGCCGTTCCTCGAGGACGGCACCCCCGTCGACGTCATCCTCAACCCGCTCGGCGTCCCGTCCCGGATGAACCCGGGACAGGTGCTGGAGATCCACCTGGGCTGGCTCGCCTCCCAGGGCTGGAACGTTGCGGGCATCGACGAGGAGTGGGCGCGCCGTCTGCAGCAGATCGGCGCGGACGACGTCGAGCCGGGCACGAACGTCGCCACACCGGTCTTCGACGGTGCGCGCGAGGACGAGATCACCGGCCTGTTCCAGGCCACGGTCCCGAACCGCGACGGCGACCGGATGGTGCTGCCCTCCGGTAAGGCCCACCTGTTCGACGGCCGTTCCGGCGAGCCTTTCCCGGACCCGATCTCCGTCGGCTACATGTACATCCTCAAGCTGCACCACCTGGTCGACGACAAGCTGCACGCCCGCTCGACCGGCCCGTACAGCATGATCACCCAGCAGCCGCTGGGCGGTAAGGCCCAGTTCGGTGGCCAGCGCTTCGGTGAGATGGAGGTGTGGGCCCTGGAGGCGTACGGCGCCGCGTACGCGCTGCAGGAGCTGCTCACCATCAAGTCCGACGACGTCACCGGCCGGGTGAAGGTCTACGAAGCCATCGTCAAGGGCGAGAACATCCCCGAGCCGGGCATTCCTGAGTCGTTCAAGGTGCTCATCAAGGAGATGCAGTCGCTCTGCCTCAACGTGGAGGTGCTGTCCTCGGACGGCATGTCCATCGAGATGCGTGACACCGACGAGGACGTCTTCCGCGCGGCGGAGGAGCTCGGTATCGACCTGTCCCGGCGTGAGCCGAGCAGCGTCGAAGAGGTCTGACGGGCTTGGCCGGAACGCGACCACCAGGCGTTCCGGCCTCCCCCTCGGCCCTGGGGGCCTGGAGGCTCCGGCCTCCAAACCCCGTTCAGACCATTCATCGACACAACCCTGAGAGGGATTGACGAGAGTGCTCGACGTCAACTTCTTCGACGAACTGCGGATCGGCCTCGCCACCGCCGACGACATCCGTCAGTGGTCGCACGGCGAGGTCAAGAAGCCGGAGACCATCAACTACCGCACGCTCAAGCCCGAGAAGGACGGACTCTTCTGCGAGAAGATCTTCGGTCCGACCCGGGACTGGGAGTGCTACTGCGGCAAGTACAAGCGCGTCCGCTTCAAGGGCATCATCTGTGAGCGCTGCGGCGTCGAGGTGACCCGCGCCAAGGTGCGCCGTGAGCGGATGGGCCACATCGAACTGGCCGCGCCCGTCACGCACATCTGGTACTTCAAGGGCGTCCCGTCCCGTCTGGGCTACCTGCTCGACCTCGCCCCGAAGGACCTGGAGAAGGTCATCTACTTCGCGGCGTACATGATCACGTACGTCGACGAGGAGCGCCGTACGCGCGACCTGCCCTCCCTGGAGGCGCACGTCGGCGTCGAGCGTCAGCAGATCGAGCAGCGCCGCGACGCCGACCTCGAGGCCCGGGCCAAGAAGCAGGAGTCCGACCTGGCCGAGCTCGAGGCCGAGGGCGCCAAGGCGGACGTCCGCCGCAAGGTGCGCGAGGGCGCCGAGCGCGAGATGAAGCAGCTCCGCGACCGCGCGCAGCGCGAGATCGACCGTCTCGACGAGGTGTGGTCGCGCTTCAAGAACCTGAAGGTCCAGGACCTGGAGGGCGACGAGCTGCTCTACCGCGAGCTGCGCGACCGCTTCGGGACCTACTTCGACGGCTCCATGGGCGCCGCTGCTCTGCAGAAGCGCCTGGAGACGTTCGACCTGGACGAGGAGGCGGAGCGCCTCCGCGAGATCATCCGTACCGGCAAGGGCCAGAAGAAGACCCGTGCGCTCAAGCGCCTCAAGGTCGTCTCCGCCTTCCTGCAGACCAGCAACAGCCCCAAGGGCATGGTGCTCGACTGCGTGCCGGTGATCCCGCCGGACCTGCGTCCGATGGTCCAGCTGGACGGTGGCCGTTTCGCGACCTCCGACCTGAACGACCTCTACCGCCGCGTCATCAACCGGAACAACCGTCTGAAGCGTCTGCTCGACCTCGGTGCGCCCGAGATCATCGTGAACAACGAGAAGCGGATGCTCCAGGAGGCCGTCGACGCGCTCTTCGACAACGGCCGCCGCGGCCGCCCGGTCACGGGCCCCGGCAACCGTCCGCTGAAGTCGCTGTCCGACATGCTCAAGGGCAAGCAGGGCCGCTTCCGTCAGAACCTGCTCGGTAAGCGCGTCGACTACTCGGCCCGTTCCGTGATCGTCGTCGGCCCGCAGCTCAAGCTGCACCAGTGCGGTCTGCCGAAGGCGATGGCGCTGGAGCTGTTCAAGCCGTTCGTGATGAAGCGCCTGGTCGACCTGAACCACGCGCAGAACATCAAGTCGGCCAAGCGCATGGTCGAGCGCGGGCGCACGGTCGTGTACGACGTGCTGGAAGAGGTCATCGCGGAGCACCCGGTGCTGCTCAACCGCGCACCGACCCTGCACCGTCTCGGCATCCAGGCCTTCGAGCCGCAGCTGGTCGAGGGCAAGGCCATTCAGATCCACCCGCTCGTGTGCACCGCGTTCAACGCGGACTTCGACGGTGACCAGATGGCCGTGCACCTGCCGCTGTCGGCGGAGGCGCAGGCCGAGGCCCGCATCCTGATGCTGTCCTCGAACAACATCCTCAAGCCGGCCGACGGCCGTCCGGTGACCATGCCCACGCAGGACATGGTGCTCGGGCTGTTCTTCCTCACCACCACCGAGGAGCAGCGCGAGACGGTCGGCGACGGCAGGTCGTTCAACTCCACCGCCGAAGCGATCATGGCCTTCGACGCCGGGGAGCTCTCGCTCCAGGCCGAGATCGACATCCGCTTCCCGATCGGCTCCGTGCCGCCGGCGGACTGGACGCCGCCGATGCCCGAGCAGGGCGAGCCCGAGTGGCAGCCTGGTGACGGCTTCCGGCTGCGGACGACGCTGGGCCGCGCGCTCTTCAACGAGCTGCTGCCCGAGGAGTACCCGTACGTCGAGTACTCGGTCGGCAAGAAGGAGCTCTCGCAGATCGTCAACGATCTGGCCGAGCGCTACCCGAAGGTGACCGTCGCCGCGGCGCTGGACAACCTGAAGTCGGCCGGTTACTACTGGGCGACCCGTTCGGGCGTCACCATCGCCATCTCGGACGTCGTCGTCCCCGACGCCAAGCCGGAGATCATCGCCGGTTACGAGGCGCAGGACGAGAAGGTCCAGAAGCAGTACGAGCGCGGTCTGATCACCAAGGACGAGCGCACGCAGGAGCTCATCGCGATCTGGACGAAGGCGACCAACGAGGTCTCCGAGGCGATGAGCGAGAACTTCCCGAAGACGAACCCGATCTTCATGATGGTCGACTCGGGCGCCCGAGGGAACATGATGCAGATGCGTCAGATCGCGGGTATGCGCGGTCTGGTGTCCAACGCGAAGAACGAGACCATCCCGCGGCCCATCAAGGCGTCGTTCCGTGAGGGTCTCTCCGTGCTGGAGTACTTCATCTCCACGCACGGTGCCCGTAAGGGTCTCGCGGACACCGCTCTGCGTACCGCCGACTCCGGCTACCTGACGCGTCGCCTCGTCGACGTCTCGCAGGACGTGATCATCCGCGAGGAGGACTGCGGCACCGACCGCGGCCTCAAGCTGGAGATCGCGGCCAAGGGCGCCGACGGCGTGCTGCGCAAGGCGAACGACGTCGAGACGAGCGTGTACGCGCGCTGCCTCGCCGAGGACATCGTCGTCGACGGCAAGGTGCTGGCCCCGGCGGGCACCGACCTGGGCGACGTGCTCATCGACGAGCTGGTGCGGCACGGCGTGGAGACGGTCAAGACCCGCTCGGTCCTCACCTGCGAGTCGGCGGTCGGCACGTGCGCCATGTGCTACGGGCGTTCGCTGGCCACCGGCAAGCTGGTCGACATCGGCGAGGCCGTCGGCATCATCGCGGCCCAGTCCATCGGTGAGCCCGGCACCCAGCTGACGATGCGTACCTTCCACACCGGTGGTGTGGCCGGTGACGACATCACGCAGGGTCTGCCGCGTGTCGTCGAGCTGTTCGAGGCCCGTACGCCCAAGGGCGTGGCGCCGATCTCCGAGTCGGCCGGCCGGGTCCGCATCGAGGAGACGGAGAAGACCAAGAAGGTCGTCGTCACCCCGGACGACGGCTCGGACGAGACCTCGTACGCCGTGTCGAAGCGTGCACGTCTGATGGTGGGCGAGGGCGACCACGTGAGCGTCGGCCAGGCGCTGACGGTGGGTGCCACCAACCCGCACGACGTGCTGCGCATCCTCGGCCAGCGTGCGGTCCAGGTGCACCTGGTCGGCGAGGTCCAGAAGGTCTACAACTCGCAGGGCGTGTCGATCCACGACAAGCACATCGAGATCATCATCCGGCAGATGCTGCGCCGCGTGACGATCATCGAGTCCGGCGACGCCGAGCTGCTGCCGGGCGAGCTGGTGGAGCGCACGAAGTTCGAAGGTGAGAACCGTCGGGTCGTGCAGGAAGGCGGCCACCCCGCCTCCGGCCGTCCGCAGCTGATGGGTATCACCAAGGCTTCGCTGGCCACCGAGTCGTGGCTGTCGGCGGCGTCCTTCCAGGAGACGACCAGGGTCCTCACCGACGCGGCGATCAACGCCAAGTCGGACTCCCTGATCGGCCTCAAGGAGAACGTCATCATCGGTAAGCTCATCCCGGCCGGTACGGGCCTGTCCCGCTACCGCAACATCCGGGTGGAGCCCACCGAGGAGGCCAAGGCCGCGATGTACTCGGCCGTCGGCTACGACGACATCGACTACTCGCCGTTCGGTACGGGCTCCGGCCAGGCCGTTCCGCTCGAGGACTACGACTACGGGCCGTACAACGCCTGAGCCGGTCCGGCGGCCTGCGCCGAAGTCATAGCTCTGCTACAGAGGGCGGTCACCCCTACCCGGGATGGCCGCCCTCTGTGCAATATGAGGTTCTGGGGGTGGTGCGGATGCTGGCGGGAAACGCGGACCGGGACCGAGCGGGCGATGTGCTCAAGGCCGCCTACGCGGAGGGCAGGCTGACGAAGGACGAGTACGACTACCGCATCGGCCGTGCCATGGCCGCGCGCACGATCGAGGAGCTGCAGCAGCTCACCGCGGACGTCCCCAACGGCCCCAGCGCCCTGCCGCCCACCTATCAACGGCCCCAGCCGCACCCGCAGGGGCAGCTGATGCCTCTGCAGCAGCAGCCGATCGTCCCGTACGCTCCTCCGCACAGGCCGCAGAACGGCGCGGCGACGGCGGCGCTGGTCTGCGGGATCGTCTCGCCGCTGGTGTGGGGGCTTTCGGCCATCCCCGCGGTGATCCTCGGGCACAAGGCGCGGAACGAGATCAGGCGTACCGGTGAGCAGGGCGAGGGCGCCGCGACGGTGGGGCTCGTTCTCGGCTGGCTGTGGATCGCACTGGGCGCGCTGCTGATGCTGTTCGTCGTGGGCTGAGGGCCCCTGCGAGCTGCACTTCGGCTGCGTGGATACTTGTTTTGACCGGGGACGACGCGATAGGTACGCTCTGACCTTGTGCCTGGGGTGCCCCCTGCGCTCCCGTAAGCGGATCTGACGCTCGGGAAAAGAGTCGGCGGCACCGGAATCTGCATGCCTTTCACCTGAGAGGTCCCTCGTTTCAGCGCGAGACCGTGCAGTCTCCGACACACCCGACCTCGTGGGTCGGGGATGTGGCCCAGGTTAGTTTTACCGAGACGGCACACAGAAACCGGAGAAACTGTGCCTACGATCCAGCAGCTGGTCCGGAAGGGCCGGCAGGACAAGGTCGAGAAGAACAAGACGCCCGCACTTGAGGGTTCCCCTCAGCGTCGTGGCGTCTGCACGCGTGTCTTCACCACCACCCCGAAGAAGCCGAACTCGGCCCTGCGTAAGGTCGCGCGTGTGCGTCTGACCAGTGGGATCGAGGTCACGGCCTACATTCCGGGTGAGGGCCACAACCTGCAGGAGCACTCCATCGTGCTCGTGCGCGGCGGCCGTGTGAAGGACCTGCCGGGTGTTCGCTACAAGATCATCCGCGGCTCCCTCGACACGCAGGGCGTCAAGAACCGCAAGCAGGCTCGCAGCCGCTACGGCGCCAAGAAGGAGAAGTAAGCATGCCTCGTAAGGGCCCCGCCCCGAAGCGCCCGGTCATCATCGACCCGGTGTACGGCACTCCTCTGGTGACCTCCCTCATCAACAAGGTGCTGCTGAACGGCAAGCGTTCCACCGCGGAGCGCATCGTCTACGGCGCCATGGAGGGCCTGCGTGAGAAGACGGGCAACGACCCGGTCATCACGCTGAAGCGCGCGCTGGAGAACATCAAGCCGACCCTCGAGGTCAAGTCCCGTCGTGTCGGTGGCGCCACCTACCAGGTGCCGGTCGAGGTCAAGCCCGGCCGCGCCTCCACTCTCGCGCTGCGCTGGCTCGTGGGCTACGCCCGCGCCCGCCGTGAGAAGACCATGACCGAGCGCCTGCTGAACGAGCTGCTCGACGCCTCCAACGGCCTCGGCGCAGCAGTGAAGAAGCGCGAGGACACCCACAAGATGGCCGAGTCCAACAAGGCCTTCGCGCACTACCGCTGGTAGTCGCAGACCCCATCGAGACCGAGAGAAGACTGAAGCCTTATGGCTACCACTTCACTTGACCTGGCCAAGGTCCGGAACATCGGGATCATGGCCCACATCGACGCGGGCAAGACGACGACCACCGAGCGGATCCTGTTCTACACCGGTCGCAGCTACAAGATCGGTGAGGTCCACGACGGCGCCGCCACGATGGACTGGATGGCCCAGGAGCAGGAGCGCGGCATCACGATCACGTCTGCCGCGACGACCACTCACTGGCCGCTCAACGACGTCGACTACACCATCAACATCATCGACACCCCGGGGCACGTCGACTTCACCGTCGAGGTGGAGCGTGCGCTGCGTGTGCTCGACGGTGCGGTGACGGTGTTCGACGGCGTGGCCGGCGTCGAGCCGCAGTCCGAGACCGTCTGGCGGCAGGCGGACCGGTACGGCGTGCCGCGTATCTGCTTCGTCAACAAGCTCGACCGGACCGGCGCGGAGTTCCACCGCTGCGTCGACATGATCGTGGACCGCCTCGGCGCGGTGCCGCTGGTCATGCAGCTTCCGATCGGGACCGAGGCGGACTTCAAGGGCGTCGTCGACCTCGTCAGCATGAAGGCGATGGTCTGGTCGCCCGAGGCGAAGATGGGCGAGATGTACGACACCGTCGACATCCCGGCCACGCACCTCGAGGCCGCCGACGAGTGGCGCGGCAAGCTGCTCGAGGCCGTCGCGGAGAACGACGAGGAGATGATGGAGCTGTACCTGGAGGGCCAGGAGCCCACCGAGGAGCAGCTCTACACGGCGATCCGCCGCATCACTCTCGCCTCCACCGGCGCCGAGGGCACGATCACGGTCACCCCGGTGTTCTGCGGCACCGCGTTCAAGAACAAGGGCGTGCAGCCCCTGCTCGACGCGATCGCCCGCTACCTTCCCTCCCCGCTGGACGTCGAGGCCATCGAAGGCCACTCCGTCAAGGACTCGGAAGAGGTCCTGACGCGGAAGCCGTCCGAGGAGGAGCCGATGTCGGCGCTCGCTTTCAAGATCGCGAGCGACCCGCACCTCGGCAAGCTGACCTTCATCCGTGTCTACTCCGGCAAGCTGACCACCGGCTCGCAGGTGATGAACTCGGTGAAGGGCAAGAAGGAGCGCATCGGCAAGATCTACCGGATGCACGCGAACAAGCGTGAGGAGATCGAGTCGGTGGGTGCCGGCGACATCGTCGCCGTCATGGGTCTCAAGCAGACCACCACCGGCGAGACCCTCTGCGACGCGAGCAACCCGGTGATCCTGGAGTCGATGGAGTTCCCGGCTCCGGTGATCGAGGTCGCCATCGAGCCGAAGTCGAAGGGCGACCAGGAGAAGCTGGGCGTCGCGATCCAGCGGCTGGCCGAGGAGGACCCGTCCTTCCAGGTCAAGACCGACGAGGAGACCGGCCAGACGATCATCGCGGGCATGGGCGAGCTGCACTTGGACGTGCTGGTCGACCGCATGAAGCGCGAGTTCAAGGTCGAGGCCAACGTCGGCAAGCCGCAGGTGGCGTACCGCGAGTCGCTGCGCAAGCCGGTCGACAAGGTGGACTACACCCACAAGAAGCAGACCGGTGGTTCCGGTCAGTTCGCGAAGGTGCAGATCGCTGTCGAGCCGCTCGAGGGTGACGGATACGAGTTCGTCAACCAGGTCACCGGTGGCCGCATCCCCAGGGAGTACATCCCGTCCGTGGATGCCGGCTGCCAGGAGGCCATGGAGTTCGGTGTGCTGGCGGGCTACCCGCTGACCGGCGTCCGCGTGACGCTGCTCGACGGTGCCTTCCACGACGTCGACTCCTCCGAGATGGCGTTCAAGATCGCCGGTTCCATGGCGTTCAAGGATGCCGCCCGGAAGGCGAGCCCGGCCCTGCTGGAGCCCATGATGAAGGTCGAAGTCACCACGCCCGAGGAGTACATGGGCGACGTGATCGGCGACATCAACTCCCGCCGTGGCCAGGTTCAGTCCATGGACGACAGGAGTGGCGCCAAGCTCGTCACCGGCCTGGTCCCGCTGTCGGAGATGTTCGGTTACGTCGGCGACTTGCGCAGCAAGACCTCCGGCCGCGCCAACTACTCCATGCAGTTCGACTCCTACGCCGAGGTTCCGCGGAGCGTCGCAGAGGAGATCATCGCGAAGGCCAAGGGCGAGTAACTCGACGTTCCTCACCCATTAGGCTGGAGCAAAGGCATTCGGGGCACTCCGGCACAGACCGTACGGCTCGTCCGGCGGCTGTGCCGGGGTCCCGGCCGCCAGCCCCCCAGGGAACCGGTCAAGGGCAACCCCCTCGGGGTCCTGGCCAGTTCATAACGACCACCTGAACCCCTCCGCAGAATGTGGAGGGTGTACAGCACCAGTCCACAGGAGGACCCCAGTGGCGAAGGCGAAGTTCGAGCGGACTAAGCCGCACGTCAACATCGGCACCATCGGTCACATCGACCACGGTAAGACGACTCTTACCGCGGCGATCACCAAGGTGCTGCACGACAAGTACCCGGAGCTGAACGAGGCTTCCGCGTTCGAGAACATCGACAAGGCGCCGGAAGAGCGCCAGCGCGGTATCACCATCTCCATCGCGCACGTCGAGTACCAGACGGAGAACCGTCACTACGCGCACGTGGACTGCCCGGGTCACGCGGACTACATCAAGAACATGATCACCGGTGCCGCCCAGATGGACGGTGCCATCCTCGTGGTCGCCGCCACCGACGGCCCGATGCCGCAGACCAAGGAGCACGTCCTCCTGGCCCGCCAGGTCGGCGTTCCCTACATCGTGGTCGCCCTCAACAAGGCGGACATGGTGGACGACGAGGAGATCATGGAGCTCGTCGAGCTCGAGGTCCGTGAGCTGCTCTCGGAGTACGAGTTCCCGGGTGACGACGTCCCCGTCGTCAAGGTCTCGGCGCTCAAGGCCCTTGAGGGCGACGCCGAGTGGGCCGACTCCGTCGTCAAGCTGATGGACGCCGTCGACGGCGCGATCCCGCAGCCCGAGCGTGACGTCGAGAAGCCGTTCCTGATGCCGATCGAGGACGTCTTCACGATCACCGGTCGCGGCACGGTCGTCACCGGCCGTATCGAGCGCGGTGTGCTGAAGGTCAACGAGAATGTCGACATCATCGGCATCAAGGAGACCAAGACCTCGACGACCGTCACCGGCATCGAGATGTTCCGCAAGCTCCTCGACGAGGGCCAGGCCGGTGAGAACGTCGGTCTGCTCCTCCGTGGCATCAAGCGCGAGGACGTCGAGCGCGGCCAGGTCATCATCAAGCCGGGTTCGGTCACGCCGCACACCGAGTTCGAGGCGCAGGCGTACATCCTGTCGAAGGACGAGGGTGGCCGTCACACCCCCTTCTTCAACAACTACCGTCCGCAGTTCTACTTCCGCACCACGGACGTGACCGGCGTCGTGACCCTCCCCGAGGGCACCGAGATGGTCATGCCGGGCGACAACACCGAGATGAGCGTCCAGCTCATCCAGCCCGTCGCCATGGAAGAGGGCCTGAAGTTCGCCATCCGTGAGGGTGGCCGTACGGTGGGCGCCGGCCAGGTCACCAAGATCAACAAGTGACCTCGACGCACTAGCGTTCCCGGCCATCGATGCTGGGGGAGAGGGCCCGTACGACTCCGGTCGTGCGGGCCCTCTTCGTTGCCCGTCTACGATGGACGAGCCGGCGCGCACCTCTGCCACGGGGGCGCGACCCACTCTCTCCTGGAGCGACTTCATGCTGCGCACCATGTTCAAATCCAAGATCCACCGTGCGACGGTGACACAGGCGGACCTGCACTACGTGGGATCCGTCACCGTCGACGCCGAACTCATGGACGCCGCCGACCTGTTGGCGGGTGAGCTCGTCCACATCGTCGACATCACGAACGGCTCGCGGCTGGAGACGTACGTGATCGAGGGCGAGCGCGGCTCCGGTGTGATCGGTGTCAACGGAGCCGCGGCGCACCTGGTTCACCCCGGTGATCTGGTCATCCTCATCAGCTACGCGCAGGTCGACGACGCGGAGGCGCGATCACTGCGGCCCGCCGTCGTGCACGTCGACGCGGACAACCGGATCGTCGGACTGGGTGCGGACGCCGGTGAGCCGGTACCGGGCAGTGACTCGGTGAGGAGCCCGCTGGCCGTTCCGGCCTCGACGGTGAGCTAGGCAATAGCGCTCTGGCCTGCGGCGCCCGGGAAACTCATCGGCGACTCCTCAGCAGGTGTTGCCGGTTGCTCACTGTGTGGATCCGGGCGCCTCGGAACGCGGAGACAGCGCACTCGAAGTGCTGAACGCCACACGGGGATTCGCCCGGTGGAATCCATCGAAAGCCGTGAACACGGGCCTGTCGGCCGCTGTGGGCTCGATTGGCATGAGCCAAACGCCTTATGGCACACTGTGCAGGTTGCTCGGTTGAGTGCCGATGCTGTGCGCCTCCCGCCGGGAGGACTGGAAGCGAGTCCCAGAGTATTCGTCGCTCCTTATCAGGAGCGGAAGTACGGGAATCTTCCGGGAAGTGCAGGAGGGGCTTCCAGCCAGGCACCTGGTGGGTCTGTACCCCCGGTTCTTCCTCTCGCAGGGAACACACCGCGATTCGTCGCGGCTCGCTGCCGGAAGGAAGCCGACACGCCCGACCGCGTGGGTCGGACGGGTCGATCGGAGGACAGAACCCACGGGTTCCAGAGCGTTACGAGAGACAGGACTACGAAGTAGCCATGGCGGGACAGAAGATCCGCATCCGGCTCAAGGCCTACGACCACGAGGTCATCGACAACTCGGCGAAGAAGATCGTCGAGACGGTGACCCGCACTGGAGCGTCGGTCGCGGGCCCGGTGCCGCTGCCCACAGAGAAGAACGTGTACTGCGTCATCAAGTCGCCGCACAAGTACAAGGACGCGCGCGAGCACTTCGAGATGCGCACCCACAAGCGTCTGATCGACATCCTCGACCCGACGCCCAAGACCGTTGACTCGCTGATGCGCCTGGACCTCCCGGCCGGCGTCGACATCGAGATCAAGCTCTGAGGGGTGCGGGAAGAAGATGGCTAAGCAGATCAAGGGAGTCCTGGGCGAGAAGCTCGGCATGACCCAGGTCTGGGACGACAAGAACCGCGTCGTTCCCGTGACCGTCGTCAAGGCCGGGCCCAATGTCGTGACCCAGGTCCGCACCGCAGACAAGGACGGCTACGAAGCCGTTCAGATCGCCTTCGGCGAGATCGACCCGCGCAAGGTGAACAAGCCCCTCAAGGGCCACTTCGCCAAGGCCGACGTCACTCCCCGCCGCCACCTCGTCGAGCTGCGTACCGCTGACGCCAGCGAGTACACCCTCGGCCAGGAGATCACCGCCGACACCTTCGAGTCGGGCGGCAAGGTGGACGTGACCGGTAAGTCCAAGGGCAAGGGCTTCGCCGGTGGCATGAAGCGCCACGGCTTCCGCGGCGGCAAGGCTTCGCACGGTGCGCACCGCGTGCACCGCAAGCCCGGCGCCATCGGCGGCTGCGCCACCCCCGGCCGTGTCTTCAAGGGCACGAGGATGGCCGGCCGCATGGGCAACGAGCGGGTCACCACCCAGAACCTGACCGTCCATGCCGTTGACGCGGAGAAGGGCCTGCTGCTCATCAAGGGCGCAGTCCCCGGTCCGAACGGCGGCCTCGTCCTGGTCCGTACAGCGGCCAAGGGGGCCTGAGGTAACCGATGAGCACCATTGACATCCTTTCGCCGGCCGGCGACAAGACCGGGACCGTCGACCTCCCCTCGGAGATCTTCGACGTGCAGGTCAGCGTTCCGCTGATCCACCAGGTCGTCGTCGCGCAGCTGGCCGCTGCCCGACAGGGCACGCACAAGACCAAGACCCGCGGCGAGGTCCGCGGCGGTGGCAAGAAGCCGTACCGCCAGAAGGGCACCGGCCGCGCCCGCCAGGGCTCGACCCGCGCGCCGCAGTTCGCCGGCGGTGGCGTCGTGCACGGCCCCGTCCCGCGTGACTACTCGCAGCGGACCCCGAAGAAGATGAAGGCGGCCGCTCTGCGCGGTGCCCTCTCGGACCGGGCCCGTCACAGCCGGGTGCACGTCGTCTCCGGCGTCGTCGAGAACGAGATCTCGACGAAGGCCGCCAAGACGCTGCTGGGCAAGATCAGCGAGCGCAAGCACGTGCTGCTGGTCGCCGAGCGCGGCGACGAGCAGGCATGGCTGTCCGCTCGCAACCTGCCCCAGGTGCACATCCTGGAGCCGGGACAGCTGAACACGTACGACGTGCTGGTCTCCGACGACGTGGTCTTCACGAAGGCCGCCTTCGAGTCCTTCGTGGCCGGCCCGCAGAAGGCCGCCACCTCTGAGCTCGAAGGGAGCGACGCCTGATGAGCGAGGCGAACGCCGCAACGGCCACCAGCAAGACGTTCACGGACCCCCGTGACATCTTGATCAAGCCGGTGGTCTCGGAGAAGAGCTACGCACTGCTGGACGAGGGCAAGTACACCTTCATCGTCGACCCGCGTGCCAACAAGACCCAGATCAAGCAAGCCGTCGAGGCGGTCTTCTCGGTCAAGGTCAGCGGGGTCAACACCCTCAACCGCCAGGGCAAGCGCAAGCGCACCCGCACCGGTTACGGCAAGCGCGCCGACACCAAGCGCGCTGTGGTGACCCTCGCCGAGGGCGACCGTATCGACATCTTCGGCGGCCCGGTCTCCTGACGGAGACAGGACCGTCCGATATCGGACGAGGACTGAGAAATGGGTATCCGCAAGTACAAGCCGACGACTCCGGGCCGTCGTGGCGCCAGTGTCGCCGACTTCGTCGAGGTCACGCGGTCCACGCCGGAGAAGTCGCTGGTCCGCCCGCTGCACAGCAAGGGCGGCCGTAACAACGCCGGTCGTGTGACCGTTCGCCACCAGGGTGGTGGCCACAAGCGCGCCTACCGCGTGATCGACTTCCGTCGTCACGACAAGGACGGCGTGCCGGCAAAGGTCGCGCACATCGAGTACGACCCGAACCGCACCGCACGCATCGCACTGCTGCACTACGTCGACGGCGAGAAGCGCTACATCCTCGCCCCGGCCGGCCTGAAGCAGGGCGCGCGCGTGGAGAACGGCCCCGGGGCCGACATCAAGCCGGGCAACAACCTGGCGCTGCGCAACATCCCGGTCGGTACGACCATCCACGCCATCGAGCTGCGGCCCGGCGGCGGCGCGAAGTTCGCCCGGTCCGCCGGTGCGTCCGTGCAGCTGCTGGCGAAGGAGGGCCGCATGGCCCACCTGCGCATGCCGTCCGGTGAGATCCGCCTGGTCGACGTCCGCTGCCGCGCCACTGTCGGCGAGGTCGGCAACGCCGAGCAGTCGAACATCAACTGGGGCAAGGCCGGCCGAATGCGCTGGAAGGGCGTCCGCCCGACCGTCCGCGGTGTGGTCATGAACCCGATCGACCACCCGCACGGTGGTGGTGAGGGTCGTACCTCCGGTGGCCGCCACCCGGTTTCGCCGTGGGGTCAGAAGGAGGGCCGTACGCGCTCGCCGAAGAAGGCCAGCAACAAGTACATCGTCCGCCGCCGCAAGACGAACAAGAAGCGCTAGGAGGCGGGTTTTAGATGCCGCGCAGTCTCAAGAAGGGGCCCTTCGTCGACGACCACCTGACCAAGAAGGTGGACGCCCAGAACGAGGCCGGCTCCAAGAACGTCATCAAGACCTGGTCCCGCCGCTCCATGATCGTCCCGGCCATGCTCGGCCACACGATCGCGGTGCACGACGGCCGCAAGCACGTCCCGGTGTTCGTCACCGAGTCGATGGTCGGCCACAAGCTCGGCGAGTTCGCGCCGACCCGCACCTTCCGCGGCCACGTCAAGGACGACCGCAAGTCGCGTCGTCGCTGATGGCGGGTGTGAAGACTATGACTGACACCGAAGGGACAACCATGGAAGCCAGGGCCTCCGCGCGCTACGTGCGCGTCACGCCCATGAAGGCCCGCCGGGTGGTGGACCTTGTCCGTGGCATGGCTGCCACGGAGGCTCAGGCGGTCCTGCGCTTCGCCCCGCAGGCCGCGAGCGTGCCGGTGGGCAAGGTGCTGGACAGCGCAATCGCCAACGCCGCCCACAACTACGACCACACGGACGCCGACAGCCTCTTCATCTCCGAGGCCTACGTCGACGAAGGCCCGACCCTGAAGCGGTTCCGGCCGCGCGCCCAGGGGCGTGCCTACCGGATCCGCAAGCGGACGAGCCACATCACCGTGGTCGTGAGCAGCAAGGAAGGAACCCGGTAATGGGCCAGAAGGTAAACCCGCACGGGTTCCGCCTCGGCATCACCACCGACTTCAAGTCGCGGTGGTACGCCGACAAGCTCTACAAGGACTACGTCAAGGAAGACGTCGCGATCCGCAAGATGCTCACGCAGGGCATGGAGCGGGCCGGCATCTCCAAGGTCGAGATCGAGCGCACCCGCGACCGTGTCCGGGTCGACGTGCACACCGCGCGTCCGGGCATCGTCATCGGCCGCCGCGGCGCGGAGGCCGACAGGCTCCGGGGCAACCTGGAGAAGCTGACCGGCAAGCAGATCCAGTTCAACATCCTCGAGGTCAAGAACCCCGAGACGGATGCGCAGCTGGTGGCCCAGGCCGTCGCCGAGCAGCTGTCCTCCCGCGTCTCCTTCCGTCGCGCCATGCGCAAGAGCATGCAGACGACGATGAAGGCCGGCGCGAAGGGCATCAAGATCCAGTGTGGTGGCCGTCTCGGCGGCGCCGAGATGTCCCGCTCGGAGTTCTACCGCGAGGGCCGCGTGCCCCTGCACACGCTCCGCGCGAACGTCGACTACGGCTTCTTCGAGGCCAGGACCACCTTCGGCCGCATCGGCGTGAAGGTCTGGATCTACAAGGGTGACGTCAAGAACATCGCTGAGGTCCGCGCCGAGAACGCCGCCGCCCGTGCGGGCAACCGCCCGTCGCGTGGTGGCGGTAACGACCGCCCCCGTCGTGGTGGCGAGCGTGGCGGTCGCGGCCGTAAGCCGCAGCAGCAGAGCGCACCCGCCGAGGCCCCCAAGGCCGAGGCAGTGGCTCCCGCTGGTGCGGCCGCAGAACCCGGCGCTGCCGGGAAGGAGGGCTGACCGCCATGCTTATCCCGCGCAGGGTCAAGCACCGCAAGCAGCACCACCCGAAGCGCTCGGGCATGGCCAAGGGTGGCACCGAAGTCAGCTTCGGTGAGTACGGCATCCAGGCAGTCACCGCTGCCTATGTGACGAACCGGCAGATCGAGGCAGCTCGTATCTCCATGACCCGTCACATCAAGCGTGGTGGCAAGGTCTGGATCAACATCTACCCGGACCGCCCGCTCACGAAGAAGCCCGCCGAGACCCGCATGGGTTCCGGTAAGGGTTCTCCGGAGTGGTGGGTCGCGAACGTCAAGCCTGGGCGCGTGATGTTCGAGCTGTCCTACCCGAACGAGAAGATTGCCAAGGAGGCGCTCACCCGCGCCGCCCACAAGCTTCCGATGAAGTGCCGCATCGTTCGGCGCGAGGCAGGTGAGTCGTGATGGCGGCCGGGACCAAGGCCTCCGAGCTGCGTGAGCTGGGCGACGAGGAGCTTCTCGGCAAGCTTCGCGAGTCCAAGGAAGAGCTGTTCAACCTCCGCTTCCAGGCGGCGACCGGGCAGTTGGAGAACCACGGCCGCCTCAAGGCCGTGCGTAAGGACATCGCCCGGATCTACACCCTGATGCGTGAGCGCGAGCTGGGCATCGAGACGGTGGAGAGCGCCTGATGAGCGAGACGAATGTGACTACAGCAGACAAGAGCGGCTCCGCCGCGGGCAAGCAGGAGCGCGGCTTCCGCAAGACCCGTGAGGGTCTGGTCGTCAGCGACAAGATGGACAAGACCGTCGTCGTCGCCGTCGAGGACCGCGTGAAGCACGCGCTGTACGGCAAGGTCATCCGCCGTACCAACAAGCTCAAGGCTCACGACGAGCAGAACGCCGCCGGGGTCGGCGACCGTGTCCTCCTCATGGAGACCCGGCCGCTGTCCGCGACCAAGCGCTGGCGCATCGTCGAGATCCTCGAGAAGGCGAAGTAACCAGTTCCGTCCAGGAATTGGCAGGCAAACAGCCTGGGGACCCCCAGGACAGTTCCGCCAGGCTCGGCAGGGCGCGCCCGTCTCGGGCGTGACCCTGCCGGGAACCGGCAGACGATCAGGAGATAGACGTGATCCAGCAGGAGTCCCGGCTGCGCGTCGCCGACAACACGGGTGCGAAAGAGATTCTCACCATCCGTGTGCTCGGCGGTTCGGGCCGGCGCTACGCGGGCATCGGTGACGTCGTCGTCGCTACCGTCAAGGACGCGATCCCCGGCGGGAACGTGAAGAAGGGCGACATCGTCAAGGCCGTCATCGTGCGCACCGTGAAGGAGCGCCGCCGGCCCGATGGCTCGTACATCCGCTTCGACGAGAACGCGGCGGTCATCCTCAAGAACGACGGTGACCCTCGCGGCACCCGCATCTTCGGCCCCGTGGGCCGGGAGCTGCGCGAGAAGAAGTTCATGAAGATCATCTCGCTCGCGCCGGAGGTGCTGTAACCGATGAAGATCAAGAAGGGCGACCTGGTCCAGGTCATCACCGGCAAGGACAAGGGCAAGCAGGGCAAGGTCATCGTGGCCTACCCCCGCGAGGACCGCGTCCTGGTCGAGGGTGTCAACCGGGTCAAGAAGCACACCAAGGCCGGCCAGACCGCTCGTGGTTCGAAGACGGGCGGAATCGTGACGACCGAGGCTCCGGTCCACGTGAGCAACGTGCAGCTCGTGGTGGAGAAGGACGGCAAGAAGGTCGTCACCCGCGTCGGATACCGCTTCGATGACGACGGCAACAAGATCCGCGTTGCCAAGCGGACCGGTGAGGACATCTGATGACTGCCACCACAGAAGCACCGCGCCTCAAGCAGCGCTACCGCTCCGAGATCAAGGGCAAGCTGCACGACGAGTTCAAGTACGAGAACGTCATGCAGGTTCCCGGTCTCACCAAGATCGTGGTCAACATGGGTGTGGGCGACGCCGCCCGCGACTCCAAGTTGATGGACGGAGCCGTCCGCGACCTGGCCACGATCACCGGCCAGAAGCCGGCCGTGACCAAGGCCCGTAAGTCCATCGCGCAGTTCAAGCTGCGTGAGGGCCAGCCGATCGGTGCCCACGTGACGCTGCGTGGCGACCGGATGTGGGAGTTCCTCGACCGCCTGCTGTCGCTCGCGCTGCCGCGCATCCGCGACTTCCGCGGTCTGTCGCCGAAGCAGTTCGACGGCAGGGGCAACTACACCTTCGGTCTCACGGAGCAGGTCATGTTCCACGAGATCGACCAGGACAAGATCGACCGGGTCCGGGGCATGGACATCACCGTGGTCACCACGGCGACCAGCGACGACGAGGGGCGTGCCCTGCTTCGTCACCTCGGATTCCCGTTCAAGGAGAACTGATCATGGCGAAGAAGGCTCTGATCTCCAAGGCCAGCCGCAAGCCGAAGTTCGCTGTCCGCGCGTACACGCGCTGCCAGCGCTGCGGCCGTCCGCACTCCGTCTACCGCAAGTTCGGCCTGTGCCGTGTGTGCCTTCGCCAGATGGCGCACCGCGGCGAGCTGCCGGGCGTGACCAAGAGCTCCTGGTAACCCTCCAGGCCGTACGGGAAGCGCTCCACAGGGGCGTCTCCCGGCGGCAGGATCCTCCGGGATCCAGGGTCAACCAGGGCTCTCGGTAAGAGCATCAAGGCCGTCGGGGGTCCATCCGCACATGGCTTAGGCTTGTGTGGTTGGGCGCTCGCCGTCCATGACCGTCTTACTACGCCGTAGGTCCCCGCACCCCACCCGTCCCGTCTGCGAAGCACGGGGAGAGGGAGGGCGCATACAGGAAACCCCGGCGAGAGAGGCCGAAGGCCATCACATGACCATGACCGATCCGATCGCAGACATGCTGACACGTCTGCGGAACGCGAACTCGGCGTACCACGACTCTGTCGCGATGCCGCACAGCAAGATCAAGTCGCACATCGCGGAGATCCTCCAGCAGGAGGGCTACATCACCGGCTGGAAGACCGAGGACGCGCCGGTCGGCAAGAACCTCGTTCTCGAGCTGAAGTTCGGGCCCAACCGCGAGCGCTCGATCGCCGGCATCAAGCGGATCTCGAAGCCCGGCCTGCGGGTCTACGCAAAGTCCACCAACCTGCCGAAGGTGCTCGGCGGCCTGGGCGTGGCGATCATCTCCACGTCGCACGGTCTCCTCACCGGCCAGCAGGCGCAGAAGAAGGGCGTGGGTGGGGAAGTCCTCGCCTACGTCTGGTAACGGAAGGGAACGGAGGAAAAGCAATGTCGCGAATCGGCAAGCTCCCCATCCAGGTTCCCGCCGGTGTGGACGTCACCATCGATGGCCAGGCGGTCGCCGTGAAGGGGCCCAAGGGTTCCCTCTCGCACACCGTTGCCGCGCCCATCGAGATCGCGAAGGACGATGACGGCAAGCTCGTCGTCACCCGTCCCAACGACGAGAGCCGGAACAGGGCCCTGCACGGTCTGTCCCGCACGCTGGTGGCGAACATGATCACTGGCGTGACCAACGGATTCAGCAAGGACCTCGAGATCAGCGGCGTCGGTTACCGCGTCCAGGCGAAGGGCTCCAACCTGGAGTTCTCGCTGGGCTACAGCCACCCGATCCTGGTCGAGGCGCCGGAAGGCATCTCGTTCAAGGTCGAGTCGCCGACCAAGTTCTCGGTCGAGGGCATCGACAAGCAGAAGGTCGGCGAGGTCGCAGCCAACATCCGCAAGCTGCGCCGCCCGGACCCGTACAAGGCCAAGGGCGTCAAGTACGCGGGCGAGACCATCCGCCGCAAGGTCGGAAAGGCTGGTAAGTAGCCATGGCATACGGCGTGAAGATCGCTAAGGGCGACGCCTACAAGCGCGCCGCCGCCAAGCGCCGTCACATCCGCATCCGCAAGAAGGTCTCGGGCACGCCCGTACGCCCTCGTCTTGTGGTGACGCGCTCCAACCGTCACATGGTCGCCCAGGTCGTCGACGACCTGGCCGGACACACGCTGGCTTCGGCGTCGTCGCTCGACTCGTCGATCCGTGGTGACGGCGACAAGAGCACGCAGGCCAAGCAGGTCGGCGCACTGGTCGCCGAGCGTGCCAAGGCCGCCGGTGTCGAGGCCGTCGTGTTCGACCGCGGCGGCAACAAGTACGCAGGGCGGATTGCCGCTCTGGCTGACGCCGCCCGTGAGGCCGGGCTCAAGTTCTGAGTGCGGTTCCTACGCAGCGGACGTAAACGAGAGAGGTAATTCCAATGGCTGGACCCCAGCGCCGCGGTGGCGGCGCCGGTGGCGGCGAGCGTCGGGACCGCAAGGGCCGGGACGGCGGCGCCGCCGCCGAGAAGACCGCGTACGTTGAGCGCGTCGTCGCGATCAACCGCGTGGCCAAGGTAGTCAAGGGTGGACGTCGCTTCAGCTTCACCGCGCTGGTCGTGGTGGGCGACGGTGACGGCACCGTGGGTGTCGGATACGGCAAGGCCAAGGAGGTGCCGGCCGCCATCGCCAAGGGCGTCGAGGAGGCCAAGAAGCACTTCTTCAAGGTCCCCCGCATCCAGGGCACCATTCCGCACCCGATCCAGGGTGAGGAGGCCGCGGGTGTCGTTCTGCTCAAGCCGGCTTCGCCCGGTACCGGTGTGATCGCCGGTGGCCCGGTGCGTGCCGTGCTGGAGTGCGCGGGCATCCACGACGTGCTCAGCAAGTCGCTCGGCTCCGCGAACCCGATCAACATCGTGCACGCCACGCGTGCGGCTCTGCAGGGCCTTCAGCGCCCCGAGGAGATCGCCGCCCGCCGTGGCCTGCCGCTCGAGGACGTGGCGCCTGCCGCACTGCTGCGGGCGCGTGCCGGGGTGAGTGCGTAATGGCTCGCTTGAAGATCACGCAGACTCGTTCCGTCATCGGTACGAAGCAGAACCACCGGGACACGCTGCGGACCCTCGGTCTCAAGCGGGTCCGTGACGTGGCCGTACGTGAGGACCGTCCTGAGGTGCGCGGCATGGTGCACACCGTGCGCCACCTCGTCACGGTCGAGGAGGTCGACTGAGATGGCGGAGAACAACCCGCTGAAGGTCCACAACCTCCGGCCGGCCCCGGGCGCCAAGACCGCCAAGACCCGTGTGGGTCGTGGTGAGGCGTCCAAGGGCAAGACCGCTGGACGTGGCACCAAGGGCACCAAGGCCCGTTACCAGGTTCCGGAGAACTTCGAGGGCGGGCAGATGCCGCTGCACATGCGGCTGCCCAAGCTGAAGGGCTTCCGCAACCCCGCCCACAAGCAGTTCCAGGTCGTGAACCTGGACAAGCTGGCCGAGCTCTACCCCAAGGGTGGCGAGGTCACGGTGGCCGATCTGGTCGCCAAGGGCGCTGTTCGCAAGAACGAGCTCGTCAAGGTGCTCGGCACCGGCGATGTCTCCGTGGCACTGACGGTGACCGTCAACAAGGTCTCCGGTTCCGCCAAGGAGAAGATCGCCGCTGCCGGCGGCACCGTCAACGAGCTTGACTGAGTTCGCTGACTGACTGGCCGGGGATGTCCCAACGGGGCGTCCCCGGTCCGTCGTTCCATGGCGGGCACCGTCGCCGGTAAGGTGGCGGGCACTGTTGGTATCTGTCGACCCCCAAGACCGTCACCTCTCGCGCGCCAGACGCGGGGGGCGCAGGAGGCACCGTGCTCACCGCGTTCGCCCGGGCTTTTCAGACGCCCGACCTGCGAAAGAAGCTGTTGTTCACGCTCGGCATCATGGTGCTCTTCCGTTTGGGGCAGCACATCCCGGTGCCGGGTGTCAGCTTTGAGAACGTCAACCAGTGCATGAACGAGGCCAAGGGAAGCCAGGGCCTCTTCGGGCTGGTCAATATGTTCAGCGGTGGCGCACTGCTGCAGTTGACCGTTTTCGCGCTCGGCATCATGCCGTACATCACAGCGAGCATCATTCTTCAGCTGCTGGTCGTGGTCATTCCGCGGCTCGAGGCGCTGAAGAAGGAGGGCCAGGCCGGCCAGGCCAAGATCACGCAGTACACGCGTTATCTGACGGTCGCGCTCGCCATCCTTCAGGCGACGGGTCTCGTCGCCACCGCACGCAGCGGCACCCTCTTCCCTCAGTGCCAGGTGCGGGACCAGATCGTCCCTGACCAGTCGATCTTCACGACCGCCACGATGGTCATCTGCATGACTGCGGGCACCGCCTTCATCATGTGGCTCGGTGAGCTCATCACCGACAAGGGCATCGGCAACGGCATGTCCATCCTGATGTTCGTGTCGATCGCTGCCGGCTTCCCCAGCGCGCTGTGGCAGATCAAGACGCAGGGCGACCTGGCCGGCGGCTGGATCGAGTTCGGAATCGTCATCATCTGCGGCCTGGCGATGGTGGGGCTCGTGGTGCTCGTCGAGCAGGCGCAGCGCCGCATTCCCGTGCAGTACGCGAAGCGGATGATCGGGCGCCGGAGTTACGGCGGTACGTCCACCTACATTCCGTTGAAGGTCAATCAGGCCGGTGTGATTCCGGTCATCTTCGCGTCGTCGCTGCTCTACATCCCGGCGCTGATCGTGCAGTTCAGCAACTCGCAGGCCGACTGGGCGCAGTGGATTCAGGCCCACTTCGTCAAGGGTGACCACCCGATTTACATCGTCACGTACTTCGTGCTGATCATTTTCTTCGCCTTCTTCTACGTCGCCATCTCCTTCAACCCCGAAGAAGTTGCCGACAACATGAAGAAGTATGGTGGCTTCATCCCGGGCATCCGGGCAGGTCGGCCCACTGCGGAGTACCTGAGCTATGTGCTGAACCGCATCACATGGCCGGGTGCGCTGTATCTGGGTCTGATCGCCCTGGTGCCGACCGTCGCGCTGATCGCGTTCGGTGCCCAGCAGGACTTCCCGTTCGGCGGGACGAGCATTCTGATCATCGTGGGCGTCGGACTCGAGACCGTGAAGCAGATCGAGAGCCAGCTTCAGCAGCGCAATTACGAAGGGTTCCTCCGCTGATGCGTATCGTCCTCGTCGGGCCGCCTGGCGCGGGTAAGGGAACGCAGGCCGCGTTCCTCGCCGAGAACCTGTCGATCCCGCACATCTCGACGGGCGACATCTTCCGCGCCAACATCAGCCAGGGCACGGAGCTCGGCCGGCAGGCGCAGGAGTACATGCGCGCCGGCCAGCTCGTACCCGACGAGGTCACCATCGGCATGGCGAAGGACAGGATGGCCGAGCAGGACGCCACTGACGGCTTCCTTCTCGACGGCTTTCCGCGCAACATCGCACAGGCCGAGGCGCTGGACCGCATCCTGGACGAGAACGGCCAGAAGCTGGACGCCGTCCTCGACCTGGAGGTCCCGGAGGAAGAGGTCGTGAAGCGGATCGCTGGCCGGCGTATCTGCCGCAGCGACAGCAGCCACGTCTTCCACGCCGAGTACAGCGCCCCCAAGACGGAGGGCGTGTGCGACGTGTGCGGCGGCGAGCTGTACCAGCGGGACGACGACCGCGAGGAGACCGTCCGCAAGAGGCTGGCGGTCTACCACAGCGAGACCGAACCGATCATCGACCACTACAAGCGTCAGGACCTGGTCACCACGATCTCCGCCCTGGGCAAGGTCGGTGAGGTGACCGAGCGTGCGATGAACGCTCTGCGGCAGAGCGATTCGGTCGCCGAGTGACCGGGCTGTTCTGACCGGCCGATGCCGGAATCCGTCCTGCGGTCGCGGTACCCCGACAGGGGGGCCGCGGCCGTTTGGCGATACGGCACACTTGGTGAAGCAGAAGCGCTGCATCCGTCCGGACGCAGACAGCAGGACGCAGGCGAGGAGAGGCACCGCACATGGTGGAGATCAAGACCCCGGAGCAGATCGCGAAGATGCGCGAGGCGGGGCTGGTCGTCGCCGCGATGCACGACGCCTGCCGTGCCGCCGCGGTCCCCGGCGCCAGCACGAAGGATCTGGACGAGGTCGCGGCGAAGGTTCTCGCGGACCACGGGGCGAAGCCCAACTTCCTCGGCTACGGCGGATTCCCGGGCAACATCTGCACCTCGGTCAACGACATCGTCGTGCACGGCATCCCTGACCGGGAGACGGTGCTGAAGGACGGCGACCTGCTCTCCATCGACGCCGGTGCGATCGTGGACGGTTGGCACGGCGACGCCGCCATCACCGTCTTCGTCGGGGAGGGCCACACCGCCGAGCAGCGCGAACTGAGCCGGGTCACCGAGGAGTCCATGTGGGCCGGGCTCGCCGCCATGCGCAAGGGCAACCGCCTCGTGGACATCTCGAAGGCGGTCGAGGGCTACATCCGGCGGCAGCCGCGTCCGGCGTCCGGCTCGTACGGGATCGTCGAGGACTACGGCGGCCACGGCATCGGCTCGCAGATGCACATGGACCCGCACCTGCTGAACTACGTCGACCGTCGCCGCGGCCGGGGGCCGAAGCTCGTGCCCGGGATGTGTCTCGCGATCGAGCCGATGGTGACCCTGGGGACGCCCAAGACGCACGTGCTCTCCGACGACTGGACGGTCAAGACGGACGACGGCAGCTGGTCGAGCCACTGGGAGCACTCGGTGGCTCTGACGGAGGACGGCCCCCTCGTCCTCACCGCTCCCGACGGCGGCAGGGCGAAGCTCGCCGAGCTGGGGGTCACGGCAGCCCCGGACCCGCTGGCCTGAGCCGGCGGCCGCCGGCGGCGGGGCGAATCGGACAGTCGCCCCACCCGTTTCCACTTGGCGCCACCCCTGCATGATGATCATGGTTGCCGGGGAGACTGCCCGAATTCGTCTTTGCGGGGGCCGTGCCGTAGACTGGCTCGTCGGTCCCGGGGTTTTCGTATGCCCGGGGTCACCCCAGGTAGCCGATCCCGGAAGGTGAAGCGCTAGAGCATGGCCAAAAAACAAGGGGCCATCGAGATCGAGGGCACGGTCGTCGAATCTCTGCCGAATGCGATGTTCAAGGTGGAGCTTCAGAACGGTCACCAGGTTCTCGCGCACATCAGCGGCAAGATGCGGATGCACTACATCCGTATCCTTCCCGACGACCGGGTCGTGGTGGAGCTTTCTCCGTACGACCTGACCCGCGGGCGGATCGTCTACCGCTACAAGTAGCTCGACAGATCGAGCCGTCGGCCTGCTGACGCGGGCGGCGGCCTGACCCGGAGAACCTCATCCCATGAAGGTCAAGCCGAGCGTCAAGAAGATCTGCGACAAGTGCAAGGTGATCCGCCGTCACGGCCGGGTCATGGTCATCTGCGACAACCTGCGCCACAAGCAGCGCCAGGGCTGACGCGACTCCGACCGAGCCTTCGCACCACTCGCACTCTTCGCGCGACGCAAGCGAAAAGTACATACGCAGACGCCCGACCCCCCGCCTGAGAATTCTTGCCGGTGGGGACGACACCCTCGGTCGGAGGCCGAGGACCCTGGACGTACGGATCGTGCGGCAGGGGACGGTGCTGCGGCAGACCTCCGCAAAGCAATCAGGAGCCAAGGAATGGCACGCCTCGCAGGCGTCGACCTCCCGCGCGAGAAGCGCGTCGAGGTCGCCCTCACCTACGTCTTCGGCATCGGTCGCACCCTTGCCCAGCGGACCCTCGGTGAGACCGGCGTCAACCCCGACACCCGTGTGCGCGATCTCGGCGAGGAGGACCTCGTCAAGATCCGCGAATACGTGGACAACAATCTCCAGGTCGAGGGTGACCTCCGCCGTGAGATCCAGGCCGACATCCGCCGCAAGGTCGAGATCGGCTGCTACGAGGGTCTGCGGCACCGCCGCGGCCTCCCGGTCCACGGGCAGCGCACCAAGACCAACGCCCGCACCCGCAAGGGCCCGCGTCGCGCGATCGCCGGCAAGAAGAAGCCGGGCAAGAAGTAGTCCTCACCGGACACGCTGCAAGCGGTCCGTGTTGCAGGACCGACGACCTCCACAGGAGTAAATCCATATGCCTCCGAAGGGCCGTACGGCCGGCGCCAAGAAGGTGCGCCGCAAGGACAAGAAGAACGTCCCCGCCGGGCACGCTCACATCAAGAGCACGTTCAACAACACCATCGTTTCGATCACTGACCCGACCGGCAACGTGATCTCCTGGGCCTCCGCCGGCCACGTCGGCTTCAAGGGCTCCCGGAAGTCGACGCCGTTCGCGGCGCAGATGGCTGCCGAGAACGCCGCACGCCGCGCTCAGGAGCACGGCATGCGCAAGGTGGACGTCTTCGTGAAGGGTCCCGGCTCCGGCCGTGAGACCGCGATCCGCTCACTCCAGGCCACGGGCCTCGAGGTCGGTTCGATCCAGGACGTGACCCCGACCCCGCACAACGGCTGCCGCCCGCCCAAGCGTCGCCGAGTCTGACCAGCTGAAACAGGAGATCTGAGACAATGGCGCGTTACACCGGGGCCGACTGCAGGCGCTGCCGTCGGGAGAAGCAGAAGCTCTTCCTCAAGGGGAGCAAGTGCGAGAGCGCGAAGTGCCCGATCGAGATCCGTCCTTACCCCCCGGGTGAGCACGGTCGCGGGCGCACCAAGGACTCCGAGTACCTGCTGCAGAAGCGTGAGAAGCAGAAGGCAGCTCGTATCTACGGCGTCCTGGAGAAGCAGTTCCGCGGGTACTTCAACGAGGCCAACCGTCAGCAGGGCAAGACTGGTGAGAACCTGCTGCGCATCCTCGAGACCCGCCTCGACAACGTGGTCTACCGGGCCGGCTTCGCCAAGTCCCGCGACCACGCCCGTCAGCTCGTCAAGCACGGGCACATCACCGTGAACGGCCGCAAGAACGACATCCCGTCGGCTCGCGTGTCCGTGAACGACATCGTCGAGGTCCGCGAGTCCTCCCGTAACCTGACGCCTTTCCAGGTGGCGGCTGCGGAGGCCGGCGAGAAGACGGTTCCGGCCTGGCTGGAGTCCATTCCGTCGAAGATGCGGATCCTCGTCCACTCGCTGCCCGAGCGCCAGGTGATCGACACCCAGGTGCAGGAGCAGCTGATCGTCGAGCTCTACTCCAAGTAAGGCTCGTAAGGGACGGGTGGTACGGGGCCTGAACGCTCCGTGCCGCCCGTACCCTGTCAGTACGGCATCAAATAGCGGTTGCCGAAGACTGGAGGCATCACCTCATGCTGATCGCTCAGCGCCCGTCCCTGACCGAAGAGGTCGTCGACGAATTCCGCTCACGGTTCGTGATCGAGCCGCTGGAGCCGGGTTTCGGCTACACCCTCGGTAACTCCCTGCGTCGCACGCTTCTCTCCTCGATCCCCGGCGCGGCTGTCACCAGCATCCGGATCGACGGCGTCCTGCACGAGTTCACGACCGTGCCGGGCGTCAAGGAGGACGTCACCGACCTGATCCTCAACATCAAGTCCCTCGTCGTCTCCTCGGAGCACGACGAGCCGGTCGTGATGTACCTGCGCAAGCAGGGCCCCGGCCTCGTCACCGCCGCGGACATCGCGCCGCCGGCCGGCGTCGAGGTGCACAACCCCGACCTGGTCCTCGCCACGCTCAACGGCAAGGGCAAGCTGGAGATGGAGCTGACCGTCGAGCGCGGCCGCGGCTACGTCTCCGCCGTGCAGAACAAGCAGATGGGCCAGGAGATCGGCCGTATCCCGGTCGACTCCATCTACTCGCCCGTGCTGAAGGTCACGTACAAGGTCGAGGCGACCCGTGTCGAGCAGCGCACCGACTTCGACAAGCTGATCGTCGACGTCGAGACGAAGCAGGCCATGCGTCCCCGCGACGCCATGGCCTCGGCGGGCAAGACGCTCGTCGAGCTCTTCGGCCTGGCCCGCGAGCTGAACGTCGACGCCGAGGGCATCGACATGGGCCCGTCCCCGACGGACGCCGCGCTCGCCGCCGACCTGGCACTGCCGATCGAGGAGCTGGAGCTGACGGTCCGCTCCTACAACTGCCTCAAGCGCGAGGGCATCCACTCCGTGGGCGAGCTCGTGGCGCGTTCCGAGGCCGACCTGCTCGACATTCGCAACTTCGGTGCCAAGTCGATCGACGAGGTCAAGGCGAAGCTGGCCGGCATGGGTCTCGCCCTGAAGGACAGCCCGCCCGGATTCGACCCGACGGCCGCCGCCGACGCCTTCGGCGCGGACGACGACACGGACGCCGGGTTCGTGGAGACCGAGCAGTACTGATCTGTTCCGCGGTGCGGTGACCGGCGGCCGAGGCCGTCGGTCACACCCGTGAGAGCGGGGCCTTCGGGCCCGCTCCCTGGCCGGGAATCCGCCCGGTCCGGGATTCCCCTCGGCCCTCGCGGACGAGGGGGCACCCCCTTCCGGTACCTGATACGGCCGGAACTGCCACCGGTACCTGACACGGCCGGTGCAGCAACAGTGAAGGAGAAGCACGATGCCGAAGCCCACCAAGGGTGCCCGCATGGGCGGCAGCGCCTCGCACCAGAAGGCCATGCTGGCGAACCTCGCCACGGACCTTTTCGAGTACGGGCGCATCACCACCACCGAGGCGCGGGCCCGCCGTCTGCGTCCCGTGGCGGAGCGTCTGATCACCAAGGCGAAGAAGGGCGACCTTCACAACCGCCGCCAGGTCATGCGCACGGTCAAGGACAAGAGCGTGGTCCACACGCTGTTCACCGAGATCGGCCCGCGCTACGAGAACCGGCCGGGCGGCTACACCCGCATCACCAAGATCGGTCCCCGTCGCGGCGACAACGCCCCCATGGCGGTCATCGAGCTGGTGGAGGCCCTCACCGTGCAGCAGCAGGCTGTCGGTGAGGCCGAGGCGGCCACGAAGCGGACCGCCAAGGACGCTGCGGGCGACAAGGCCGCCGCGGACCTGAAGAAGGACGCCACGGCGGACGAGGCCGAGGCCGAGTCCAAGGCCGAGGGCGACGAGGCCGCGGCTGAGGAGTCCAAGGACTCCTGACGCGCTCGCAGAGCTCGTGAGCGGGCCCGTCCCCTTCGGGGGGCGGGCCTGTTCCTCTTACGCGGAGAGGATCGCTGCGTGACGGACGTGGTGGAGCCCGGCAAGGTCCGGGTGCGGCTCGACCTGAGCTATGACGGCAAGGAGTTCTCGGGGTGGGCGAGGCAGCGCGCCCGGCGCACCGTGCAGGAGGAGCTGGAGAGCGCGCTCCGCGTGGTGATGCGGCTCGGGGCTGAGGAGGGGGAACAGGTCGAGCTGACGGTCGCGGGCCGTACGGACGCCGGTGTGCACGCGCGCGGGCAGGTGGCGCACGTCGACCTGCCGGAGGCGGTGTGGGCCGAGCACAGCGAGCAGCTGCTGCGGCGCCTCGCGGGACGGCTGCCGGCGGACGTGCGGGTGTGGCGGGTCGGCGCCGCGCCTCCGCACTTCAACGCCCGCTTCTCCGCGGTCTGGCGGCGCTACTCGTACCGCGTCAGCGACCATCCGGCCGGGGTGGACCCGCTGCTGCGCGGGCACGTCCTGTGGCACAACTGGCCGCTGGACGTGGACGCGATGAACGAGGCGGCACGGATGCTGCTGGGGGAGCACGACTTCGCGGCCTACTGCAAGAAGCGCGACGGTGCCACGACCATCCGCACGTTGCAGGAGCTCAGCTGGACGCGCCGTACGGACGGAGTGCTGGAGGCGACGGTCAAGGCGGACGCGTTCTGCCACAACATGGTGCGTTCGCTGGTAGGGGCGATGCTCTTCGTCGGGGACGGGCACCGCCCGCCGGACTGGCCGGGGCAGGTGCTCGCCGCCGGTGTACGGGACTCCGCGGTCCATGTCGTACGGCCGCACGGGCTCACGCTGGAGGAGGTCGGCTACCCCGCGGACGGGGAGCTGGCGGCGCGCAACCTGGCGGCCCGCAACAGGCGTTCGCTGCCCGTCGCCGGGGCGGGGAACGGCACGGCTGCCGGCTGCTGCTGAGCGGGAAGCCGCCCGCCGCGTGCCGGTCGCGGCCCCGTGCCGGTCGCGGCCCCCGGAGCGCTACCCGGGGGAGGCCCCCACGGCCTTGGCCGCCTGCTCCTTGCCGCGCTGCTGGAGGCGCGCGTACGCGTACGTCGAGCCGTCGCGGCCGGCCTGCTCCGCCTGCTTGTCGGAGTTCGTGGACGGCTTGCCGTTGGTGCGCCCGGAGATCGTGAAGTAGGCGTACCGGCCGTAGGAGTTGGCCGTCGTACGGCACGTGACGGTGCGGCAGAAGTCGGGGACGCCCTTGCCCGGCAGGGCGACGAGGTTTGGCTTGTACCCCGACTTCACCGTGTTGGCGGTCTTGGCGTCGTCGAACGCGGCGATGCCGACGGTGACGGCCAGGCCGTTCCGCGTGAACGTCGCCCTGTAGAGGCTGATGCAGTCGTTCTTGCTGAGCACCGGTCCGAGACCCGCGTGGGCCGCGTCCGTGCAGCCCTTGCTGGTGTCGGTGGCGGCCCGCTTGTAGGGGCGGCCGTTGATCTTGATGGTCCTGTTCGGGAAGAGCGTGGCCGTACTGAGGGGGGCCTTGTCGCGCCTGGCGTCCGACACGAAGTCGCGGGGCGGTGGAGGGGGCGGCGGCTCGTCCTTGAACGTCGGCTCCGGCTGGCCCGCGGTGCTCGACGGCAGGTCCTCGGGGGTGGGCAGGTCGCCCGACGGCTTGTCCGACGCGGTGCCGCTGCCCCCGCTGTCGACGACGGCCACCGCCACTATGCCGGCGACGGCCACGGTGGCCAGCGCGCTGACACCGATGATCGTCCAGCGTCGCCGCCGCGCCCGGCTGCGTTCCGTCCGCTCGGCCAGTGCCGCCCAGTCGGGAGTCGAACCGTCTCCCTGGCCCCAATCGGGGCCACCCTGCCCAAAGCTCATGGGCGCATCTTATTCGGTTGGATTCCGGGTGATGCCAGCGCGAGAATCCACAAACATGGGGCACCTCGAAGTCGCGCATCTCGACCACCGTCTGCCGGACGGGCGGCTGCTGCTCGCCGACGTCTCCTTCCGGGTGGGCGAGGGCGCCTCGGTCGCGCTGGTCGGGCCGAACGGCGCGGGCAAGACGACCCTGCTGCGCGTCGTCTCCGGTGAACTCGCCCCGCAGAGCGGGACGGTGACGACCAGTGGGGGACTGGGAGTGATGCCGCAGTTCATCGGCGTCGGCACCGACGGCGACGACGAACGCACCGTCCGGGATCTGCTGGTCTCGGTGGCGCCGCCCCCGATCCGCGAAGCCGCCGAAGCGGTGGACGCGTCCGAACTGGCCGTCATGGAGGCCCCGTCGGACGACGAGGCCACCCAGATGCGGTACGCGCAGGCCCTCGCCGACTGGGCGGAGGTGCAGGGCTACGAGGCCGAGACCCTGTGGGACAAGTGCACCACCGCGGCGCTCGGCATCCCGTACGAGAAGGCGCAGTGGCGCACGCTGAACACCCTCTCCGGCGGCGAGCAGAAGCGGCTCGTGCTGGAGTCGCTGCTGCGCGGCGGCGACGAGGTCCTGCTGCTGGACGAGCCGGACAACTATCTGGACGTGCCGGGGAAGCGCTGGCTGGAGGAGCGCCTGCGGGAGACCCGCAAGACCGTGCTGTTCATCTCCCACGACCGCGAACTGCTCGCCCAGGCCGCCGACAAGATCGTCAGCGTGGAGCCCAGCCCGGCCGGCAGCGAGGTGTGGGTGCACGGCGGCGGGTTCCGCACCTACCACGCGGCGCGGCAGGAGCGCTTCGCCCGCTACGAGGAGCTCCGCCGGCGCTGGGACGAGAAGCGGGCGCAGCTGAAGAAGCTGGTGCTGGACATGCAGCAGTACGCGGCCCGCAGCCACGAGATGGCCTCCCGGTACCAGGCGGCCAGGACCCGGCTGCGGAAGTTCGAGGAGGCGGGGCCGCCGCCGGAGCCACCGCGCGAGCAGCGCATCACGATGCGGCTGCGCGGCGGACGTACCGGTGTGCGAGCCGTGACGTGCGAGGACCTGGAGCTGACCGGGCTGATGAAGCCCCTGTCCCTGGAGGTCTTCTACGGCGAGCGTGTCGCGGTCCTGGGTTCGAACGGCTCCGGCAAGTCGCACTTCTTGCGGCTCCTCGCGGACGGCCCGGACGGCACCGCCGTGGCCCACACCGGCAAGTGGAGGCTGGGCGCCCGCGTGGTGCCCGGGCATTTCGCGCAGACGCACGCGCATCCGGAACTGGCGGGGCGCACCCTGCTGGACGTGCTGTGGACCGAGCACTCCCTCGACAAGGGCGCCGCGATGTCCGCCCTGCGCCGCTACGAGATGACCGGGCAGGCCGAGCAGCCCTTCGACCGGCTCTCGGGCGGGCAGCAGGCGCGCTTCCAGATCCTGCTGCTGGAACTGGCGGGGACGACGGCGCTGCTGCTGGACGAGCCCACCGACAACCTGGACCTGGAGTCCGCGGAGGCGCTCCAGCAGGGGCTGGAGGCGTACGAGGGCACGGTGCTGGCGGTGACGCACGACCGCTGGTTCGCCCGGTCCTTCGACCGCTTCCTGGTCTTCGGCTCGGACGGCGTCGTACGGGAGACGCCGGAGCCGGTGTGGACGGAGGGGAGAGTGCGGCGGCAGCGCTGAGCAGGCGCTTCCAGGCTCGCGACCATGGACACCATCGTGGACTCCTTGCGGATCAGACCGGGAACCCCCGCCGACGCACCGGCCATCCTGGCCATGCTCGACTCGGCCGTGGCGTGGATGAACGCGCGCGGCAACACCGAGCAGTGGGGCACGACGCCGCACTCGCAGAGGCCCGGATGGGCCGCGCGGGCAGTGCGGTACACGACCGAGAACGCGGCGTACGTCGCGGAGCTGGACGGCGCGCCCGCCGGCGTACTGGTGCTGGACTCGGGGCCGGACCCGGACATGCCGGTCCCGCGGGCCGGCGAGCCCGAGCGGTACGTCCGCCTGCTGGTCTCCGACCGGCGGTACGCCGGTCTGGGCGTCGGCGCGGCGCTGCTGGCCCATGCCGCCGAGGAGACCCGGCGGGCCGGCCTGAGGCTGCTGCGGGTCGACTGCTGGGCGGGCGGTGGGGGCGAACTCGTCGCGTTCTACGAGCGGAACGGCTTCGTTCCGACCGAGCGGTTCCTGTCGGACGCATGGCCGGGACAGGTGCTGGCCATGCGGGTCGCCTGACGGGAGCGGCGTGCCGCGCGGCGCCGTACGCGCACGGTCTTCGGTGGCGGCCGTCCGCCGGGCACGGGCCGTGCCGCGGACGGAGAACGGGCGGTCACAGCCCGTGCCGCCCCGCTTTGACCCGTACGGGTGCGCACCGGTAAGCTGCCGGTTCGTTGTGTGTATTGGCTTGCTCATTCTCACGTGGGAGGGCCTTACACCCGGCCCACCGGCCGATGACCAGCGACCAGCACCCGCGGCCCGCGTCACCGCGGTGTGGTCAAGCCTGTCGTGATCTGCCAGGTGGCCTTGTCAGGACCTTTCTCCGGGGCCCCGTGCTCAGGGAGATCCGTCACCCGACCCCTCGCGGGGCCGGGGAGACCCCACCTAGAAGCGAAGGCTAAGACCGTGCGTACGTACAGCCCCAAGCCCGGCGACGTCCAGCGCCAGTGGCATGTCATCGACGCGCAGGACGTTGTCCTGGGCCGTCTGGCCACCCAGGCCGCCACCCTTCTCCGGGGCAAGCACAAGCCGGTGTACGCGCCTCATGTCGACACCGGTGACTTCGTCATCATCATCAACGCCGACAAGGTGCACCTGTCCGGCAACAAGCGGACCCAGAAGATGGCCTACCGCCACTCCGGTTACCCGGGTGGTCTGCGGTCCGTCCGCTACGACGAGCTGCTGGAGAAGAGCCCGGAGAAGGCCGTCGAGAAGGCGGTCAAGGGCATGCTCCCCAAGAATTCGCTGGGCCGTCAGATGCTCTCCAAGCTGAAGGTCTACGCGGGCGACCAGCACCCGCACAGCGCCCAGCAGCCGGTGCCGTTCGAGATCAGCCAGGTCGCGCAGTAAGTCCGGCCACCAACCGACACAGAGAGAAGTTGAGGAGAATCGTGGCCGAGACCACTGCTGAGACCCCCGTCGAGGGCGTCGAGGAGTACACGACCGAAACCCCTGAGGCGCCGGAGGAGTTCACCTCCGAGTCCCTCGCATCCCGCTTCGGCGACCCGCAGCCCGCTGCCGGCACCGGCCGCCGCAAGAACGCCGTGGCCCGCGTCCGCATCGTCCCGGGCAGCGGCCGCTGGAAGATCAACGGCCGCACCCTCGAGGGCTACTTCCCGAACAAGGTGCACCAGCAGGAAGTCAACGAGCCCTTCAAGGTGCTCGAGCTCGACGAGCGCTACGACGTCGTCGCCCGCATCAACGGCGGCGGCATCTCGGGTCAGGCGGGCGCGCTGCGCCTCGGCGTCGCCCGTGCGCTGAACGAGGCGGACACGGACAACAACCGTGGCCCGCTGAAGAAGGCCGGCTTCCTGACCCGTGACGCTCGCGCCGTCGAGCGCAAGAAGGCCGGTCTGAAGAAGGCCCGTAAGGGAACGCAGTACAGCAAGCGCTGAGGCGCTGCACCGGCTGCACTGCTCACCGCAGCTGTGCGAACCGCCCCGGGGGTACGAAACCGTGCCCCCGGGGCGTTCGTCTATGAGGAGGATGCGCAGTCCGGCTGCGGGGTGCGTGAGCGCGCCGTGGTGCGGGGAAGCGCCGTGGACGGGCGTGCGGCGGATACCTTGCACGGACCGGATGGACCGGGCGGCCCGGACGCGTCCGGGAGCATGCGGGGGCGGACGGCGGCAGGCCGGCATCGCGCCGGTTCCGCGTCCGCCCGGCGGGCGGCTTCATACAGCTCGCATACGGGCCGGGCTCCCGCCACCCGGCCTGGTGCTCGTACTCGACTCGGACTCGGAGGAACCACAAGTGGGACGACTCTTCGGTACGGACGGCGTGCGCGGTGTCGCCAACGAAGGCCTGACGGCCGAGCTCGCGCTCGGTCTGTCCGTCTCGGCGGCCCATGTGCTCGCCGAAGTGGGCTCGTTCGAAGGCCACCGGCCGGTGGCCGTGGTCGGACGGGATCCGCGTGCCTCCGGAGAGTTCCTGGAGGCGGCGGTGGTGGCGGGCCTCGCCAGCGCCGGAGTCGACGTCCTGCGGGTGGGTGTGCTGCCGACTCCCGCGGTCGCGTATCTGACGGGTTCGCTGGGGGCGGACCTCGGCGTGATGCTCTCCGCCAGCCACAACCCGATGCCGGACAACGGCATCAAGTTCTTCGCGCAGGGCGGCCACAAGCTCGCCGACGAGCTGGAGGACCGCATCGAGTCGCTGTACCGGGAGCACGGCGCCGGTCAGCCCTGGGCCCGTCCGACGGGCGCGGGCGTGGGGCGGGTCCGCGACTACGACGAGGGCTTCGACAACTACGTGGCGCACCTCGTGGGCGTACTGCCGAACCGGCTGGACGGCCTGAAGATCGTCATCGACGGTGCGCACGGCGCGGCCTCGCGCGTCTCCCCGGAGGCGTTCGCCCGCGCGGGCGCCGAGGTGGTCACGATCGGCGCCGATCCCGACGGCCTGAACATCAACGAAGGCTGCGGCTCGACCCATATGCAGGGGCTCCGGACGGCCGTCGTGGAGCACGGAGCGGACTTCGGCGTCGCGCACGACGGGGACGCGGACCGCTGCCTCGCCGTGGACGCCCAGGGCGAGGAGATCGACGGCGACCAGATCCTGGCCGTACTGGCCCTCGCGATGAGGGACGCGGGCCGGCTGCGCAAGGACACCGTGGTGGCCACCGTCATGTCGAACCTCGGCTTCAAGCTGGCCATGGCACGTGAGGGCATCGAACTGCTCCAGACGGCCGTCGGCGACCGCTACGTGCTGGAGGAGATGAAGCGGGGCGGATACGCGCTGGGCGGCGAGCAGTCCGGGCATGTCATCGCACTCGACCACGCCACCACCGGGGACGGCACCCTGACCGGGCTGATGCTCGCCGCCCGCGTCGCCGACACGGGCAAGCCGCTGGCGGAGCTGGTGAGCGTGATGGAGCGGCTGCCGCAGGTCCTCATCAACGTGCGTGACGTCGACAAGAGCCGGGTCGACACCTCTGCCGAGCTCGCCGCCGCCGTCAGCGACGCGGAGAGGGAACTGGGCAGCACGGGCAGGGTCCTGCTGCGCTCCTCGGGCACGGAGCCGCTGGTGCGGGTGATGGTCGAGGCCGCCGACAAGGAGCAGGCCGACTCCGTCGCCGGGCGGCTGGCGGACGTGGTCAAGAGCTCGCTCGGCTGAGCCCGGCAGCCGGCCCGGCTGCTCCCATCCGCTGGTGACGAAGGGTGCGCTCGCCGAGAGCGCACCCTTCGTCGCGCTCACGACAACCCGCCGTGAAAACGGTATGCACGGACGGTGTACGGAGGGTGGGGTTTCCCGCTACGTTTCACCGCATGTCACACCGCATCGGCCGCATGAGCCTCAAGTACCGCAGACGGAGACGTCCCGGCCGGCCCCCGCTGCCGGCGAAGCGGGACTTCGCAGCGCGCATACAGAGCGACCTGGCTCTGGAGGACCTCCCCGACGAGGACTTCTGCGAGGACCTGACGGAGACCCTCGACATGTACGTCGTGGGCAGCAAGCCCAGGTGCGAGGAAGCGGAGTACCTGGAGCTGATGGAGGACGCCATAGAACGCATAGCGCGCGGCCACTGAGGGCCGCCGTGCGCGGTCGCGGGCGGACGGTGCGGGCGCCGGCCTGCCCGCGCGGTGTCGTCGCGCCGCCGGGCGCCGCTTAGGCTGCTCGCATGTGCGGAATCGTTGCGTACGCGGGTGGGCGCTCCGCCCTCGATGTGATCCTCGCCGGGCTGCGGCGGCTGGAGGGCCTCGGCTACGACTCCGCCGGTGTCGCCGTCCTCGTGGACGGCGGGCTGGCGGCCGCGAAGAAGGCGGGCCCGTTCGCCGATCTGCACGCGGAGTTGGCGGAGCGTCCGCTTCCGGCCGGGACGACCGGGATCGGGCACGTCAGACGGGCCACACACGGCCCGGCCGTCGACGCGAACGCGCATCCGCATCTGGACAACTCCGGCCGTGTCGCGGTCGTCCACAACGGCGTGATCGGCAACTCCGGTGAACTGCGGGACGAGTTGGCCCGCCGCGGACACGAACTCGCCTCCGGCACGGACACGGAGGCCGCCGCCCATCTGCTCGCCGAGCACTTCTCCTCATGCGGCGACCTCGCGGAGGCGATGCGCCAGGTCTGCCGCCGGCTCGTGGGCGAGTTCGCGCTCGTGGCGGTGCACGCGGACGAGCCCGAGGTGGTCGTGGGCGCGTCCAGGGGGCTGCCGCTGTCGGCGGGGCTCGGGGAGGGTGAGCTGTTCCTGGCGTCCGACGACGCCGTCTTCGCGCCGTACGTCCGTGAGGCCGCTGCCGTGGGCGAGGACCAGGTCGTGGTGCTGCACCGGGACGGTGTGCGCATCACGGACTTCGAGGGGGTGCCGGTGGACATGCGCACGTACAGGGTGGAGTCCGGGGACTCCGGCACCGGCGGGGGAGCCGTCCGGGAGACTTCGGGCGGGAGTTCGCGTTGATCGTCGGGGTGGGCATCGACGTCGCCGAGATCGAACGGTTCGGCCAGGCCCTGAAACGCACACCGATACTCGCCGAACGGCTGTTCGTGGAGGCTGAGTTGTGGCTTCCCACGGGTGAGCGCCGCGGGGTCGCCTCTCTCGCGGCGCGCTTCGCCGCGAAGGAGGCGCTGGCCAAGGCGCTGGGCGCTCCGGGCGGGATGAGCTGGACGGACGCCGAGGTCGTGGCCGCGGCGTCGGGCCGGCCGTCGCTCCGGGTGAGCGGCACCGTGGCGGCTCAGGCCGAACTGCTGGGCGTACGCGGATGGCATCTGTCGCTGTCGCACGACGCCGGGATCGCCTCCGCCGTTGTCATCGCGGAGGGGTGAGGCCCGGCCCGGTCGGTCAGACTGGGGTCATGAGGACTGCCTACAGCGTGGAGACCGTACGGGCCGCTGAGCGGGAGCTGATGGGGCGGCTGCCCGACGGGGCGCTGATGCGGCGGGCCGCGGCCGGTCTGGCCGCCGCCTGCGCGGGGATGCTCGGACGTACGTACGGCAGCCGCGTCGTCCTCCTCGTGGGCAGCGGCGACAACGGCGGCGACGCGCTCTACGCGGGTGCGCGTCTTGCGCGACGAGGCGCGGGGGTGAGCGCCGTGCTGCTGTCGCCGGAGAAGGTCCACGAGGGCGGTCTGGCAGCGCTGCGGGCGGCGGGCGGCCGCGTGCTCGTGGCGCCGGGCGCCGTGGTCGAGGGTGAGTCCGCCCCGGTGGAGCCGGTCATCGCGCGGGCGGACCTCGTGGTCGACGGCATCGTGGGCATCGGCGGCAAGGGCGGACTGCGGCCCGTAGCCGTGGAGTTGACGGACGCCGTGCGTGCCCCCGTCGTGAGCGTGGACCTGCCGAGCGGCGTCGACGCCGACACCGGAGAGGTGCGGGGCGTGGCCGTCCGGGCCGACGCGACGGTCACCTTCGGTGCGTACAAGCCGGGACTGCTCGCCGATCCGGCGCGGGAGCACGCGGGCGCGCTGCGGCTCGTGGACATCGGACTCGGCCCGTACCTGCCGCCGGATCCGGTGGTCGAGGCGCTGCAGCACGCGGACGTGGCGGCGCTGCTGCCGCGTCCGGGCGCGGAGAGCGACAAGTACAGGCGCGGCGTCGTCGGGATCGTGGCGGGATCCGCGCGCTATCCGGGCGCCGCCGTGCTCGCCGTCTCCGGTGCGCTCCGCGGCGGCGCCGGGGCCGTGCGCTACGTGGGGCCGGCGGCGGACGCGGTGATCGCCCGCCATCCGGAGACGCTCGTCTCGGCGGGACCGCCCAGCAAGGCGGGGCGCGTGCAGGCGTGGGCCGTCGGGTCGGGTCTCGGGGACGACAAGGACCGGCTGAGGGACGTACTGGCGGCCGACGTGCCCCTGCTCATCGACGCCGACGGACTGCGGCTGGCGGACGAGGCGGCGCTGCGTGCCCGTACGTCCCCCACCGTGCTGACCCCGCACGCCGGGGAGGCGGCGGCGCTGCTCGGCTGGGAGCGCGAGGACGTCGAGGCGAGGCGGCTGGCCGCCACCCGGGAGCTGGCTCTGCGCACGGGCGCGACGGTGCTGCTCAAGGGGTCGACGACGGTGGTGGCGGACGGCGGGTCCGCCGGTGAGAGGGGCGGCGGGCCCGCGGAGGCGGCCCCCGTCCGGATCAACCCGACGGGTACCGGATGGCTCGCCACGGCCGGGACGGGGGACGTGCTCGCCGGGCTCGTGGGGGCGCTGCTCGCCGCCGGGCTGAACGGCCGGGACGCGGCGTCGGTGGGCGCCTACGTGCACGGGATGGCGGGACGGTTCGCGCCGCGGCCCGCCGGGGCGTCGGACGTGGCGGAGGCGCTGAGCACCGCCTGGAAGGACCTGCTGGCGGGCTGACGGACCTCCGCCGCTGTTCCCCGGCGGCACTTCCCCGCGGCTCAGACGCCGTCCAGGCGCTTCTCGAAGAAGCGGTCCGCGTACGGCCCGTCGTGGTAGGGCGCGATCTCCGCGTATCCGCAGCGGGCGTACAGCCGCCGCGCCTCCGTCAGGTCGTCCCGGGTGTCCAGCCGTACGGCGGATGCGCCCAGTCCGGCGGCCGCACGCTCGGCCTCGGCCACGAGAGCGTTCCCCAGCCCCCGCCCCCGGGCGCCGGGAGCCGTCCAGACGCGTGTCAGCTCCGCGGTCTCGACGTCGAGCATCCGTACGCCCGCGCAGCCGACGACGCGCCCCTCGCTGTCCCGGGCGAGCAGGAAGACGCCGTGCGGGGGCGCCAGGGTGTCCCCGGGGGCTTCCGCGGCGGCCTCGTCCACCTCGTCGTCCGTGGCGGGGCGGCCGTGGTACCGGGACACGATGTCCGAGAGGTACGCGCGGAAGACGGCGACGGCGTCTCGGCCGCCGACGGGTGCGGGGACGATCGTCCAGGTCATGGCTGTCATTCTCCGCACACCGGCAAGCGGTTTCCGGCGAGCGGTTTTCGGCGATGTACGGGGGAATGCCCCTCCGGCCCGCCTGAGACACTGGCAGCGTGAACGATCAGTTTCAGCCCCTTTCCACCCCGGTTCCCTCCCCGGGCTCCGCACCGGCCTCCGCCCCCGAGCCGCCCGGTTCGGCCGCCTGCCGGGCCCGAGCAGAGATCGACCTGGACGCCGTCCGCGCCAACGTCCGCACGCTCCGCGCCTGTGCGCCGCGCGCGGAGCTGATGGCCGTGGTGAAGGCGGACGGGTACGGGCACGGGGCTGTGCCGTGCGCCCGCGCGGCGCGCGAGGCGGGCGCCACCTGGCTGGGAACCGCCACGCCCCAGGAGGCCCTCGCCCTGCGGGCGGCGGGGGACCGCGGGCGTCTGCTGAGCTGGCTCTGGACGCCGGGCGGGCCGTGGCGGAAGGCGATCGAAGCCGACATCGACGTCTCGGCGAGCGGGCTGTGGGCGCTGGAGGAGATCGTCGCCGCGGCCCGGCAGGCCGGCCGCACGGCGCGAGTCCACCTCAAGGCCGACACGGGCCTGGGGCGGAGCGGCAGCCAGCCGGCGGACTGGCCGGGGCTGGTCGCCGCGGCACGCGCCGCCGAGGCCGAGGGCGCGGTCGACGTGACGGGCGTGTGGTCGCACTTCGCCTGCGCGGACGAACCGGGGCACCCCGCCAACGCCGCGCAGCTCGAAGCGTTCCGCGAGGCGCTCGCCGTGGCCGAACGCGCCGGCCTCGACCCAGAGGTGCGGCACCACGCCAACTCCCCGGCGACGCTCACGCTCCCCGAGTCGCACTTCGACCTCGTACGCCCGGGCGTCTCCCTCTACGGCCTCTCCCCGTCCCCGGAGGTGGGCGTCGCCGCCGAGCTGGGGCTGCGCCCCGCGATGACGCTCAAAGCCGCGCTCGCGCTGGTGAAGGACGTACCGGCCGGGCACGGCGTCAGCTACGGGTTCACCTACCGCACGCCAGGGCCGACGACCCTCGGTCTCGTCCCGCTCGGGTACGCGGACGGCGTTCCCCGGCACGCCTCCAACACGGCTCCCGTCCTGGCCGCGGGCAAGTGGCGCACGGTCGCGGGGCGCGTCGCCATGGACCAGTTCGTCGTGGATCTCGGCGGCGACGCGGCGTCTGCCGGCGACGAGGTGGTGCTCTTCGGGCCGGGCGACGGGGGCGAGCCCACCGCCGAGGACTGGGCCCGCGCGGCGGGCACCATCTCGTACGAGATCGTTACGCGCATCAGCACCCGGGTATCCCGGACGTATGCGAACGTACGCGCTAGTACGGGGGGTCTGTAGAGCACATGGGCGGGGAGACGGAGACGGAAGAGATCGCGGACGCCGCGGCCAGAGCCGTCGCGGCGATCAGCGCCGCGGGTGACGTCGGGCCGTCCGCCGCCGCGAACGCCGTCGAGGTCGTGTCGGGCGGCAGTGCGCCGGGCTGGGGGCGCCGGGCGGGGCTCGCGGGCGCGACCGTGGGGCTCGTCGCCGCGGGTGTCGCCTTCGAGAGGCTGACCGTCAACCGGGCCGTGCGGCGCAAGGCACGGCTGGCGCTGGACGCCGCGGGCCCGTACGGCTCGCTGCGGGGTGCGGCGGGCACGGCGTACGCGGAGGACGGCACCGAGCTGTACTTCGAGACCGACGACGTCGCCGAGTACGAGGACGCCGCCGACCGCACCACGGCCTCCGCGGGCGACGGCGCCGGCGGCCCGACGGTGGACCGCGTGCGCATCGAGGCCGGGGACGCCGCCGTGGACCAGGACGCCCCGCAGCGCAACCGGCTCCTGCGGCTGCTGGGACGGCGCCTCGGGGCCCGGCAGGCCCCCGGCGCGGAGCACCCGCGGGGCGGCGCCCGGGCCGGTTCCGGCGTACGGAAGGCCGGCGGCCCCCGGTCCGCCGGGCAACCGCCCACGGTGGTCTTCACTCATGGCTACTGCCTGAACCAGGACGTCTGGCACTTCCAGCGGGCCGCTCTGCGCGGAGCCGTCCGAGCCGTCTACTGGGACCAGCGCAGCCACGGCCGCTCCGGCCGCGCCCCGGTCGGCCGGGAGGTCACGATCGACGAACTCGGCCGGGACCTCAGAGCGGTCCTCGACGAGGCGGCGCCGGAGGGGCCCCTCGTGCTCGTGGGCCACTCCATGGGCGGCATGACGGTGATGGCGCTCGCCGACCAGTACCCGGAGTTCGTCGCCGAGCGGGTGGCCGGTGTCGCGTTCATCGGCACCAGCGCGGGCGGCCTCGGCGACGTCTCGTACGGGCTGCCCCTTCCGTCGGTGGGGGTGAAGGCCGTCCGGCGCGCGGTGCCCGGCGTGCTCAAAGCCCTGGTCTCGCAGACAGCGCTGGTCGAACGTGGCCGGAGGGCCGTCGCCGACCTGTTCGCGGGACTGGTCAAGCGCTACTCCTTCGGCAGCGGGCACGAGGTGGACCCCGGAGTGGCGCGCTTCGCGGAGCGCCTGATCGAGTCCGTACCGATCGACGTCGTCGCGGAGTTCTACCCGGCTTTCGAGGCGCACGAGAAGACGGAGGCGCTCGCGGCCTTCGACGGGCGCCCCGCGCTCGTACTGGCGGGCGAGGCGGATCTGCTCACCCCCAGCGGGCACAGCGAGGCCATCGCCCGCGCACTCCCCTCCGCCCGGCTGCGCGTCCTCGACGACACGGGGCACCTGTCGATGCTGGAGCGCCCGCACGTGGTCAACGAGGCGCTCGCGCAGCTGATCGCACGAGCGGTGGCGTACGGGCGGCGGCAGGAGCGCGGGGAGCGCTGAGCGCGCCGGTGGGCAGGGCGCGCGGGGGCGGCGTGCGGGCGGGCCCCGTGCGGGTACGGGCGGCGCGGCCGCCGCACCGCCGCGCGTACCATCCGGACGCATGGAAGCAGCACACTCCCCTTCCGGGGTACGGCCGCAGGCCGGAGCACTCGCCGTACAGCAGACGACCGACGTCCCGACCCCCGAGCGCATGCGCGAGCTGGGTCTGCGCCTCGCCGCGCTGCTGCGCCCCGGTGACCTCGTCCTGCTGACGGGAGAGCTGGGCGCGGGCAAGACCACGCTCGCCCGCGGACTGGGCGAAGGGCTCGGCGTGCGGGGTTCCGTCACCTCTCCGACGTTCGTCATCGCGCGCGTCCACCCCTCGCTGGGAGACGGCCCGCCGCTGGTGCACGTCGACGCCTACCGGCTGGGCGGCAGCGGGCTGGAGGGGATGGACGACCTGGACCTGGACGTCTCGCTTCCCGAGTCGGTCGTGGTCGTCGAGTGGGGTGAGGGCCGGGTCGAGGAGCTCGCGGAGGACCGGCTGCACGTCGTCATCGAGCGGACGGCTGGAGGCGACGCCCCGGAGGGCGTGACCGGCGCGGACGGGGAAGCGGCGGAGGACGTGGCGGCCGTCGCGGAGGACGACGTGCGGACGGTCACGGTGACGGGGATCGGCGACCGCTGGGCGGGGGCGGACCTGGCCGTCCTGGGGTGACCGGCCGCGAGACGCCGCCTGGGTGGCGCCCCGACGGCTCGCCCCACCGCGCCCTCAGGGCGGGCGCGTCCGTGGGAGAGGTTCCGCGGCGGCCTCGCGCGAGCGTTCGCCGCGGTGTCCCGACATCGTGTCGGCAAGATGTTGCGTGCGCGAAGGCAGGCGTGGTCAGATGGGGTGAGCAGTGAGGTTAGGTCTGCCTCACCAGCCTCCAACACCCGCCCCCCAGCCTTCGGGAGGGACCATGTCGGCCGAAGAGCGAGAGCAGGAGCGCGGCGGGCTGCCGGTTCCGCCGGAGTCCGGGGTGTCGATGCGTACGCTGCTGGCCTCCCGCGCCGCCGCCGACGCGGTGTCCACGCCGCCGGCCGGCGGGGACGACTGGGAGGGTCCGTCCGGCGCTTCGGACGGGCAGGGGGAGCGCGACGCGGCCTGAGCGCCGGCGTCCGCGTCGAACCGACGGGAGCCTTCAGCACCCCGAACCGACCCCTCAGCACCTCGACGGGGCCTCAGCGGACGACGACGACCTTCGTGCCGATGGTGGCGAAGAGCCACATGGCCTCGCCGTCCTTCTTGCGCTCGCGGATGCCGCCGGTCGTCTTCCCCGGCTCCGGGTCGGGCAGCGAACCGTCGAGCGCCGCGCTGAACCCTATGGTCGTGCCCTGGCTCGTCGCGAAGCGCACCACGTTCTCGACGGGCACGCCGTCGGAGCCGGTCACGTGCGAGGCGCGGGACTCGACCTTGTACGCGCCGGGGTCGGGGTCGACCGAACTGGGCCGGACCTCGAAGGTGCGCTTCACCTTCTCGTTCGCGCCGACGAGCCAGACACGGTCCTTGCCGAGGGAGTAGACGACGCGCTCGCCCGTGCCGGACGACGCGGGGGGCCCGCTCGGCTTCCGCCCCTCGTCCTTCTCGCCCTTGGAGGGCTTGCGGGAGGAGGAGTCGCCGGACGACTCCGCCGAACCGGCCTTCATGCGGTCGTGCGCGGCGTCCGCCTGGTAGGCGAAGAACCCGATGACCGCGAAGGCCGCCGCCGTCAGACCGGCCACGACCGCTCCCGCGCTGCTGCCCCGTGCCACTGTGTGCGCCGCCTCTCCGATGTCCGCCTCCGCCGCGGGGCCTGCCGGCGACCCGCCTGCGAGCGCCCCCGCCGCGCTGGGGACGACCGTAGCAGTCGGCGCCGGGAGCCCGCGCCGAGCGCCCGGCCGCCCTCAGGGCACGGAGCCCCGGCTTCCGGCGCGCGGCCGGACGGTGCCGTATCCGGCCGGCGCACCGCCCGGTAACGCCTGGTGAGCCGCGCTGCCCCGGCCCGCCGAGTCACCCGAAAGCGTCGCGTAGGGGACCCCGGGTCAAGCCGCCCGCAATCCGCCGTAGGCTGGCTTCCGTGCTGCTGCTCGCTCTCGACACCGCCACGCCCGCCGTCACCGTCGCGCTGTACGACACGGACGGGGACCGCGTGCTCGCCGCCGCGGACCAGATCGACGCCCGCCGCCACGGCGAGCTGCTGCTCCCCACCGTCGACCGCGTGCTGCGGGACGCGGGGCGCACGCTGCACGACGTGGGCCGCATCGTCGCCGGTGTCGGCCCCGGCCCGTACACGGGTCTGCGCGTCGGCCTCGCGACGGCGGAGGCGTTCGGTGCGGCCCTGAGCATTCCTGTCCTGGGACTGTGCACGCTCGACGGCATCGCCTACGCCTCCGGCCTCGACGTCCCCTTCGTCGTCGCGACGGACGCCCGGCGCAAGGAGGTCTACTGGGCGCGGTACGCGGACTGCCGCACGCGGACGGACGGCCCCGCCGTCGACCGCCCCGCCGAGCTGCCCGACGACGTGGCGCAAGCGCCGGCCGTCGGTGCGGGCGCGCGGCTGTACGAGGAGACGTTCAAGGGCCTGCGCACGGATCTGCCGCTCGACCAGTCGGCCGCGGCGCTCGCGTGCCTCGCCGGCGAGAAGCTGGCGAAGGGCGAGGAGTTCCTCCCTCCGCGGCCGCTCTACCTGCGCCGCCCCGACGCCCGCGTCCCCGCCAACTACAAGGTGGTCACGCCGAGGTGACCGGAGCGGGTGCCGGCGCGGACGCGGGCGTCGAACTCCGCGAGATGCGCTGGTGGGACATCGAAGGCGTCCTCGAGCTCGAAAGGGCCCTCTTCCCGGAGGACGCCTGGTCGGCCGCTCTGTTCTGGTCCGAACTGGCCCACGCGCGCGGCCCGGACGCCACTCGCCGCTATCTCGTGGCCGAGGCGCCCACCGGGCGGGGCCCCGTCCTCGTCGGGTACGGCGGACTGGCGGCGGTCGGCGGCACCGGCGACATCCAGACGATCGGGGTGCTGCCCTCCCACCGCGGAACGGGCCTCGGCGCCCGCCTGCTGCGCGCCCTGCTCGACGCCGCCGTCGACCGCGCCTGCCACGAAGTGCTGCTGGAGGTCCGCGTGGACAACGCCCCGGCCCAGCGCCTGTACGAACGCTTCGGATTCACCGCCGTCGGGGTACGCCGCGGCTACTACCAGCCCGGCGGCGTCGACGCCCTGGTGATGCGTCTGGAGCTCTCCGACACCACCCCGTCCCTCTCCGAAGGAACCAGGAGCCATGGCTGACGAACCACTCGTCCTCGGAATCGAGACCTCGTGCGACGAGACCGGCGTCGGCATCGTCCGCGGCCACACGCTGCTCGCCGACGCCGTCGCATCGAGCGTGGACGAGCACGCGCGCTTCGGCGGCGTGGTGCCCGAGGTGGCCAGCCGGGCGCACCTGGAGGCCATGGTCCCCACCATCGAGCGCGCCCTGCGCGAGGCCCGCGTCTCCGCGTCCGACCTGGACGGGATCGCCGTGACGGCCGGACCCGGGCTGGCGGGCGCCCTGCTCGTGGGCGTCAGCGCAGCGAAGGCGTACGCGTACGCCCTCGGCAAGCCTCTCTACGGCGTGAACCATCTGGCCTCGCACATCTGCGTCGACCAGCTCGAACACGGAGCGCTGCCCGAACCGACCATGGCGCTGCTCGTCTCCGGCGGGCACTCGTCGCTGCTGCTCGCGCCCGACATCACCGCTGACGTGCGCCCCCTCGGCTCCACGATCGACGACGCGGCGGGCGAGGCCTTCGACAAGGTCGCCCGCGTGCTCGACCTCGGCTTCCCCGGCGGCCCCGTCATCGACAGGTACGCCCGCGAAGGCGACCCGGAGGCCATCGCCTTCCCGCGCGGCCTGACCGGCCCCCGCGACGCTCCGTACGACTTCTCGTTCTCCGGCCTGAAGACGGCCGTCGCACGGTGGATCGAGGCCAAGCGCAACGCGGGGGAGGAGGTGCCCGTCCGGGACGTGAGCGCCTCCTTCCAGGAAGCGGTCACCGACGTGCTCACGCGCAAGGCCGTCCGCGCGTGCAAGGACGAAGGCGTCGACAACCTGATGATCGGCGGCGGTGTCGCCGCCAACTCCCGGCTGCGCTCCATGGCCGAGGAGCGCTGCGCCGCGGCCGGCATCACGCTGCGGGTGCCGCGTCCCAAGTTGTGCACCGACAACGGTGCGATGGTCGCGGCTCTGGGCGCGGAGATGGTCGCCCGCCGCCGGGCCCCCTCCGACTGGGACCTGCCCGCCGACTCCTCGCTGCCCGTCACGGAGCCGCACCTGCCGGGCAGCGGCACGCCCGGAGGGAACGCGCCCTCGCACGGCGGCTCCCGGGGCGGCACGGGCAGCCACGAGCACGGCAGCACACACGACCACGACCACGACCACGTGCACGAGCTCAGCCGGAAGAACCTCTACTCATGACGGTCGCGCTGATGTGGGAGGCGAAGGCCGCGGAGGGCCGCGGCGGCGACCTCCTGGAGTGGGCGCGGGCAAGCGCGCTCGAACGGCGACCGGCTCGCCGTGAGCACTACACGGCGCCCGGCGGACGCGTGCTCGTCATCACCTGGTGGCCGACCGGACTCTCCGCCGAGCTGCCCGAACTCCCGGACCCGCCGGCGGAGTTGACGGCCCGTCCCGTTCACCGCTGGCGCTTCGAGCAGGTCTGACCCGTCAGGAGGGCACGTCGACGCGGAAGCGTGTTCAGGCAGCCGGCCCGGACCGCAGCGGATGCCCCAGCAGCATCGTGGGCGCCCCCGCGACGCGCGTCAGGAAGACGGTGCACGAGCCCGGCCCCTCCAGCCGGAGCTTCTTGCGCAGTTCGGCAGGGTCGACGGCGGAGCCGCGCTTCTTGATGGTGGCCGTCCCGACGCCCCGGTCGCGCAGCACGGCTCGGAGCCGCTTCAGGTTGAACGGCAGGACGTCGGTGATCTCGTACCCGGTCGCGTACGGCGAGACGTGTGCTTCGTCGCCGGTCACGTAGGCGATCGTCGGATCGATGAGGTGGCCCCCGAGCTGTTCGGCGGCCTCGGCCACGAGGTGGGCGCGGACGACCGCGCCGTCGGGCTCGTAGAGGTACCGGCCCATCGGCCCCGCGGGCGGATCCGGCAGCCCGCGCGAGGAGAGGGTGTGCGGGCCGGGCAGCAGCGTCGCCCGTACGGGTGGTGTCTCCGTCGCGCTGCCGGTGCCGGAATCGGGGATCTCCCCGAACCAGAGCACCGCCTCCTTCACCTCGCCCCCGACGGAGATCCACTCCGCCGACGCGTCGTGCGGGACCGCCTCGTGGGGGATGCCGGGCGCCACCTTCAGCGCTGCGCGCGAGACGCGCCCGGCCACCTCCACCGCCCACGACAGCGGAGGGGAGTATGCCTCGGGGTCGAAGATGCGGCCCCTCCCGCCCCGGCGGGCCGGATCGGCGAACACGGCGTCCATGCCCGAGATGTCGGCGTCCCCGACGTCCTGGCAGCGGACCTCTATACGGTCCGCCAGGCCCAGAGCGGCGGCGTTCGCCCGTGCCACGTCGCAGGTCAGCGGGTCGCGGTCCACGGCGAGCACCCGCACGCCGGCCCGCGCCAGTGCGATGGCGTCGCCACCGATCCCGCAGCACAGATCGGCCAGTTCGCGCACCCCCGGCTCCCCGTCGCCCCCGGCGAAACGCGCCGCCCTGTACTCGGCGACAGCGGCGCGCGTCGACTGTTCGAGACCGTCGGGAGTGAAGTACATCCGCGCCGCGTCCCGCGCGCCGAACTTCGCCACGGCCCGCTGCCGCAGCCGCGCCTGTGCGAGCGCGGCCGAGACGAGCTCCGGCGGGTGGCCGCGCCGCAGCCGGGTCGCGACGGCCAGTTCGTCCTCCGGCCGGTAGTCCTCCAACGACGCGAGCAGCGCCTGTCCTTCGTCGCCCTGCAGCGCGGCGAACGCCTCCCGATCCACGTGCTCATTCTCCCTCCCCGCCGCCCTTCCGCGGTCGGCGGGGAGGGCCTCGCCGCGCCACGCGGATCGCGGGCGCCTGGCACTCTGGTTGACGGAGTGCTAACCGCGGCATAATGTCGGCGCTGGCACTCTCCCTGGGTGAGTGCCAGCTATGAGCGACAGGAAGATCCGGCACCCGCGACGACGGATCGACCGACTCGCCACCCCAGACATAAGACCCCGTGATGAGATCTCCGAAGGGGGAGGTCGGATCGTGACGACCGCCAGCAAGGTTGCCATCAAGCCGCTTGAGGACCGCATTGTGGTCCAGCCGCTCGACGCTGAAGAGACCACGGCCTCGGGCCTGGTCATTCCGGACACCGCCAAGGAGAAGCCCCAGGAGGGCACGGTCCTGGCTGTCGGCCCGGGCCGCTTCGAGAATGGCGACCGCCTGCCGCTCGACGTGAACGTCGGCGACATCGTGCTCTACAGCAAGTACGGCGGCACTGAGGTGAAGTACAGCGGCGAGGAGTACCTCGTCCTCTCGGCTCGCGACGTTCTCGCGATCGTCGAGAAGTAAGTCACCGAAGCCGGAAGACACTTCTGATCCGCGCCCCGGTCCCTCCCGCATCACGAGATGTACCGGGGGTCCGGGGCGCGGTTCGTTCGAGAGGACTCAACAGCTCCCATGGCGAAGATTCTTAAGTTCGACGAGGACGCCCGCCGCGCCCTCGAGCGGGGCGTGAACGCACTCGCCGACACCGTCAAGGTCACCATCGGCCCCAAGGGCCGCAACGTCGTCATCGACAAGAAGTTCGGCGCCCCGACCATCACCAACGACGGCGTCACCATCGCCCGCGAGGTCGAGGTCGAGGACGGCTACGAGAACCTCGGCGCGCAGCTGGTGAAGGAGGTGGCGACCAAGACCAACGACATCGCGGGTGACGGCACCACCACCGCCACCGTGCTCGCCCAGGCACTGGTCCGCGAGGGCCTGCGCAACGTGGCCGCCGGCGCCTCCCCCGCCGCCCTGAAGAAGGGCATCGACGCCGCGGTCAAGGCCGTCTCCGACGACCTGGTCGCCAACGCCCGCCCGATCGACTCCAAGGAGGACATCGCCTCCGTCGCGGCCCTGTCCGCCCAGGACAAGCAGGTCGGCGAGCTGATCGCCGAGGCGATGGACAAGGTCGGCAAGGACGGCGTCATCACCGTCGAGGAGTCCCAGACCTTCGGCCTGGAGCTCGACTTCACCGAGGGCATGGCCTTCGACAAGGGCTACCTCTCGCCGTACATGGTGAGCGACCAGGAGCGTATGGAGGCCGTCCTCGACGACCCGTACATCCTGATCCACCAGGGCAAGATCAGCTCCATCCAGGACCTGCTGCCGCTGCTTGAGAAGATCATGCAGGCCGGCAGCTCGAAGCCGCTGTTGATCATCGCCGAGGACGTCGAGGGCGAGGCGCTCTCCACCCTCGTCGTGAACAAGATCCGCGGCACGTTCAACGCCGTCGCCGTCAAGGCGCCCGGCTTCGGCGACCGCCGCAAGGCGATGCTCGGCGACATGGCGACGCTCACCGGCGCCACCGTGATCGCCGAGGAGGTCGGCCTCAAGCTCGACCAGGCCGGTCTCGACGTGCTCGGCTCGGCCCGCCGCGTCACCGTCACCAAGGACGACACGACGATCGTCGACGGTGCCGGCAAGAGCGAGGACGTGCAGGGCCGCGTCGCTCAGATCAAGAGCGAGATCGAGGTCACGGACTCGGACTGGGACCGCGAGAAGCTGCAGGAGCGTCTGGCCAAGCTGGCCGGCGGCGTCTGCGTCATCCGTGTCGGTGCCGCCACCGAGGTTGAGCTCAAGGAGAAGAAGCACCGTCTGGAGGACGCCATCTCCGCGACCCGCGCCGCGGTCGAGGAGGGCATCGTCGCAGGTGGTGGCGCCAGCCTCGTGCACTCCGCCAAGGTGCTGGAGGGCTCGCTCGGCAAGGCTGACGACGAGGCCACCGGTGTCGCCGTCGTCCGCCGCGCCGTCGTCGAGCCGCTGCGCTGGATCGCGGAGAACGCGGGCCTCGAGGGCTACGTCATCACCTCGAAGGTCTCCGACCTCGACCGCAACCAGGGCTTCAACGCGGCGACCGGCGAGTACGGCGACCTGATCAAGGCCGGCGTCATCGACCCGGTCAAGGTCACCCGCTCCGCGCTGGAGAACGCCGCCTCGATCGCGTCGCTGCTGCTGACGACCGAGACGCTGGTCATCGAGAAGCCGGCCGACGAGGAGGAGTCCGCGGGCGGCCACGGCCACGGCCACGGTCACTCGCACTGACGTCCGTCCGTGCCCCGCTCCCTCCGGGAGCCGAGAGGCCCGGCACTCCGGGAAACCGGGGCGCCGGGCCTCTTCGCGTGCGCCCGGGGCGGCGCGGCCACCGCACGCCCCCGGGCGCTCTGTTCAGCGCGGTGCGTAGCGGCGGCCCGTGCTGGAGGACGCACGGGCGAGCACGCCGCGCGGCAACAGGTTGGCCGCCCCCATCAGCACCTTGTACCGGACGCCGGGGATGGAGAGGGTGCGGCCGCGGGCCAGGTCCCTGACCGCCGCGCCGGCCACCTTGTCGGCATCCAGCCACATCCATCCGGGGACGGCGCCGGCGTCCATGCCGGCCCGCTTGTGGAACTCCGTACGCACGAAGCCGGGGCACAGCGCCATCAGCCGCACGCCCGAACCGGCCAGGTCCTTCGCCACGCCCTGCGTGAACTGCACCACCCACGCCTTGCTCGCCCCGTACGTCCCGCGCGGTACGAAGGCCGCGAGCGAGGCGACGTTCACCACACCGCCCCGGCCCCTGGCACGCATGCTCCCGGCAGCCGCCGAGGTCAGCCGCAGCACGGCCTCGCAGTGCACCTTCAGCATCGTCAACTCGTCCTCGACGGAGACCTTCAGGAAGGTGTCCCTGTTGGCGAACCCCGCGTTGTTGACGAGGAGATCGACGGGCCGGTCCTGCTCGGTGAGCCGCTCCTCGACGGTGGAGATGCCCTCTTCCGTCGAGAGGTCGGCGACCGCCACCGACGCGTTCACGCCGTACCGGTCGTGCATCGCGGCGGCCTGTTCGCGCAGCCGTTCCTCGTCGCGCGCGACCAGCACAAGATCGTGGCCGTCGCGTGCGAGCCGACGGGCGAACGCGGCGCCGAGCCCGGCCGTCGCCCCAGTGATCAACGCAGTCGTCATGCGGGCACGGTAGCCCCCGCTCAGCGCGCCGTACGCCGCAGGGCCGTCTGCCGGGCCTCGGGGTGGAGCGCGTCGCCGGCCGCCAGCAGCCGCGGCAGCAGCTCCGGCTCCAGGGTGAGCGCGCGGAAGAGGAAGGCCACCGTCACCTCGTGGTCGGGGCGGTACTCGACGCGGATCTCGTCCCCCGCGCCGATCCGACCGGGTTCGATCACGCGCAGGTACGCCCCCGGCGCGGCCCTCTCCGTGAAGCGCTTCACCCAGCCGCGCTCGCCGAGCCAGCTCGCGAACGTACGGCACGGGATGCGCGCCGCGTTCGCCTCCACCACGACGTCGGGGCCGATGCGCCAGCGCTCGCCGATGAGGGCCCCGTTGACGTCGACGCCGCGTGTGGTGAGGTTCTCGCCGAAGAAGCCGTGGGTGAACTCGCGGCCCAGCTCGGCTCCCCACCCGTCGAGGTCCTCGCGTGCGAAGGCGTAGAGGGCCTGGTCGCTGCCGCCGTGGTGACGGGGGTCTCCGATGGTGTCGCCCGCGAGCGCGCTGCCTCCGACGCCCTTGGGCCCCGGTGCGCTGACATGCACCCGCCCGTCCACGGGACGTTTGTCGATCCCGGTGACGCCTTCGGGAGCATCGGTGTACGGGACCGGGTACGGCTTTGCGACGTTGACCGACAGAAGCTCCATGGAGCTCACGCTACGGGGCCGGCACACCGCACACGAGAGGACCCGGGCAAGGGCCCGGTCCGCATCGAGCACGGTCCTCTGCTGCATTCGGGGGATGGAGCGAGACGCCGGCCGGAACGGCGGAAGCGGCGGGCGGAGCAAGAGGCCGGCCGGGGGAGCGGAGTGTGCGGCGGGGGACGGCCTCGGAGCGTCAGCTGCGGCGGCGGCGGTGGCAGGCGAGCGGCCAGGTGCAAACGTTTCTTCTCGGGGCGGCCGCTGGGCGTCAGCTCCTGTCGGGCACGGCTACGAGCCGGCTGCGGGCCCGGCCCATCAGCTCCTCGCGCTCGTCCTCGGTCAGCCCGCCCCACACGCCGTACGGCTCGCGCACCGCCAGGGCGTGGGCGGCGCACTCCGAACGGACGGGGCACCGCATGCAGACCTCCTTCGCGGAAGCCTCACGCGCGCTGCGGGCTGCGCCCCGTTCTCCCTCCGGGTGGAAGAAGAGCGAACTGTCGACGCCGCGGCACGCGGCCAGGAGCTGCCAGTCCCACAGGTCGGCGTTGGGGCCGGGGAGGCGGGAGAAGTCTGCCATTGCGCTTCCTCTCGACGGCGTACTGAGGCTCGGCTCGCTCCATCCATTCATAGACAAATATGACTCATTGCGAACCTAGCCGAAAGAAAGCGAGAAGCAGATCTAAGTAGTGCTAAATAGGTCAAAAGGTAAAAGACGCCACTCGGGGAAACCCCTCAGCGCGATGCGGGTGAACTGTGTACGGCTGATCACGTAGAGTGCTGATGGCGGTGGCCGAAGCCCGTAACTCTTTCGGGTGACCGTCGTTGAGTGTGCGGAGAGGCGGTTGGCGAAGCCGGACTCAGGTACTGACGTCCGTGGAGCGCCGACCGCACAGGTGACGATTCGTAACAGCCTGGAGGCTCAAGGTGACGCGCATCAGCTGCGGAGGGCGTTCATGACATCCGTCCTCGTCTGTGACGATTCCCCGCTTGCCCGGGAGGCGCTCCGCCGCGCGGTCGCGACCGTGCCCGGTGTCGAGCGCGTGACGACGGCGGCCAACGGCGAGGAAGTCCTCCGCCGCTGGGGCGCCGACCGGTCCGACCTCATCCTCATGGACGTGCGCATGCCCGGCCTTGGCGGAGTCGAGACCGTCCGGCGGCTGCTGTCCGCCGACCCCGGTGCCCGCATCATCATGCTGACCGTGGCCGAGGACCTCGACGGGGTGGCCCTGGCGGTGGCGGCGGGCGCCCGCGGGTACCTGCACAAGGACGCATCGCGCGCCGAGTTGAGGGCCACGGTCACGCAGGCCCTGGCGGACCCGACCTGGCGCCTGGCGCCGCGGCGGCTGCGCTCGGCCGAGATGGGCGCCGCCCCGACGCTCACGGCGCGTGAGATCCAGGTGCTGGAAGGCATGAGCCACGGACGCTCCAACGCGGAGATCGGCCGTGAGCTGTTCCTCTCGGAGGACACCGTCAAGACGCACGCCCGCCGGCTCTTCAAGAAGCTCGGTGCCTCGGACCGCGCTCACGCGGTGGCCCTCGGGTTCCGCTGGGGACTCGTTCGATAACTCACGTTCGCCAACTGCCCGCCCGTCCCCGCCTGGGAGAACTCCGCGACACCCGAGTCATGGGCCGCCCTCAGGGGGAGGGCGGGGCGGCGTACGCGGTTCGGTAATCTCGCGAGTGCCGCATGCTTGGAGTATGGAGTTCCTCGGGACCGGCGGGTCAGGCGTGAGGGGAGGGCGCGGGAGATGAGGGCCACTGCCCCTGCTCATAACGCTTCGGTGCACAACTACGGACGCGGTACGACTGAATCCGTGGCGCCGGTGCACCATGGACCGATGCGCGACGACGGGCACGACGACACCGCAGTCGTGAGTGCACTCGTACGGCGTGCGGCCGAAGGCGACGAGCAGGCCACGCACGACCTCCTCGCCCGGGTGCATCCACTCGCCCTGCGGTACTGCCGGAGGCGGCTGACCAGGCTTCCGGGCGACGCTCGCCACTTCGTGGACGACCTCGCACAGGAGGTCTGCATCGCCGTGCTCTGCGCGCTGCCGCGCTACCGCGACACGGGCAAGCCCTTCGAGGCCTTCGTCGTCGCCATCGCCCAGCACAAGGTCGCCGACCTTCAGCGTGCGGCGATGCGCGGCCCGGGCAGCACGGCAGTGCCCTCGGACGAGATGCCGGAGCAGCCGGACGACTCACTGGGCCCCGAGGAGCGCGCCCTGCTGAGCAGCGACGCCGCCTGGGCCAAGAAGCTGCTCGCCAACCTGCCCCAGCACCAGCGCGAACTGGTACTGCTCCGGGTGGCCGTCGGCCTCACCGCGGAGGAGACCGGGGAGATGCTCGGGATGTCGCCGGGCGCCGTCCGCGTCGCGCAGCACAGGGCGCTGAGCAGGCTGAGGGCTCTGGCAGAGCAGTAGTCCCGGGCCGTTTAGCATGGACGTTCAGCCTGGGCAAGCATGGGAAAGGTGTCATGACAGCGAACGACGGAGTCGGAGCCGAGGCCGGAGTGCCTGCCAAATTCGCGATGCTCGGGCTGACCTACGACGACGTGCTGCTGCTGCCCGGCGAGTCCGACATGGCTCCCGGTGAGATCGACACCGCCTCGTACGTCTCGCGCAACGTCAAGGTGAACGTGCCGCTGCTCTCGGCGGCGATGGACAAGGTGACCGAGGCGCGGATGGCCATCGCCATGGCCCGGCAGGGCGGCGTCGGCGTTCTCCACCGCAACCTCTCCGTGGAGGACCAGGCCGCGCAGGTGGACCGGGTCAAGCGCTCCGAGTCCGGCATGGTCACCGACCCGATCACGATCCGTCCGGACGCGACGCTGGGCGACGCGGACGTGCTGTGCGGCCGCTTCCGCATCAGCGGCGTGCCGGTGACGGACGCGGCGGGGAAGCTGCTCGGCATCGTCACCAACCGCGACATGGCCTTCGAGGCCGACCGCGAGCGTCAGGTGCGCGAGGTCATGACGCCCATGCCGCTGGTCACGGGCAAGGTCGGCATCTCCCGCAACGAGGCGATGGAGCTGCTGCGCCGGCACAAGATCGAGAAGCTCCCGCTCGTCGACGACGCGGGCGTCATCAAGGGCCTCATCACCGTCAAGGACTTCGTGAAGGCCGAGCAGTATCCGCAGGCGGCCAAGGACGGTGAGGGCAGGCTCGTCGTCGGTGCGGCGGTGGGCGTGGCCGGCGACGCGTACGAGCGGGCGCAGGCGCTCATCGAGGCGGGCGTGGACTTCGTCGTCGTCGACACGGCTCACGGTCACTCGAGGCTCGTCGGCGACATGGTCGCCAAGATCAAGTCGAACTCGTCGGTCGACGTCGTCGGCGGCAACGTCGCCACCCGTGAAGGCGCGCGGACGCTCATCGACGCGGGGGTCGACGGGATCAAGGTCGGTGTCGGGCCCGGTTCGATCTGTACGACGCGCGTCGTGGCCGGTATCGGCGTTCCGCAGGTCACGGCGATCTACGAGGCGTCGCTCGCGGCGAAGGAGGCCGGCGTCCCCGTCATCGGCGACGGCGGCCTGCAGTACAGCGGCGACATCGCCAAGGCCCTGGTGGCCGGCGCCGACACCGTGATGCTCGGTTCCCTGCTGGCGGGCTGCGAGGAGTCCCCGGGCGAGCTGCTGTTCATCAACGGCAAGCAGTTCAAGTCCTACCGGGGCATGGGGTCGCTGGGCGCCATGCAGTCGCGGGGCGAGACCAAGTCGTACTCCAAGGACCGCTACTTCCAGGAAGAGGTCAGCGGGGACGACAAGCTCATCCCCGAAGGCGTCGAGGGGCAGGTTCCCTACCGGGGCCCGCTGGGAGCGGTCGTGCACCAACTGGTCGGCGGGCTCAAGCAGTCGATGTTCTACGTGGGCGGACGCAGCGTCCCGGAACTCAAGGCGCGCGGGCAGTTCGTACGCATCACCTCGGCGGGCCTGAAGGAGAGCCACCCGCACGACGTGCAGATGACGACCGAGGCGCCGAACTACTCACGGCGCTGAGCCCCGCCCCTCCCGGCCGGTGCCGCGCGCCGGTCGGTGATACTGGGACGGCAGACCGGAGCGCAAACCGGAGCGCAGGGCGAGAAGGGCTTCACAGGTGACTGAGATCGAGATCGGGCGCGGCAAGCGCGGACGGCGGGCGTACGCCTTCGACGACATCGCCGTGGTGCCGAGCCGCCGCACGCGCGACCCGAAGGAGGTCTCGATCGCCTGGCAGATCGATGCCTACCGCTTCGAACTGCCTTTCCTGGCAGCTCCGATGGACTCGGTCGTCTCACCCGCCACCGCGATCCGCATCGGCGAACTCGGCGGCCTCGGTGTCCTCAACCTCGAAGGCCTGTGGACCCGTTACGAGGACCCGGAGCCGATGCTCGCGGAGATCGCGGAGCTGGACGAGCGCACGGCGAACCGCAGGATGCAGGAGATCTACGCGGAGCCGGTCAAGGAAGAGCTGATCGGCGAGCGGATCAGGGAGGTGCGTGCGGCGGGTGTGGTGACGGCCGCGGCGCTCTCCCCGCAGCGAACCGCCCAGTTCTCGAAGGCCGTTGTCGACGCCGGCGTCGACATCTTCGTCATCCGCGGCACGACGGTCTCCGCGGAGCACGTCTCCTCCGCGGCGGAGCCCCTCAACCTCAAGCAGTTCATCTACGAGCTCGACGTGCCCGTCATCGTCGGCGGCTGCGCCACCTACACGGCGGCGCTGCACCTGATGCGCACGGGCGCCGCGGGCGTGCTCGTCGGCTTCGGCGGCGGTGCCGCGCACACCACGCGGAACGTGCTCGGCATCCAGGTGCCGATGGCGACCGCCGTGGCGGACGTCGCGGCCGCGCGCCGTGACTACCTGGACGAGTCGGGCGGCCGGTACGTCCACGTCATCGCGGACGGCGGCGTCGGCTGGTCCGGGGACCTGCCCAAGGCGGTGGCCTGCGGCTCGGACGCCGTGATGATCGGCTCGCCGCTGGCGCGGGCGACCGACGCCCCCGGGCACGGCCACCACTGGGGCATGGAGGCGGTGCACGAGGACGTGCCGCGGGGGAAGCGCATGAACCTCGGCGCGGTCGGCACGACGGAGGAGATCCTGCTCGGGCCGTCGCACACCCCGGACGGGTCGATGAACTTCTTCGGCGCGCTGCGGCGCGCGATGGCGACGACGGGCTACTCGGAGCTGAAGGAGTTCCAGCGCGTCGAGGTCACCGTCACGCGCTGACGGCCGCCTGCCGTCCGGCGTTCACAGCCGGTGCGCCGCGCCTGTGGGGCTCGCGCCCCGTGTGTCGAACAGCAGTTGGGCTTTCGAGGCCAGCCCCTGCAGGTCGTACGTGCTGTGGTGCTGGAGCAGGACCGTCAGATCGGCCTGCGCCGCTGTCTCGTACAGCGAGTCCGCGCGGGGCACCGGCTGGTCCGCGACCTGCCACTGCATGACGTACGGATCGTGGTAACTCACCTGTGCGCCGAGCTGCTTGAGCAGGAGAGCGACCTCCCGGGCGGGCGCGCCCTCCTGGTCGGGGAGGTCGGGCTTGTACGTGACGCCGAGCAGCAGTACGCGGGCGCCGCGCGCCGACTTGCCGTGCTCGTTGAGCAGTGCGGCGGCCCGCTGGCAGACGTAGCGCGGCATGCGGGCGTTGACCTCCTGCGCCAGTTCGACCATGCGCAGCGGATAGCCGAGCGAACGGCTGCGGTAGGCAAGGTAGTTGGGGTCGATCGAGACGCTGTGGCCGCCGACTCCCGGGCCGGGGCGGAACGCCTGGAAGCCGAACGGCTTCGTCTCCGCGCACCTGATGACGTCCCACAGGTCGACGCCGATGTCGTGGCAGAAGACCGCCATCTCGTTGACGAGGGCGATGTTGACCTGGCGGAAGTTCGTCTCCAGCAGCTGCGCCGCCTCTGCCTCGCGGGGTCCTCGGGCGCGTACGACCTTGTCGGCGAGGCGCCCGTAGAAGGCGGCTGCCGCTTCCGTGCAGGCCGGGGTCAGGCCGCCGATGACCTTCGGGGTGTTGGCGTACCCGTAGTGGCGGCTGCCCGGGTCGGTGCGGGAGGGGGAGTAGGCGAGATGGAAATCACGTCCCGCCTGCAGGCCCGAACCCTCTTCGAGCAGCGGGCGGAGGATTTCCTCCGTACTGCCCGGGTACACCGCCGACTCGAGTACCACCGTCGTGCGGCGACGCAACCGGGAGGCGAGCGTGTGAGCGGCAGTACGCACGGCCGTCAGATTCAGCGCGCGGTCGGGGCCCAGCGACGTGGGCACGCAGATCAGCGCGGTGCGGACGCGGCTGAGGACGGCGGGGTCGGTCGTGGCGCGGAAGCCGCGCGCGATCATGCGGCGCAGGTCGGCGGCGGTGAGGGTGCCGTCCGCGGGAGGACGGGCCGCGTTGAGGTCGGCGACCGTGCGCTCGTCCGGGTCGTAGCCGAGGGTGGCGACGCCTGCGGCGACGGCGGCCTGTGCCACGGGAAGACCCGAATGGCCCAGTCCGAGGACGGCGAGATCTGCGGGTTTCGCGGCAGACATCCTCTCCCTTGCTCCCCTCGCTCCATTGCTCCGGCCTCGTGGGCGGCCCTTCCGAGGAAGGCCCCGGAGATGGCTGTAGGCGGCGCCTGCGGGCACTGCGCGGCGCTATAGCAAGTTAATCGGCAATATGACGGATATCTGGGATTACCCGCTGAGGGATGCGGCGCGGCACCGCCGAAGTCATGGACTTGGAGGACCATCGACATGGGAACACTGCCTACGTTCTGACATCACCACGGACGGGCGACGCACGACCCACAGGAGGCAGCGGTGAGGACGGCGACACTGGGACCGGAACAGCGCGCGCAAGCGCTGGCACAGATGTCTGAACGCGAGCTGGACGTGCTCGTCATCGGGGGCGGGATCGTCGGGGCGGGCACGGCGCTGGACGCCGTCACACGTGGCCTGTCCACGGGGATCGTCGAGGCGAACGACTGGGCGTCCGGCACGTCCAGCCGCTCCAGCAAGCTGATCCACGGCGGTCTGCGCTACCTGGAGATGCTGGACTTCGCCCTCGTGCGCGAGGCGCTGAAGGAGCGCGGACTGCTGCTGCAGCGCATCGCACCGCATCTGGTGAAGCCCGTTCCGTTCCTCTACCCGCTGCAGCACAAGGGCTGGGAGCGCCTCTATGCCGGGGCGGGCGTCGCCATGTACGACGCGATGTCCGTCTCGTCGGGGCACGGGCGCGGGCTGCCCACGCACCGGCACCTCTCGCGCCGGCACGCGCTGCGGGTGGCGCCCGCGCTGCGCAAGGACGCGCTCGTGGGCGCCCTGCAGTACTACGACGCGCAGGTCGACGACGCGCGCTACGTCGCCACGGTCGTACGCACGGCCGCCGCGTACGGGGCGCACACCGCGAACCGCGCGAGGGTCGTCGGCTTCCTGCGCGAAGGCGAACGCGTCGTCGGCGCGCGGATCGAGGACCTGGAGCAGGGCGGCGAGTACGAGGTGCGGGCCCGTCAGATCGTCAACTCCACAGGCGTGTGGACAGACGACACACAGAGCCTGATCGCCGAGCGCGGCATGTTCCACGTGCGTGCGTCCAAGGGCATCCACCTCGTCGTACCGAAGGACCGCATCCACTCGCAGAGCGGGCTGATCCTGCGCACCGAGAAGAGCGTCCTCTTCGTCATCCCCTGGGGCCGGCACTGGATCATCGGCACCACCGACACCGGCTGGGACCTCGACAAACGGCACCCCGCGGCCTCCAGCGCCGACATCGACTACCTGCTCGACCACGTCAACTCGGTGCTGGCGGTGCCCCTCGGGCGCAACGACGTCGAGGGCGTGTACGCGGGGCTGCGTCCGCTCCTGGCCGGCGAGTCGGAGGCGACGAGCAAACTCTCGCGGGAGCACACCGTCGCCCACCCCGTGCCGGGCATGGTGGTCGTCGCGGGCGGCAAATACACGACGTACCGGGTCATGGCCAAGGACGCCGTGGACGAAGCCGTGCACGGGCTGGACCACCGGGTCGCGGACTGCGTGACCGAAGAGGTCCCGCTCGTCGGCGCGGAGGGCTACCACGCGCTCTGGAACGCGCGTGCACGCCTCGCCTCACGCACCGGGCTGCACGTGGCACGCGTCGAGCACCTTCTGAACCGCTACGGCGCGCTGACGGAGGAACTGTTCGCGCTCATCGCGGACGACCCCAAGCTGGGCGAGCCGCTGCCGTCTGCCGACGACTACCTCAAGGCGGAGATCGTCTACGCCTGCTCGCACGAGGGCGCACGGCACATCGACGACGTGCTGACCCGCCGCACCCGCATCTCCATCGAGACGTTCGACAGGGGGACGCGCAGCGCGCGCGAGTGCGCGGAGCTGATGGCGGGCGTCCTCGGCTGGGGTGCCGACCAGGTCGACCGCGAGGTGGAGTACT
>NZ_FMHJ01000020.1:0-75458 GCF_900090125.1 Streptomyces sp. WMMB 714
GGGCATACGCCCGCCCTTACCACTCAGAAAGCCAACGACGCGAAGCGTTCCCCAACTGGCTGCACACCTACAATCACCACCGCGCGCACACCGCGCTCGGCGGCCTACCACCCGCCAGCCGCGTTCCTAACCTCACGGGTCAGTACACCTAGGGCGTGTCTCAAAGTCCCGTCTGGGCCGCGGTGCCTGGCACGCACGCTGGCTGCGTTGTCGGTCGTCGGCGCAGCCCGCTGCGCTCTCCTCCCTCCGCCTTGCGATCGCACGCACCAGACACCGCGTCCCCCGGCCTACGGCCGGACGACGCTACTTTGAGACACGCCCTAGACGGAGTGCAGCATGATCGCCAGCACGTCCAGCGAGCGCGGCGGTTCGTCCGGGTCCTCGCCGTCGTTCGTCGCCAGCCGTACGTGCGCGTCACGAGCCGCGCGTACCGCTTCGGGCCAGCCGTGGTGCTCCATGTAGGAGACGACGGGGGCATCCGCACCGACCTGGTGCATGATGCGCAGCACCCGGAGCACCGCCGTGTCGACGAGCGCGGCCTCCTGGGAGTCGCGGAAGATCGTGCCGACGTACTTCTCGGCGGACCAGTTGTCCAGCCAGGTGTCCTCGACCAGCCTGTACACGGCGTCGGTGACGTCACCGTAGCCGGGACGGCCGGTCGCCCAGCATTCCTGCTGGAAAACGGGGTCGGAGAGCATGTGCAGCGCCGAACGCACGTTGCTGCGCCAGCGCCACCAGGGCATGTCATGGACGGCCATGGTGCCCATGGTGGTGGAACGGGGGCCGCGACGGGAACCCCTCGCGGAATCTCGCGGCGGCCGGCCCTGCCGCTGCGGCGCCTCGCCGGCCTCCGGCGCTCCGGGTCCCGCCGGGACGGGAGCGCCTTCCGAGGGAGCGGCCCCCGCGGGCGACTGCTCCACGGGAGCGGCTTCCGTGGGCGTCTGCGGAACGGGCCCCTGGAGCGGTACCTCCGGGGACTCCCACCCGGACTGCGCTGATCCTTGCTGCATGGTCATCGACCATACGTTCCCCTCCGGAGCGACCGGCCGACGGCCCCGCTGTTCACCACGGCGTCACTCACAGTTGGCCGTCGAGCGCCCGTGCGTTACCTCCCGCCCGGCATCGTGCCGACGCATGAAGCCCCGGCGCCGATCCGTCCTCCTCAGCACCGCCGCCTCCGCCGCCGCCTGCGCCGTACTGGCGACCGGCTGCGGGGCACCGGGCTCCGCGACGGCGGACGAGGACACCGTCACCGTCATGACCTGGGCGCCCCAGGGCACCAGCGCCACCGACATGCCGGGGATGCCCGCCATGGCGCAGGCGTACGCGCGGTGGGTCAACGCCCGTGGAGGCATCGACGGCCGCCGCCTGAAGGTGCTCACCTGCAACGACCACAACGACACCGTGCGGGCGGCCCGTTGCGCGAACCGCGCCGCGAAGGAGGAGGTCGTCGCGGTCGTGGGCTCCTACAGCCAGCACGGCCGCTCCTTCATGTCGGCGCTGGAACAGGCCGGCATCCCCTACATCGGCGGGTACGGCGTCGCGCACCAGGAGTTCAGCAGTCCGCTGTCGTATCCCGTCAACGGCGGACTGCCCGCACTCGTCGCGGGCAACGGCCGCCAGCTCGCCGCCGGCAAGTGCTCGCACGTCTCGCTCGTGAGGCCGGACACCAGCGCGGGAGACCAGCTCCCACCGCTGCTCGACGCGGGCCTCGCGGGCAGCGGGGCGGGCCGGGCCACCGACGTGCGGGCGCCGGAGGGGGCCTCCGCCTACGCCCGGCAGGCCGGCCAGGCCCTGAAGGGAGCCGAAGCCGGAGCCGGAGATGGAACCGGAGACGAGGCCGGAGCCGGTGACGCGGGGCGGGCCCGCTCGGGAGGTTCCGGGCCCTGCGTCACCGCGGTACTGGGCGGGCGCACGGACGCCTTCTTCGACTCGTTCCGGCGCCTGCGGAAGGACGCGCCCGGCGTACGGACGGCGTCCGTGCTCGGCAGCGTCCGGCAGTCCCTGGTCGACCGCACCGGCGGACGCCGCAGCCCGCTGGAGGGCGCCTACGCGACGGGCTGGTACCCGGCGTCCGACGATCCGCGCTGGGCCCCGATGCGGAAGGTGATCGACGAGCACGCCTTCGGCGACGACCGCGTCGACGGCTCCGACCCCGGCGTGCAGACGACGTGGGTCGCGTACACCGTGCTGCGCCAGGTCCTGGAGTCCCTCGGCGGCGCGGCGCCGACGGCCGAGTCGGTACGGCGTGCGCTGGACCGGGGGGACACCGTCGCGACGGGCGGGCTGACCCCGAAGCTGAACTGGGGCTACGACAACATGCTCGCCGCCCGGGACTTCCCCAGGATCGTCAACGCGAAAGTGACGTACCAGCGAGTGCGGGAGGGGCGGCTCGTAGCCGTCCACAAGGGGTTCGTGGACGTGGAGGAGACCCTGGAGAGCGGGGCCGCCCCCGCCTCGTGAACCCCGCCTCGTGAACCCCGCCTCGTGAACCCCGGCCGGCGGGCCTGCCGCGGGCGTCAGAGCTGCCCGAACTGCCTTTCCTTCAGGCCGTACTTCTTGGCCGTGGGGTTCCACAGTCCGGCGGCCTTCTTCTTCGCGGCCGTCGCCTGGCCGCTGGCGCGCGTGCCGGCACCCGTGTGCGCGGTGACCCGGGCCTTGCCCTTGCGGCAGCCCTTCTTGCCGGCGGTCTGGTCGGCCCACGCCGCGTAGTGGTTGTCCGCGGCGGCCGAGGACTTCCACGCCCGTGTCAGTGCGGCCGTCAGCTCGCCGCTCGCGGGAAGTTCGTCGGTCTTCAGCTTGCCCAGCCGGGCGACGAGTCCGTTGCGCTGCCCGGCCGCTGCCCGCAGATCGTCGGCGGCCTTGTCCAGCTTCTTGCAGGACTTGATGTTCTCGACCGAAGTCACCACGGTGGCACGGCTGTTGTTGCTGTCCGCGAGGAGCTTGTCCAGCTCCCGGGCCTGCGCCTCGGCCGGGTCGGGAGCCGCGGGGCCCTTCTTCTCGCCGGCCTTCCCCCCGTCCTGGCCGGAGGGCGCGCCGCTCCTGGCCTCCTTCTCGTCCCCGCCGCTGAGCGCGGCTCCGGCCGCCATGCCCACGGCCGCGACGATCACGACGCCGGCCGCGATGAGCACGACCGGCGAGGTGAGTCTGGAGGCCGGCCCGCGCTCCGCGTTGCGGCGTGCGGCGCGTCCCGCCGCGGCCGGGGGGCCGGCCGGGGCTCCGGGACCGCCGGGCACGGCGGAGGGGACGGGGCCGCCGGAGCGCTGGCGCGTGGCGGCCCGGTCGAAGATGGGCAGGCTCTGCGTCGAACCGGGTTCGCCGTCGCCACCCGAGGGGCCGGGGGCGTCCGAGCGGAAGAGGCTGTCGAACTCGGCGGGCGTGGTGCGCTGTTGCTGCGTTCCGGCGCCCGCGCCGGCCGCGTACGCGCCGGCTCCCTGCGTTCCCGCCGCGCCCCGCGTCTCGGGCGGCAGAGGCGAGCGGAGCATGGTCGTCGCCTCCGGGTCCCCGGGTGCCTGACCGGTCAGGGGCGGCAGCATCTGCGTCGCGTCCGCCGGCCCGGCGGGCGGAAGGTGGCCGGGCGGGAGATGCCCGGACTGTCCGTCGGTGACGGGCGGTATGTACTGCGTGGCGTCGGCGTCGGAGACACCCGCCGGTGCCTGCGGCGGCTGGACGGCGGCCGCGTAGGGATGGGCCGGTGCATCGTGCACGGGCGGTACGAACTGGGTGGCGGCGGCGTCCGGCCCGTACTGCTGGACCTGCGGCAGCGCGCCCGGAACGTCCGGCTGCGGCATGGGGCCGGGCCCGTACCCGCCGGGCGCGGACAGCGGCCCGGGCTGCGCGAGGGGCTGCTCCGGGGGCATCGGCGGTGCTTGCGCGGCCGGCATCGGGGGCGCCCCGGCGGCGGGCATCGGAGGAGCCTGCTGGGCCGGCATCGGAGGCGACTGCGCCGGCATCGGGGGCGACGGCGGCTCGGGAGGCGCGTGAGCGGGCGGCGGAGGCAGCGCCGCGGGGTTCTCCCCCGCCGCCACGGCCGCCTGCGACGCCGCTGCCTGCGACTCCGGCCCCCAGGGCTGGCCCCACGGCTGACCCGCCGGTGGCTGGACCTGCGGCTGGGCGACCTGGCGCTGCTGTTCGGGGGTCCACGGGTCGCCGTTCGCCGGCAGCACGACACCCTCGTAGAGGGGCTTGTCGCCCTGTCCGCGTCCGCTCTGCGCTGTCACCGGGGCTCCTCGATCAACCTGGCTTACCGGAATCGTCGGGTCACGCTACCGGGTAGCCCGAAGGGAGTACCACGCGGTGGAAGTGGCGACACCAACCCTTCACCTCAGATATGGCGCAGATACGGATGAACCCGCACTCAAGCGACTCCCGTTCCGGCCGCCGACCGCTCCAGACGCGCGGCGAATTCTCCGACGACCGGCACCTTCACAAAGGGCGCAAGTTGCCGCCGGAGGTTCGCCGCGTACTCCGAACTGCGCCCGGAACGCAGGGAATCGAGTAGGTTCACGGCCTCCGCCCCCGCCGCGCAGGCGTGTTCAAGCTCACGTTTCCGCACGTACGCGGAGGCGAGCAGGAACAGCCCGATGGATCTGCGCCGCACGAGGTGCTCCGGGTGCCCGGCCAGTGCCGTCCGCGCTTGCGCGACGGTCTGGTCCGGCTGGCGCAGATCGCTGTGGCAATGGGCGAGTTCGCCGGCCAGATAGGCGGGGCCGAAGTGTGCGATCCACTCCGGGTCGCCCCCCGGCTCGCCTTCGGCTTCGGCACGGTCCATGGCGTCGGCCGCCTCGCCGCACAGCCTGGCGCACTCGGCGGCGTCCCCCGTCAGGGCGTGCCCGCGCGCCTCCGCCGCGTGGAAGAGCGCCAGGGCGCGCGGGGTCGCATGCCCCCGCGCGCCCTCCTGCGCGGCCCGCGCCAGCTGCGCGACCTCACGCGGGTTGCCCAGGGAGGCGGCGAGCTGGCTCATTCCGGCGGCCAGGACGTACCCGCCGTAGGCACGGTCCCCGGCCGCCTGCGCCATGCGCAGCGCCTGGATGTAGTAGCGCTGCGCCAGACCGCTCTGCCCGGTGTCGACGGCCGTGTAGCCGGCCAGTTCGGTGAGGCGTGCCGCCGCCCCGAACAGGGCGCGCCCCACCGCCTCCGTGTAGGAGCCCGCGAGCAGCCCCGACACCACGCTGTTCAGGTAGTGCACGACGAGCGGGCGTACGTGGCCGCCCCCGAAGCGGTGGTCGAGCTGGGCGAGGGAGTCGGTCGTCGCCCGCAGGGCCGCCACGTCGGGCATGCCCACGCGAGGGCCCGCGCCGCGGGCCACCCGGGCGTCCGGGGGCGTGATCAGCCAGTCGCGGCTGGGTTCGACGAGGGCGGAGGCGGCGACGGGGGCGCCGCTCATGAAGTCCCGGCGCCCGACGTCGCTGCGCCACAGTTCGCACGCCTGCTCCACGGCGCCCATCACGGTCGGCGCGAAGTGCAGGCCCACGCCCGAGGCGAGGTTCCCGCCCGCGGCCATGCCGATCTCGTCCAGCGAGACCGTGCGGCCCAACTGCCTGCTGAACGCCTCGCACACGACGGCGGGGGTGCGTCCGCGCGGCTGCTGCCCGCGCAGCCACCGGGCGACGGATGTCTTGTCGTACCGCAGATCCAGGCCCTGTTCCGCCCCGCAGAGGTTGACGTGCCGCGCCAGCCCCGCGTTGGAGAACCCCGCTTCCTGGATGAGCGTCTGCAGCCGTTGGTTGGGCTGCCGAGCGACCAGCGGCCTTGCGGCCATGGGACCTCCCCGAGAAGACACCGATGATCAGTCCTGGACATATGCCCCTGACTCAGTCGATGCAGCACTTCCCAACACATTGCACCGCAGTGGGACTTACCCGTGCACGCCCGGCTCGTACGCCTGCGCCCCCACGCTTGTGCCTGCGCGCCCTTCGGCAGGAGGGCGGGCGCCGCCGGCCGGCGCCGGCGACGGGCCCCGGCGGGTCCGCTCGGGAGACGCCTCCGTCAGTTGACGGCGGGGTGGGCCGCGTGCAGGAACGGCTCCACGACGCGCCGCCAGTCGGCGGGCTTCTCCAGATGCAGGAGGTGGCCCGCGTCGGGCACCTCCGCGTACATGCCTCGGGGCAGGACCCGCACCATCTCCTGCGCCTCCGCACGGCCCAGTTCGCCGTCGATACCGCGTACGACGAGCGTGGGGCAGACGACGCGGGCGAGTTCGTCCCAGTGCGCGTCGTGCACCCACGCCTCCCGCACCGCGAGCATCTGCCTCCGGGAGAAGACCGGCCCCCAGCCCGCCTCGCCCTCCGTCATCACCTCGGCGAAGAAGTCGCCGCGCGACGGAGCCGGACGCTCCAGCGAGGGGTCCTCCTCGCCGAACCACTTGCGGACGTCAGCGAGCGTGGCGAACGGCACCGGCCAGGAGTCGAACCAGTGCCGCCACTCCAGTTGCGACTGCGCGCCCAGCGCCGAGGCCTTCATGTCGCTGATGACGAGCGCGCTCACGAGATCGGGGCGCTTGGCGGCGAGCTGCCAGGCCGTCAGCGCACCCATGGAGTGCCCGACGACGGCGAGCGGAGCGAGACCGAGCTGCTCGACGGCCGCCTCCGCGTCCTCGACGAACGCCTCGCGCGCGTACGGGTCTTCGAGGTGGACGGGGCTGTCGCTGCGGCCGTGGCCCCGCTGGTCGAGCGCCACCGCGCGGTAGCGGCCGGAGAGCCAGCGCGCGGTGCCCGCCCAGTGCGCCGCGCGGCCCATCAGCCCGTGCAGTAACAGGACGCCCTTGGGGCTGTCCGGGCCGCTGTCCGCGTCCCTCGCGCCGGCACCGCGCCGGGCGTCCGCGACGCTCACGCCTTCGCCTTCGCCGCCGCTTCCGCCGGGGCGTGGCCCCTCCGCGGGGGCCGGCTCGCCGGACCGGCCGGGGGCGCACTTGGGCGGGTCCGCGAACTCCCAGGCGGCCAGGCGGACTCCGTCCGCGCCGGTCACATCCATCCGTCGCACCATGAGTTTCGGCACCCCCAGTCCTTCCGTCCGCGCAACCACGCTATCGAACTTCTATTCGAACGCGCCGCACTCCGGGAGAAACCCCTACTTTCGAGTGACTGTGCTCAGGGATTGATCGCCGAGGCCACGGGGAGACACTGACCGGGAGGAGGGTCGACCCTGAGAGCTCGGGGCTCCGGGTCGCTCCCGGGGGAAAAGGGGAGGCGGGGCCCCGGTCGCCGACAGCGCCGGGGCCCTTGTCACGTTCCGTGGCACATCGCGCGGACCGGGAGTCCGCCCCGGCGGCGGTTCCGCGTCTCGCCCGGTCCTCCCGGTTCGGCGACTCCATCGACGACTCCCCTCCCGTGCGCACACGCGTGGACACAGAGTGTCACGCATCGACCGCAGGCACTCGCCTTATCGCAACTCTCGTACCCCCGGAGCGCTTCGGGAAGATGCTCCGCTTTCGGCCGGACGCGGCCCGCACCGGACGCGGCCGGCACCGGACGCAGCTCGCGCCGGACACGGCCCCGGGAAGAACGACCGCTCCCGGGCCGCCCGCGGCCGGCGTACTCTCAGCGCCGCGCCACGAAGACGTGCGCGGCGATGTCGGCGTCCAGCTCGGCCGCCTCGCCGCTGCTGCCGATCTGCACGCTGCCGGCCGCTCCGGTTGTCACGCTCACCACCGCGCCCGGCTGCACTCCGGCCCGGCGCAGCGTGTACATCAGCTGCGCGTCCGTCTGGATGGGCTCGCCGATGCGGCGCACCACGACGGTCTTGCCTTCCCCGTCGCCTTCCGACCGCAGGTCCGTCAGGCTCACCATGCCGTCGTCCAGGAACGACTCGGCCTCCGCCTCCTCCCCCAGCTCTTCCAGGCCGGGGATGGGGTTCCCGTACGGGGACTCGGTGGGGTGCTGGAGCAGATCGAGGACGCGGCGCTCGACCGCCTCGCTCATCACGTGCTCCCAGCGGCACGCCTCGGCGTGCACCTGCTCCCACTCGAGACCGATCACGTCCACCAGCAGGCACTCGGCCAGCCTGTGCTTGCGCATGACGCGGGTGGCCAACCGCCGCCCCTCGTCGGTGAATTCGAGGTGCCGGTCCCCGGCGACCTTGACCAGCCCGTCGCGCTCCATGCGCGCCACCGTCTGACTCACGGTCGGGCCGCTCTGGTCGAGGCGCTCGGCGATACGGGCACGCATGGGAACGACGCCTTCCTCCTCCAGCTCCAAGATGGTGCGGAGATACATCTCCGTGGTGTCGATCAGTCCGGACATGCGTGCCCCTCATCGAATCGGTGCAGTGACCCTCCCGCAATTCTGACGCATCGGAAGGACAACCGCCCCACCCGGGAAAGGATGCTCACTTGACAAGTGACGGATACGGACCTCAGCGTGACCGCGACGCTACCGGGGGCCGGTCGAGGCCCGCACACCCGCGTCCGGACGGGGGCGGGCCGAGGGGGAGGAACCCTGTGGAGACGACCGAGACGACGGCACCGGCGAGGGACTTCTTCACCGCGGCGACGGCACTGCTCGGAAAGGTCGCGGACGCCGAGGCGGAGAGCATGGCCGCCGCGGGGGCCCTGCTGGCCGGCACGGTCGCGGAGGGCGGCCGGGTCTTCGCCTTCGGCGCGGGCCACTCCTCCCTCCCCGCCCAGGACGTCGTCTACCGGGCCGGCGGCCTGGCGGTCATGAACCTGCTGCCCGTGCCGGGGGCGGTCGGTGTGGACGTACGCCCCGCCACGCTCGGGAGCGCGCTGGAGCGCGTGGACGGGCTCGCCGCGGCGGTGCTCGACGCCGGTCCCGTCCGGGAGGGCGACCTGCTCTTCGTCATCTCGCTCTCGGGGCGCAACGCGCTGCCCGTGGAGATGGCCGCGCACGCCCGTTCCAAGGGGCTGAAGGTCGTGGGCGTGACGTCACTGGCGTACTCGCGGGAGACGACGTCCCGGCACTCGTCGGGAACGTTCCTCAAGGACCACTGCGACATCGTGGTCGACTGCCACATCGCCGTGGGCGACGCGGAGTTGAGCGCCGAGGGCGTCACCGGGGCCTTCGCACCGGCGTCGACGGTCGTGACGAGCGCGATCATGCAGGCCGTGGTCGCCACCGCTGTCCGCACGCTCGCCGCGCAGGGCGGCGAGCCGCCGATGCTGCGCTCGGGGAACGTGGACGGGGGCCACGCGTGGAACGAGGCCGTCATGACGCGCTACGCGGACCGCATCTTCTACAAGTGAACCCGGCGTCCGCGGGTGCGGCGCGTGCGGCGTGCCCGCGGGTGCTACCGGCGGCGGGCGAGCTGGGCCAGGTCCACCGCCGCCGCGATGCGGACGGCGATGTCCTCGGCGTACGCCGCGTCGGCGCGGTCGAAGGAGCGGCGGCTGGAGCCGCGCAGCAGCGTGACGACGCCCAGCGTCCTTCCCCGGCTGCGCAGCACCGCGCACAGTCCGTGCAGCGTCCCCTCGGGCCATTTGCGGGCGGCGGCCCAGCCCTCCAGCACGCTGCTGCCCTCGCCGGCTCCCTGGCCGCCGTCCTTCGCCGCCCGTCCGGGGAAGGCACGGGCGGTCGCGGCGCCGCCGACGCTCGCGCGGACAGAGCCGCACCGCTTGAGCGCCTGGAGCGCGGGGTGGTTCTCCGCGTAGCTGACGGGGATGCCGCACGGCAGCCCCCTCTGGTGGCCCGACACCGGGTCCGGCGCCGGGGACGCCGAGGCCGGGGTGGCCGCCACCCGCACCAGGCGGGGCGGCCCGGCTTCCGCGCCGTCGTCGCCGGCCGCTCCCCGTGCGGCGCCACCGTCCGGCTGCCCGTGCTCACCGTCGCCCACGCCGTCGGCGTCGGCGTCGGCGTCGGCGTCGGTGGGGAGGACCAGGTCGAGCAGGGCGTGGTCGGCGAAGCCCGCCAGGGCGAAGTCGAGATGGATCGTCGCCGCCTCCATCGGGTCCTCGCACTCCGAGGCCGCGCGGGCCGCCCGGTGGAGCTGGTTGTCGCGGAAGCGCAGCCGGGCCGCCTCCTGTTCGAGGCGCTTGGACTCCGTGACGTCCTGGAAGAGCCAGGCCACACCCAGCGGGGCGGGCTCCTCGGCCAGCGGCGACGACAGCCGCAGGAAGCCGCTGCGCCAGCACCGGCGCGCGCCGCCGGAGCCGCCTTCCTGCTCCTGCTCCCGGTCGGAGCCGCGCGCGGAGCGCAGGGTGACCCAGATGTCGGACGGCGTGGCCGGCGGCCCCTCCGCGAGGACGTGCTGCAGCGCGCCCTCCAGCTCCTCGACGCCGTGGTCGATCAGCTCTCCCAGGGGGCGCCCGAGCATCGTCGTGCGCGAGACCCGGAAGGCGCCCGCGGCGCTGACGTTGACCACGGCGGGACGCAGATCGGCGTCGACCAGCACGACGCCCCAGGTCGCCTCCTCGAAGAGGCCCTCACTGAGGGCGATCGAACGCTCCAGGTCGATCTGCGCGTGCACCTCGCTGAACGCGCAGTAGACCCCCGTCGGCCTGCCGTCGGCCCCGCTGACACCGGACGACTGGGTGCGGACGAGCACCCGGCCGCCGTCCTTCTTCAGCAGTGCGAACTCGTGGACCTGCCGGCCCGGCGCGTGCATGGCCCCGAGCAGCCGCGCCTCCACCTGCTCGGCGTCCGCCTCGCGGACCGCCCAGCCCGCGAGCCCCTTGCGGCCGACCGCCTCCTCGTGCGTCCAGCCGAGGATGCGTTCCGCTTCGCGGTTCCAGTGCGTGACGACCCCGTCGGCGTCGAACGCGCAGAGAGCGGCGTCCATGCCGTCGAGCAGGGCGGCCAGCAGCAGCTCGTCGTCCGGGCCGTGCTTGTCGTCGCCGTCGGACGAGGAAGCGGCGTGAGTCTTGAATTGAGCGGACAACTGGGCACCCCCACTTGAACGCGCCGGGAATGACTGCCGGGTGCTGCGCGTACGGATCATTCAACTCCTGCGTGACGCAGCGCACACGCCGTTCGGCGAACTTCTCCCAAATCGTTGCCGCCCCGAAATCGCTTGCGGCCCCCGCCGGGGCTGCCTAACGTGCGGTGCACACGAGAAAGGAGGTGATCCGGTAGATGTTGCACACCCGGACGCGTGAGGTGGCTGCGGCCTAGGCCGACGCCACAGTGTGACGCCGGTACGCCGGCCGATCTCCAGCAGTCACCCGGCCCGTGGGCTCGTCGGACTCGTCCGACCGGCGCCGTTCGCCACCGGCGAGCGGAGCAGCCCGCGGGCCGTCTGCGTTCCGCCCGCTTCCCGCGGGCTTACGGGCAGAGCCGCTCGACCCTCCAGGACGCGCCCTCGTCGGACGCGCCGCCCGTTCCGCTCCTACCGTCCGCGACGCCGCCGTTACGGACGTAGCGGAGCCGGTCGTGCAGCCGGTTCTCCCGTCCCTGCCAGAACTCGACGGAATCCGCGCTCAGCCGGTAGCCGCCCCAGCCCGGCGGTGCGGGGACGTCTTCCCCCTCGGGGTAGCGGGCGGCCAGCTCTGCGTAGACGCGGTCCAGTTCCTCCCGCGAGGCCACGGTCGAGGACTGCTCGCTCGCCCAGGCCCCGAGCTGGGATCCGTGCGGGCGGGTGCGGAAGTAGGCCGCCGTCTCGTCCCTGCCGATGCGCTCCGCCCTGCCCGCGACGATGACCTGCCTGGCGACGGGGTGCCAGGGGAAGAGCAGGGAGGCGTAGGGGTTCTCCAGCAGCTCCCGGCCCTTGCGCGAGCCGTAGTTGGTGAAGAAGACGAAGCCGCGGCTGTCGTACTTCTTCAGCAGCACCGTGCGGGAACTGGGCCGCCCCTGGGCGTCGGCCGTGGAGAGGACCATCGCGTTGGGCTCGTGGAGCCCGCTCGCCACCGCGTCGGCGAACCAGCGCGCGAACTGGCCGTACGGCTCGGGCGCGAGCTCCTCCTCCAGGAGCCCCTCGGCGCGGTAGCGGGCCCGCATGGCGGCGGGGTCGAGAATGGTCAGCGGCGTGTCTCGGGCGGCGTCATCGTGGGCGTCGGGCACGCACTCATCTTGCAACACCGCTTCCGGGGCCTCGCAGCCGCATACGCGCCGTCCTCCCTGGCGAGGGCCCCGGGGCGCCGGCGGGCGGGCCGGGCCGTGTGCCTGAACTCACCCTTCCCCGCCGGACGCGGACCCCGGAGAATCGTTGGCCGTACCCGCGTCGTCCGCCGCGCACGCCGGTCGCGGCCTTCGGCCGCCCGGGCCGGGTGAGCGGCCGTCCGGCGGGGCATGACCACCGGGGGCGACACGGTCCGCGAGCCGCGGCGGCGGCAGTGGAACCGGCGCCCCGATTCGAGCAGTCCAGGACCGGCAGCCGTCCCGCCCCTCGGGCGGATCCGCTTCCGCGTCGCCGACCCGCCGGCAGCACCGCCTGCCGGGAACCCCTGAGGAGCCGCCTGATGTCCGACTTCGTACCCGGACTCGAGGGAGTCGTCGCGTTCGAGACGGAGATCGCCGAACCCGACAAGGAGGGCGGCTCCCTGCGCTACCGGGGTGTGGACATCGAAGACCTCGTGGGGCACGTGTCGTTCGGCAACGTGTGGGGCCTGCTGGTCGACGGCGGCTTCGACCCGGGGCTGCCGCCGGCCGAGCCGTTCCCGATCCCCGTCCACTCCGGGGACATCCGCGTCGACGTGCAGTCGGCGCTGGCGATGCTGGCCCCCGTGTGGGGCCTCAGGCCGCTGCTCGACATCGGGGAGGCCGAGGCCCGCGACGACCTCGCCCGCGCCGCCGTCATGGCGCTGTCGTACGTCGCGCAGTCTGCGCGCGGGCAGGGCGTTCCGATGGTGCCGCAGCGGGAGATCGACAAGGCGGAGACGGTCGTCGAGCGCTTCATGCGGCGCTGGCGGGGCGAACCCGACCCCAAGCACGTCGCCGCCGTCGACGCCTACTGGACGTCGGCCGCGGAGCACGGCATGAACGCCTCGACGTTCACCGCCCGCGTCATCGCCTCCACGGGTGCCGACGTCTCGGCGGCGCTCTCGGGTGCGGTGGGCGCGATGTCCGGGCCGCTGCACGGCGGTGCGCCGTCCCGGGTGCTCGGCATGATCGAGGAGATCGAACGCACCGGGGACGCCGAGGCGTTCGTGAAGCGCCAACTCGACCGCGGGGAACGTCTGATGGGCTTCGGCCACCGCGTCTACCGCGCGGAGGACCCGCGGGCGCGCGTGCTGCGGCGCACGGCCAGGGAGCTGGACGCGCCGCGCTACGAGGTCGCTGAGGCCCTGGAGCGGGCGGCGCTGGAGGAGCTGCACAGCCGGCGGCCCGACCGGGTGCTGGCGACGAACGTGGAGTTCTGGGCGGCGATCGTGCTCGACTTCGCCGAGGTGCCCGCGCACATGTTCACGTCCATGTTCACCTGCGCCCGCACGGCCGGCTGGGCCGCGCACATCCTGGAGCAGAAGCGGACCGGGCGGCTGGTGCGGCCCTCGGCCCGCTACGTGGGACCGGGGCCGCGCGAACCCCGCGAGATCGACGGATACGGCGACGTGCGGCACTGAACCCGGCGGGCGGCCCTGGAGGGCGCCGGTCCGTCCGGCCGGCGCTCCCTCAGGGGGCCACGCGCTCCAGCAGCGCCGACGCGGCGTCGACGGCGGACGTCAGCTGCCGGGCCTCGGCGGTCAACCCGCCGAGGAGTCCGTCGACTTCGCGGAGGCCCGCACGTGGGAGCAGCGTCTTCTCGTTGGTGACCCACTCGCCGCGCGCGGCCAGCACCCCGTGCGCCGCCTGGCAGGCCGCCGTCGCGACGGCGCCCGCGGTCTCGGTGAGCATCCCCCGCTCCGCGTAGGCGCCGCGGGCGTAGCCGAGGGTGTGCCGCGCCTCGGCCCACCAGCGCCGCGGCGCCGACCGCCGCAGCGCGTCGGGGTATCCGGGACGCGGCAGCTCGCCGTGGAGGACGCGGTTGACGGCCAGCTCGGCGAGGAGGACGTACGTGGGGACGCCCGCCAAGTGGAAGAGCAGCCGCTCGACTTCGAAGCGTCCCCGCTCCGCCTCGGCGAGGACGCGTCCCACCTCGTCCAGGTCGCGGTAGTGGACGTCGACCCGCCGGCCGCGCACCTCCAGCCAGGCGCCGCCGTTGAACACCCCGCCCCCCCAGCCCCCGATCTCGGAGACCTCCCCCGGCCAGCCGAGGGCGCGCACATGCTCCGGTGAGAACGCGCCCCGGTAGTAGACGGCGAAGTCCCAGTCGCTGCCGGGCGAGTGGGTCCCGGTGGCACGCGAACCTCCGAGCGCGACGGCCTCGACGCGGGGCAGCGCCGCGAGCCGCCGCGTGACGTGGCCGGTGAACTCCTCGTCACGGGCTGCCTGTTCGGGGGCGTTCACACCGGTTCCCTCCTCACTGGGCCGCGTCGCGGGAACCGCGCTCGTCGGCGGTCATCCCGCGGGCCGTTGGGATGCGACTGACGGCCTGCCGGCCGCATCACCGGCCGGCTTCCCGAACGTGCCTCAGCCGGGCCGGGTAGTGCTGCCTGATGTGCGCCACCCGCTCCCGGTCCTGAGGGCGGAGGTCGCTGCGCTCACGGACAAGCGCTGTGCGGGCCTGCCGCCATTCCTCCGCGTCTCCGCCGGCTTCCTCCGCCTCGTCGATGCGGGCGGTGCAGGCGGCTATCAGTGCGCCGATGAGGTCGACGGCCGCGACGTATTCCGTCTCGTCCCTGGTGGTCATTCCGGATTCAACTCCCCACGGTCGGTTCAAGGAATCCTGCGGCGGCGAACGCCAGGACTGCTGTGTCGAGGCGGCGCGGCAGGGCCGGGTCGTGCGGGTGCAGAACGCCGTCGGTGCCTACCGCCCCAGCACGTCCCGCACGATCCGCGCCCACTGCGCGACGACGCGTTCACGTCGTGCGCTGTCGTCCCGCAGGAGGTTGGCGAGGCCGAGCCCGCGCGCCATGTCGAGCAGCCCCTGGACTGTCTCGCGTACGCCCGGGGCCGACTCGTCGGCACCCAGCAGTTCGACCGCCATGCGGTGGGTCTCCCGCCCGATCCGGGTCTCCAGGGCGGTGACCCGCGGGCCCAGTTGGGGCTCGTTCGACGCGGCGACCCACAGCTGGAGCGCGGCGCGGAAGAGCGGGCCGGTGAAGAGGGCGACGATCTGCCGCACGGCCGCCGGGGTGTCGGGTGGCGTCGGCAGCGTCCGCAGCGCCCGGGACCGCTCCTCCGCGACGTACTCGACGGCCGCCGTGAACAGGTCCTCGCGAGTGGGGAAGTGGTGCTGCGCCGCGCCCCGCGAGACCCCGGCGTGCTCGGCCACGACCGTCACCGTGCTGCCCGACCAGCCGAGTTCGGCCAGGCAGGTGACCGCCGACTCCAGCAGCCGCTGCCGGGTCGCACGGCTGCGGTCCTGTTTGGGGGCGGCGCCGCGGGCGTTCACGGCACCCATGAGGGCTCCCGTCGTTCGAGGAATGCGGTCATGCCCTCGCGGGCCTCCTCGGATGCGAACAGCCGCGCGGACAGTGCGGCGAGGTTATCGGTGTCCCTGTCGAAGGTCCGCAGCACCTCTGCGGTGACCAGCCGCTTCGACTCCGCGAGCCCCTGCGGGGAGCCGCGCCGCAGCCCGTCGAGGACGGGGGCGAGCAGGGCGTCGACGTCCTCGTCGCCGGTGGCCGCGAGCGTGACGAGGCCGATCCGGGCCGCTTCGGCCGCGTCGAACCGCTCCCCTGTGAGGTAGTAGCGGGAGGCGGCCCGGGCGTCGAGCCGGGGCAGCAGCGGCATCGAGATGACCGCCGGGGCGACGCCTATCCGCGCCTCCGTGAACGCGAAGGTGGACGCGGGCCCGGCGACGGAGATGTCGCACGCGCCCAGGAGCCCGGTGCCGCCCGCCCGCACGTGGCCGTCCACGCGGGCGACGACCGGTTTCGGCAGCTCGACGATCGTCCGCAGCACGGCCGCGAGGTCCCCCGGGCTCTGGCCGCCCTCGCGCAGGTCGGCGCCCGCGCAGAAGGTGTTGCCGGTGTGGGTGAGGACGATCGCGCGCGTCCCCCCGTCCGCGGCTGCCTTCTCCAGTCCCGCGTACAGCTCGCTCACGAGTCCCGCGGACAGCGCGTTGCGGTTGCCCGGGGAGTCGAGGGTGAGCGTCGTGATGCCCTTCGCGTGCGCGCTGCGCACCAACGGGCCCCTGGACGCGTCCTGTTCGGCGGCTGTCGTCGTCACTTCCCGCTCGTCCTCTCGCTCGTGTCGCGGCCGGACCGGCCGGCGCCCTCCGGCGGGCGGCTCATGCCCCGCCGTTCTCCGCGGCACGCAGCTCGCGCCGCAGGATCTTTCCGCTGACCGCGCGCGGCACGCTCGGGATGAACTCCAGCTGCCGCACCTTCTTGTACGGGGAGACCTGCCGCGCCACGTACGCCAGCACGCTCTCCGCCGTCAGCTGTGCGCCCTCGTCCCCGGGCTGCCGGACGACGAAAGCCTTCGGGACCTCGTTGCCCTCCCCGTCCTCGACCCCGATGACGGCCGCGTCGGCGATCGCCGGGTGGGCCAGGAGAACGGCTTCGAGTTCGGCCGGGGCGACCTGGTAGCCCTTGTACTTGATGAGCTCCTTGACGCGGTCGACGACGTACAGCCAGCCCTCGTCGTCGACGCGTCCGACGTCGCCCGTGCGCAGCCACCCCTCGCCGTCGATCATGGCGGCGGTCTCACCCGTCCGCCCCAGGTAGCCCTTCATCACCTGCGGGCCGCGGAAGAGGAGTTCGCCGGTCTCGCCCGCGCCGAGGTCGCGGCCGGGGTCGTCCAGGGCGACGACGCGCATCTCGGTGCTCGGCAGCAGCTTGCCGACCGTTCCGGGCGGGGCCGCGGCCGAGTGCCGGGGCACCAGGTGCGTGCCCGGGGAGAGCTCGGTCATCCCGTACGCCTGCTTCACCTCCGGCAGCCCCAGACGCCGCGCGCAGGCGGCCGCCAGGTCCGCGTCGAGCGGGGCGGCGGCGCTGACGACGTATTCGAGCGAGGACAGGTCGTACTTGTCGACGTCCGGGTGCTTGGCGAGGGCGAGGACGATCGGCGGCGCGACGTAGAGGGCGTTCACCCGGTGCGTCTCGATCGCGGACAGGAACTGGCCCAGCTCGAAACGCGGCAGGACCACGACCGAGGCACCGTTGCGCAGCGGCGCGTTCATCAGGGCGGTGAGGCCGTAGATGTGGAAGAAGGGGAGCACGGCCAGCAGCGTGTCCTCGGGACCGCTCGGCATCAGCGGATGGAGCTGCGCGAGGTTGGTGGCGATGTTGCGGTGGGTCAGCATCACGCCCTTGGGCATCGACGTGGTGCCGGAGGAGTACGGCAGCGCGGCCAGGTCTTCGGCCGGGTCGAACTCCACGTGCGGCTCGGCCGCCGTGCTGTCGCGCATGTCCAGCACGCTGCGGTGGCCTTCCGCCCGGTCGCAGACGAAGATCTCCTCGATCCCGCCGGCCCACTCCGCGGCCTGCCGCGCCGTCTCCAGCAGCGCCGAGACGGTGACGATCCAGCGCGCGGAGGAGTCGCTCAGCTGGCGCGCCAGCTCCTTCGCCGTCGCGAGGGGATGGACGGTGCTGACGGCCGCCCCGGCACGCGTCGCGCCGTAGAAGGCCGCCGGGAAGAGGATGGTGTTGGGGCTGTGCAGGGCGACCACGTCGCCCTTGCGCACGCCGGCCTCCGCCAGCGCGGCGGCGATCCGGCGGCTGAGGCCGTCGAGTTCCCCGTACGTCAGCGAGTCGCCGCCGACCCCGTCCACGAGCGCGGTGCGGGTGGCGTGTGCTGCGGCGCTCCCGCCCAGCACGGCGTCGTGGATGGGCTCGTCGACGACGGGGACGTCGGGGTACTCACTGCGGAAGTGCATGCGGTCCTCCGGGAGCGGCGGTCGGGAGCGGCACGGCAGGCCGGCCTGGCCGGACAAAATGGCCAGAAGTGACCTCACAGTCTGCTGCCATCGGCCCGTTTCCGGCAGTACCCGGGAGGCACAGGCCGCCGCACGGTCAGTACGACTTGGGCAGCCCGAGGCTCTGGTGCGAGACGAAGTTGAGGATCATCTCCCGGCTGACCGGTGCGATGCGGGCGACCCGCGCCGCGGTGATCATGGAGGCGATTCCGTACTCCCGGGTGAGGCCGTTGCCGCCGAGGGTGTGCACCGCCTGGTCGACGGCCTTCACGCACGCCTCGCCCGCCGCGTACTTGGCCATGTTCGCCGCCTCGCCCGCGCCCATGTCGTCGCCGGCGTCGTACAGGGCCGCCGCCTTGGACGTCATCAGGCGGGCCAGCTCCAGTTCGATGTGGGCCTGGGCGAGCGGGTGTGCGATGGCCTGGTGGGCGCCTATCGGCTCTTTCCACACCTGCCGCGTGCGGGCGTAGTCCAGGGCCCGCTCCAGGGCGTAGCGGCCCATGCCGATGCCGAACGCCGCCGTCATGATGCGCTCGGGGTTGAGCCCCGCGAAGAGCTGCAGCAGCCCGGAGTCCTCTCCTCCACGGCCTCCGGCGTGGGAGGGGCCCCCACCGACCAGGGCGTCGGCAGGCAGCCGGACGTCGTCCAGGACGAGCTCGAACTGCTTCTCGGGCGCGGCCAGTTCCATCTCGATGGGGTTGCGCGTGAAGCCCTCCGCGTCCCGGGGGACGATGAACAGGCACGGCTTGAGCTTGCCGGTGCGCTCGTCCTCGGTGCGGCCGACGATGAGCGTCGCGTCGGCGATGTCCACGCCGGAGACGAAGACCTTGCGGCCCGTCAGCACCCAGTCCCCTCCGTCGCGGCGGGCGGTGGTGGTGATGCGGTGCGAGTTGGACCCGGCGTCCGGCTCGGTGATGCCGAAGGCCATCTTGCGGCTGCCGTCGGCGAGTCCGGGGAGCCAGCTCCGCTTCTGCTCCTCGGTGCCGAAGCGCGCGATGACGGTTCCGCAGATCGCGGGCGAGACGACGAGCATCAGCAACGGGCATCCCGCCGCGCCCAGCTCCTCCAGGACGATGGCCAGCTCGGTTATGCCGCTGCCTCCGCCGCCGTACTCCTCGGGGAGGTTGACGCCGAGGTAGCCCAGCGAGGCAGCCTCGGCCCACAGCTCGTCGGTGTGCTTGCCGTCCCGCACGACGTCCGCGAAGTACTCGCGCCCGTAGCGCTTGCCGAGCGCGGCCACGGCCGCTCGCAGGTCACGCTGCTCCTCGGACTCCAGCAGGGCCGCGTTCACTGAGATCATGACGTCTCCTTCTGAGCGGACTGGTCACTCTGGGCGGACGGTTCGGGCTGCGTGGACGATCCGGACGGCGTGGGCGGTTCGGTCCGCGCGGCGTCCCCCGCCCCGGCCCCGCCGTCCTCGGTGACGACGGCGAGCAGGGCGCCGACGTCCACCTGGCGCCCCGGCTCGGCGTGCAGCGCGGTGAGGGTCCCGGAAGCGGGGGCGACGACCTTGTGCTCCATCTTCATCGCCTCCAGCCACAGCAGCGGCTCCCCCGCCTTCACGGCGTCGCCGACGGACAGGCCCGGGACGACGCGTACGACGGTCCCCGGCATCGGCGCGAGCAGCGAACCCGGCTCGTTGCGCGTCTCCGGCTCACGCAGGCGGGGCAGTGCGGTGAAGGCGTGGGAGCCGAGCGGCGGCGGGGCGTCGACGTGGACGTGCTCGCCGTGCCGGCCGTACCGCGCGACGGCGAACTCCCGCCGCACGCCGTCGACTTCGAGACGGACGCGCTCCGGCTGGGCTTCCAGGAGGCGCAGCCGCGCGCCGGAGAGGAGCCCCGGGCCTGCGTCCGACGCGGACGCTTCGCCGTCCGGGGCAGGGCCGTCCTCGACGTGCAGGCCGTCGCGGGTGAGCCGGTAGCGGACCTCGATCTCCTCCTGCGAGGGCTCCGACCTGTACGTCTTGACCTGCGGCTGCGAGGGCACGTTGCGCCAGCCGCCGAGCCGCGCCGTGACGGTCGTGCCGGCGGCCCGGTTGCGAGCGGCGTCTGCCAGCGCGGCCGCCAGGGCGGCGAGCCGGCGTGCCGTGGCGTCGCCCGGCCGGGTCAGCTCCTCCAGGTGCCTGTCGTAGAACCCGGTGTCGAGCCCCAAGGCCGGTCCGTCCGCGCCGTTCCCGCCGCTGCCCGCGTCCGCGAAGTCCGGGTGGCGCAGCGACCGTACGAGGAGTTCGCGGTTCGTGGCCGGGCCGTGCACGCGGGCGCGCTCCAGCGCGTGCGCCAGCCTGCGGACGGCCTCCTGCCGCGTCGGCGCGAAGGCGACGGCCTTCGCCAGCATCGGGTCGTAGTGCACCCCGATCTCGTCGCCGTCCGCGACGCCGCTGTCGAGGCGCACACCGGGCACCTCCAGGCGGTGCAGGGTTCCGGTCTGCGGCTGCCAGCCGCGTGCCGGGTCCTCCGCGTACAGCCTGGCCTCCACGGCGTGGCCCCGTGGCGCGGGCGGCCCTCCGGGGTCGAGTGCCCCGCCTTCCGCGACACGGATCTGGAGGGCCACGAGGTCCACTCCGTAGACGCACTCGGTGACGGGATGCTCCACCTGGAGGCGGGTGTTCATCTCCAGGAAGTACGCGCGGTGCCCGGGGCCCACGCCCGCGGAGCCCGGCCCGCCCGGCCCGCCCGGCCCGCCGGACGCGACCAGGAACTCGACCGTACCGGCGCCCCGGTAGTCCACGGCCCGCGCCGCACGGACGGCCGCCTCGTGCAGCTCGGCGCGCAGTTCCGCGCTCAACGCGGGCGCGGGCGCCTCCTCGACGACTTTCTGGTGCCTCCGCTGCAGCGAGCAGTCGCGGGTGCCCAGCGCCCACACGGTCCCGTGCCCGTCCGCCAGGATCTGCACCTCGACGTGGCGGCCGCGCTCCACGTACGGCTCGACGAAGACCTCGCCGTCGCCGAACGCCGCCGCGGCCTCCGCACGCGCGGCCTCGATCTCCCCGTCGAGCGCGGCGAGTTCGCGCACGACGCGCATGCCGCGTCCGCCGCCGCCCGCCGCGGCCTTCACCAGCAGCGGCAGGTCGGCCTCTGTGGCCTCCTCGGGCCGTACGGGCGCCAGCAGCGGTACGCCGGCCTCGCCCATGAGCTGCTTGGCGCGGGTCTTGGAGGCCATGGCCTCGATGGCGGAGGCGTCGGGGCCGATCCACACCAGTCCGGCGTCCCGGACCGCCCGCGCGAAGCCGGCGTTCTCGGAGAGGAATCCGTAGCCCGGATGCACGGCGCCGGCGCCGGCGGCCAGCGCCGCCTCGATGACGAGGTCGCCGCGCAGATACGTCTCGGCGGGTGAGTCACCGGGCAGCCGGACCGCCGCGTCGGCCTCGCGTACGTGCGGGGCGTGCGCGTCGGCGTCCGAGTGGACGGCGACGGTGGCGACGCCCAGTTCGGCGCATGTGCGGAAGACGCGCCGGGCGATCTCTCCCCGGTTCGCGACCAGCACCGATGTGATCATTCTCTGCTCCACTCCGCCGCTCATCGGCCCGTCACAGCCCCTCACATCCGGAAGACGCCGAAGCCGCCGCGCGCGCCCTCGACCGGTGCGGTGTGGATGGCGGACAGGCACATGCCCAGCACGGTGCGGGTGTCGCGCGGGTCGATCACCCCGTCGTCGTAGAGCCGCCCCGAGAGGAACATCGGCAGCGACTCGGCCTCGATCTGCTGCTCCACCATCGCCCGCAGGCCCGCGTCGGCCTCCTCGTCGAACGGCTTGCCCTTCGCCGCCGCGGACTCCCGCATGACGATCGACATCACGCCGGCGAGCTGCTGCGGGCCCATGACGGCCGACTTGGCGCTCGGCCACGCGAACAGGAACCGCGGGTCGTAGGCCCGGCCGCACATGCCGTAGTGGCCCGCGCCGTAGCTGGCGCCCATCAGCACCGACAGGTGCGGCACCTTCGAGTTGGACACCGCGTTGATCATCATGGAGCCGTGCTTGATGATGCCGCCCTGCTCGTACTCCTTGCCCACCATGTAGCCGGTGGTGTTGTGCAGGAACAGCAGCGGGATGTCGCGCTGGTTGGCGAGCTGGATGAACTGGGTGGCCTTCTGGGACTCCTCGCTGAAGAGCACGCCGCGCGCGTTGGCGAGGATGCCCAGCGGGTAGCCGTGCAGCCGCGCCCAGCCCGTGACGAGGCTCGTGCCGTAGCGCGGCTTGAACTCGTCGAAGTCGGAGCCGTCCACGACGCGGGCCACGACCTCGCGCGGGTCGAACGGCGTACGCAGGTCGCCGGGGACGACTCCGAGCAGCTCTTCCTCGTCGTACTCGGGCGGTGCCGCCGTCGCGACGGCCGGACTGCCGTGCGCCTTGCGCCAGTTGAGCCGTGAGACGACGCTCCGCGCCTGGCGCAGCGCGTCGGGCTCGTCCAGCGCGAAGTAGTCGCCGAGCCCGGAGACGCGGGTGTGCATGTCCGCGCCGCCCAGCTCCTCGTCGCCGGCCTCCTCGCCGGTCGCCATCTTCACCAGCGGCGGTCCGCCGAGGAAGACCTTCGACTGCTCCTTCACCATGATCACGTGGTCGGACATGCCGGGGACGTACGCGCCTCCCGCAGTCGAGTTGCCGAACACCACGGCCACGGTGGGGATTCCGGCCTCGGACAGCCTCGTGAGGTCGCGGAAGAGCGCGCCTCCCGGGATGAAGATCTCCTTCTGGCTGGGCAGATCGGCGCCGCCGGACTCCACGAGGCTGATGACGGGCAGCCGGTTCGCGTAGGCGATCTCGTTGGCCCGCAGCGCCTTCTTCAGCGTCCAGGGATTGCTCGCACCGCCCCGTACCGTCGGATCGTTCGCCGTGATCAGGCACTCCACGCCCTGGACCACGCCGATGCCGGTCACCAGCGACGCGCCCACCGCGTAATCGCTGCCCCAGCCGGCCAGCGGTGAGAGCTCCAGGAACGGGGTGTCCGGGTCGAGCAGCAGCTCGATCCGCTCGCGGGCGAGCAACTTGCCGCGTCCGCGGTGCCGTCGGACGTACTTCTCACCGCCGCCCGCCACCGACTTGAGCAGTTCGGCGTCGAGTTCGCCCAGCCGCTCCAGCATCGTCTCCCTTGCGGCGGCGTAGTCGTCGCCCCGCACGTCCAGCGCCGAGCCCAGCACGGTCACGGGCCCACCACCCCCTCGCAGATCTCCTCCGGCACGTCCACGTGCCGTGCACGCAGCCACTCCCCGAGCGCCTTGGCCTGCGGATCGAACCGCGCCTGGGAGGCGACTCCCTGACCGAGCAGCCCCTCGACGACGAAGTTGACCGCCCACAGGTTGGGGAAGACGTGCCGCGTAACCGCCAACCCGGCCGTCTCCGGCAGCAGTTCACGCAACGCGTCGACGGTCATCTCGTGCGCCAGCCAGCGCCACGCCGGCTCGCTGCGCACCCACACGCCCACGTTGGCGCTGCCGCCCTTGTCCCCGCTGCGCGCTCCCACGACCGTCCCCAGCGGCACCCTGCGCACCGGCCCCCGGGGCAGCGGCTCGGGCAACTCCGGTTCGGCGACCGGCCGGAGCTCCTGCGCCGTGCGGGGTGGGGGGACGTCCTCGCGGCTCCCGTCGGGCAGCACCGCGACGTGCGGTACGCGCCGGGCCTCCTCGTAGGCGGCCTCGAACACTCCGTACGGCGCGCCCTTTCCGGGCGGCGCCGTCACGTGGAAGCCGGGGAAGCTCGCCAGCGCCAGCTCGATCGCGGCGCCGCTGACGGCGCGCCCCACCGCGTCCGCGGAGGGGTCGCGAACCGCCAGCCGCAGCGTCGCGCTCGCCTCCTCCTGAACCGCGGGGTCCTCGCGGTCCGTTCGCGCGAGGGTCCACGTCACCTGTGCGGGACGGCTGCCTGCGCGCTCCAGCGCGTCCTCCATCTGCGCCTGTACGAGCGCCGCCTTGGCCTCGATGTCGAGCCCCGTCAGCACGAAGGCCACCTCGTTGCGCCAGCCGCCCATGCGGGTCAGCCCCACCTTCAGCTCGGGCGGCGGCGCCTCCCCCCGCACGCCCTCGATCCGCACCCGGTCCCTGCCCGCGTCGCGCAGGCGCACCGTGTCGAGGCGGGCGGTGACGTCCGGACCCGCGTAGCGGGCGCCGGCCGTCTCGTACAGCAGCTGCGCCGTCACCGTGCCCACGGTCACGGCGCCGCCGGTACCGGGGTGCTTGGTGATGACGGACGTGCCGTCGGCCTCGATCTCCGCGACGGGGAAGCCGGGATGGCGCACGTCGATGCCCTCCTGCGCGAAGAAGGCGTAGTTGCCGCCCGTCGCCTGCGTCCCGCACTCCAGCACGTGCCCCGCCACGACGGCGCCCGCCAGCGCGTCCCTGTCCGCGACGGACCCGTCGGCCCCGTCGGACCAGCCGAAGTGCGCGGCGGCGGCGCCGCTCACCAGCGCCGCGTCCGTGACGCGGCCGGTGACCACGATGTCGGCACCGGCGCGCAGGCACGCGCTGATCCCCCCGCCCCCGAGGTAGGCGTTGGCGGTCAGCACCCCCTCGCCCCACGAGCCCCGCGCCAGCACGTCGTCGCCCTCGACGTGCGCCACCTCGGCGGGAACCCCCACCTGTTCGCTCAACTCCCTCACCGCGTCGGCCAGTCCGGCCGGGTTCAGGCCGCCCGCGTTGACGACGATGCGTACGTTCCGCTCACGGGCGAGGGCCAGCGAGCCCTCCAGCTGCCGCAGGAACGTCCTGGCGTAGCCGCGCCCGGGGTCCTTCATGCGGTCCTTGCCGAGGATGAGCATCGTCAGCTCGGCGAGGTAGTCGCCGGTGAGGACGTCCAGCTCGCCGCCGGTGAGCATCTCCTCCATGGCCTGGAACCGGTCGCCGTAGAAGCCCGAGCAGTTCCCGACGCGCAGCACGTCCCGCCTGTTCACGTCCCGCCCGTTCACGCGCCGCTCCTCGCCGGCCGGCCCTCACCGGGCGGCCCCGCGAACGCCTGCGCGATCTCCAGCCAGCGGGAGGCGTCCGGGCCCTGCGCGTGCACTCCGGCGTCCGAGAGGTGGATCCGCTGCGTCACGAGCCTGCAGAAGCCGACCGCGTCGCCGGTCACCCGCTGCCCGGCATCGGCGGGCCCGTGCGTCCACAACTCACCGTCGACGCCCCGCAGTTCGACGCGGAACTCCTCCTCCGGCGGCTGGAGCCCGCGCACGGCGTAGGCGAAGTCCCGTGCCCGCACGCCGATCCGCACGACGTGGCGCAGCCGCCGCGTCGGCTCGCGCCGCACGCCGAGCGCGTCGGCGACGTCCTCGCCGTGCGCCCAGGTCTCCATGATCCGCGCGGTGGCCATCCCGGCTGCGCTCATCGACGGCCCGTACCAGGGGATACGAGCGCCACGCGGAACCTGCCCGAGCGCCCGCAGCAGTTCGGCGCGTCCGGTCCGCCACCGCTGAAGCAGCTCAGCCGGGGGCAGCGCGGCACCGCGCTCCGCGCCCTCGTCGACGAACCGCCCGGGCTCGGCGAGGGCGGCCTGGGCGGCGCGCCCGAAGGCGGCCTCGTCGGTGAGCGCCGTCAGCGACTGCTGGTCGGTCCAGGCCAGATGGGCGATCTGGTGCGCGACCGTCCAGCGCGGGGCGGGCGTCGGCAGGGTCCAGGACTCGGCCCCGATCTCCGCCACGAGGCCGTCCAGCGCCTCGCCTTCGTCGCGGAGGTCCGCCGACACGGCCGCAGCCGTATCGGCGGCGGTTCCACCGGCATCCGCGCCGGGACCGTCCGCGCTGCCCGCGGCTTCCGTCATCGCCCGCCCCGCTCCTCGCTCGTTCGGACCACGAGCGTGACAGCGAAGACAAAAACAAGCAAGCATGCTTGGAAAGATTCCGGACGCGACGCCGGGACGGGACGGAGCAGAACGCACTGCCGGCCGCGGCCCGAACCCCGGCGGCCGGACGCCACGGAAGCCCCACAACTCCCGCTGCACGCCGCGCATCACACGTTCCGCAACCGGTGCGGCATACGACACACAGCGGTCGTCCGGCAGTACACGCGGACGGGTACCGGCCGGTGGAACACTGCTGGTGAAGTACCGAGGGAGGGACGGACGTTGGACATCGTGGACTTACTCCTGCTGGCCCTCGCCGGCGGCCTGCTCGCCGCCGGACGGCACCTGCGCCTCCATCCGGCGAGCTGGGACAAGCGGGAGTACATCTACGCCGCCCGGTATCGCGGCGCGCGCAACGACCTGCGGCAGGCCCGCCAGCTACGGCGGTCGGTGCAGCACAGGGAACAGCGGGCGGTGGGGGCGGTGGAACGACGCCTCACTGAATCGAGCAGCAGGAGCAGAGATCTCGTCCGGTCGCTGAAGGAGGAGCGCGAGAAGCTCCGTCGGCCGCCGCTGGGACCCGCGCTGACCGATGACTTCGGGGAGCTGCGCCTGCACGAGCACCATCTGCAGTTTCTCCGCGTGGCTCCCGACGCGACCCCCGCCCCCGACGGCGACCCGTTGCGGCTGGCCCGCATCACCGTCACAACCGAGCTGTCCCCGAAGGAGAACTGCTACATCAACGTGAGGACGTCCGACGGCGACGAGCGTTCCGCCGTCTATCCGCGTCGCCAATACGAGGAGCGGGACGTCAATGCCTTCGGGATCAGGATCCGCAGACAGGCCCTGGCAGACGCGGAGTTCGCCCGCTCGCAGAAGACCAGGGACGCCGAACTGACCGCCCGCATCGACAAGATCGAGGCGGACGAGGACAGGACGAGGCAGGCGGGCCGCCGCGAGATCGAGGAACTGGTCCAGACCCAGCAGTCGGCACCCGAGCGGCTCAAGGCCGAGCAGAAGTGGGAGGAAGCCCGCAAGAAGTGGGCACGCGACGCCCACCGCCTGCCCCCTCTGTGGGCGCGGCCCTGGAAGTGACGCGGCTTCGCCGCGCCGCACCCCCAGGGCCGCGCACCGTCCGGACCCGGCCTTCCTGCCGGCCGCAAGAGCGCTACTCCGGCTGAAACCCGGTCATCACGCGTCGCTTTCCTCACCGTTGGCGGCTCCCCGCCGCTCCAGCCCCTCCGCGAGGACTTCCGCGAGATGGCGGCTGGACCGTCCTTCGAGCTGTTCCAGCTGCGTGCGGCAGGAGTAGCCGTCGGCCAGCAGCTCGGCGCCGCTGCCCGCCTCCCGCACGGCGGGCAGCAGCTGGTCCTCCGCGCAGGCGACGGACACCTCGTAATGCCCCTTCTCGAAGCCGAAGTTGCCCGCGAGGCCGCAGCAGCCCTTGCTCAACTCCCCGGTCAGACCGGCCCGTTCACGCAGCCTCCGGTCCGCTTCGTCGCCGATCACGGCGTGCTGGTGGCAGTGCGTCTGGCCTGCGACAGGACGGTCGATCCGCGGCGGCTCCCAGTCCGGGGCGTACTCCTGGAGCGTCTCGGCGAACGTCCGGACGGCCGCGGCGAGCCGCCGCGCACGCGGGTCGTCGCTCAGCAGCTCCGGGACGTCCGTGCGCAGCGCGGCCGCGCACGGCGGCTCCAGAACGGTCACGGGGAGGCCCGCGTCCAGTGCGGGCTCGATGTGGTCGAGCGTGCGGCGCATGACGGCGCGGGCCAGATCGAGCTGCCCTGTCGAGACGTACGTCAGCCCGCAGCACACCTGCTTCGGCGGCACGGTGATCCGCAGACCGGCGTCCTCCAGGACCCGCACGGCCGCCGAACCGGCTTCCGGCGAAAGGTAGTTGGTGAACGTGTCCGGCCACAGCACCAGCGTCTTCCCGGCCTTGCCGCCATCGCCCCGCGGCCCTCCGCGCCCCGCGTCCTTGCCGCGCTGCCTGCGCCACCACCGCGTGAAGGGCTCCGCCGCGAGCGGCGGGATGTCCCGCTCCGGCGCGATACCGCCCAGCCGCTTCGCGATCGCCGCCAGCGGCCGTACGCGGGCGGCGGCGTTGAGCAGCGGCGCCGTCCTGCTCGCCGCCGCGAGCCGCAGCCACTGCGGGAGCCGGCCCATCGAGTGGTGCGCCATCGGGCGCCGCCTGCCCTGGTAGTGGTGGTGCATGAACTCGGCCTTGTAGGTGGCCATGTCGACGTTCACGGGACAGTCGCTGCGGCATCCCTTGCACGACAGGCACAGGTCGAGTGCGTCGTGCACCTCCTCCGACTGCCAGCCGCCGGTGACGACTTCACCGGCGAGCATCTCGTGCAGCAGCCGGGCGCGCCCGCGCGTCGAGTGCCGCTCCTCGCCCGTGGCGCGGAAGGACGGGCACATCACACCCGAACCGGCTTCCGTGTTGCGGCACTTGGCCACGCCGACGCAGCGCCGCACCGCAGCGGAGAAGTCGCCGCCGTCGTGCGGGTAGCCGAACTCCACGTCGACCGGCTCGCGCGGCAGCGGTGCGAAGCGCAGGTTCTCGTCGATGCGTGCGGGCCGCACCAGCATGCCCGGGTTGAGGCCCCCGGCCGGGTCCCAGAGGTCCTTGAACCGCCCGAAGAGCTCCACCATCTCGGGTCCGTACATCTTCGGCAGCAGCTCGGCCCGCGCCTGGCCGTCGCCGTGCTCGCCGGAGAGCGAGCCGCCGTGCTCGACCACGAGGTCGGCCAGCTCGTAGGAGAACGTCCGGAACCGGCGGATCCCCTCGTCGCCGAGCAGGTCGAAGTCGATGCGCACGTGGATGCAGCCGTCGCCGAAGTGCCCGTACGGCAGCCCCCGCAGCCCGTGCTGCCGCAGCAGTGCGCGGAAGTCGCGCAGGTACGCCCCGAGCCGGGCGGGCGGCACGGCGCAGTCCTCCCAGCCGGGCCACGCTTCGCTGTCCCCTTCGCCGCCGGGCCCGCCCGGCATCCGCGTCGCCGTACCGGAGGCGTCCTCGCGGATGCGCCACAGCGCGCGCTGCGCGGCAGGCGGGACGACCAGCCGGTGATCCGTCACGCCGTCCGCCGCCGCACGGCACAGCTCGGCCGCCCTCGACCGCGCGTGCGCCTCGTCGTCGCCGCCGACCTCGACGAACAGCCAGGCACCGCCGCGCGGCAGGTCCGTCCTGGCGGCGTCGGAGACGAGGTCGTTGGCCATGCCCTCGACGGTCAGCGGCCCGTGCGGCAGCAGTCCGGCGGCGGCCTCCGCGGCGGCGCTCTCGTCGGGGTAGCCGAGCACCGCCAGGACGCGTGCCCCCGGCGCGGGCACCAGCCCGACCGTCGCGCGGGTCAGCAGACCGAGCGTCCCCTCGCTGCCTGTGAACACCCTGGCCCAGTCCTCGCCCTTCTCGGGCAGCAGCTCGTCCAGCGCGTAACCCGAGATGCGGCGCGGGAGTTCGGGGAAGCCGGTCCGCAGCCGCGTCATCTCCTGCCGCACCAGCTCCCGTGCGCCCTCCCGCAGCCGGGCCGGGACGCCCTCGCCACCGGGGGCCAGGAGCATCCGTTCCCCTGCGTACCCGAGGACGTGGAGTTCGCGGACGTTGTCGGCGGTCGTGCCCCAGGCCACCGAGTGGGAGCCGCAGGAATTGTTGCCGATCATCCCGCCGAGCGTGCACCGGCTGTGCGTGGAGGGGTCGGGGCCGAAGGTGAGGCCGTGCGGGGCCGCCGCGTCGCGGAGCCTGTCGAGGATGGTTCCGGGCTGTACGACGGCGGTCCGGGCCGCGGGGTCGATGTGCTCGATGCGGTCCATGTGGCGTGTGAAGTCCAGGACGACGCCCGTGCCCGTGGCCTGCCCCGCGATCGACGTCCCTGCGCCGCGCGCGACCACCGGCACGTTCCGCTCGCGGCAGACGGCGAGCACCGCGGCCACGTCGTCCGCGTCGCGGGGGGCGACGACGCCCATCGGCACGCGCCGGTAGTTCGAGGCGTCCATCGTCACGAGCGCCCGCGAGGTGGTGGAGAACTCGACCTCGCCTCCGACGGCCGCTCTGAGCGCCGCCTCCACCTCGTCCGCTTCGGCCCGCGGCGCCGTCGCGTCGCTGTGCCGCCCTGCCGCCTGACTGTCCGTGCCTCGCATGCGTCCCCGGGAGTCCCGGCCCGCCGCATCCCGTGCCTGTGCCATGGGACAAGCGTGCACGCTGAACACCTCCGAACGGCACCCTCCCCCGGAGGCGATGCGCCGAGTCGAGCCGCCCGCCCGTGGAGGACACCGGTCGAGCGTCAACCAAGGGTTGACACCCTCGCGGGCGTCAACCTACCGTTGACACCATGGTGAACCCGACCCCCATGACCCCCACCGTCCGCCTCGACGACCTCATCGAGGCCATCAAGAAGGTGCACACGGAAGTCCTCGACCAGCTCTCCGACGCCGTCATCGCCGCGGACCACCTCGGCGACGTCGCCGACCACCTGATCGGCCACTTCGTGGATCAGGCGCGGCGATCCGGCGCGTCCTGGACGGAGATCGGCAAGAGCATGGGCGTCACCCGGCAGGCGGCCCAGAAGCGCTTCGTGGCGAAGGGCCCGGGCGAGAACTCGGACCTCGACCCCGGCCAGGGCTTCAGCCGCTTCACCCCGCGGGCGAGGAACGTGGTCGCCGCCTCGCACAACGAGGCCCACGCCGCGGGCAACGACGAGATCCGCACCGAGCACCTCGTGCTGGGACTGCTCAGCGAACCGGAGGCCCTCGCGGCGAAGGCGATCACCGCCCAGGGCGTGACGCCGGAGTCCGTACGGGAGGCCGCGGCAGCGGCGCTGCCTCCCGCCGCCGACGAGGTGCCCGACCTGATCCCCTACGACGCGGGGGCGCGCAAGGCCCTGGAGCTGACCTTCCGGGAAGCCCTGCGACTCGGCCACAACTATGTCGGCACGGAGCATCTGCTGCTCGCGTTGCTGGAGTTCGAGGACGGCGACGGCGTGCTCACCGGCCTCGGCGTCCGCAAGGCCGCCGCGGAGGAGCACGTCGTCCAGCTCCTCGAAGCAGTCGCGGCCCGCGTACAGGAGGAGCCCCGGGAGCGCGGCACGGACGGCGCCGAGGAGTGACGGAACGACGGGCGACGCCCCGGGACGACGCCCACAGGTGACGACCACGGAGGACCGGAGCGACCCGGGAGACGGGCCGGCGGCGCGGCGCAGGAAGGCCGGACGCGCGTCCACCCGTCGGCCTCCGGTCGCGTCCGTCGGCCTCCCGCCGCGTCCGTCAGCCTCCCGCCGCCCCCGCCGCGTCCGCCGCGTCCGCCGCGTCAGACGTGCCCCGGCGGCAGAGCTCCTCGGGGATGCTGCGGGTGTCGATGCGGACGCCTCCCACGACGCGCCCGCCCGCGACGGCCGCGGCCCGCAGGCAGAAGTGGACCCACATGTTGAACTGCATCTCCTTGGCCACGCGGAGTCTGCTGTAGAGCAGGTCGGCCAGCCTGTCCCCCGCCCTCGACCAGGCCTCCGTCCGGAACTCGAGCAGCCCGTCCTCGGCGGTACGCGCGCTGAACTGGATCTGCCCCGCCTCCAGATGGCCGCGCAGCGTCCCCAGGCGGAACGACGTCGCGTCGCAGTGCAGGACCCGGACGGGCCCGTCCCAGGGACCCGGCATCTGCACGCGGTACTCGTCCCCCTCGCACGGCGGACCCGCCTTCCCCCGCGTCTTGTGGAAGACCGCGACGGTCGACGGCGCCACCCTGTTCAAGTTGGCGGCGACGGCCTCCATCAGCTCCTCGGGAGTCATCGCGGCACCCTCGATCCGCACGGCGAACCGCCGGCGGAACATCGGCCCGACGCCGTCCGAGAGCGGCTTGCTCCACTCGTCGGTGAGGTGCTCGGCGAGCCGCGGCGGAAGGTCGTCCGCGTCCCCCGGAGTCTCGCTGCGGTGAAGCGCCGTCACCCGCCACAGGTACTGCCACGAGACGAGCAGCACGCCCAGCGGGAAGCGCAGCACGGCTCCCGCCCTGCGTCCCGGTGAAGGCCCCTGCGGAGGTGCTGCATGCGGTGTGGACATGCCCTTCATGACACCATGTGCACTATTCGTCCGCTTATCGGAGCCGTCCCGCCGATCGCTGAGAAGGAGGCCGGTGACGTGACCGCGAAGGTGATCCACCGTCTCGGAGTCCGCAGCTCGTACATCCAGACCGCGGCCATGGGCTCCGTCGCCCTGTGCCTCACGCTGTGGATGCGGGCCGCAGGTCTCGACCAGGACGAACGCGGCAACGCGGAGCGCCGGGCCATCTTCGTGGGCCTGTGGGGCCCCACCCTGTGGACGATCAGCCAGTCGGTGGCGGAACTGGAGTGACGGCCCGCCGGGCGGCACGCCTCGCGGCCTCCCCGTCCACGCCGCTGGCGACGTCCGTCCCGCGGCCGCCGGAGACCAGTGAGGCGCACCATGCCGCGTGAGCGACGCCTGTACCGCGAGGAGGCCGTACGGGCCCTGCGCGCCCTGGCCTCCCTCGACGTCAACCACCCCGGGCCGGCGCCACGGCCGGGGACCGAAGGCGGGTGGCACATCGACACCCTCGTGCAACCCCTCCCGCCGGAGGCCGCCGGCGACCCCGTCCCCGGCGGTTCGTGGGAGACCGCCCGCCGCCTCGTCCGGGACTACCAGTTCGCGGAACCCCGCATCCTCCGTTCCGTCTACGACGCGACGACCCCGCTGCTGGGCCGGGACATGCTGCTCGAAGGGCGGTTCTACGGGCTCCGCTTCGACCTGGGCGTACGGGTGACCAGCGTCACGGACGACGTCCACGGCTCCGGCGAGCACGCCCGCCGCGTATGGGGCTGGAGCTACCGGACGCTCCAGGGCCACCTCGAACAGGGCGAGCTGACCTACGAGGTGGTCAAGCATCTGCACACCGGCGCCGTCGACTTCGTCATCACCGGCTACTCGCGGCGGGCACCCATCCGCAGACCGCTCATCCGCATCGGGTTCCTGCTGTTCGGACGGCTCACGCAGCGCCGCTTCTACCGCAGGAGCGCGAAGCGGCTGTACCGGCTGCTCCAGGGCGAGCTGCGCGGCGTCCCCGCCGCCGCCCTGCGCACACATCCGGCCGACGGCCGTGTCGTCGTCGCCCCGGCCGCGGCGCCCCTCCCGAAGCCCGTCCACGGCGTCCCGCACCACCGGGACTGACCCCCGCCGCGCCCTGCCGGGCCGGCACCGCGACCGTGCCGGCCTGGCAGAACCACGATTGAACTCCGCGTGAACGGAGACCCGACAGGATGCATCCTGTAGCGCTGCACCGGATGAAGGCGGCGGTAGTTGGGAACACAGCGCCGTCGCCGCTCCCTCCCCCGCGGGGGAACATGCCTTTCGCGGGGGAGGTCCGGTCCGGGCCCGCCCGCCGTCACGGGAGCGCGCCCCCGGACGCCGCTTCAGCGCGTCCGACCTGCCCGGCGTCTCACCGGGTGGACCTCGCCCCCTGCCGTGTAAAGCGACGCACTACCCTTCACCTGTGGCTGATCTCCAGATTCCCGCTGACATCAAGCCCGCCGACGGTCGATTCGGCTCGGGCCCGTCCAAGGTACGTACGGAGGCACTGGCCGCCCTGGCTGCCACCGGTACGTCACTGCTCGGCACCTCGCACCGCCAGGCCCCGGTCAAGAACCTGGTCGGCAGCGTGCGCGAAGGTGTCAAGGAGCTCTTCCAGCTCCCCGACGGCTACGAGGTGGTCCTCGGCAACGGCGGCACCACCGCCTTCTGGGACATCGCGACGCACGGCCTGATCGAGCGCACGTCGCAGCACCTCTCCTTCGGCGAGTTCTCCAGCAAGTTCGCCAAGGCCGCCAAGCAGGCGCCGTGGCTCGGCGATCCGACGGTCGTCGAGTCGGAGCCCGGCACGCACCCGCGGCCCCGCGCCGAGGCGGGCACCGACGTGTACGCCCTCACCCACAACGAGACCTCGACCGGCGTCGCCATGCCGATCGAGCGGGTGCCGGGCGCCGACGACGGCGCACTCGTGCTGGTGGACGCCACCTCCGGCGCCGGCGGCCTCCCCGTCGACGTGAGCGAGAGCGACGTCTACTACTTCGCCCCGCAGAAGTCCTTCGCGTCGGAGGGCGGGCTGTGGATCGGCCTCTTCTCGCCCGCCGCCCTGGAACGGGCCGAGCGGATCGCCTCGTCCGGCCGTCACATCCCGGCGTTCTTCGATCTGCGGACGGCGATCGACAACTCGCGCAAGAACCAGACGTACAACACCCCCGCCCTCTCCACGCTCTTCCTGCTGGCGGACCAGCTGAACTGGATCAACGGTCAGGGCGGGCTCGACTGGGCGGTGCGCCGCACGGCCACCTCCGCGCGGACGCTCTACGGATGGGCCGAGGAAGCCAAGTTCGCGTCGCCGTTCGTCACCGACCCGGCGCAGCGCTCGCAGGTCGTCGGCACGATCGACTTCAACGACGACGTCGACGCCGCCGCCGTCGCGAAGGTGCTGCGCGCCAATGGCGTCGTCGACACCGAGCCCTACCGGAAGCTGGGCCGCAACCAGCTCCGCGTCGCGATGTTCCCGGCGGTCGAGCCCTCCGACGTGGAGGCGCTGACGCGCTGCGTGGACTACGTGATCGAGCACCTTTAGGAGCCGCACGCCACGAGGGCGGGCGGGGACGTACGCGTCCCCGCCCGCCTTTCGCGTGTGCGGCGGGCCCGGCGGATGCGGGGCGCGGCGCCTGCGGCAGGGCGCCCGCGGCAGGTCCGGGCGCGGCAGGTCCGTGACGCGGGATCAGCCGCGACGGCGGAAGAGCCGCCGCAGCACCACCCACAGCCCCACGACCGCGGCGACCGTGAGCCCCCCGACGACCACGTTCCGGTCGGCGGGCCCGTCCCCGCCGGGGGAGGCGCCGCTGCCCCCGCGCGCACTGTCCGAACCCTTCTCACGCGCCTCGACGGTCTCCGGCAGCAGCTCCCCGTCCAGCTCCAGCGGGGCGACGAGGCTCTTCTCGCCCTCCGCCCCGCACATCAGCGTGCGGCCGTCCGGTGTGAAGGTGACCGACTCGCCCTGGCCGGTCAGAGGGGGATTCACGGGGCGGTCGAGCGCCTTCGGCTTCCCGTCGCGCCACCTGAACATCTCGCCGCCCAGATAGCTGCGCAGCACGAGGCGCGTCCCGTCCGGTGAGAAGGCGCCGTCGGTCGCCGTGATCTCCGTACGGGCGATCCTGCGGAAGACGTTCACGCCGGACGTCGAGAGCTGCCCGGGGCCCTCGTAGATGCCGCCGTCCCGCTTCTGGCTCTTGCTCGCGATGTAGACCCGGCCGGTCTTCGGATGCACCATCAGCGACTCGGCGTCGCGCGGCCCGTCGGCGTACCGCACGGTGTAGCGGGCCGGGGTGACGGTCGCGTCCCGCAGCCGCTCCGGCTCGTCGAAGCGGTAGATCCACACCTCGCTCCAGCCGCCGTTGAGGTTGTCGCCGATGTCGCCGACGTACACGGCGCCGTCCGGGCCGATCGAGATGCCCTCCACGTCGCGGGGGTCGATGCCCTGGAGGGTGACCGTCGCGACCGTCTTCCCGGTGGCGGAGTCGACCGCGTAGACGTACGGCCCGTCGTCCGAGTCGTTGTGCGTCCAGTAGACCCCCTTGTGCCTGCGGCTCGCGGCGAGCCCGCTGGACTCGGTGATACGGGGGCTCTCGATACGGAAGGACTCCGGTACACCGTCCCCGTCGGCCGCGGGCGCGGCCGCAGCGGCGGCGTGAGCACCCGTCAGCGAACCGAACGTGGCAAAGGCAGCGACCCCGACGACCCCGACGACCGCGACGACGCGGCGCACAAGCACAGACATGGGGCCCAGTCTCCAGCATCGGCGCGCGGCCCGCCCCGCCCTCGCGGGGCCCCGCGGCCGGACGGCACCGGCGCCCGGCTCCCGGCGGGACCTGCGGGCGTCGCGCCCGGGCGCGGACGGGCCGGGGCTTGCTTCGAGTCCGCTCCAGCAGCTTGGCTGTCCGGATATGAAGTACACGCAGCTTGGACGGACAGGACTCAAGGTCAGCCGCCTCGTGCTGGGGACGATGAACTTCGGCCCGCAGACCGACGAGAGCGACAGCCACGCGATCATGGACGCCGCACACGGTGCGGGCATCAACTTCTTCGACACCGCCAACGTGTACGGCTGGGGCGAGAACAAGGGCCGCACGGAGTCGATCCTCGGCACCTGGTTCGCCAAGGGCGGCGGCCGCCGCGAGAAGACCGTGCTGGCCACGAAGGTCTACGGGAACATGGGCACCGACGGTGAGCCCTGGCCCAACCAGGACCGCCTCTCGGCGCTGAACATCCGCAGGGCGGTGGACGCCAGCCTGAAGCGCCTCCAGACCGACTACATCGACCTCTACCAGTTCCACCACGTCGACCGGGCGACGCCGTGGGAGGAGATCTGGCAGGCGGTCGACGTCCTCGTGCAGCAGGGCAAGATCCTCTACGCGGGCTCCTCCAACCACGCCGGCTGGCACATCGCCCGAGCCAACGAGACGGCCGCGCGCCGCGGCACGTACGGCCTCGTCAGCGAGCAGTGCCTGTACAACCTCGCCGAACGCCGGGCGGAGATGGAGGTCGTCCCCGCGGCGCAGGCGTACGGCCTGGGGGTCATCCCCTGGTCGCCGCTGCACGGCGGCCTGCTGGGCGGCGCCATCCGCAAGGCGGAGCAGGGGGAGTCCGGACGCACGGCGTCGGGACGGTCGGCGGACGCGCTGTCGAACACGAAGGTGCGGGAGCAGATCCAGCGGTACGAGGACCTGCTCGCGGAGCACGGGCTGGAACCCGGTGAGACCGCGCTCGCCTGGCTGCTCACCCGGCCCGGCGTGACGGGACCGATCGTCGGCCCCCGCACCGCGGAACAGCTCGACTCCGCGGTCCGGGCCGTGGAGCTGGAGCTGAGCGACGAGCTCCTCGCGTCCCTCGACGAGATCTTCCCCGGCCCGGGCCCCAGCCCGGAAGCCTTCGCCTGGTAGGCGGGCCGTACGCGCGGCGTCACGGCCGCGCCCCGCCGCGCCCTGGGGGCGGCGGGGCGCGGCCCCTGCCGTTCTGCTCCGCTCAGCCGCCCACGGCGGCCGCGATGGCCACCACGATGAGCAGCAGCACCAGCGCACCGCTGACGATGCGCGTCCTCGTCTTGGTATTCACGCCCCCAACCGTAACCGGACGGTTCAACCGCCCAGCGGCCAGGCCGCGACCTTCTCGTAGCGCGGCTGCTCCCCGGGAACACCGCTGTCGGGCAGGTTGCTGCGTACGAGGGCGAGTTCGTCCGCCGTCCAGGACCTGCCGCGGAAGGCGCCGAGCGCCGCGGCGTACGGACGCAGATCCACCGCCCCCTTCACGGGACGGGCCACGGTCAGGTGCGGCGTGAAGCGCCGGGAGTCCTCCGTCTCCACCCCGGCCCGGCGTCCCGCCGCGGCTGCCGCCGCCGCCAGCCGCCGCACCGCCTCGACCGGCCGCACCCCTGGGCGCGCCCGCCCGGGCCGCGCCGCCGCGACGGTGCCGCTCCCGTCGCCGTCCTCACCGTCGTCGAGTCCGGCCCACAGCGCGCGGTCGCCGAAGCGTCCCGCTCCGGCGATCCTCAGCCGCAGGGGGCGTGCGCGGCCGGCGGCCCGTGCCAGCCGCTCCTCGAGGGAGGGCAGGACGGCGTCCGGCACCTCGCCGTAGAAGGCCAGGGTGATGTGCCAGTTGGACCGGTCCGTCCAGCGCAGCTGCCCGGATCCCGCCATCGAGTGCAACTGCCCCACCGCTTCAGCGAGTTGACCGGGCCCGTCCAGGACGTCGGCGGGCGGCAGCAGAGCCGCGAAGAGTCTCATGCGACAAGGATGCCGCCCACCGCGGACATCACACCCGGCGCCCGGACTCCTCAGAGGAAGCGGCGGAGAGGCCGGACCGCGGCCTCCCGCAGCCGCTCCGCGAAAGCCCGGCGCCGCCAGTGCCGCATGGAGACCGGCTCGCTCAGGCCCATGTCGTCGTCGAAGTGGCCGTCCAGCGTCGCGGTGAAGGACTCGTCCATCACCGCGAGCATCACTTCCTCGTCGTGGTCGAGCGAGCGCCGGTTGAGGTTGGTCGAGCCGACGAGCGACACCACGCCGTCCACGGTGACGATCTTGGCGTGCAGCATCGTCGGCCGGTACTGCCAGATCCGCACTCCCGCGGCGAGCAGTTCCTCGTAGTAGCGCTGCCCGGCGAGCTGGCAGACCCGCTTGTCCGTGTAGGCCCCCGGCAGCAGGATGTCGACCTCGACTCCGCGCCGTGCCGTGTCCGTCAGCAGTTCGATGAAGTAGGCGTCGGGAGCGAAGTAGGCCGTCGTGAGACGCACGCGGCTGCGCGCCGACTCCAGGACGACGCGCAGCAGGGTCTGCATGTCCTGCCAGCCGAAGCTCGCCGACCCCCGCACGACCTGCACGACGGACTCGCCGGCCGCCTCCTGCTCGACGAACCGGTCGTGGTCGTCGAAGAGTTCGTTGTGGCACTCGGCCCAGTTCTGGGCGAACGCGGCGCAGATCCCGTCCACGGCCGGGCCGCGCAGCTCCACGTGCGTGTCCCGCCACTCGCCCTCGTGACGGGCGTTCCCGCACCACTCCTCCGCGATGCCCACGCCGCCGGTGAACGCGACCCGCTCGTCGACGACCAGCACCTTGCGGTGGCAGCGGTGGTTCTGCTTGACGGGCGAGATCCACATCGGCTTGCGGAACCACACGACCTGGACGCCGGCCGCGGACATCTCCTCCAGCAGATCCTTCTCGATGAGCCGGCTGCCGAACCCGTCCAGCAGGAGCCGCACGCGGACGCCCTCACGGGCGCGGCCCGCGAGAGCGCGGGCGAACTCGCGGGCGATCTCGCCCCGCCAGTACACGAACGTCATCATGTCGACGGTGTGCCGCGCGGAGCGGATCGCCTCCAGCATCGCCGGGAAGATCTCGTCGCCGTTGCGCAGTGCCCGCAGGGAGTTGCCCTCGGTGGCCGCGACGCCGATGAGGCGCTCCAGCCGTCGCCGTACCGACTGGACGCTCTCCCCGCCACCCGCCGAACGGGGGGCGGGAAGGCTCTCGGACCCTTGGAGTTCCTCGGTCCGGGACGCCCCGGGCGATTCCGCCATGCTCATGCCGATGAGCATACGGTCTGTCCGTTACGCCGCAGAAGGCACCCTCTCGCGCTCGCTGCCCGGCCCGGCCGGAGCGGCGCTCTTCGGTCCGGTGTCCGGCTCCGGACCGGATTCGCGCGGCACGAACCTCAGATGCCGGTGCCCGCGCCGCATGTCGAAACGGAGCCGCAGGCCGCCGGCGCGCGCCAGGGCGAGCCCGACTCCCACCGCGACGACGGCGGAGACGACACCGCCCGACAGGAAGCCGACGCGCGCCCCGAAGGTGTCGGTGATCCAGCCCATGATCGGCCCGCCGATCGGCGTACCGCCCATGAAGACCATCATGTAGAGGCTCATCACCCGGCCCCGCATCGCGGGGTCCGAGGCGAGCTGCACGCTGGAGTTCGCGGTGACGTTGAACGTCAGCCCCATGATGCCGATGGGCGCCATCAGGGCCGCGAACAGCCAGAAGGACGGCGTCAGGGCGGCCAGCACCTCCAGCACGCCGAACAGCAGCGCGGCCCCGGCCATGAGCCGCATCCGGGACGTACCGCGGCGCGCGGACAGCAGCGCCCCCGCCACCGATCCGACGGCCATCAGCGTGTTGAGCAGCCCGTACGTGCCGGCGCCCTCCTGGAACACGCGGTCCGTGAACGCCGTGAGCCAGATCGGGAAGTTGAAGCCGAAGGTGCCCACGAAGCCGACCAGCACGATGGGCCACATCAGCTCGGGGTGGCTGCGCACGTAGCTCAGCCCCTCGCGGAGCTGGCCCTTGCAGCGCGGGACCCGCTCGGTGCGGTGCAGCTCCCCGGTGCGCACCAGCAGCAGGCTCGCGACGGGCGCGATGAAGGAGAGGCCGTTGAAGAGGAAGGCCCAGCCGCTTCCGACGGCGGCGATCAGCACGCCGGCGACGGCGGGCCCGACGAGCCGGGCGCTCTGGAAGTTCGCCGAGTTGAGGGAGACCGCGTTGCGTATCTGGGCGGGCCCGACCATCTCGGAGACGAAGGTCTGCCGGGCCGGGTTGTCGACCACCGTGGCGAGGCCCAGCACGAAGGCCAGTACGTAGACGTGCGCGATGTGCACGTGCCCGCTGAGCGTGAGGACGGCGAGGGCCAGTCCGGTCAGGCCCATGACGGACTGCGTGGCCAGCAGCAGCCGGCGCTTGTCGCAGCGGTCGGCGATCAGACCGCCGTAGAGCCCGAAGAGCAGCATCGGCAGGAACTGGAGCGCCGTGGTGATGCCGACGGCGGTGGCGGAGCCGGTGAGGCTCAGGACCAGCCAGTCCTGGGCGATGCGCTGCATCCAGGTACCGGTGTTGGAGACGGCCTGCCCCATGGCGAACAGCCGGTAGTTGCGGATGCGCAGGGAGCTGAACATCGACGGCTTGCGGGCCTCGCCGGGTTCCTGCTCCTCGGCGCGGGGCCCGGGTTCCGCGCTGTTCGGGGGTGGTGCGGCGCCGGCGGCGGCCGGGGCGCGGGTCGTGGTCTCGCCGACCGTCTCGTCCGCGGCGGTGGCCGGGGCGCGGGTCGTGGTGTCGGTTGCGGGCTCGTCCTGTGGTGCGGGTGCGGAATGTGCTCCGTTGCCCGTACTCAAATCAGGTTCGCCTCCTCTTCTCCGTCGTGGCGTGTGCGTCTTGTCCTGCTCCTCATGAGTGGGCGAGTTTCTCCAGCACGGGGGCCGCGGCAGCCAGCCGCTCCCACTCGTCCTCGTCGAGCTGTCCGGCGAGCTCGGCCAGCCAGGCGTTCCGCTTCTCGCGGCTCGCGGCGAGCATCGACTCGGCCCGCTCGGTCTGCGTGACCGTCTTCTGGCGGCGGTCCTCGGGATGCGGTTCCAGGCGGACCAGCCCCTTGGCCTCCAGCATCGCGACGATACGAGTCATCGACGGAGGCTGCACGTGCTCCTTGCGGGCAAGCTCGCTGGGCGTCGCGGAACCGCAGCGGGCGAGGGTGCCGAGCACCGACATCTCGGTCGGGCTCAGCGACTCGTCCACACGCTGGTGCCTCAGGCGCCGCGAGAGGCGCATGACGCCGGTACGCAGAGCGTTCACAGCTGCCATGTCGGGTTCGCTGTCGCGGAGTGGGGGTGTGGTGCGCTCGGGCGTTTCCGGCATGTCGTTAGCGTAACTCATTACCCAAGCTAAAGAACAGCTGGAAGCGGGGTCACGCCTTGTCTCTCGAATCACACATACGAGTGAGTTCGCACGGAAATCTGACGTGTCACCCCCGCCCGTACCGGGACCGTTGAGCGCATGACCTCGATGACCTCGAAGGTGCTCAGCCTGCGGATGGACAGCGAGCTGTTCGACAGGCTGCACGACCACGCCGCCAAACGCGGCATGAGCGTCCAGGACTACGTGGTCCGCACGCTCGTGCGCGACGACTTCGACGAGCGCTTCAAGGCGTCCCTGGAGAGGACGGAGCGCTTCTACGGCTCCTCCGGGCGTACGGAGGCGGCGGACCCGGCCGTCACCGACCGCCGCGGGAGCACGGACCCGCCGGGCCTCAGCGCACGCCCAGGGCCTGCTCGATGGGGTCGAGCATGAAGTAGACGAGGAAGCAGAACCCCACGGCGTTCAGCAGCCACGGCACCTCGCGGAACCGTCCGGTCACGGCCTTCAGCAGGACGAAGGAGAGGATGCCCAGGCCGATGCCGTTGGTGATGCTGTAGGTGAAGGGCATCGACACCATGGTCAGGAACGCGGGCACGGCGACGGTGGGATCGCCCCACTCGATCGACGCCACGTTCGAGGCCATGATGAGGAAGCCGACGACGACGAGCGCGGGCGTCGCCGCCTGGGACGGAACGATGGTCGCGAGCGGGGTGAGGACGAGCGCGAGCAGGAAGAGGCCGCCGGTCACGAGGTTGGCGAGCCCCGTGCGCGCGCCCTCTCCTACGCCGGCGGTGGACTCGACGAAGCAGGTGTTCGCCGAGCACGAGCCGAGGCCGCCGCCCGCGACACCCACCCCGTCCACCATCAGGATGCGGCCCATGCCGGGCAGTTGGCCGTTCTCGTCGGTCAGCCGGGACTCCTCGCCGACGCCGATGATGGTGCCCATCGCGTCGAAGAAGCCCGAGAGCAGCACGGTGAAGACGAACAGGCAGCCCGTCAGCACACCGACCTCCCCGAAGCCGCCGAAGAGGCTGACCTGCCCGACCAGGCCGAAATCGGGGGTGCTGACGAGCGAGTCCGGCACCCTCGGCACGGCCAGCCCCCACGCCTCGCCGGGGATCTCCGCCAGGGCGTTGACGACGATCGCGACGACGGTCATGGTCACGATGCCGATCAGGATCGCGCCCCGCACCTTCCGCACGACGAGCACGAACATCAGGGCCACGCCCAGCACGAAGACGAGGACCGGCCAGCCCTTCAGCTGACCGCCCTGCCCGAGCCCGAGCGGCACCGTCGTGTTCGCGGCGTCGGGGTTGCGGGTGACGAACCCGGAGTCGACGAGGCCGATCAGCGCGATGAAGAGGCCGATGCCGATGGCGATGGAGCGGCGCATGCCCGCCGGGATGGCGTCCATCACGCGCTGCCGCAGCCCTGATGCGACGAGGATCATCAGCACCAGCCCCGCCAGGACCACCATGCCCATGGCGTCGGGCCAGCTCATCTTCGGTGCGAGCTGGAGCGCCACGACGGCGTTGATGCCGAGTCCGGCGGCCAGCGCGATCGGGACGTTCCCGATGAGGCCCATCAGCACGGTCGTCAGCCCTGCGACGAGCGCCGTCGCCGTGACGAGCTGCGCGTTGTCGAGCTTGTGGCCGAACTTGTCCTCCGCCGAGGCGAGGATGATCGGGTTCAGCACGATGATGTATGCCATCGCGAAGAAGGTGGCCAGGCCACCCCGCACCTCCCGCCCCACGGTGGAACCCCGCCGGGAGATCTGGAAGAAGCGGTCTACGGGGGTGGCGTCCAGAGAGGGCATGAGTGACCTCGGTTGTTGCGTGGCGACGGACTGCGGCGCTGCAGGCCCTGAGGGGGGAAGCGAACCGGATCACACCGGAAAGCCAAGCGGAATCAATCAATCCGATTTGCGGTCAGTATGAGCAAACGGAGTCGCCGAACGCCATCTCCGCGCGTAGAGGCACTGCCTGCCACCGCTCTGCGGCGCCTGGTTAGGCTGTGCGGGACATTCGAGCCGACGAGCGCGAGGGAGCTGCGGCGATGGGTCTCATGGACCGGTGGACCGACGGCGAGCGCGAAGCTCCCGAACCGCTGGAGGGCCCCGTCACGGGCACCGTCCTCGTCGGCACCGGACTGTGGTTCCTCCTCTTCCTCGGCCAGCTCCCCTTCTACGACTGGTACGCGCGCCACGGCCACGAGTGGTTCATCTGGACCTGCGCCGCCGGCGCCGGCCTCGGCCTGCTCGGCTGGTGGTACGTACGGGCCCGGGAGCGGAGCATCCGGCGCGAACGGGAGCAGGAGAGCAGCGGGCCGCAGCAGCCGTCCGGAGACTGAGCGGCCTCCCCCGGCCGGCGTTTCCCGAGAGCGTTGACTTCAACATCCGTTGCGGTGTGAGCATCCCGCCATGACCGCTGCCGCAGAACGCACCGCCACCGCAGTGCCCGATCCGCCACGGAGACGCACGCCGGGCTGCGTCGCGATCGTCGACGTGGAGTTCGACGGGCCCGACGGCCCGGCCCCGACCGCCAACACCCCTGGGTCGACACGGTGTTCGAGGCCATGGAGGGGGATCCCGCGCCGCATCCGGGGCCCGTCTCGGCGCACTTCCACGTCGGCACGGACGGGACCCGGTCCTCAACCACGCCGAGTGGGAGGGCGCGGGGGCCCACGCGGAAGCGGCCCGCGAGGTGGGCGGCGACTCCGCCGCACTGCCTCCAAGGTGGCGGCGCGTCCTGGACGACCCCGACGTCAGCAGGCGCTCGATCGACCGCTTCCACCTCGCCCTCGGCCTCGTCCCCCGCTGAGCCGCCCCCGCCCCCGCCTCGGTTCCGACCACCGGAAGTGGCTGAGTATGATCCCTTCATCGGGCATATGCCCATACACCCGCTGGGACAGAGGTGCACCACCGGGCACCCTGAGTGGAATCGGGGCAAGCATGGGCGACGCCGGGAGTCCGCATGCCGAACTGGAGCAGCTGCGCCGCGCGATGGAGACGCGCTCGGTGATCGACCAGGCCCACGGGGTCCTGATGGCCGCGTACCGCTGCACACCGCCCACCGCCTGGGAGCTCCTGGTCACCGTCTCGCAGCACACGAACGTCAAGCTGCACAAGGTGGCCTCGGCGCTGGTGATGAGCACTCAGGGGGAGCCCCTGCCGGAGCCGCTGAGTTCCGCGTTGCGCAACGCGCTGCGGAGCGCGGCCCTGCCGCCCCCGAAAGCGGCTCCCCGGCGCGACGCGTCTCCTCGGGACGGCGCCCCGTAGGCACGCGTGGCCCGCTCACCACCGTCAACGCGCCCGGCGAAACGGGACAAGGGTCATGAAGCGCCCGTAACGTCGGGGCATGACACAGCGGGAAGAGGGGCGGTCCGCGCCCCGACCGGCGCGTGGACTCAGTACCGCGGAGGTTGGGGAACGGATCTCGCGCGGCGAGGTCAACGACGTTCCGGTGCGCAGCAGCCGCTCCGCGGCGAGCATCGTCAGAGCCAACGTCCTCACCCGCTTCAACGCCGTCATCGGCGTGCTCTTCCTGCTCATCCTCGTCGTCGGCCCCGTCCAGGACAGCCTGTTCGGCTTCGTGATCCTGGCCAACACACTCATCGGCATCGTCCAGGAGCTCCGGGCCAAGAGGACGCTGGACTCGCTCGCCGTCATCGGGGAGGCCCGGCCCAAGGTCAGACGGGACGGTGCGACGCGCGACCTGCACACCCACGAGATCGTGCTCGGCGACCTCATCGAACTCGGGCCGGGCGACAAGTGCGTCGTGGACGGCGAGGTCACCGAGTCCGACACCCTGGAGATCGACGAGTCCCTGCTCACGGGCGAGGCCGATCCCGTCCTCAAGCGCCCCGGCGACCGGGTCATGTCCGGCAGCTTCGTCGTCGCCGGAAGCGGCGCCTTCACCGCGACGCGGGTCGGGCGCGACGCCTACGCCGCGCAGCTCGCGGAGGAGGCGTCCCGCTTCACGCTCGTCCACTCCGAGCTGCGGAGCGGTATCAACGACCTGCTGAAGTACATCACTTGGATGATCGTTCCGACGGGGACCGGACTGGTGCTGAGCCAGCTCCTGCTCCGCCACCACGACATCGACGACGCCATCCGCCGCATGGTCGGAGGCATCGCCCCGATGGTGCCGGAAGGGCTCGTGCTGCTGACCTCCATCGCGTTCGCCATCGGCGTCGTCCGGCTGGGGCGGCGGCAGTGCCTCGTCCAGGAGCTTCCGGCCATCGAGGGCCTCGCCAGGGTGGACGTCGTCTGCCTCGACAAGACGGGCACGCTGACGGAGGGGGGCATGGACGTCACCGGCGTGCGGGCCCTCCAGGACGGCAAGGCCGGCGGGTCGCCCGGCACCGCGTATCTGCAGCGCGTGCTGGCCGCGCTGGGCTCGGCCGATCCGCGTCCGAACGCCAGCATGCGCGCCATCGTCGACGCGTACTCCCCGGACGGGTCCGGCCCCCGGGACTCCGCAAGTTCCCCGGACGGGTCCGGCTCCCCTGGCAGCAGCTCCGCGGGATGGCGAACGGAGCAGTCCCTGCCGTTCTCCTCCGCACGCAAGTACAGCGGCGCGACCTTCGTCGAGCCGGACGGCACCCGCCGAAGCTGGCTGCTGGGCGCGCCCGACGTCCTCCTCCCGCCGGACCATCCCGTTCTCGGGGAGGTCGACCGGCTCAGCCGCGAGGGGCTTCGCGTGCTCCTGCTGGCCTCCGCGGACGGCATCCCGGACCGGGCGGGCAGTGCCGGTGACGAGGCCTTCCGGCGGACCGAGCCGGCCGCCCTGGTGACGCTCGAACAGCGGCTGCGGCCCGAAGCGGCGGACACACTGCACTACTTCGCCGAGCAGGACGTGGCCGCGAAGGTCCTCTCGGGCGACAACGCCGTCTCGGTCGGAGCAGTGGCCGCCAAGCTGCGGCTGCCCGGCGCGCAGCACCCCGTGGACTCCCGCCGGCTTCCGGGCGACGCAGAGGGCATGGTGCGCGAGCTGGAGAAGGGCACGGTCTTCGGGCGGGTGTCGCCCCGTCAGAAGCAGGACATGGTGGCCGCCCTCCAGGCCCACGGCCACCACGTGGCGATGACCGGCGACGGGGTCAACGACGTCCTGGCCCTGAAGGACGCGGACATCGGGGTCGCCATGGGCACGGGCTCCGAGGCGACGCGGGCCGTCGCCCAGATCGTGCTGCTCGACAACAGCTTCGCGACGCTCCCGTCCGTCGTGGCCGAGGGCAGGCGCGTCATCGGCAACATCGAGCGGGTCGCGTACCTGTTCCTGACCAAGACCGTCTACTCGGTGCTGCTGGCGGCGCTGGTGATCCTGTGGCAGGTCCCGTACCCCTTCCTGCCGCGCCATCTGACCCTGCTCTCGTCGCTGACGATCGGCATCCCCGCCTTCTTCCTCGCCCTCGCCCCCAACCGCGAGCGGGCCCGGCCGCACTTCGTACGCCGGGTCATGCGGTACTCGGTGCCGGCCGGGCTGATCGCGGGGACGGCCACGTTCGCGACGTATCTGCTGGCCCGTCACCACTACACGGGCAAGGGCTCGCTCGCCGCCGAGACGAGCGTGGCGACGCTGACGCTCTTCCTGATCGCCATGTGGGTGCTGGCGATCGTGGCCCGGCCCTACTCGTGGTGGCGCGTCCTGCTGGTGCTGACGATGGGGCTGTGCTTCCTGGCCGTACTGGTGACGCCGTGGCTGCAGCACTTCTTCGCCCTGAAGCTCGTCGGGACGGTCATGCCCTGGACGGGAGTGGTTGTCGCCGCAGTGGCAGCCGTGTCCCTGGAGGCGGTCTGGCGGTGGGTGAGGCACCCGCGGCACGGCGAACGCGACAGCGCGGCGGCGAAGGCCCTGCGCAGGCGCCGCAGCCGGAGCCGGACGCGCTGAGCCGCGGCTCGCTCGGCCAGTGCGCCGCGGCTCCCTCGGCCGGTACAGCTGGAACGCCGCCGGCCGGCCACACGAACCGGCCGCCACGCCCGCACGCTAGAACGCGTGCCAGCGCACCGTCGCGTCGTCCTCCCGGAGTGACGCCACCCGGCGGTCGAACTCCCGTCGCGCGGCGGGGTTCCCGGGCGCGTGCTGCGCCACCCACGCGCAGCTGGCCGTCTCCCGGGCGCTCTTGAGGACCGTGCAGCCTGGCCATTCGCGGACGTCCCAGCCGTAGCCGCGGACGAAGCGGTCGTACTCCCGTACCGGCAGTCCGTACCGGTCCAGGCTGAGGACGAGGACGGTCAGGTCGTGCTCGCGCATGTCGTCGCAGAACGTCTCCAGGTCCAGCAGCAGCGGTCCGCCGGGGCCGACGTGGACGTTGCGGGGCAGGGCGTCGCCGTGGACGGGGCCCGGCGGCAGCACGGGCGTGAGGCGGGCGACGGCGGCCTCGTACTCGTCGCGCCTCGTCCGCAGCCAGGCCGCGTCCTCGGCCGGGACCGCCTCGCCCGCCAGCCGGAGCCACCGCTCCACGCCGGAGAGCAGGTCCCGGCGCGGCAGGGGGAACGGCGGGGCGGGCAGGGCGTGGACGAGGCGCAGCAGCTCCGCCAGGTCCGCGGGCGTGGCTGCCCGTACGGGGCCGGGCAGGCGCCGCCAGTAGGTCAGGGGGTGCCCGTCGACGACGGTGACACCGGGGCGGGCCGCCCGTACGGCAGGCACTCCTCGTTCCTCCAGCCAGGCGGCGACGCGCAGTTCGCGTGCGGCCCGCTCGTGCTGCCACGGGCCCCGCCCGACGCGCACGACGGCGGGCTCCCCGGTCTCCCGCGCCGCGCGCAGCGCGAAGACGGCGTTCTCACCGAGCGCGAGGAGCTCCGCCCCGCCGGTTCCGGCCCGCTCCCCCGCCGCTGCGAGCAGCGCGCGGGCCCGTCCCTCGGTGAAGGGCGGGCCCGGCTCGCGTTCCGCTTCCCCCGGCGGCTCCTCGGTACCCATGCGCCCGACGGTAGCCGCGGCGGCACGCGGACGGGCCGCCGGCCGCCGGCCGCCGGGCCCAGCGGTAGGGCAGGCGCCTCGCGGAGCCGGTACGGCTCATTCCAGCTCGAAGGACCCGTACTCCGGGCGGCCCGACCACCTGTAGGTGTGGATGGCGACCCCGGTTCCCGTGGTGCGGCTGCCGGTGAGTTCCAGAGCGGTGGGAAGCCCACCCTCCGCGAACAGGCGCCTGCCCGTGCCGAGAACGACCGGGAAGGTCAGCAGCCGGATCTCGTCGACGAGGTCGTGGTCCATCAGGGACCGTGCGAGCTGTCCGCTGCCGTGGATCTGCAGCTCCCCCGCCGTTTCCTTCTTCAGAGCGGCGACCTGCCGCGGCACGTCCTCGCCGAGCACGGTCGTGTTGTGCCACTCCGCGTCGGTGAGGGTCGTCGAGGCGACGTACTTGGGCTGGTTGTTGAGGCTGGTGGCGATGGGGTCGTCCGGGTCCGTCACGCTCGGCCAGTGCCCGGCGAAGATCTCGTACGTGCGGCGCCCGAGGACGAACGCCTCCGCGGCGGCGATCGTCTCGCTCATGAAGGAGACCATCTCCGCGTCGGCGTACGGCACGAGCCAGCCGCCCTGGTCGAATCCGCCGCTGGTGTCCTCGCCGGGCCCGCCGGGCGCCTGCATGACCCCGTCCAATGACAGGAACGTCGTGAGGGAAAGTGAAGTCATGCCCGGAATGACCTGCGGGCGGCCCGGAACTCATCGCTGCCGGGCGCCCGCCCGGACATGCGCCGGGCCCCTCCCCCGCAGGCCGCTCAGCCGAACCAGCGGGCGCGCTCCAGTTCGGACACGCGCCCCGGGTCCTCCAGCAGGGCGGCCACCTCGAAGCGGCGCGCCCAGTGGCCGGCGGACCAGGCGAGCCCGGCGGCCACGCCTTCCAGCGTCGCCGCGTGGAGCACGCCGTCGGGTGTCAGGCGCCAGTCCACGTCGACGCCGTCGGCCACGAGTTCGTCGTGCTCGCGGTACGTCAGCGGCGCGTCCGGCAGCAGGATGCGCACGGCGTCGGGCACCGCGCGTTCCGTGCCCTCCCCGGAGGCCGCCTCGTCGACGGTGCCGGGGACGGCCTCGCCGAGGCGGCGCACGTCCAGCACCGCCGCGAGCCCCGCGGCTCCGGCGGGCGGTACGGGAAGCAGCATCCGGCCTCCGGCGAGCGGGACCAGGTCGGGGGCGTCGGCGATGAGCGCCTCCTCCCTCGGCACGACCTCGACGTCGCCGGTGGCCGCCGCCACGGCGCGCAGCTCGTCCGGGAGTGTCACCTCGTCCGGATCGAGCCCGGCCAGCAGCCCGTACAGACCGTGCAGTTGGGCGTGGCCGACCTCCACGTCCGGTTCGGCGAGCCGCCCGAGGAGCTCCGCCGCGCCGCCCGGCTCCTCCAGCAGCGCCGCCGCCGACGTGCGGATGCCGAGTGCGCGCAGCACCTGCGCGTCGGAGAAGCCGGAGGCGTCCGCCTCCTCGTAGAGCCCGTCCAGCAGCGGGTCGCCGCCCGCCGCGCGCAGTCCGGCGGGGCGCCGGCCGTCCAGCACCGGGTGTCCGCGCAGCCACCACGCCGTGTACGGGCGCACGGTCTCGGTGACGCCGTCGGGCAGCAGGACGCGCACGGGTGCGGTGAGCGCGTCGCGCAGCGGCGGCTCGGCGAGCATGGCAAGCACCGCGGGCCAGCAGTCGTCGTCGACGAGGTCCAGGTCGCGTACGGCCACGAGTTCGGACGCCACGGGCGGGACCGCCGCCCCGCTCTCGGGGAGCTGGTCCAGGACGTCCTCGCACCAGACGTCGACCGCGTCGAGCAGCCCCACGTCGTCGGGTTCCGCGAAGTCGGCCTCGCGGGGCTCCATCTCGTCGGGGTCGAGCACCACGTCGGTGGCCCGCACCAGCGCGAAAGCGGCCTGCACGCCGACGGCGGTCAGCGGCTGCTCGCCCCAGCGCTCGCACAACTCCGCGTCGCACGCGAGGAGTTCGCCTTCGCGGATGACGCTCTCGAAAGGGCTCCCGGGGTAGACGAGTTCGCTCGCGGGCGCGAGTTCGCCGTCCTCGTCGGGGAGCGCCAGCGCGCCCAGCCACGGCTCGTCCCCGGGCGCGAGGCCCGCGTCGCGTACGAGTCCGAGCACGGCCTCCGCCAGCTCCTCGGCGTCCAGGGGGCCCTGGCCGTCCTCACCGAGTCCGTCGTCCCAGGCGTCCCCGTCGTCGAGCGACGCGGCGACGGCCGCGCGCACCTGCGGCGTCGTCAGCACGGCCCGGGGCGTGGCCCCCGTCGCGCCGAGCTTCTCCAGCAGGGGGTGGGAGGCGTCGGGGTGCGCCACCTTCAGTCCCAGGCGGGCCAGTTGCCGCGCGCGTTCCTGCTCCAGGGCGGAGTCCGGCAGGGGAAGCAGCACCTGGCGCGGGCCGACGGCCGTACGCGGCCCCGTCCGGCCCTGGCCGCCTGCACCTCCGGCCAGCGGTACGGGCAGCCCCGTCAGGCGGTCGGGGTCGACCCCGGCGAGCGAGTCGTACAGGCGCCACCACCAGTCCGGCGCCCGCTCGACACCCGCGAGGCGGTCGATGACCTCGCCGAGCGGCACCCGCGCCACGTCCAGCGCCCGAAGCTCCGTCCGCCGCTCCAGCCCCGCCGGCAGCAGGCCGGGGAACAGCTCCGCCAGGACGCCGACCGTACGGGCGCCCGCGCCCTCGGCGATCTCGGCCTCGCGGGGCCGCAGCACGACGGGCGTGCCGTCGTCGCCGGTCGCGGCGCCGGAGAGGAAGGGGACGTCGGGGAGCCGGTCGAGCAGCAGGCGGCGCAGCTCGCCGTCGAGTTCGCCCTTCCCCAGCGGTCCGGGCACGAGGTCGACGAGGCCGGGCGACACGGGCCGCCAGTCGCGCAGCAGCCGCACGTACACGTCGGCGGCGCGCTCCAGCAGGAAGTCCGTCAGCGGTCCCCGCGCGACGTGCCGCCGCGTCGGGTCCAGCGGGAAGCCCGCGATGAGCAGCGCGGGAAGGCCCAGCGGTTCGTCGGTCGGCGTCGGCGCGTGGACGTACGCCGCGGTCGGGGGCCGCACCGGGCGCCCGTCCTCCTCGGGGACGGCCCACGTCACCGACCATCCGGGACGCAGGCGCTCCTCGACGGGACGGTCCGCGAGCAGCTCCGGGGCGGCGCTCCCGCTCGCGCGCGCCACCCGCCAGCGCCGGACGGTGCCCGTTCCGTCGCCCGTCTCGCAGCGGATCTCCACGGCTCCGGAGCCGCCGGACTCCGGAGCCACGACGTCCGGAAGGCCGCCGGCAGCGGTTCCCGGGTCCGCGCCCTCCGTGCCCGTGCCGAGGTCGTGGCGCGTGAAGGTCCGGGCGCCCTGTCCGGGGAGCTCGACCACGACCTCCGCGAGGCCCGGCAGCGTCAGCAGCAGCGCGTCGTCCACGGCGTCGAGCAGACGCTCCGCCAGCTCCTCCGCGGCGGTGTCCCGTACGGGCAGCACGACGGCCGTCTCGTAGCCCTCGGGTGCCGTGCCCTCGGCGGGCGACGGCAGCCGCAGCAGCGGGACGTGACCGTCGCGGCGGCGCAACTCCTCGCCCAGGGCGGGTACTTCGGCCGCCGCTTCGAGCACCGCATCCCGCGCCTCCGCGAGCGACCACCGCACACCGCCGGTGCGTCCGAGGACCGCGGGCTCGTCGGTGACGGCGAGGACCGCGGAGAAGCCGACACCGAACCGGCCGACCGCCTCCCCGTCCCGCTCCTCGCGCTTGGCCGAGGCGCGCAGCGTCGACAGCGACTCCACGCCCGTCGCGTCCAGCGGGGCACCGCTGTTGGCGACGGCGAGCACGCCGTCGCGGAGGGTGAGCCGCAGCCGTCCCGGTACTCCCGCGCGGGCGGCGGCGTCGGCGGCGTTCTGCGCGAGTTCGACGACGAGCCGGTCGCGGTACCCGCCGAGGGCCAGCTCCTGCTCGGCGTTGGCGTCCTCCCGGAAACGCGCCGGGGACGCCGTCCAGGCGTCGAGCACGCTCCGCCTCAGCCGTGCCGTGCCGAACACGTCCGCGTGTGCGCCGCCTTGAACCATCGCCGTCTCCTTCGTCGTCCCGCCACCCCCGCCCGGCCGCCCGCGGCCCGGGACCTACGACAGCTCGTCAGCCCGCGTCTCGTCGATGACGGGCGGCGGAGGCTGCGGTGTCTTCGGCATGACCGCCGCCTCGGAGTGCCCGCCGCAGCCGTAGGCGAGCGAGACCACGCGCCCGTCGGCCGGGCTGTACTCGTTCGCGCAGACGCCGAACGCCTGCCGCAGCGACCCCACGAGAGGCATGAGGAAACCGCAGGTCACGCAGTTCGCGGGAGCGGACTGCGCCATGGGCGTGTCCGGTCCGTACTCCTCCTCCCAGCGCTCCGCGGCGGACAGCAGCCCGTACCGGGAGAGGATGCGCGGCCGGGCCATGCCCAGCTCTTCGGCCACCGCCGCGATCGTGCCGCGCTCCGGAGGGGAGGCCACGGCGTCGACGTCCCGGGGCGAGCCGGGCCGCAGATCGACGTCCTCCTCCTCGACGAGGTCTTCGAGGCCGGGGGCCGGCGTCGAGGCTGCCCCGTCCGCCCGCGGGAGGTCCGCCGTCTCGTCGCCGGCGTACCCCGGTTCGAGGCGGATGTCCTCCGCCTCGGTGGGCAGCAGATCGCCGGGGCCCAGATCACCGGGGCGCAGCCTCTCGCTCCAGGGGACCCACTCGGGCGCGAGGAGGGCGTCGGGGCCGGGAAGCAGAACGGTTTCGTCCAGTGTGACCGACTTCGCCCGTGATGCGCGGGTCACCGTCGCCGCCCAGCGCCACCCCCTGTAGCCGGGCACGAGGCATTCGAAGAGGTGGGTGACGACGCGGTCCCCGTCGGCGACGACGTCCACGTGTTCGCCGAGCTCGCCTGGTGCGGCGACCGCCTCGACGGCTTCGCGTGCCAGATCGACGGCTTCGGCGCACAGCCGGTCGGGCACGGAGGAGCGGCGGGTACGGCCGCTTCGCGTCGCGGCACTCATGCAGCACTCACAAGAATCGTCTCTCCTACGCCATAGCGCCGTTGTCGGCGTGCTCTCCCGTACGGCGGCCGTGGAAGGGACGTGCGGAATGCGGACGGAGCGGGACCGGGGAGCCGCTGCGACGTCCGCGCCCCGCTCGGGGCCGTGCGGAGCGCACCGCCGACCACGCTACCCCACACAATCGGCGGAACTCGTCGAGGGATTCCCCCGGAGGCCCCGTACGGCGTGGACTCTCCGCATCGCACGCGGCCCGTGGGGCAAACTGAAGCTCGTGGCTGCCGAGCCCCGACGCCTGCGTCAGAAGCTTCGCGGAGCCGCGCGTGCCGTGCGACGGCCACCCGCGGCGGTGGCCAGGCGCCTGCGGCGCGTCACGCACGCGCACGGGGCGGGCGAGTCCGGGCTGGGGAAGCTCATCGAACTGCACGCGGTCAACTCCGCGGGCGACATGCTGATCACGGTCGCGCTCGCCTCCACCATCTTCTTCTCCGTACCCACCGGCGAGGCACGCGGCAGGGTCGCGCTCTACCTCCTCGTCACGATGGCCCCCTTCGCGCTCCTCGCCCCCGTCGTCGGCCCGCTCCTGGACAAGGTGCCGCACGGGCGGCGTGCTGCCATGGCCGCGTCGATGCTCGCGCGGGCGCTGCTGGCCCTGGCGATGGCCGGGGCGGTGGAGACCGGGGATCTGGAGCTCTACCCGGCGGCCCTGGCGGTGCTCGTGTCGTCGAAGGCGTACGGGGTGGTGCGCTCGGCCGTCGTGCCGCGCCTGCTGCCGCGGGCCTTCTCGCTGGTGAAGGCGAACTCCCGGGTGACCCTCGCGGGGCTCGTGGCCACCGGGGCCGCGGCGCCGCTGGGAGCGGGACTGCACCAGATCGGATCGCACTGGCCCCTCTACGGGGCGTGCGCCGTCTTCGCCCTCGGCGCCTTCCTGTCGTTCACCCTGCCCGGCAAGGTCGACTCCGCGAAGGGCGAGCGGAAGGCGCAGCTCGCACCGGGAGTCGTCTCGCTGCGCAAGGCGCCGCGCGACGAGCCTCGCGACGGCGCCCGTGAGCGGCGGCCCGGGCTGCGCACCGTCGGCGCCCCGGTCCGCAGCGCCCTCGTCGCCAACTCCGCCCTGCGCGGACTCTCGGGCTTCCTCACCTTCTTCCTCGCCTTCCTCCTCCGCGACCAGCCGCTCAGCGGACTGTCGGGCGCGGTCTCGCTGGGCGTCGTGGCGGTGGCGGCGGGCGGCGGCAACGCGCTGGGGACGGCCATAGGCTCATGGCTCAAGGCCCGCGCCCCGGAACTGATCATCGCCTGCGTCCTCTCCCTGGCGCTGACCGCGACCGTCGCCGCGTCCGTGCTCTACGGCACGGTCACGCTCGTCGCCGTCGCCACCACGGCGGGGATCACCCAGGCCCTCGGCAAGCTCTCCCTCGACGCGCTCATCCAGCGGGACATGCCGGAGGAGGTGCGCACGTCCGCCTTCGCACGCTCGGAGACGCTGATGCAGATGTCGTGGGTCGTGGGCGGCGGGCTGGGCATCTCGCTGCCGCTGATCGGCACGCTCGGCATGTGCGTGGGCGCCCTGCTCGTGGCCTCCGGTGTGGCGCTGTCCGTGCGGAACCTGCTGCGGTCGGCCCGGCACGGCTCCCCGCACCCGCGCATCGCCTGACCGGGCACCCGCCCGCCGGACGGCCCGGGACTGCCCGGTAGCCTGCCGCACATGAGCTACGCGATCTCCCGGCGGGTCCTCCGCTCCCGGGTCACTGCCGTCGGGGCCGCCGCCCTCGGCCTGTTCGCCCTGTCGGCGTGCGAGAAGCCGACTCCGCTGGTGACCGCGACCGTGAACAGCGAATCCGTCACCACCGAGGCCGCCTGCTACGACGACGGCAAGACGCTGCCGACCGGCGAGGCCAAGAAGTGCCTGGGCGAGAAGGCCGGCACGACGGTCCGGGTCGGCGCGGGCGACAAACTCCGCCTCGGCGTCGAGCCGGACACCGCCGAGACCGGCTGGCTCCTCGTGGTCGACGGCCGTCCCGCCGTGCCGGACCCGATCCACAAGACGTACTACACCTTCAACGGCGACGCCTTCTTCCAGCAGCAGTCCGCGGGCGGCGGCGGCAAGGCGAAGAAGACGGCCCAGGTGAGCGTCGTCCAGACGGAAGGCAAGGACTTCAAGAGCGTCTGGCACCTCGACCTGAAGAAGTCCGGCTGACGGGCGGGGTGACCCGGCCGTGCCCCCGTCGCCGTCCCCGTCTCCCGGCGCACCCTCCCGCGCGGTGCGCGTCCTGATCGTGACCGCCGTCCCGGCCGAACGCGACGCGGTCGCCTCCGGCCTCGGCGGTGCGGAGCCCGTGCCGCTGCCGTCCGGGCAGACCGGATACGCCCTGCACCGCGCGCACGCCCGTCACGGCGAAGCCCCGCTCGTCGCCGACGTGCTCGCCGCCGGAGTGGGCCCGGCCGCCGCGGCCGCGGGCACCGCCACGGCGCTCACCGCCGCCTCGGCGGCGGGCGAGCCGTACGACGCCGTCGTCTCGGCCGGTATCGCCGGAGGGTTCGGGCAGCCGCCGGGCGGCACCGTCGTCGCCACGTCGATCGTCGCCGCCGACCTCGGGGCCGCCACACCGGCAGGCTTCGCCTCCGTCACGGAACTCGGCTTCGGCACGGTGGAGCACCGGCCGCCCGAGCAGCTCGTACGCGCGGCGGCCGAGGCGGCGGGGGCAGCGGCCGGCGCCGTCCTCACCGTCTCCACCGTGACCGGGTCGGCCGAGCGCGCCGAGGAGCTGACCGCCCGCCACCCGGACGCGGCGGCCGAGGCGATGGAGGGCTTCGGCGTCGCGGAGGCCGCCGCGGCCCACGGCGTGACGGTGCTCGAACTGCGCACCGTCTCCAACCCCTGCGGGCCCCGCGACCGGGACTCGTGGCGCATCGACGAGGCGCTGACGGCCCTCGGGGGCGGCTGCGCCGCGCTGCTGCCCGTGCTGCGAGCATGGAAGGCATGAGCGCGCACACCCACGTCCCCGGCCGGCGGGCGCCGGACCGCACGGTGAGCATCGCCTACTCGCCGTGCCCCAACGACACCTTCGTCTTCGACGCCTGGGCGCACGGCCGCGTGCCGGGCGCCCCGCCGCTGGACGTGACGTTCGCCGACATCGACGTCACCAACGGCATGGCGCAGCGCGGCGAACTCGACGTCCTGAAGATCTCCTACGGCGTGCTGCCCTGGGTCCTGGACGAGTACGCGCTGCTGCCCTGCGGCGGTGCGCTCGGCCGCGGCTGCGGCCCACTCGTCCTCACGCGCGGTGAGACGGACGCCGCCGCGCTGCACGGCGGGACCGTCGCCGTGCCGAGCGAGCGCTCCACCGCGTACCTCCTGTTCCGGCTGTGGGCCGCGGAGGAGGTGCCGGGGGACGTCGGCGAGGTCGTCGTGCTGCCGTTCCACGAGATCATGCCCGCGGTGCGCGACGGCAGGGTCGACGCCGGGCTCGTCATCCACGAAGCACGCTTCACGTACCAGCGGTACGGGCTGCACAAGCTGGCCGACATGGGCGAGCACTGGGAGAACACGACGCGTCTGCCGATCCCGCTGGGCGCGATCGTGGCGCGGCGGTCCCTGGGCACGGAGACGCTGCTGTCCCTGGCCGAGGCCGCACGCGCCTCCGTGCGGATGGCGTGGGAGGACCCGGAGGCGTCGCGCCCCTACGTCCTCGAGCACGCGCAGGAGATGGACCCGGCCGTCGCCGACCAGCACATCGGCCTCTACGTCAACGAGTTCACCGCCGACCTCGGCGACGACGGCATCGCGGCGGTACGCGGACTGCTCACCCGTGCCGCGGCGGAGGGGCTCGTGCCGCCCCTCACCGACGACGCGCTGCGCTTCCCCTGAGGGAGAGCGGCCCGGGGCTCAGACGTCGAGCTGGTCCGCGACGGCCCGCAGCATTCCGGCGATCTTGCGTCCGTGCTGCTTGTCGGGGTAGCGGCCGCGTTCGAGGGAGTGCGAGACGCCGTCCAGGAGCGTGGTGAGGTCCTGGACGATGGAGGCCAGTTCGTCGGGCTTGCGCCGCTGCGCCGCCGCGACCGAGGGAGCCGGGTCCAGCACGCTCACGGAGAGGGCCTGGTCGCCGCGTTGCCCGGCGACGACACCGAACTCGACCTTCTGGCCCGGCTTCAGCGCGTCCACCCCGCTGGGCAACACGGAGGAATGCACGAAGACATCGCCGCCGTCGTCGCGGGAGAGGAAGCCGAAGCCCTTCTCGCTGTTGAACCACTTGACCTTGCCGGTAGGCACGTCGTCCTCGTCCTCGTACTGCCGGGCAGCCTCGGCTGCGTCCTGAAAGCTGGTGATCGGTGAGTGCTTGCGATCTCGTCCTGAACCGGACTCCGAAGAGCAGCGAGCGGGCCGAATGACCCGCTCACCGCCAAGGCTAGCCCCCCGGCGCCCGGAGACCGGGGGTACCACCGGGCCGCCGGCCCGGGGGATCCGCCGAGTGTTCCTCCGTACAGTTCCCACCGATCTACCCTGGCCGTGTGAACACTGAAACGTCCGGCGCCGGTGATCTTCTCGTGCGGATCGGCGGCGTGATTTTCCTCGTCGGCGCACTCGCCACACTCGTCACGGTCGCCCCGCTCTTCCTCGGGACGGAGCCGTTCCCCGCCCCCGCCTACTTCGTCTGCATGCTGATGGGCGTGGGCTTCGCCGTGGCCGCGGGCGGGGTCGTCCGCTCCGCCGCCGCCCAGCGGCGCGAGGCGCGCTCGGCCGCGCGGAACGCCCCGGTGCGCTGAGCCGCCCGCCGGGCCCCGCTCGCTGCCGCGGCTCCGCCCCGCCGCCCGGTCACGCCGTCCGGGAGCGGCGGAAGGAGTCCAGCCACTCGGGGAAGGCCTTGAGTCCGTCCTCCAGCACGACGTCCGCGCCGGCCGCCCGCAGTTCTTCCGCGCCGCACGGCCCGGTGGGCACGGCGACGGAGACGACGCCGGCGGTCCGGGCACCCCGTACGTCGCCGGTGTGGTCGCCGACGTAGGCGCTCGCGCCGTGCTCCTTCAGCGCCTCGGCCTTCGCCTCGGCCCACAACCAGCCCACCACGGCGTCCGGTTCGATGCCGAGATGCTCCAGGTGCAGCTTCGCGTTCGGCTCGTGCTTGGCGGTGACCACGACGGCCCGGCCGCCCGCCTCGCGGACAGCCGCCACGGCCTCGCGGGCGCCCGGCATGGCCAGTGCCGGCTCGATGCCGTGCCGCCGGTACAGCGCGCGGTAGAGCTCGCCGGCCTCCGCGATCCGCTCGTCGGGGAACCAGTGGGCCAGCTCCTGCTCCAGGGGCGGTCCGAGACGGGTGACGGCCAGCTCGGCGTCGATGTACGTGCCCGTCGCGGCGGAGAGTTCCTCGTAGGTCGTGCGGATGCCGGGCCGGGAGTCGATCAGCGTCATGTCGAGGTCGAAGCCGACGGTGGGGCCGTCGCCGGCGCCCTGGCGGTGCGGGGGCGGTGCCTGTGGTGCCATGCCGCGCATTCTGCCCTGCGCGCCGGAAGCCACCGCCGGCCGCCCCGTCGCCGCCGCGCTACAGCTCCGTCCGCCGCGCGGAACGCGGATCGTCCACCACCGTGCCGCTGTGCAGCACCCCGGACGCCGCCCGGTCGCGCCACGCCGCGGTGGAGTCGTACAGCTCCTCCTCCGTGTCGACGGCGGAGAGCAGCACCCCGGCACGGTTCCGGCGCAGGCGGCCGGTGGTCATGCCGTCGGCGCGCACGAAGAAGGCGCCCCAGCAGCTCTCGCGGGCCGAGGTGTTGGGGCAGCTGATCCACATGTGGTTGGCGGCGGCCTCGGCGGTCATCATGGCCCGCTGCGTGACGGTGGCATGGCTGAACACCCCTCCGCGGTTGAGACGTTCCACGTCCTCGCCCAGCTCGGCGCGGATCGCGGCGGCCCGCCGCGGCGTGCAGTTCCCGGCGTGGAACGAGTGGAGCACCAGCCGCACGCCGTGGCGCCCGAGGTCCCTGTAGAGCTCCGGGTAGCGGTAGTCGTGGCAGATCAGCGCGCCGCAGCGCACTCCCCCGACGGTGAAGACGCACGTGTGGTCGCCGGGCGTGTAGTGCGCCAGGTCGCCCGTGCTGCCGGTGGCGTCGCCGGCGCAGAAGCGCTTGTCGTAGCGGTCGGCGATGGCACCCGAATCGTCGATCACGTAAAGGCAGTTGTGCGGTCTGCGCTCCCCCGTCAGAGGGTGGGCCGAGCCCACGACGGTCCACAGGCCCAGCTCACCCGCCAGTTCCATGACACGGCGCGTGACCGACCGCAGCAGCTCCCAGTCGAAGCCCCGGTGGCTCGCGAAGTCGGTGCCCGCGTAGCCCGGCAGGCAGGCCTCCGGGAAGTGCGCGAGGTCCGCTCCCCGCTGCTTCGCCGTGCGCATCTGGCGCATGACGTAGCGGCCGTTGCGCGCGATGTCCGCGCTCACCGGGAACTGGCATGTCGCCACGGTCAGCCGGGCCACGGGCTCACCCCCTGGGCCTCCGGGCCCGCCACGCCAGGAAGAGCGCGCTGGCGACGGCCGCGATCTTCAGCAGCACCGGCCAGGCGCCGACGAGCGCCTGCCCCAGCGCGTCCCCGCCCTGCGGGATCCGCTCGCCCCAGCGGCCGTCGATACGGCCCCACACCCACACCACCGCGCCGCCCGCGACGAGCGCGGGCATCCCCGCCGCGGCCCACTTGGCCTCCATGCGGCTCAGCCTCGGCGACCACCACGCCGCCAGCCACCCCACGGCCAGCGGGATCAGCGACCCCGCCACGGCACCCGCCACCAGCAGCAGCGCCGCCGTCCACTCGACGATCCCGCCGGCGCGCGGGCCGCCCTGCCCACCCGGCGCCGCCCGTCCCCGCCACAGGCCGCGCAGCCGGCCGGCGGCGCCCGCCGCCGCGGCCGCGCCGCCGCCCGCGTCCTTGACCATGTCGACGGGGATGCCGGGCTCGCGCCCGCCGGGCACCGCCGCCCCGGCGCCGTCCTTGCCCCGGCCGCCCTCTTCGCCGGGCCCCGGCGGGGGCTTCAGCAGTTCCGGTATCTCGATGCCGCCGACGAAGCCGGGCACGGGCTTGCCGAAGGTGCGTCCGCCGCCGTCGCCGTACGGGCTGGGGTCGATCCGCCACCAGTCCGGGTTCGACTCCTCGGGCCCCAGCTCGTCGATCCCCGCGAGATGCGGTGCGGAGGCGCCCCTGGCGGCCGTGACCGGGGGCACGGCGGGCGCGGACGGCTCGTCCGGGAGGCCGCGCCGCGACGTGCCCCGCTTCCACAGCGACACCTTCGGCTCGTCGGAACCGGTGCCGCCGCCCGTGCCTGCGCCCCCGCCGTACCGGTCGCCGCCATACCGGTCGCTGCCCGAGGAGCCGCCGCCGGACGTGCCGCCGCGCGGCGCGGGCACGGAACCGCCCGCTCCCGTGACGACGTCCTCGGGCCGCCCCAGCCGCGAGAGGATCTTCCGCACGGCGGCCTTGCTCTCCGCCCCGCCCTGCTCGGCCCGCATCCGGTCGATCTCGCCGCGCAGCCCGTTCACCAGCCGTGCGCGCTCGGCGGCCGTCATCGACGTACTGTGCGCCAGATCGCCGATCCGGCTCAGGTAGTCGAACACGAGCTGATCGCTCTCGATCCCCACCAAATCCCCAACGGATGCTCGCTCTTGGCGCCTGCCCTGCCACTCGCCAGGCTCGGACACGACGGTACCGCGCCCGGCGGCCTCCGGCGCGGGCGCGACCGCGCCCGGGCCGTACCGCTGGGGTGCGTCGTTTGGATCTTCGTGGATCAGCGAGCGGCGCCCGGTGCGTCCAGATGGCAGGCGGAGGATCGTCCTCGTACTGGGCGTACTCGGGCGACTCCGACAACGCAGCAGATGGGCGTGCTGGGCGTCGCGAGCCCGCGAAGATCCAAACGACGTGCCCTAACGTGGTGTGGATGAGCCCCGAGCAGAACGGCGGCACGGCCGCTCCCCGTACGCTCGCCGACGACCTGCGCGCCCGCGACGACAGCGCGCTCGCAGAGCTGCTGCGCATCCGCCCGGACCTGCTCTCCCCGGTGCCCAACGACCTCACGCAGCTGGCCACCCGCGCCGGAACCCGGGCCTCCGTCGTACGGGCCGTCGAACGGCTGGACCGCTTCGCGCTGCAGACCGCGGAGGCCGTCGCCGTCGCACCCGACCCCTGCCCGTACGAGACGCTTCTGGGCCTCCTGCGCGGCGACCCCGACCGCGTGGAAGGGCCCGGTGATCCCGCACGGCACGTGGCGGGCGAGCTGCCGCGCGCGCTGCGCACCCTGCGGGCGCAGGCCCTGCTGTGGGGCGGCGACGACCGCCTCCGCCTCGTGAGGACGGCGCGCGAACTGCTGACGCCCAGCCCGTCCGCGCCCTCGCCCACCGGCCTGGGCCCGACCCTCGCCGAAGCCACGTCGGGCATGTCGCCGGGACGGCTGCAGGACATCCTCGCCAACGCGGGACTGGGCCCCACCCACGACCCGGTAAGCGCCCTGGCCGCGCTGACGGACCTCTTCACCGACCGTGCCCGCATGGCGGGGCTCCTGGACGAGGCGCCGCCCGAGTCGCTGCTCATGCTCGACAAGCTGCGCTGGGGCCCGCCCTACGGCTCCGTCCACGCGGACCGCCCGTCGCCGCCGGTGACCTGGCTCCTCGACCGCGCCCTCCTCGTGCGCTCCTCGGCCCGCACGGTCGTGCTCCCCCGCGAGGTCGCGCTGCACCTGCGCGCGGGCCGGGCGCACCGCGACGTCGAGCCGGTGCCGCCTCCGCTGATGCCGCGCCGCGAGCACCCCCCGGAGACGGTCGACGCCACGGCGGCCGGCCAGGTCCTCTCCGCCCTGGGCACCCTGGAGGACCTGCTGGCCGACTGGGAGTCGGACCCGCCCTCCGTGCTGCGCTCCGGCGGTCTCGGCGTACGCGACCTCAAGCGCACCGCCGTCGTCCTCGACGTGCCCGAGCCCGTCGCGGCCTTCTGGATCGAACTCGCCTACGCGGCGGGCCTCCTGGCCCCGGACGGCGAGGCCGACGAGGTCTACGCCCCCACTCCCGCGTACGACGACTGGCTGCGCCGGCCGACGCACGAACGGTGGGCGCACATCGTCGTCCGCTGGCTCACCGGCACCCGCGTGCCCGCCCTCGTGGGAGCGCGGGACGCGAAGGGCCGCGCGCTGGCCGCGCTCGGCCAGGGCCTCGACCGCGGGCTGACCGCGGACGTGCGGCGCCGCACCCTGACGCTGCTCACCACCCTCGCGCCCGGCGCCGTGCCCGCGCAGCACTCGGTGCTCGCGCGGCTCCGGTGGGAGCACCCGCTGCGCGGGGGCTCGGCGCCGCCGCCGGGCACGGAGACGCCCCCGCCGGCAGGGGCCTCCGAGGAGCCGGTACCGGCCGATATGCGCACACAACTGGCCGAATCGGTTCTGCACGAGGCGGAGTTGCTCGGTCTGACGGGGCGCGGCGCACTCGCCTCGTACGCCCGCGTCCTGCTCTCCACGGAAGCCGGCGCCGGTGCCCGCACCGCCTCGGAGGTGGCGGCCCTGGAGGCCACGGCCTCGGAGGCCGCCGCCCTGCTGGCGCCCCTGCTGCCGGAGCCGCTGGACCACATCCTGCTCCAGGCCGACCTGACCGCGGTCGCACCCGGCCCGCTGGAGCGCCCCCTCGCGGCGATGCTCAACGTCCTCGCCGACGTCGAGTCCAAGGGCGGCGCCACCGTCTACCGGTTCACCCCCGGCTCCGTCCGCCGCGCACTCGACGCGGGACGGACGGCCTCGGACGTGCACGCCTTCCTCGCCGCCCATTCCCGCACGCCCGTGCCGCAGCCGCTGAGCTACCTCGTCGACGACGTCGCGCGCAGACACGGCAGGCTCCGCGTCGGCGCCGCCTCCTCGTACGTGCGCTGCGACGACGAGGCGCTGCTGAACGAGATCATGGCGGACAAGCGGTCCGCGGCGCTGCGTCCGCGGCAGCTCGCCCCGACCGTCCTCGCCTCGCCCCTGCCGCCCGACCAACTCCTGGCGAAACTGCGGGAGATGGGCTACGCCCCGGCCGCCGAGTCCGCCGAGGGGGACGTGATGATCGCGCGCGCCGACGTGCGCCGCACACCTCCGCGCTCGGCACCGGACCCCGTTCCCGACGGCCCCCCGGTACCCGACACCGCGCTGCTCACCGCCGCCGTACGGGCGATCCGCGCCGGGGACCACGCGGCCACGGCCGAGCACAAGCCGCGGCAGCCGTCCGGACGCGCCCCGCGCCCGCGCTCGCAGGGAGGCGAACCGCCCCGCACGACCTCGGCGGACACGATCGCCACGATGCAGTCGGCCGTGCTCTCCGGCGACGCGGTGTGGATCGGCTACGTCAACGCGGACGGGGCCGCGAGCCAGCGGGTGATCGCGCCGGTGCGCGTCGAGGGCGGCTTCGTCACCGCCTACGACCACACCGCCGACGAGGTGCGCACGTACCCGCTGCACCGCATCACGGGCGCGGCCGAACTGGCCGACAACTGACGGCCGGCGGGCCCGCCCCTGTTCAGCCCGCGGCCGTCGCGGTCTGCCGGGACGCCCCCGCGGGCCACACCACGTCGACGGCGAGGCCGGCGCCGCGCGCCCCGCTGACGATGTCGGCCATCGTCCCCGCCTTCTCCAGCGCGTTCGGCTGGCCGTCCCAGATCGCCACCAGCCGGTCGGCGCGCTCCAGCAGGACCGCGTTGGCGGCCTCGTACGCCTCGCGGCTCGCCGTCTCGAACGGGAGCACCAGCACTTCGTCCGCGGCGGCGGTGAGGCGGTCGTAGGTCTCCGCGTGGTCGGACTTCACGGTCGCCGTCCGGTAGTCCCTGCTGGGCAGCACCGCCACGAGCCGGCCGCCCGCCGCGAGCACGGACTCGGCGAACAGCGAGTCGGCGCCCGGCGCCACGCAGGACAGTCCCACGAGTCCCGACGGCTCGAACATGCGCAGCAGCCGCTCCAGTTCCGCACGTACCAGCGGCACCGTCTCCTCGGACAGCTCCATGTGCCCGGTTACCGCAACTTTCGTCGCCATCCCGGTGCTCTCCTTCGTCAGTTCTCTCCGGCGCGCCCCGGACACGGTCTCGTGGTCACGCATCTCACACGGACCACTACACCTCGTGTTTGGGCGTATTACCGTATAGACCTCGGAGCTTTGCGCGAGGCCACACGCACGGCAGGCGCCCGTGTGGCCGTGCGCAGCCGCCACGACACCGAAATGCGCTCATGGGGCACACTGGACGATTGACCCGTGTGCCGGAGCCGGCCGCCCGACGGCCGCCCGACCGCATCTCCCGCAGTCGCGAGACGGAGGAAACGCGCGTGAACGGTGGTCCCCTGATCGTCCAGAGCGACAAGACGCTGCTTCTGGAGGTCGACCACGAGCAGGCGGACGAGTGCCGCCGCGCCATCGCCCCCTTCGCGGAGCTGGAGCGGGCGCCCGAGCACATCCACACCTACCGCCTCACCCCGCTCGGCCTGTGGAACGCGCGGGCCGCGGGGCATGACGCCGAGCAGGTCGTCGACGCTCTCGTGGCGTACGCCCGCTACCCCGTACCGCACGCCCTGCTCGTCGACGTCGCCGAGACGATGGCCCGGTACGGGCGGCTGCGGCTGCTGAAGCACCCCGCGCACGGCCTGGTCCTGGAGAGCAGCGACCGGCCGGTGCTGGAGGAGGTGCTGCGCTCGAAGAAAGTGCAGCCGCTCGTCGGCGAACGCGTCGACCCGGACACCGTCGTCGTGCACCCCTCGGAGCGCGGCCAGATCAAGCAGGTGCTGCTCAAGCTGGGCTGGCCCGCGGAGGACCTCGCCGGCTACGTCGACGGCGAGGCGCACCCGATCGCGCTGCGGGAGGAGGACTGGGCGCTGCGCCCGTACCAGCAGCAGGCCGTGGAGAACTTCTGGCACGGCGGCTCCGGCGTCGTCGTCCTGCCCTGCGGTGCGGGCAAGACGCTCGTCGGCGCGGGGGCGATGGCGCAGGCGCAGGCCACGACGCTGATCCTCGTCACCAACACCGTCTCGGCCCGGCAGTGGAAGTCGGAGCTGGTGCGCCGCACGTCGCTGACGGAGGACGAGATCGGCGAGTACAGCGGCACGAAGAAGGAGATCCGGCCGGTCACCATCGCCACGTACCAGGTCGTCACGACCAAGCGGAAGGGCGTCTACCCGCATCTGGAGCTGTTCGACTCGCGTGACTGGGGCCTGATCGTCTACGACGAGGTGCATCTGCTGCCGGCGCCCGTATTCAAGTTCACCGCGGACCTCCAGGCCCGCCGCCGCCTCGGGCTGACCGCGACGCTCGTCCGCGAGGACGGCCGCGAGTCCGACGTCTTCTCCCTCATCGGGCCGAAGCGCTTCGACGCGCCCTGGAAGGAGATCGAGGCGCAGGGCTACATCGCCCCCGCCGACTGCGTCGAGGTGCGGGTGAGCCTCACCGACTCGGAGCGCCTCGCGTACGCGACGGCCGAGACGGAGGAGAAGTACCGCTTCTGCGCGACGACCGACAGCAAGCGCCGCGTGACCGAGGCGCTCGTGCGGCAGCACGAAGGGGAGCAGACGCTCGTCATCGGCCAGTACATCGACCAGCTCGACGAACTGGGCGAGCACATCGGGGCGCCCGTCATCAAGGGCGACACGACCAACAGGCAGCGCGAGAAGCTCTTCAACGCCTTCAGGGAAGGGGAGTTGAGCACCCTCGTCGTCTCGAAGGTCGCGAACTTCTCCGTCGACCTGCCGGAGGCGACGGTGGCCATCCAGGTGTCGGGGACCTTCGGGTCGCGGCAGGAGGAGGCGCAGCGGCTCGGGCGGGTGCTGCGCCCCAAGGCCGACGGGCACGAGGCGCGCTTCTACTCCGTCGTCGCCCGCGACACCATCGACCAGGACTTCGCCGCGCACCGGCAGCGCTTCCTCGCCGAGCAGGGCTACGCCTACCGCATCGTCGACTCGCACGACCTGCTGACCGGTGCGCCCGAACCGGCGGCCGAGGCCGGTTCTCCCGAAGCGCCCGGCGCCCCGGACCCGTCCGGGGGCGGGGCAGGGCCGGAGGCGGAGTAGCAGCGGGCCGCGACGCCCGCGAGCAGCACGGCGGTCAGCAGCGGATACGGCGAGGCCAGCGGCTGCGCCCACCACGGCAGCCGGAGGTCGAGGGTGCCGTGCTTCGGCACGAGCCACAGCGTGCGGGCGCTGAAGACGGCGTACACGGCGACGGCGGCGCCCCGTCCCGCCGGCTCCGCCGCGATGAGGACGAGCAGCGGCACGCACCACACCCAATGGTGCGACCAGCTGATCGGCGAGACCAGCAGGGCCGTCAGGGCGGTGACGAGCACGCCCCAGCCCTCCAGGCCGTGCCGGCGGCGCAGCAGGCACGCCAGTGCCAGCCCGGCCGCCGCCAGGACGGCGGCCGGCACGAGCCACAGCATGCCGGGCTCCGCGGTGTGCGCGACGCGGGCGGCGAGGCCCTGCAACGACTGGTTGTCGACGATCCAGGCCTTGCCGACACGGGTCGTCTCGAAGATCCGCCTCGTCCAGAACTCCCGGCTCGCGTCCGGTAGTACGAGCGCTCCGAGCGCCGCGGTGCCCGCGAAACCCGCCAGAGACGCGAGGGCGGCCCGCACCCGGCCCGTCAGCAGCAGGTAGACGGCGAAGACGGCGGGGGTGAGTTTGACGCCCGCCGCGACGCCGACGGCGATGCCCTTGCCGCGTGCGCCGTCGGGCCGTCCCAGGTCCCACAGGACGACGCAGGCCAGCAGCAGGTTGATCTGCCCGAAGAGGACCGTCTGGAAGACGGGTTCCAGCCACAGGCCGGCGGCGGTCGCGGTCAGCAGGAGCGGCAGGCGCACCTCCCGTCCGCCCGGTACGGCGGTGAAGCGCAGGGACAGATGCACGAGCAGCACCAGCAGGACGAGGTTGCCGGCGAGGAACGCGGCCTTCGCCGCACCGAAGGAGAGCCAGGCGAGGGGAGCGAACAGCAGCGCCGCGAACGGCGGGTAGGTCGCCGGCAGCTTCCAGGCCGTGACGGTGAAGCCGTACAGGTCGGTGCCGCGGGAGACGGCCTCCCCCTCCGCCCGGTAGACGTGGACGTCCGCCATCGGAAGGCCGTGGACGGCGCACACGGCGGCGAACGCCGCGAGGGAGAGGGCGAGCAGTACGGCCGCGTGCGGCTTCCGTCCGATGCAGGCGCCGAGCCCTGTCCTCAACTGTGGCGACTCTCCTTCAGGGGGCCCGGGCCCACTCGCGGCCGGGGCGTGTCGTCTCCTCCGGCGGCAGACCATAACTCCGCGGGTGGAAAACGGTTGGCACCCGGTCCGGCCGCGCCGCTAGGATTCCGCGTCTGCCGCCTCCCGTGCCGGGAGGCCCCCGGCCGCTCGGAAACCGGCCGGTGCTCTGACCTCTCCGCGACGCACCGTCAGCACCTGCTGCCCCCGCCGCGGACATCAGCACCGAACATTCACCGCGTATCCGCCGGAGGCAACACCGTGTCCGCCCCTGCCCAGCCCCAGCACGACTCCACGAACGGACCCGGCTCCGGCCCCCTCGACGGGCCCGGCACGGACTCCGGTCCTCTCGGCGCGGAACGCCGCCATCTGGCCACGTCCCGCGCCGCGCTGCGGGCCATGCGCGAGGAGGCCGAGGCCCTCGACATCGCGGACGTCGCCGCGAACTGGGTCAACGCGCAGACCCTGCGCAACGACGTGGAGGCCCGCATCAAGTCGCTGGCGGACCTCGCCGGGACACCGCTCTTCTTCGGGCGGCTCGACTACCTGCCGCACGCGGCCGTCGCCGAGGGCTCCGAAGGCGGCGACGTCTTCCACATCGGACGGCGCCACGTCCACGACGCGGACGGCGACCCGATGGTCGTCGACTGGCGGGCGCCCGTCTCCCAGCCCTTCTACCGCGCCTCGCGCAAAGACCCCCAGGACGTCGAGCTGCGGCGGCGGTTCGGCTACTCCGGCGGGGAGTTGACGGCGTACGAGGACGAGCGGCTGAGCGACCCCGGCGAGGACGAGAAGACGTCGCAGCTGCTCCAGCGGGAGATCGAACGCCCCCGCGTGGGGCCCATGCGGGACATCGTCGCGACGATCCAGCCCGAGCAGGACGAGATCGTGAGAGCCGGGGTGGAGGGCTCGCTGTGCGTCCAGGGCGCGCCCGGTACCGGCAAGACCGCGGTCGGGCTGCACCGCGTCGCGTACCTGCTGTACACGCACCGCGAGCGGCTCTCGCGCACCGGCACGCTCGTCATCGGCCCCAACGCCTCCTTCCTGCACTACATCGAGCAAGTGCTGCCCGCGCTGGGCGAGATGAGCGTCCGGCAGGCGACCGTCGACGACCTGGTGGCGCACGTCCCCGTACGCCGGACGGACAGCGCCGAGGCCGCCCGCGTGAAGGGCGACGCCCGCATGGCGCAGGTGCTGCGGCGGGCGGTGCGTTCGGGGGTGGTGCCGCCCGAGGAGCCGTGCGTGGTGGTGCGCGGATCGCGCCGCTGGCGCGTTCCCGCGTACGAACTCGCCGAGATCATCGAGGAGTTGCTGGCCCGGGACATCCGCTACGGCGCCGCTCGGGAGGCGCTGCCGCAGCGGATCGCCCACGCGGTGCTGGTCCGTATGGAACAGGCCGGCGAAGCCCCGGACGACCGCGTGCAGGACGCCGTGGCGCGGAACGCGGCCGTCAAGGCGGTCGTCAAGTCCTGCTGGCCCGCGGTCGATCCGGCGAAGCTCGTGCTGCGGCTGCTGTCCGACGCGGACTTCCTGGCGCAGCACGCGGACGGCGTCCTCACCGACGAGGAGCAGCGCACCGTGCTGTGGCCGAAGCCCGGGCGGGGGGTGAAGTCCGCACCGTGGTCGCTCGCGGACGCCGTACTCGTCGACGAGGCCGCCGACTTGGTCAGCCGAACGGCCTCGCTCGGCCACGTCGTCCTCGACGAGGCGCAGGACCTGTCGCCCATGCAGTACCGCGCGGTGGGGCGGCGCTGCTCGACCGGCTCCGTGACGGTGCTCGGCGACATCGCGCAGGGCACGACACCGTGGGCCACGCCGAGTTGGGACGAGGCCCTGCTGCACCTGGGCAAGCCCGGCGCGGCCGTGGAGGAGCTGACGCTCGGCTTCCGCGTGCCGCGCCAGGTCATCGCGTACGCGTCCCGCCTGCTCCCGCAGATCGCGCCCGAGCTGGAGGAGGCGACGTCTGTCCGCGAGTCGCCGGGCGACTTCGCCGTGCGGCGCTGCCCGGCCGAAGGACTCGACGCGGCCGTCGTCGACGCGTGCCGGGACGCGCTGGAGAAGGAGGGCTCGGTCGGCCTGATCGCGGCGGACGCCCGCATCCCGGCGCTGGCGGAGGCGCTCGGGACGGCCGGCCTGCCGCACCTGGAGCCCGGCACGGAGACCAGCGCCGGCTCCCGCCTCACGCTCGTGCCCGCGACGCTCGCCAAGGGCCTGGAGTACGACTACGTGGTGCTGGACGAGCCGTCCGCCGTGGTGGACGGCGAGCCCGACCTCCGCACGGGTCTGCGCCGCCTCTACGTCTCGCTCACCCGCGCCGTCTCCGGGCTGACCGTGGTGCATTCGGCACCGCTGCCCGACGCGCTCGCCGGCTGAAGCCCGCCCGACGGCGCGGCCCGGCCCCGGCCCGTTCCGTCCCGCTCCCGGCCAGTTCCGGCTCGCCGGCTGACGTGAGCGGAACGTCGAGCGTCGAGCGTTGAGCGTCGAGCGTCGAGCGTCGAGCGTCGAGAAATCGATTACAAGGAGCCTCGGGTATACGGCGCCCGACGGGCAGCTCCCGACCGCTACTCTCCGTCCTCACTGCGCTCCTCAGGGCGAAGAAACCGGCCTCAAGCCTCTGAAATCCATTTCACGCCAGTAGGGTGTCCCCCGCGGGAGGGCCCGGAGATCGCCCGTGGCGGTCCCGCGGCCGGAGGACGCGACGGCGTGAAGGAGTCGGGTGGCAACGATCAGCGACGTGGCAAGCGCCGCCGGGGTCTCCCCGGCGACCGTCTCCCGCGTCTTCAACGGCGGCCGGGTCACCGCAGACCGCGCGCAACGCGTCCGCAAGGCCGCCGCCGACCTGGGGTTCTCCCCGAACCGGGTGGCCCGCTCGCTGCGCACGCAGCGCGCCAGCGTCATCGGCCTCCTCGTTCCCGACGTGGAGGACCCCTTCTTCGCCTCGCTCGCCCGCGGCGTGGAGGACACCGCCCTGCGCAACAGCCTCTCCGTCGTGCTGTGCAACACCGACGACGACGTCGAGAAGGAGCGGCGCTACCTCGACGTCGCGCTCGCCGAGCAGATGGCCGGCGTCATCGTGGCCGCCGCCTCCCGCACCCGCACGGACCTCTCCGGCCTCGTCGCGCGCGGCATGCCGGTCGTCGCGGTCGACCGCCGGCCGCGTGCGGCCGAGGTGGACGCCGTCACCGTCGACGACCGGCACGGCGCCGAGGACGCCGCCGTCCACCTCCTCGAACGCGGCTACGAGCGCGTCGCGTGCATCGCGGGCCCTGCCGGCACCTCCACCTCCGAGGACCGGCTCGCCGGCTACCGCTCGGCCATGCGCGACGCCGGCGCGTCCGACGAGCAGATCCACGACCGCACCCGGCACGGCGACTTCCGCGTCGAGGGCGGGCACGCCGCTATGCGGGAGCTGCTGGCCCTGCCCGAACGCCCGGACGCGGTCTTCGTCGCCAACAACCTGATGGCGCTGGGCGCGCTGCAGGCCCTGCTCGAGGCCGGCGTCGAGCCGCCCGCCTTCGGTGTCCTGTCGTTCGGGGACCTGCCCTGGGCGTCTCTCGTCCGTCCCCCGCTGACCACCGTCCAGCTGCCCTCCTACGATCTGGGCACCTCCGCCGCCGAACTGCTCCAGGACCGCCTCGCCGGGTCGGGCAAGCCCTTGCAGACCGTCGTGCTGCGCACGGTGCTGCGGGTCCGCGAGAGCACGCAGGGCCCGGTTCCGCACGCCTGACCCGGCGGGGGCCCGCCCGGCGCGTGCCCGGCCACCGCCGGGCCCCCGCCGCTCGCCGCGCGAGAGCGGGCGCGCGATGCGACGCTGGGCCGTACAGGGGACGGACCGGCTCGTGTCCGGGATTTGCGGAGGGAATCACCATGATCACCACTGACTTCTCCACAGGCGCTCCGTGCTGGCTCGACATGGGCGTCAGGAGCGTCTCCGCCGCGAAGGAGTTCTACGGCGGAGTGTTCGGCTGGACGCTGGAACGGTTCGGACCGGACGACGACGCCTACGGCCTGTTCAAGAACGACGGGAAGACGGTCGCCGCGGTGGGCCCGCTCGACGAGGACGCCCGTTCCGGCTGGATGGTCTATTTCAGGACGCCCGACCTCGACGAGACGGCGGAGGAGGTCCGCCGGCTCGGCGGCACCGTCCGCATGGGGCCGTCCGAGGTCGACGACCAGGGGCGCCTGGCGCAGTTCAGCGACCCCCAGGGCGGCCGGTTCGCCGCGTGGCAGCCGGGCAAGACGCCGGGTCTGGAGAGCGTGGACGAGCCCGGGTCGCTGATGTGGGTCGAGCTCTACACGACCGATTCCGGCGCGGCCAAGGAGTTCTACAAGCGCCTCTACGGGTGGCAGTACAGCGAGATGCCCGTCCCGGACGACCCGGACACCACGTACGTCATGATCACTCCGGCGGGAGAGGAGCAGGAGCGCATGCACGGCGGCCTGATGCAGGTCCCGCAGGAGGCCCTCGCCCTCGCCGGCGGCGACCCGTTCTGGCACCCCGTCTTCCACGTCACCGACTGCGACGGCGCCGCCGCCAGGGTCGGAGAACTCGGCGGCAGCGTCGTCATGGGGCCCCAGGACACGGAGGGCGTCGGACGCATGGCCGTCTGCCTGGACCCCTTCGGCGCCGACTTCGTCGTGCTGACACCCTCCATGTGACGACCGCTCTCCGCCGCCGCACCACGGGGTGACGGTCGGGGGTGCAGGCAGCGGAATCGCCTCCCGACCGGGCCCGCGACGGCATACCGTCGTGCGATGGCGTCAGCGGACCGGGAGTTCCTCCTCAGCGGCCCCCGGGTGGGGATACGGCATGTGACCTGCGACGACCGCGCCGAACTCTCGGCCCTCGCACGGGAGAGCGCGGAGCTGCACCGGCCGTGGGTGCCGCAGCGGGACATGAGCCGGGAGGCTTTCTCCCGATACGTCGCCCGGTTCGATGAGCCCACGCACGAGGGGTACATGGTCTGCCTGCGGCACGACGGGAGCATCGTCGGCGGCGTCAACGTCAACAACATCGTCAGGGGCAGCCTCCAGCGCGGCACCCTGGGCTACGCCGCCTACGCGCCCACCGCCGGACGGGGGTACATGACGGAGGGGCTGGGGCTCGTGATCCGTTACGCGTTCGGGGAGTTGGGGCTGCACCGCCTGGAGGCCGACATCCAGCCGGAGAACACCCGCTCGTCGAAGCTCGTCGCACGGCTGGGCTTCCGCCTCGAAGGGCACTCCCCCGCCTTCCAGTTGATCGACGGGGAGTGGCGGGACCACGACCGGTGGGCGATCACGCGCCAGGACCGGGAGCGGACGGACGGGCGGCGGGCGGACAGACGGGCAGGCGGGCGGGCGGATGTCGGCCAGGGGCTGAGCCCTCGGAGGCTTGACGCGGACTGAGCCCCAAGGGCTGCGGTCCGGCGGGTGGGACCTTGCGGCTGAATACGGGCCGCGGCCCGGAAGCCGCAGTGGGACGCGGTGGCCGGGGGCTCAGCCGTCCTCCAACGTGGCGTCCAGCTCGCGGCGCCAGGCCCGCACTCTGTCGGCGTCCACAGGGCTGTCCCATCCGTTCGGGCGCGCGGCACCGCCGATGTGGAACGCGGTGATCCCGGCCGCGGCGAGTGCGGGGACGTGGTCGAGGCGGAGCGCTCCGCCGGCCAGGATCCGCGCCTCGTAACCCGGTTCACCGGCCCTGGTGCGTGCTGCCTCCGCGCGGAGCACGTCGAGTCCTGCGTCGACTCCGGCCGGCGACCCTGCCGTCAGATAGGTGTCAGGGGCGCTGCACGTCGCCGTCCCCTGCGGGGCCGCACCGCCCGCAGCCGCGGGCCCGGGGTCCGCGCGCCGTTCCTCGTCGCCGCCGGAACCCGGCGGAAGCCCGGCGAGCGCGCGGCGCAGTCCGGCGCGGTCGGCCGCGCGGTCGATGGCGCGGTGGAACGTCCAGGAGCAGCCGCCGACTTCGTCCGTGACGGCCGCGAGTGCGTGCAGGTCCGGCCGCCCGCAGCCGTCGAGGAAGCCGAGCACGAACTCGTCGGCGCCTTCGGCGCGCAGTCCGCGTGCCTGCTCGCAGAGCCGGGCGAGCGCGCCGTCGTCCCCCGCCGTGAATCCGGTGGACGCGCGCAGCATGACGCGCAGCGGCAGGCCGACGGCCGCGCGGACGCGGGCGAAGGTCTCCCGGTCCGGGGTGAGGCCGTCGGAGGCCATGTCGGCGACCAGTTCGAGACGGTCGGCCCCTCCGGCCTGCGCCTCCCGCGCGTCGTCGGGTGTCAGGGCGATGACCTCGAGGATTGGTCTAGACATGTTCTGCACTCTGCCACACCTCCGATCTCCCGGGAAGGCGACATCGCGCCGCCGGTGAGCCGCCCGCCGGCCCGGCCGAACCCGGAAGGGGCGTCAGGGTCCGTCCGCGGAACCGCGCCTGACCCGGCCCCGGCCCGTCCCGCCCCACCGGCGGAGGGAGAATCACGCCATGCCAACCGACGAAACCGCTTCCCGTGCCACGCGCGAGCGGCTGCTCGCCGCATGGCGCGCTCTTCTCGTCCGGGTCAGGGACGGCGAGGTGGAGCCGCCGCCCGAGCCGTACGGCGAGGACCTGATCGCCCGATGGTCGGAACCCCAGCGGCACTACCACGGCGTCGACCACCTCGAAGCCGTACTCGGCCGCGTGGACGAACTGGCCCCCCACTCGACCGGCGCGGACGCCGACACGGTGCGCCTGGCGGCCTGGTTCCACGACGCCGTGTACCGCCCCGACAGGAGCGAGAACGAGGAGCGCAGCGCCTCTCTCGCGAGGCGCGCGCTGCTCGAAGCCGGGGTCGGCACGGGCCGTACCGACGAGGTCGTCCGGCTCGTACGCCTCACCGTCACGCACGATCCCGAACCGGGCGACGCCGACGGCGAGTTGCTGTGCGACGCGGACCTGGCCGTGCTGGCGGGCACCCCCGCCGAGTACGCCGCCTACGCCGACGCCGTGCGCCGGGAGTACGCCTTCGTCCCCGAGGAGCGCTTCCGTGCGGGGCGCGCCGGCGTACTGCGTCAACTCCTCGGCCTGCCCGAGCTGTTCCGCACTCCCTACGCCCGGGAGCGATGGGAGGATGCCGCCCGCCGCAACCTCACCACCGAGCTGGGGCTGCTCGGCTCGCAGACCGGGGAGGACGGGCCGGGTTGAGGAACCGCGCGGAAGGCCGGGGAGGAACGCAGAGCGGAACGCTGTGAGGAAGGTGCTGTGAGGACGGTTGGGAGCGAGGCAGGGGCGAACGCACCGAATGCACCGGACGCAGGGAGACGATCGGTCGAAAGCGGGCGGACTTGCGGCCTCCGGTGGTTCCCACGACCCTGAACTGCCAGCCTGTCAGGGCGCAGCCGAGCCCCAGGGCCCGGGCGGCCGGGAGCACCATGACGAGGCACGACGGACTTGACGCACCACCACACCACCCAGAGGCAACCCACCACGGAGGGTCGCAGGCCACGTGGTCACTACTTCCGACACCGGCAACGAACCCGGCCCCTCGTTCGACGACGTCTTCTGCGAGCTGCTGCACCGGCTGTACCGGAGAGCGGCGATGCTCGCCGGATCGCGCCAGTCGGCGGAGGACGCCGTCCACGAGGTGTATCTCAAACTGGCCGCCCGGCCCGAGCGCTTCCTCGCCCACCCGGAGCCCTACGCCTACGCCTTCTCCTCGCTGCTGAGCGTCCTCCGCGACGGCTGGCGGCGGGAACGGCGCCAAGTGCTCGTCGCCGACGTCGAGTTCGCGGGGGACCCGGGCGCGGCCTCCACGGGGCCCGGCCGCCAGGCGGACGACGGGGGCCTGGAGCGCAGGGCGTCGGAGCTGGAAACCGTGCGCCTGCTGCGGCAGTTGACGGTACGTCAGGCAGGTGTCGTCGTCCTCGTCGATCTGGACGGCTACACGATCGACCAAGCCGCGAAGATCCTCGGCCTGCACCGGGGCACCGTGGCGCTCACCCGGAGACGGGCACTGGACAAGCTGCGAGGCGCGTTCCCACAGCGCGCGGGCCGCTCGAGAGGAGAACGGCATGCGTGCTGAACGCGAGGAGACGGCGCGGGCCCTGCGCGAGCGGCTGCGGTCCGCCGACGCGGAGATGGAGGTCCCGGACGGCCTGTGGGAGAGGGTGCGCGCCACGCGCGGCGACGACGTCACCGTCGTACCCGCGCCGCCCGTGCGGCGGCGTCCTGGTCCGCTGGTGCTGATCGCGGTCGCCGCGGCGGCGGTGGCCCTCGTCGTCAGCGGCACGTGGTGGCTGGTCTCCCCGGCGTCCGGTCCGGCGCCCGGGGAGAGCACGGCGCCGCCGGCGGGCCCGGGCGGGGGCGCCGTCACGCTGCGCGTGTACAACGTCGAGAAGCCGTGCCGGGACCTCCGCACCCTGGAGTGCTCGCTGCGGCTCGCCAGGAACCCGTACACGCTCTACGCCGATCCGGACAACGCGGCGGGCCGCGTCTGGCACGGCGACCGTCTCACCGCTGACTGCGTCGTCACGGACGGCAGGCTGGTCACGGACGAGAAGGGCATCTCCTCGACGCGCTGGTACCGGGTGGAGAAGGCGGAGGGCGGTGACGGCGGCCGCCTCCGGGGCTGGCTGCCGGGGG